>JBLNBN010000057.1:0-9014 GCA_050260015.1 Chloroflexota bacterium | reverse complement strand
AAGTTCGCCGATGCGGGAACTCCCGGCCAGGCAAAGCTTATCACCTACGCGCAGATGCAAAAGGTCGTCAAAACACCGGGCATCGTGATAGTCGACGCGCGGTCGCACGAGACGTGGAGCAAAAAGCATATCGGGAAGGCGATAAATATCTTCCCCTACGACGAGGAGGAGGCCGTCATGAATAAAGTAATGGACCTGCCGCGCGATAAGACGATAGTAATTTACTGCGACGGCGGAGAATGCGATTCGAGCCATAAATTAGCCGATATAATGCTTAATTTTGGGTACAAAAAGGTGTTTATCTACGCCGGAGGATGGGAAGAGTGGTCGAAAAAGGAGCAGCGATGAACGACGTGGACAGGGAATTCATTACTTCTTTGCAATACAAATATGGGATAATCGGCCGGTCCCGCCCGATACGAGAATCGCTCGAACTGCTTTTGCAGGCGGCGCCGACGGATCTCACGGTCTTGATTACCGGCGAGACGGGCACGGGCAAGGAAGTGTTCGCAAATGCAATCCATGGTCTGAGCCTGCGAAAGAAGATGCCCTTCGTCAGCGTCAATTGCGGCGCGATACCGGAAACGCTTTTAGAGAGCGAGCTCTTCGGCCACGAGAAGGGCGCGTTTACAGGCGCGGCGGATCAGCGCATGGGATTCTTCGAGGCTGCGAATAAGGGGACGATATTCCTCGACGAGATAGGCGAAATGCCTATCCAAACGCAGGTAAAGCTGTTAAGAGTACTGGAGAACGGGGAGTTTTCCCGGCTGGGAAGTTCTTCGATAAAGAAAATCGACGTGCGCGTAATAGCCGCGACTAACCGCAACCTGGAGCGCAACGTAAAGGACGGGACCTTCCGGCAGGACCTGTTCTTCAGGCTCAATTCCGTGCATATCCAATTGCCGCCGCTGCGCAATCATCCCGAGGACATAGGGCTTCTTGTAGATTACTTCGCCGAGGCCGTCTGCAGCAAGCTCGGCATACGGTTCGAAGGAATATCCGACGACGCCCTGTCTATGCTTAAATCCCTCCCCTGGCGCGGGAATATTAGGGAACTTCGGAATTTAACGGAAACTATAGTTACGTTGGAAAAGGCGTCGTTCATCACTTCCGCGATGGTTCGTAAATACGTCCCGCCTGCTCTCCCGCCGTTCAACCAGGACGCGGGGCCGGACGGCGCGGCGCTCGTGCCGTACAAACGCCGGGAGGAGCCGCCAAACATGGACGCGGCTCTGATATTCCGCACCTTATTGGAGATGGGGCACGACATAGCGGACATAAAGACCGAGCTCCGCGAGCTCTCCGCGGACATAGTCTCGCTTAAAGAAGCTATTGAAACGCTCGCTATTCAGACAGCCGAGCAAGCCGCCCGCTCCGACGCTCCCGCCGAATCCGATAACTTTTCGGAGAACTACAGGCTGGAAACGCTCGAGCGCCGCGCTATAGAGTACGTGCTCAAAAAGTTCGCGGGAAATCGCAGGCTGGCGGCCGCTACGTTAGGAATTAGCGAGCGCACATTATACAGAAAAATCTCGGAATACGGCATAAGCGAATAATTTCCCGCATCGTTGCTTTTTTTCATTTTTATTCTTTAATTTGCAACTTCCAAATAAGAATTATCATATACTATATAATAATAAGCAGTTGCACTAATTAAAGAAAAGCTATGAAACAACTAACGCGAATTTTTATTTCGTTCCTTTTTCTATCGCTTTCGCTTAACGCCGCTCCAAAGAAAAACGACAAGAGCGAGCCCGTAAGCGGCAAAAAGCCAATGACCTGGGAAGACGTTATGAAATTCAAGTCCATGCGTTTTCCTTCTATCAGCGAGGACGGGCAATGGGTCGCCTGGGCGGAATTCCCCGATCGCGGAGACGGCTCGGCATGCTTCCGCAATACAACCGACACGACTAAGCTCTATAGGATCGAGCGCGGCTCCGCGCCCGTTATCTCCTCCAATTCGTCGTGGGGCGCCGTTACCCAGCTTCCTAAAGCCCTGGACGTAGAGAACGCCAAATCTCCCAAGGATCGTCCCAAGAACGGGCTTACGCTCGTTAATTTAACGAACGGGGAGACAAAGGACATCCCCGAGGTGAGCCGATTCGAATTTTCCCGCGACGCCAATTGGCTCGCTTATGCGAAGTTCGAGGATCCCAACAGGAAGAAACCGGGCGAAAATGATAAATTTAAGAATAAAGAGCTCGGGAACGATCTCTATCTTCGCCACTTAGCTTCCGGTACGGATATAATAATCCGCGACGCGAAGAGCTTTCTCTTCGACTCCACGAATAAATACTTCTTCTACGTTATTTCCCAGAACGGCGGCAAAGGCGACGGCATCTATATGCGCAAGCTCGCCGAACCCTTCGCGCCCGAGGTGAAACTGACGGGAGGCGAAAATAAATTCTACGACGAATTAAAATTCCACTCGCAAACCGGCAACCTCGCCTTTATTACGGCGGACCTGCAGAACGACGGCTCCCCGAAGGAAGCGTCGCTTGCGATCTGGAACGCCGCTTTGCCGGATTCGATTAAAATAGTCGTCGATTCGAAAAAGCTGCCGAAGGATTGGTACGTCCACTACGTTAATCATTTGACCTGGACGGCGGACGGCTCCCGCATTTTCTTCGGCATCAAGCCCGTCTCTCAAAAATACGACCTGGATAAATATAAGATAAAATACAGCGACAGCTCCTACTACGACGTGGATTCAATTATGCAGAAGACGGAAGTCTCCATCTGGCATACGAACGACGCACGCATAATGCCTAACCAGAAGGTTCGCTGGAAAACTGAGAAGGACAAGGTGTACGCTTCCTACTATTCGCTGGCCGACGATAAATTCGTTCAGCTCGGCAATACGAATATGACGGAAGTCGAATTTAACGACAATCCCAACTATGCGCTCGGGTACGACGAAAGCCCCTATGAGCGCGCATCGACCTGGACGTACTCGATATACGATATATATAAATTAGACCTTAAAACCGGCTCGAAGAAATTAATAACACAAAACCTCGAAGAATCCGCATACCTCTCCCCGACGGGAAGATTCATAGCGTACTTTAAGGATAAGAACTGGTACATTTACGACAACGAAAAAGACTCGACGATATGGGCTAACGAGCGCATCATCGCTCCCTTTTACGACATCAACCAGGATATCCCCTCGGCCCCGCAGAGCCTTGGCGTGGGCGGCTGGATAGGCGAAAAGGACGACGCCGTCCTTCTCTACCAGAACTACGACATCTGGAAGGTCTTCACGGATCCGAAGTACGGCGCGCACAACATGACCGGCGCTATCGGCAATGCCGATAAAATTCAATTCCGTATATTCAATCTCGATCCCGATAAAAAATTCTGGGGCAAGAAGGACACCGCTCTTGTCGTCGGGTTCAACACGCGCACGAAGTACCAGAGCCTGCACTTTATAACGATAAATATGCTCGGCACGGAACGCCTTATACTCGATTCGAATAAGAGATTTACCCCAATCGCGCGCGCGAAAAGAGCTGACAAGTTACTCTTTACCCGCCAGAGCTACGAGGAATTTCCCGACCTCTGGGTCGCTTCGCCCACTTACAAGCCCTACTGGGACACGAACTATAAGAAGATATCGACGGTCAATCCCGATATGGGCAAATATCTCTGGGGCAAGACCGAGCTCGTCTCGTGGACCAATCAGTACGGCGACACGCTGCAGGGATTTATAATTAAACCTGAGAATTTCGATCCCAAAAGGCGGTATCCCGTTGTTATTCATTACTATGAGCGTTTCTCCGACGAGCTTAACACGTTCTCCGTTCCGAGGATAAACCACAGGCCGAACTTCCAGGTTTACACCGGCGACGGCTACGTGATCTTCATGCCGGACATAAAGTACCATACTGGCAATCCCGGGTTCGACGCTACGGACGCGCTCGTTCGCGGCGCGCGCAAGCTTGCCGAGATGGGCGTTGCGGACTCCAACGCCATCGGGCTCCAGGGGCACTCCTGGAGCGGCTACCAGACGGCGTTTATTATTACCCAGACGGACTTCTTTAAGGCGGCCAGCGCGGGCGCGCCCGTCGGCAATATGACGAGCGCCTACAGCGGCATCCGGGGTGAATCCGGCTTGGCAAGGCAGTTCCAATACGAGCGCCAGCAGAGCCGCATAGGCGGGAATCTCTGGGATTCGCTCTCTAACTATATCAATAACTCGCCCATATTCCAGGCGCAGAAAGTTCATACGCCCTTCTTAATGATGTTCGGCAACGTAGACGAGATGGTTCCCTGGCAGCAGGGCATCGAGCTCTACCTCGCGCTTCGCCGGCTGGACAAGAACGTCGTATTCTTGGAATACAACGACGAGCCGCACATCATGCGTAAATACCAGAACAAGGTGGACTACGCCACGAAGATGAAGGAATTTTTCGATCATTACTTAAAAGGGGCGCCCGCCAAAGATTGGATGCTTACGGGCAAACCCTACAAAGGGGAGTGACGCCGAATGATGAAACTCTCCGTTGCTCAATTCGAACCAAAGCTCTTCGATAAAAAGGGGAATACTGAAAGAATTATCGAGATGATAGGCAAGTCCGACGCCGATATGATAGTTTTTCCTGAATTGGCTACGACGGGCTACTTCTTTAAAGGCAGGGCGGAAACGCTTACTTATGCGGAACCTTTCGACGGCGGGGAGTCTCTCTCCGCCGTCGCCGAGGCCGCTCGCAAGGCGGACAAGGCGGTAGTGGTCGGCTTTGCGGAGCTCGCTCCGAACGGAGATTGCTTCAATTCCTGCGCGCTTCTGCTGCCGGAGGGAGAACGCCGTCTCTACCGCAAGTCGCACCTCTTTTACCGCGAGAAGTTCTGCTTTGCGCCGGGCGACACGGGATTCTTTACTGTTAAATGGAAGCGGTTCGGCGTTAACATCGGCATGATGATCTGCTACGATTGGCGTTTCCCGGAGTCGGCGCGCACGCTCGCTCTACGCGGGGCGGACTTAATCGTATGCCCGTCGAACCTGGTGACGGACGTCTGGCATATCTCTATGCCTTCGCGAGCGCTTGAGAATAAGGTCTATCTTGCGGTGGCGAATCGCGTCGGCGAGGAGACGCGCGGCGAGGAAACGCTCATTTACAAAGGGCTTTCGGCCATTTACGGCTACAACGGCGCATTGCTTGCCAAAGCGGGAGCGACGGAGGAAGTCGAAATTAGCGCGATTATAGAGCCGTCCGAGACGCGCAACAAGAGCTTTAACGAATTCAATAATATCTTTACCGATCGCAGGCCCGAGCTCTACGCGTGAGCGCGATTGCGGGAGGAAGTATTTTTTAACGTTACTTTGCCGCTTGCAAAGTTTTTCTTAATTTTGAATATATTAAAGGCTTAAAAGCATAAATTGTTTCCCTGTGGAAATTTAAGCCGTAAAATTATCATCGAGGTTTTTAACATGGCAAAAGCTCACGGCGAATTAATTATAACCATAGAAAAGTGCAAGGGATGCGAGCTTTGCATTGAAGCTTGCCCGGAGCAAACCCTTCAACTTTCCGAAACAATTAACCAAAAGGGCTACCGCTATGCCGTCGTGGTTAATTCGAATTGCACCGGCTGCGCCAATTGCGCCGCGGTCTGCCCCGAAGCTATTATTAAAGTATATAGAAAAGTAGACAAACAGCCCGCAAAGGCTGCTCTTTAATTTTCAGGAGAAGAAATGGGCGAAATAAAATTAATGAAAGGCAACGAAGCGCTGGCCGAAGCTATGATTCGAGCTGGATGCGACGCTTACTTCGGATATCCTATCACTCCGCAGTCAGAAGTCTTAGAATATCTTGCGCTCGAAGCAACTAAGAGAACAGGTATGGTAGTACTCCAAGCTGAAAGCGAGATTGCTTCGATAAATATGATTTACGGCGCTGCCGGCTGCGGCAAGCGCGTTATGACGACTTCCTCCTCGCCGGGCATTTCGCTCATGCAAGAAGGCATTTCCTACATCGCTTCCGCTGAACTTCCCTGCGTGATAGCTAACGTCGTTCGCGGCGGACCGGGCCTTGGAACCATCCAGCCCTCGCAGGCGGATTACTTCCAGGCGGTTAAGGGCGGCGGCCACGGCGATTATCACTTAATCGTGCTCGCCCCGTCTTCCGTGCAGGAAATGGTCGATTACGTTAAATTAGGATTTGAATTAGCAGAAAAATATCGCACCCCCGTTATGCTGCTCGCAGACGGCGCCATCGGCCAGATGATGGAAAAGGTAGAGCTCTACGAGCAAATGCCCCGCCGCACCGAGTATCCTGATTGGGCCACCACCGGCAAGCCCGCCGGCAAGGACCGCCGCATCGTCACTTCGCTCTTTATCGAACCCGAAGTTATGGAGCAGGTAAACCTTAAGTTGCAGCGCAAATACCGCGAAATCGAAGCGAACGAAGTTCGCTATATCACAATGAATATGGAAGACGCCGAATACGCTTTCACGGGCTTCGGGCTTGGCGCGCGTATCTGCATGAAGGCAATGGAACTGGCTCGCGCGGAAGGCATTAAGGTCGGTCTTATTCGTCCCCAAACGCTCTACCCGTTCCCGGTAGCGGCTTACAAAGAAGCCGCCGAGAAGGTTAAAGGCATTTTGGACGTAGAAATGAACGCCGGGCAGATGGTCGAGGACGTCCGTCTCGCGGTTAACGGCAAGATACCCGTTGAATTCTTCGGTCGCATGGGCGGCATGATGCCCTCGCCGGAAGATATCCTCGAGCATTTCAAGAAAACCTTTCTCAACGGAGTTAAATAATGAGCGAGAAAACATATATGGACGTTGAAACTGAATTCGCTCCCAATACTATATGCCTGGAAGAGAATTTAGTTTACCAGAAGCCCGACACGCTGCTCGACACGCCTCTGCACTACTGCCCCGGCTGCGGCCACGGCGTCGTGCATAAGCTCCTTATGGAAGTCGTAGCCGAAATGGGCATTCAAGAGCAAACTATCGGCGTCGCGCCCGTAGGCTGTTCCGTATTCGCATATAATTATATGAATATAGATATGCAGGAAGCCGCTCACGGCAGGGCATGCGCCGTCGCTACCGGCGTTAAGCGCGTTATGCCCGATAAGTTCGTCTTCACCTACCAGGGCGACGGCGATCTCGCGGCTATCGGCACGGGGGAAACTATCCATGCGGCAAGCCGCGGCGAGAACTTCCTCACCGTGTTTATCAATAACGGCATCTACGGCATGACGAGCGGCCAGATGGCCCCGACGACGCTCCCCGGCATGGTCTCCACGACCTCGCCCTACGGACGCGACGTTAAAACCCAGGGACATCCGTTCATCATCACCGACGCTCTAAAGAACTTGCCCGGCGTAGCCTACATTACGCGCACGTCCGTGCATACCTCCGCTAACGTCCGCAAGACCAAAGCGGCTATCAAGAAAGCGTTCGAATACCAACGCCAGGGCTTGGGCTATTGCATGGTTGAAGTAGTCTCGAACTGTCCCTCGAATTGGAAGATGACCCCGCTGCAATCGAATAAATTCATTGAAGAAAAGATGTTGCCCTTCTACCCGCTCGGCAATATCAAAGTTCCGGAGGTGAAATAATATGACTCAAGAAGCAATTTTCGCAGGATTCGGCGGTCAGGGCGTGCTCTCCATGGGCATGATCCTTGCTTACTCCGGCATGATCGAGAACAAGGAAGTCTGCTGGATGCCTTCCTACGGCCCGGAAATGCGCGGCGGCACGGCCAACGCGGTAACGATCGTAAGCGATTCGCTTATCAGCTCGCCGATCATCTCGAAGTACGATTCCGTAATCGCGCTCAACCAACCTTCGGTAGAAAAATTCGAAGCGAGGGTTAAGGTCGGCGGCCATATCTTCTACGATTCGACTAACATACTCGTTCCGCCTACGCGCGAGGATATCCATATCCACGCCGTCCCCGGCAGCGAGGAAGCCGTAAAGCTGAAGAACATCAAAGTGCTGAACATGATAATGCTCGGCGCGTTCTTGAAAGCGACGAACACCGTCGCCGAAGCATCGATTATCAAAGCTTTGGAGCAGGTTCTTCCCGAACGCTACCACAAGCTCATCCCGCTGAACACGGAAGCTCTCCACGTCGGCATGAGCTACGTAAACTAATTCGAATAAGAATTACGAAAAATAAAATCCCGCTTAGGCTTGCGCTCAGGCGGGATTTTTTCATAATAGTCTGAACCATTGATTAAGCTGATTTATATGATTATTATGATTGAATATATGGTAATGACGCGCAAGCGCTTGATAATGAATAGTATGTCACTCTGAGCGCCAGCGAAGAGTCCAAAGAATATTATGGATTCCTCTTCACTTCGTTCATCGGAATGACCGTTCGGAGCCGTTACTGAAATCGACGCGTAAGTCTAAGAGATAAGAAGACTTTGCAATTCCCGACCCGATCGGGAATCCATTTTGTCTGAATTTAGAATTAACGGATTAGGCGGATTATCAGGATTAAGTTTCAGGGAAATAACGCGCAAACGCTTAAAAACAAACGAATCGGTTCCTTCTCCTCGGAGAAGGTTAGGATGAGGGTCATGATTAAACATCCTTAAACAGCCCCGCAGGGGCTTAATCATTCATAACCGTATGCGCAGCTTACGGCAAACGCTCCAAAAAAGCGCCTAAACCCCGCAGGGGTGAAATTATCAGTCCCGTAAAGCAATAATGTTGCCCTTTCAGGGCTTGTTTTCCTTAGCGGAGAAATTTCCGTAAGCTGCGCTTCGCTTGCATACGGTTACTAATAATGCCGTCCCTTCGGGACTGGAAGACAATTACCAAATAACACGCCACAGCTTTGTAACGCGAAGCGCCGCCCCACTCCTCCCTTGCGGCGGCGCAGCCGCGGGATGTCCGACAAAGAAATGAACGCGGAGCGTTCGGTATTTCTTCCCACGCAGAGCCTAAGAAGAGGAACTTAAAATATTTTATTTGCATTAATAATTAAATATTTGTAAGTTTGGGTGGTTTTCATTATAATTTTATGGTTGTACTATGAAAGCTTTATCCT
>JBLNBN010000056.1:0-9802 GCA_050260015.1 Chloroflexota bacterium | reverse complement strand
CGTAGGCGGCGAACTTATCTTTGGCGCGGACGTGGTAAACGCCGTCCTCGGGGAGCTTCAGCTGCTTGCAGTAGTATTTGCGCTCCGGGGTCGGGTTAGTCGGATCGGTAAACTCGTAGCCCGGGTCGCCGTCAAACTTACCGCTAAGTTGCGACCAAATGAGTTCCCCCAATGACGAGTAAATCCCGATCTCAAGATCCTCGGGGATCTGCCCTGATTCCGTAGCCTGGTAGACAATATTGAGATAATTGACGTCGAACTTAAATCCGCCTTTGATGCCGGGCGTATTAAAGATGATCTGGTTTTGAAACTGCTCGATCGGCGTTTGAGCCAGTTCGAACGGATCGGAATCAACGTCATCGTCTAAAACTCCAGGATTGTATTGCACAATGTTGAATCTTTTATCGGAGAGCATCGTAACGGCCTGCGGCTCGCCCTCGGCCGCGCGAACTTCTATCCAGCCTTCGTTCTCGGGACCGAATTTGCTTGGAACCGTCACCACCTGATCCTGCCAGCCGTTACGGTACACTGTCGTATTATTCTGACTTGCGAAAATTCTTATCGGGGAATTATATTTACGTCCTTTAATGGGAGTTACGTAGTATTTATTTCCCCAGACGTGCATCGGCATGTCCTGTTCGATAACGTAATCGCAAGCTTGAACGCTATAGGGGATATAAGCGCAGAAGTTGCCCGAATAGCAAGCTACGGGTTTGTCGGCGCGGACGTAGCTGCCGGTGATGTCGGGCTTATTGCCTCGCGCAGGGATAAGCCATACGTCGCCTTTGTTGATTACTTTCGTCTCGCTCTTGCCTGGCGTTAAGATCTTGCCCTCGATCGTCTCCACGCGTCCGCTGCTACGGCCGCCGTAGGTAAACGTAACGCGGGTCTTATCGTGAGCGCCTACGATGGCGGTGTAGGGCGTAAAAAACCATGAATCAGGATCGTTGTTAAATCCATTATAAGCCGCCACTACATATTCCTTGCCAAGCGAAGCGATCGGGATGGCAAGATAGCCGTCGGATGTGTAAGGATAGCGAACGAGGCCATAGCAAATGATAGGGGCGTCGGCCGTAACCATTACCGCTCCGCCGGGGTAGACCTGCGCCGGTTCAGGCGTTTCATTGTAGTACTTCTTAGCGGCCACCTGCGCTATTCCGTATGGAATGAAAACGTCCTGAATAGTGTTTGGCTCAAGCTGATAGTTCTTTTCCCAATCATGCTTTTCAACGCGCACCTTTACTTTTGTGCGGGTCGAGGAAGAAATGTAAATGTAAATGCCGGGAACGCCTACGGGAGGAGCGTTGTCGTCCACGTAAGCCGGAACGAAACTCAATGCGAATTCCATGCCTTGGTTGTTCGCGCCTAATAGCTTAGGCAGGTTCTTCTTGATCTTTTCAAGATCGACGTCGGCTTGGCTAATGCCGGACATTATTATAAATAACGTCAAAACGGCTACGGCCAATTTGTTGGCTACCTTCTTCATACATGCTCCGTAATTTGATGTGAGATAAAAACATATATAAAAACAAATTCCGCGCGCCGGAATTCGGCGAAACGCTTCCTTTAATGTATTTAAATAATTTAATATTAATCGGCAAAGAGCATTCCAAACGTTAAGGCAATAGAGAGTCTTTAGGCGTTCCAAAACCGTAACGCCGTGTTATTTCATTAAAAAATCTATTAATTACTTATTGTTACTTTTACAGTGAGAAATCTATTTTCGCTTTTGTCATTTTATTTACTTATATAAACAAATGAACTTCGATTTTGTAACACTTAAAATTTCATTTTTTTCAAAAATATTTTTTGTTAATTTGAAGAACTTAGATTGGCTCTACATTTGAAAGGATTTAATATGTATAAAGTTATTTTGTTTTTAACGATATCCGCAGCGTCGCTGCTCCCCGTTTTCGCTCAAAAAGCAAACACTCCTGCGGAGACTAGAATGCTCGAAACGGTTAAATACCTCGCGAGCGACGAGCTCGAGGGCAGATACCCCGGTACGGAAGGCGACCGGAAGGCCGCGGAATACATTAAGAATTACTTCCAAAGCTTAAACCTCCGCCCGTTCGATGGCGGCTACCTACTTCCGTTCAAGGTAAGAACGGGCTACCTCCCCTCCGCGGACAGCCGCGTAACGTTCGACGTTAGGGTGAAAAAGCCCGGCGTTCCCGAGGATATGATCAAGCCGGTAGTGCGCGAGTGGCAAATCAACAAGGATTGGGCGCCGCTCAATTTCTCCGAGAACGGATCGGTGAGCGGCGCGCTCGTTTTCGTCGGCTATGGGGTAACGTCCGAAACTCTCGCCTACGACGACTACGCCGGGTTCGACGTAATGAATAAAATTGTAGTTGTTCTGACCGACACGCCGGACGGCGCAAAGAAGGACGGACCGTTCGCGGGATACGCCACGAATCGTTATAAAGCCAAGAATGCGCGCGACCACGGCGCTAAAGCAATCATTTTCGTAAAGGCGCCGGGCGACTCCGCAAACGTTTTCGAGCCGCTCACGGTAGAAGGCGCGGGCGGGGGCCGCGGAGGTATAATTGCTATACAGGCAAACCGCGACATGATAGCGAAACTATTTCCCCCCGGTTCTCAGCTATTAGCGGCGGAATCGCAGATCAATAAAACCCGGAAGCCCAAGAGCTTTATTATAGACGGCGTAACCGCCAACGTTAAGGTAGGTTTAACCGACCAGATGACCGAAACGTTCAACGTTACCGGCCTACTAAAGGGGACGGATCCCGCGCTCGCCGACGAATACGTCGTTATAGGCGGGCACTACGACCACCTCGGGTGGGGCGCTTCGAGCTCGCTATATCGCGGCCCGGGCAAAAAGATCCACAACGGGGCGGACGACAACGCATCCGGCGTAGCCGTAGTACTCGAGCTGGCGAAAAGACTTTCCGCAAATCCTCCCCGCCGCTCCGTCGTCTTCGTCGCGTTCAGCGGCGAGGAAATGGGCGTGCTCGGTTCGCATTACTTCGCGAACAATTCGCCTATGCCGATCGAAAAGACCATAGCCATGATTAATTTAGATATGGTCGGCCGGATGAAAGAGAATAAATTGAACGTCTTCGGCAGCGGCTCCTCGCCCGAGTTCCCGGCGCTAATCGATTCGCTCGCAGCGCTGGATTCCATGGCAGTCACAAAAGCGGCCGACGCATATGGGCCAAGCGATCACGCTTCGTTTTACTCGAAAAATGTCCCCGTATTATTCTTGTTTACTGGAGTCCACGGAGATTATCACACTCCGAACGACGACTGGGATAAGATAAATTACGTGGGCATGGGCCATGTGGCGGACTACGCGGAACTCTTCGCGCGCCATTTGGCAAATGCTACCGAGAAACCGGCATTCACCGAAGTTAAGCAAAATCAGACCGAGATGCGCCCCAGCATGGGTTCCTCGAACGTTTGGTTCGGCATCGTGCCTAACTTCGAGCAAACGGATCTTGGTTGTAAGATCTCCGGCGCAAGCGCGGGCAGCCCAGCTCAAAAAGCAGGATTCCAGGCCGACGACATAATAACTTCTATCAACGGCAAACAAATTAAAAACTTACACGACTTTATGTTCACCATTCGCGAATACAAGGCGGGCGACAAACTCAACGTCGAATTCCTCCGCAACGGCAAGAAAGAAACTACGGAAGTCGTACTGGTTAACAAGAAATAATGAAAAACGAAGCATATATATACGGAAAGAACTCAATAGCGGAGGCGCTCTCGGAAGAAGGGCGCCTCGCTAAGATATTCGTCGCATTCGGCGCGCAGGGCGGAGCCTCCGCCACGATAATCTCTAAAGCGAGGAAGCTGAAGATCCCCATATCCGTTTACGACAATCGTAAGTTCGCGGAGTTGGAAAAGCGGGAACTTCCACCGGGGGCGAAAAGCCAGGGTTTAATAGCGTTAAAGAACTTAATCGAGCCGGTTTCACTCGACGAATTGATCAGGATCGCATTTAAGAAGGAAAAGAACCCTATTTTAGTTGCCTTGGACGAAATAGCGGATCCGCATAACCTCGGGGCGATAGCCCGCAGCGCGGAGGGTTGCGGCGTCGCGGGCTTGGTTCTTCCCGAGAGAAACTCCGCGCCCGTTACCCCGGCCGCTATTAAAGTTTCCGCCGGCGCGCTCGAGCATCTCCCGGTCGCGCATATAGGCAATCTGGCGCAAGCGCTCTCGAAGCTAAAAGAGGCCGGGTTCTGGACGGTCGGGACCGACGGCTCGGCCCGCGACTTCTATACAGCCCCTATCTACGACAAGCCTATTGTATTAATCATAGGCAGCGAGGGCAAAGGCATCCGCCCGGGTATCGCCAAGCAGTGCGACCACCTTGTTAAAATACCGATGCGCGGCAAGGTGACATCGCTGAACGCGTCCGTTTCCGCCGGGGTCGTTCTGTTCGAAATATTAAGGCAAAAGGGGCTGTAGATCAGCCCCTTTTCTTTTTTGTTCGCTCGTCCTTGTAAAGTATTTGAACTCCCATAATAACGCTTGCAAAGCCGGACAGCAGAAAGAGTATCATAGCGATACCCGGCAGCTCGAATATGGTGAACGTAGTCGCGACGTCCATCATCAGCGCGGCGCTTATTATCATAGCAGCAATTATCAAACCCATCGTTACGCGGTTCGCTATCTTTTGAAAACCGCTCATTAGGTAAACTTCGTCGAGCGCGTCCACGTTTATACGGAATTTTCCCTCCGAAACGTCCTCGACGAATTTATTCAGCCGCCTGGGCAGCTTAGTTATCAAGTCTTTGCTTTCCAAAAGCGCGTTTATCAGGCTTCGCGAATTTAGCTCGCGCTCGAGCTTTTTCTGGAATAGCTGCTGGGAGTATTTTCTAATAGATTCATTTGGATTAAAGTCCGGCTTTAGCGTCTTTCCCACTTTGTCCAGGCTTAGCATTGTCTTGCCGAGCATCGCCATCTCGTTCGGGAAACGGATATGGTACTCCCCCGCTATCTTCGAGGCCTCGAGCAGCGCTCGCCCGACGTCCATTTGCTCGAGCGGAAGATTGCTGTAGGTGGCGACGAGCTCGCCGATCTTTTGCGAGAAACTCGCGTCGTCGAGCCGCTCGCCGACGTCGCTTATTTCAATAATATGCTTAGCGACTTCCTCGCCGCGCCCCTCGCTGAAGTCGATCAGTATCTGTAGCAATTTCTTTTGAAGCTCGTTGGAAACATATCCGACCATGCCAAGGTCAATTAACGCAATACGGCCGTCGTCGGTCAGGAATATATTGCCCGGGTGCGGGTCGGCATGGTAAAAGCCGTCGAGAAGGATTTGGCGGAGGTAAGCGCGGAAGAGCTGCTCGGCGAGCGCGCCGCCGTTTATCTCCATCCGGCCGAGCGGCGTCAGGCTAGTCACCTTCTTACCCTGTATGAAATCCATCGTTAAAACGCGCGAAGTGCAGTAGTCCTCGATAGGTTCGGGTACGACTATTAAAACGAAGTCGCTCAAATTTTTTCGTAACTGGTTTAGATTCCGCACCTCGATTGAAAAATCTAATTCGCGGATAATTGCCTTGCGAAATTCCTCCACTGTCGTATGCGGTCGAAATCTTCTGCCCGCTTCGGTGTTTTCCTGGAAAAAATGCGCTATATCGCTCAATACCTCGAGGTCTTGTAATATTTGGGCGCGGATATTTGGCCTTTGGACCTTAACGGCGACTTTCCTGCCGTCGCGAAGCTCCGCGAGGTGAACCTGCGAGAGCGAAGCCGCCGCAAGCGGCTTGTGATCGAAGAAATTAAAGGCTTTGCTAATTCTTACCCCCAGTTCGGTCGAGATCGTTTCCTCGATTACGGCGAAAGGAATCGGCTCGACCTTGTCCTGGAGGCGCGAGAGCGCGTCGACATAGTTCGCGGGAATGAGATCGGGGCGGGTGGAAAGGAACTGCCCCAGCTTTACGAACGTCGGGCCCATCGCTTCGAGATCCTTAGCAAGTTCGTCCGCCTTGGATTCGCCGACTGGAACGGGTTTTTCGTCTTCCACCAACACGGCGTCGAGCCCTATTTGACTTACCAGGTCGCTCCGGCCGTACTTCATGAGCAGCCAGGCGAAATCTTTATAGCGTTTTAAATATTCCGGCTTTAATGAGAAAGCCATAATTCCTCCATTATTTTGTTAAATAAACGAAAATAATGAAATATTATTAAGGCTTTGGTAATTATTTAAGATTGACATCCAGCGCATGAATCATGATTAGTTATTTTCATATAAACAGGGCGGACATGCTTGCCCGCCCCATATAAATAACGCTTAATGTAATTACATCTTTACAAACTTCGCCGCGCCGCTCTCGGATTGAATGAAGTAAACGCCGGGGGCGAAGCCCGCCGCGTTGATAAGCGCGTCGGAATTTGCTTCAAATCCCGAGTAGACTTCCTTGCCGTAGAGGTCGAATATCTTCAGCGTGCCTAACGCGCGCTCCGAGGTTATACGAAGGGTTCCGCGGCAGGGGTTGGTAGCCTTCAATTCCGCGTGGGACGGGGCGTCGGCAGCGCTTGTAATAATCGGATCTGCCAGTAGCGCAAATGCGGCTATCGCCGTGCGCGCGTTCCTAAAGTAAAATGGTAACTCAAGCCGTTCGAAAGTATCGTCCTTTGAGTATAGGTATGGTTGATCGCTCTTCAGGTTTCTTGCAAAAAGAACTTCCTCCGCATCGGTAAACGCCGTCGACCAACCGCCGAAAGGAGTATATAGCTTATTCGTCGCAGGGACTTCCTCTTCCGGGTAAAGTATTTCGCTCACTTGAAGGAACGCATGCTTTATAGTAGCGTTCTTTGTCGTATCCGCAAAATTCAAAGTTAAATACCCTGTCTCGCCCTTGTACCCGAGATTATCGAGAAAAATGGCCTTCGTCGACTCGTACCCCTGCTTTTTAAGCGAATCCATCAGTTGCCCAATTCCGTAGCCAGCGTTGTTCATATCGTCCATAAGAGCGAAGATCATAGTGCGGTCGGTCTCAATACTCTGCATTATTCGCGCGGCTTCAATAACAATCGCGCAAGAGCTTGCGCTCATGTTGGCTCCCGGCGAAATTGAATCTTTCTTCGGCGAATTGGAATCGAAACCTGCGGCGAGTATGATTATCCTTTTAGGATTTTTTCCTTCTTTTATGGAGTATACCGTTTCGAACTTCGGGCCGCCCGGGTTTAGTATTGTATCCGTAAAACGCGCGTCGCAGCCGTTTTCCTTTAACTTATAGTATAGATAATTTGCCGCAAGCTCGTTGCCGAAAGCGGATTGACGCCGGTCTTTTATTAGGGTCAATCCCAGGTTGCCCGTATAAGCGAGCGTATCGCCGCACAGCTCTTTAGTTGTTTTAGCCAGTTTTTGATCGTCAACCTTTTCGACTATTTTGTGGATAAATCCAGTTTGGGCAAAGCAGCCGACGACCCCGGAAAAAATCCCCAGCGAGATGGCAAATAATACCCTGGAGAACGTCTTGTTAATTTTCATTTTACCACCCTCCAAAATTAATGTGAAATAAATGCCCGCATTGTCATGCAGAGCGAAGCGATGCATCCAAAGGATTTTTGCAGAATTATTTTCTCATCGTTCCCGCGCTCCGCGCGGGGGGGAAACCCGTGGGAGAAGTAGCGCTTCGCGTTACAAAGCTGTAACCCAGTCGGGGTTAAGAAAACATTCATGGTTTTTGATCATTGATAATTGTTATTTGTTAATTATTGAAAACCCCCTATCTAACTTCCCCCGATGGGGGAAGGAACCAAGCCTTCTACTCGCAAGCGCTTGCGCGGTATTTCCTACATTCAATCATGTATTAATCATATTAATCAGATTAATCAATGGTTCAGACAATTTGGATTCCCGATCGGGGTCGGGAATGACTCGCCCCACCGCAATTAACCATTAATCATTAATCATTACTCCTTCACCATGCTCCCCGTAAATGTCTTTTGGCCGGCCGCGATGCGGTAGCGGTAGAGGCCCGGAGCCGCAAGGCCGCGGGGCGAGAACATAAGCTCGCCCGAGCCGGAATAGAACATCTCCCTGCGCTCGACGACGCCGCCGATCGCGTCGTATATCTCGACGGCTACGGGCGAGGGCGCATCCAGTCTTAATTTGATCATACAAGATTCTACGAACGGGTTGGGAAATACCGTCGCCTCTATTTTATTTGGGCTTACAGTTTCCTCCGCCGCGCCGTTCGTTACGTACGTGCCGCGCCAGAGGCCCCCATATAAAGTTCCTAACAAGGGATGGTCGCCTGCATAAGCGATAACTTGCATCCATCTGTCTCCCTTTGTTTTAGAATCGCAATCAGGTTGTAATTCCCACGTCTCGCCTCCGTCGCTCGTATGGTATTGCTTTCCGTACTTTCCTACCGCTATACCCACTTTTTCGTCCTTAAAGGCTACGTCCAATAACCCAAACTTATTTGTCTCCGGTTTATCGTCGAAGAGCACAACCCGCCAGGTAAATCCCCCATCCTCAGTTTTGCAGATATAACTTACTTGTCTATGATCTGGTAAATAATCTCCGCTTATCGAGAAGCCAATTTTATCATTCAGGAAAAATGTTCTGTCCAATACTAAAGGGATAACTTCCTCTCCAATATAGATCCAACTTTTTCCGCCATCGGTTGTTCTACTAAGCTTTAAATCCATTGTATAAAGAAGGAAATTATCCTTGTCGAAATAGTGCATCGTATTGCAAAACCAATTTCCTATTACAGATTTCGAAGGGAGAGTGGTTATCTTCCTCCACGTGTGCCATCCGTCGTCCGTTATGAATATTGTCGGATCGTAGAACGTACCGGCGATACCGTGTAATGAGTCGCCCATTGATAAATCACGAACCCAATACGCCTCATTTCCTGAAGAAGGTAGTGCGCTATCTAAAGGCGATAGAAGTCTTACTGTGTCATATGTCCGTCCTCCATCCCTGCTGCGCGATATTACGCCGGAGGATCGCGCAACAAAAACATGGTTTGAATCGGGGTAAGAAAAGCAAAACGCGTCATAGGGATTGGGTAATGGTTTGTCATTACTAGGTTCAAAGTCTTCGTATGTTCTTCTCCATGTTTTACCCCCGTCTGTAGTTGAAATCAATCTATAGAAATACCATTTACTCACTAGAGCCTTGCAATTAAGAGAATCAATACATATAATTTGACGGATATTTCCATCATAAAGCGAATTTATCCCAGGTATGGGGCCACCTTCAACTAATTCCCATTTTATTTCTGTAGCGTTTACTTTCAGAGCAATTATCGTAAATAGTATTAATATAAACGTCGTTTTCATTATGCATCTCCTTTTAAAGAAGGAGAGCCTCTCGCGAGGCTCTCCAATAGATACTATTCGACGATAAACTTACCGGAATTTACGGTTGTCGTCCCTATGCTGATAGAGTACACATAAGCCCCGGGAGTTAAATCGATTAATTTGACGTACGTTGCGTTTTCGCCCTTAGCGATATTGAACGGCTGCTTCTTTATCGGCTTGCCGAGCAAGTCGTAGATCGTTACAGTCGCCTGAAGGATTTGCGTTGAGTTTGCGTTGATCGTAAGCGTTTCGTTCGCGTAGCTTGCAAGTAGTCCGAGCCGGTCGCGGGTTTCGGGAGCGGTTTCGTTGGAAGAGTAATAAACAAAATAAACGACCCTCGCCATTAGGATTTTAAATACCAGGAGCCGCACTTGGCCGGGAAGGTTGTCGGGACGATTCATATTACTCTCGCTATATCGTTAATATAATACTACTTACGAATACGAAAAAATAACCGGTATCGACGAAGAACGCCTTATTTCAAGCAGATTTTCAACATTTCGCT
>JBLNBN010000055.1:0-10315 GCA_050260015.1 Chloroflexota bacterium | reverse complement strand
GGAGTTCCCGCATCGGCGAACTTTTCGTCCTCTTTCTTTTCGGCGGCTTTCTTCAGGCTATCCTTATTAATTGCATTAACGGTCTTAGCGGAGTCTTTGCCCGGCAACGAGGGATCGACTGGCGGAGCTACGACGGGGTTCCCGGCAGGGGCGGCCACGCCGAAGAGAGCGGAGTCGCTCGCAACGGCCTCCTTTTTCGGCTCCCTCGCCCAGGGCAGCTGACGAGAAACGATTGAATTATACAGAATTCCCAGGGCGCCCGCCAATGCGGCGATTACCAGGGCTTCACGGAAGTGTTTTTTCAGGTTTATCATAATTATGCAATTTCAAAATAAGATCTTAAAAGTTCCTTATTTTTCTCAAGGTTTCGTAAGCCGTTTTAATTCGCAGCGTTTGGCTTTCGGCTCGCTTCTGCTCCTCGGCGCTCAAATGCGCCGCCTTGTCGGGATGGTGCAATTTCATCTTGAGCTTGTACGCCTTCTTAATTTCTTCCGCGGTCGCGCCCGGCGAGATCCCCAAGGTAGCGTAAGCGCCGACGGCTTCGGGCGATTCCGGGCCAGTCGTGGAATATTTATGCCCGCCGCTATTGCGCGAAGCTGCGTTAATCTCGCGCTCGAGTTCGTCCTCGTCGTCCAGGAAGTCAAAATTGATTGGCCGCGCCGCCGGTTCGCCGGCTTGCTGCGATTGAATGATTCGCTTTAAGCGATTAAATATTTGTCCCATTTTCCATTTCTTTAATGATATTTTCTGACGAATTGACAGGAAATAAAGTTTATTGTCGCATATCTATAACATGTAAGAGCAAATAGCTTTCCATAAGTAACTAAATATACGCAAAAAACCCGGGAAAGGTTAGAACTTGCCCGGGATTCTTTAGTAAATGTCTATTGAATTTATTTATTTATTACAAAATTCCCTACTGTCGTTTTTTTCCCATTGATAATCCTATACGTATACGCCCCGCCCGGCAGCGTTTCCGCCGGTATCCTAATAGAATGTTTCCCGGCCTTCATCCAGCCGCTATGCAATACAGCCGCCTGCTGATTCAGGGAATTGAACAGCACTATCTCAACCGTCCCGTCGTTTGGGTTTTCGAACTCTATCGAACCGCCGCGGGAGTCTATGGGGTTGGGGAGGACTTTCGCGGAAAGCGCGCCCATCGCGCCATTGCGCTCCGATATACTTGTCCAGCCTTCGCCGGTTAGTTTGCAAGCCGGATCTATTCGCCTTGCGTCAGAAAAGAAAATTATAGAATCCGTATAGATTTTATTCATAGTAGGAGCAAACCAGGTAATAAACTGGAATTCTTCATTCTGCTGTAGAATTTTAGGTTTGAATTGCGAAATAGAATAATCGGCTAAGTTCGTCGTAAAGGCGCTTTCATACGGACCGCTAAAACCCGTAATCCTTAATCGGGTTGATCCGATATTTTTTACAGTGATAATCGCAGAGTCTTTTCCATCGTTTATAGCAGTCTTTTTAAAAGTAGCATTCCCTACGGAAATTATTGGATTTACGGCCTTTCCCGTTATAATGCAAACGGGGTCCGTCTCCATTACGTCGCTAATGAAAACTATTGAGTCGAGATAAACTGTTGCCGCATAAGGTTCAAACCATATTCTGAAATTAATCTCATCGTTAGGTTCCACGCGCGCAGGGTTCTCCTTCGATATGCCTAGCTCGCTCAAATCAGTAGAATACGCCGCTTGGTTGGGCCCTTTGAACCCCCTGATACTTAGCGTCCTATTACCTTTGTTCCTAATTGCGACAGTTATCGGGTCGCTCTTATTTGTAACTACGGTCGTGGGAAACGTAGCGTCGGTAACTTCGATATTAGGAGCGTCGACACCTGCTTTAACAAAACCTATATAAGCGAAAGAGCATGAATCCCCAATGCCAATCGAATCTTGGAATTCTCCTCTCCTGGCGGCGGTAAATGTTATGGTGAATTCCCTGCTATCGCCCGGAGTTATCGGAATCTCGGGATCAAACAAGTAATTAATCCGAAAGCCCTGATTGCCCTTTTGAAGCTTTAACATACTCAATTTCGTGGGAAATCTTGGGTTAATATTGACAATTTTAAAAGTATCAGTTTTACTTTCGCCGATAGCTACCCTATCCATATCTTTAAATTTTGGAGATATGTCAAGACTTGCCCCCCAATGCTCAACTATTATCGTAGTATCGTTTCCCGCCCTATCGGTAAACGTTATTACAGCGCGCGCGTCCAAATTGGGATTAATGGGTTCTAATGTCCACTTAGCGAAACGATCTTCGCCGGGTATCACTGTTTCATAATTGAATATATAATTGAAGCTTTTATTGACATCAAAATAGATAGAAGCTAAATTTGATCGAAACTTATCCTCTTCGGGCATATCCATTACATAAGCCGGTTTCTTGATTGCATTTGCTCTATCCGGAACGTAACCGCCGCAATCTATTGTGTACTCGAAGATTGGCCTTACGGTGTCCGGCTTTTCAAGATCGACAGTCCGGGCGAAAGCGGGAAACCCATAGGAATCGTAGCTCGAGAAGCCGTATGCGTAAGCGGCGAATTTATCCTTGGCTCGAATGTAGTAAACCCCGTCTTCGGAAAGCTTTATTTGCTTGCAGTAGAACGGGCGCTCGGGGGTCGGGGTCGTTGGATCTGTAAATTTATACCCGGGCGAATAGTCGTACTTTTGGCTAACAGGCGTCCAAACTAGTTCCCCAAGGGAAGTAATACTACCGATTTCCAAATTGTTGGGTATTTCCCCTTCCTCAGTAACCTGGTACACTATATTAATACGATTCGTATCAAAATGTAAGCCGTCTTTTTTGCCCGGCGTACAGAACATAACCGTATGATCAAATTGCTCGACAGGAATAACGGCCATAGAAAATACGTCAATTTTGACGTTGTCGTCCTGCTGACCGGGATTATATTGCACGACGTTAAATCTCTTGTCTGAGAGCAACGTTACGGCTTTTGGTTCGCCCTCGGCGGCTCGAACCTCTACCCAGCCCTCGTTCTCGGGGCCGAATTTCTTCAGAATAGTACAAACTTGCTCGCTCCAGCCGTTGCGGTAGATAGTCGTTTTATCATCCTGGGAGAATAAGCGCAACACTGAATTTTTCAGCCTTCCATATATTGGCGTCACGTAATACTTAGTTCCCCAAGTATATGTCGGGCGGTCCTGCTCGATAACGTAATCGCAAGCGGCTTTTTCGACGGGCACGTAAGCGCAGAAGTTGCCGGAAAAGCAGGCTACGGGCTTATCGGATCGCACATAGCTGCCCGTTACGTCCGGGTGTGGGCCGCGCGAAGGGATTAACCACAGGTCTCCCTTATTTAGAGTTTTAGTTGCGCTCTCGCGCGCTGTGAGCGTGTCCCCGTCCGAAGTCGGCGCCCAGCCGTCGGCCTTGCCGCCGTATACGAACGTTACCCTGGTGTTGTTGAACGCCCCTACGATAGCGCAATAGGAAGTTAGGAATTGACCTGCGGGATCGGGATCGACAGTCGGCCCGTTATAGCCGGCGACGACATATTCCTTTCCAAGAGAGGATAACGGCAAGGCTAAATAACCGTCGGATGTGTAGGGATAGCGCAATACGCCGTAGCATATCGCCGGCTCGTCGGTAGTTACCATTATCGCGCCTCCGACGTAAACTTGTGCCGGCTCCGGCAAATCGCGGTCCGTAAACTTTTTGGACATCTGCGCGATCGTATCGGGTATTATTACCTCCAATACTTGGTCCGGTTGAGCTTTGTATTCTCTCGTCCAATTCTTTGCGGCGATTGTAACTTTTACATTAGTTTCTCGACGCGAGACCAGGAATATTCGAATAGCCGGTGAACCCGTGTAAGTAGGAGGTCGGTCCTCCCTCCAGGCCGGGAAGAAGCCGAGAGCAAATTCAGTTCCATGGTTGTTGGCGTCTAAGAGTTGGGGTAGATTTTTCTTGATTTTTTCAAGGTTTGCGTCGGCGGCGAGCGCGTTAGCGGCGATAGTAAAAGCGATAAAAACCAAAGTAAAGATAAAAGTAACAGTCCGGTTCATAATGCCTCCGTAATGAGTTCATGCTAAATTTGTTTTTATTCGAGAGCGCGATATATTTTCTCTTATGACACATAAAAATGCCAATAGTCCCAGAATTTTTTTTGTTTTTTTAATCAGAACTGCATGCTGCGCATTTAAGTATCTTTATTTAACATACTTTACAACAAACCCGGACAAGGTTAGAGCTTGCCCGGGATTTATTTTAGGAAAGAAATTGAAAAAGTTATTTCGTGATGACCAATTTACCCAATGTCTTAATCTCTCCAATATTAATTCTATACGTATACGCCCCGCCCGGCAGCGTCTCGACAGGTATCCTAATTGACTGCTTGCCAGCCTTCATCCATTCGTTCGCGAGGACTGCGACCTGCTGATTTAGCGAGTTGAACAGCACTATTTCCACGTTCCCGTCGCCGGGGTTATCGAATTCAATCGAGCCGCCGCGGGAGTCGAGCGGGTTGGGGAGGACTTTAACCAGGAGCGCGCCAGGATACTTCTCGGTTACGGAAATAACGGAATCCGCGCCGACGCCCCGGAGATAGGATTTGTTATCGTATATTTCCCCTTCCCTAATATCAAATACAATTGAATCAAGATATTCGCGCTTTTCTCGCGGGGTAAAGTATACGGTAAACCCGTCTTTCTCTCCCGGCTGAATTATTAGAGGCTTTTCGGGGGAAATGCCCCAATTGTAGAGACTAACCTTGAACTCCTCAAGCGTAGGCCCAGTGTAGCCGGTAATGACCAAAGGCCCCGATCCGTAGTTGCTTATTGTTATCCCCTTCAGTTCGGCGGTAGTATTTATCGCCGTAGTATCGAAATTTGCGTCCTGGATATGTACAGAGGGCCACGCGCCGGTAGCCCTAACTACCGCGAGATAAGAGAACAAATCGCCTTCGCCGGCGCCGATCGAGTCAATATATTCTTCAAATCCTATCTTCCCGGCAAACGTAACGGTAAAGTCCCGGCTTTCCCCCGGAGCGATAGGTATCTCGGGATCGAAAGAGTAGTTAAGAGTAAATCCCTGGTCGCCCTTTTGCAGCCGCAAATTTGCAGGCTTTAGCGAGGAGCCGTCCTTGGACATGTTAATTAATTTGAATCCATGGGTTTTAGGCTCGCTCGGGTGAACTTCCTCGTAGTCCATTTCCCGCGATTCTACTATTAGAAAAGGCCCGGGATGCTCAATTACTAAAGTAGTGTCGTTGCCGGCCCTATCCGAAAATGTAATTACCGCCCGACCGCCCAATTTTGAATTAATCGGCGCAAGGCTCCACTCCGTGTAGTTGTCCTCGCCGGGCAAAAAGGGCTTGAATTTAAAATTGTAATTATAGCTGTTATTTTTGTCAAAATATATATAGCCAAGATTAGAGCGCGTCTCATAATCGTCGGGCATGTCCTTTACGTAGGCGGGCTGCCCTGTAGCGGGGTCAGGTACATTCCCTGCGCTGTCCATTGTATAATAAACTGCGGGAGGAATTGTGTCCGCCAGATACATATCATCTACCTGCAAAACAGGATAGCCGTAAGCGCTTTCTTCGGAAGAGCCGTAGGAATAGATATAATAAATGTCGTAGCTTGTGAAATAATAAGTTTTGCCCCCGGGTATCTCTACCTGCTTGCAGTAGATCTTATTCAAGGTGTCCAATTTCATGGGATCGTTAATAGGCAGGCCAAGATCGTCGCCAAATTTTTCGCTGATATGGCTCCAAACGAGTACCCCGGCGTCGTTGCGCTCCCCAACCATGAAATTATTGCGGAACGTACCCGTCGGCGCCGTGCGATATATAATATTAAGACAATGCTTGCCCGGACCGGCCTTCATGCGCGGCGCTTTAACTGCGTAGTAGCCGCCGTACCATTCGTCGTATAATACGTTCATCTGCAGATGGTAAGGATAGGCGCCGCCCGTATCGTTGGAGCTATACTGAACTGCCCTAAACGGCTTATCGGAGACCAGCATGACGGCTCGGGGCTCGCCTTCGGCGGCGCGGATCTCGGTCCAGCCCTCCCCGAAAGGGCCTCCTTTTTTAGAGAGCGTCGCTATTTGATCTGTCCACCCGTCCCTAAAGATAGCAGTCTCCGTATCGTACGCTGCAAATAGTCTCAGCGTTGGATTTGACGTAGCCCCCTTAAAGGGAGCTACGTAGTATTTTTGATTCCACAAATGATATGGGGTTTCGTCCTCTATTATAAATCCAGGCTTTCCTTCCCCTTTTGGTATCATGGCCGAAGAGCTCCCGGTGAAGCATTGAACCGGCTTATTCGCGCTAACGTAGCTGCCGGTAATGTCGGAGGCCGGTCCCACGGCCGGTATAAGCCATACGTCTCCGCGGTTCATCATCAGCGTGTCGCTCAGACCGGCAGTAAGTATCTTCCCATCCCTTGAAATAATAAACCCGTTGGGATCGCCTCCGTATTTAAACGAAACCTGCGTTTTATCGTAAATACCAACTATGGAAGTATAGGAAATCGAACGCTTACCGGCGGGCGGGGTCGCTTCGGCGCTTTTATAGCTGGCGAGGATATATTCCTTGCCGGCAAAGCGAGACTCCGTCAACGTATACCCGTCCGAAGCGCCTGGATACTCCGCAACGACGTAGCCGGATATAAGCGGGTAGGTATGGAGAAAAAAGGCGGCTTTATCATAAACTCTCGACGTGTCCGGCCTCAGGTCCCCATCCTCCGCGTATAATTTTCTCAGGAGACTATCCGGTATAAATAACTCCAGGGGCTCGCCGGCCCTCACGACCGTGTCAAGTCTCCAATCAATCGCATGGTTGACTATCCAAAGAGGCGCTTCCTCATAGTTTGTAAAGACGTATATCCTAATCCCGCAGCTATCGCACGGTCCTGTAGAATCCCGCATAGCCCATGAGTGAAATCCGCCGATGATATATTCATTTGCGTCCTGCCACTGCAGCTTCGGGGCGCCTTTATCTGACTTACCGTTGCCGAAGGCGTCCGCTGAAGAAACAAATATCAGCGCCGCGAAAATAAATAACGATGTAATTCTTACCCTCATATCCGCCTCTAATAACTTTTGCATTTAATTAATGTAATTTTTAAAATGCCCGGAAAGACGAAGATAACTTTCCGGGCTCATTTTAACGGCAGTGAGATGAAAATAAACTATTTTGATATAATCAAAGTTTGAACGGAATAACGACCTCCGGCCGATATGCGATAGGTATACGCCCCGCTCGGCAGCGATTCGACAGGGATACGAACTGAATGCTTGCCAGCCTTCAACCAACCGTTTAAGAGAACGGCGGATAATTGATTTGCGGAGTTGTATAGATTTAACTCAACGTTTCCGTCGTTATCAATTTCGAATTCAATCGTTCCGCCGCGAGCGTCGATCGGGTTCGGCGCTACTTTGCCAATATTGCTCGAATTTTGTTCTCTCGCATCGAGACTTGCTTTATGATCAATTACGACCGTGGTGTCGTTTCCGTTCCTGTCGGTAAAGGTTATTACCGCGCGAGCGTCCTTCATTGCGTCTAGCGGAGCCAGGCTCCACTCCGCGCGGGCGTCGACGCCGGCGACGAACGGCTTTAGCTCGAAGCTGTAGTTGTAGCTGTTTTCGCTGTCGAAGTAAATTAGCCCCAGGTTAGGATCGCTAACGATTGCGGGCAGGGAATTATCCGAGCTTGCACGAACTTCTCCGTTCCCGTTGACAGTAAAATCAAGCTCCGGCTTAACCAGGTCGGAAGAGCCCTGGTTCATAGTCGCGAAGGAAGTCGGGAAGCCGTAGGAATCGTAATAAAAGTATCCATAGGCATAGGCGGCAAATTTATCGTGCCCGCGCACGTGGTAGACCCCGTCGCCGGGTAGCTCGATCTGCTTGCAGTAGTATTTGCGCTCCGGCGTGGGGTTCGTGGGGTCGATAAACTCGAACCCGGGCTCGGCGCCGTACCTGTCGCTAACTTTTTCCCATGCGATAGCTCCCTGCGCGTCCGCCGCGCCGATCTCGAGATCGTCGGGAATTTTGCCCTGCGCGGTTGTTTTGTAAATTATATTTACGAAATTGTGTTTGAACGACATGCCGAAGCTGACGCCGGGAGTATTGAACGCGATGTGGTCCTGGAACTGCTCGACCGGGGTGAGGGACATTTCAAATGGATCGGCGCCCGAACCGTCGTCCACCGCCCCGGGGTTGTATTGCACGACGTTGAATCTATCATGCGACAGGAAGGTAACTGCCTGGGCCTTGCCTTCCGCCGCGCGCATTTCTACCCAACCCTCGCCTTCGGGGCCGAATTTCTTCGCTATAGCGGCGACCTGCTCGTCCCAGCCGTTGCGGTAAATCGAAACGTTGTCCTTGCTGGCGAATAGCCTGACGATCGCGTTAAACGCCCTGTCCTTTATCGGCGAGACAAAGTATTTCCTGCCCCAGGCGTGCATAGGTATATCCTGCTCCAATACTAAGTCGCAGGCTGGAGTTTGAACCGGGACGTTCGCGCAGAAGTTCCCGGAGAAGCAGGCGACGGGCTTATTCGCTTCTACGTAGCTGCCCGTTATGTCGGGCTTATTTCCGCGCGCGGGGACGAGCCATACGTCTCCTTTATTAAGTATTTTCGTGTCTTCCTGGCCGGGAGTTAATTTCTTCCCTTCAAGCGTTGGGACCCAACCATTAGCTCGACCGCCGTATACGAATCTAACGTTGGTATTGTCGTAAACGCCGACTATAGCGGTATAGGAAGTTAAGTATTGACCCGCTTGATCAGGTTCGTTGTTTGGGCCGTTGTAACCGGCGACGACGTATTCCTTACCTAAAGAAGTGACAGGGATGGCCAGGTAGCCGTCCGCGGTGTACGGATAGCGCACGACGCCGTAACAAACGATCGGCGCGGTGGCCGTTACCGTAACAGCTGCGCCGGGGTAGACCTGCGCCGGTTCCGGTTCTTCAGTCGACAATTTTTTACCGGCTGCCTGGGCGATTTCGTAAGGTATAAAAACTTCGGAGACTTGATTAGGCACGGTTTGTAAATTCTTTTCCCATCCCTTGGAAACTACGCGAACGGTAACGTGCGCGGCCGTCGCGGACGAGAAATAAAGCCTGATGCCGACCTGCGCCCCGTTTGGGGCATTTTCAACCCATGTCGGGAAAAATCCTAAAACGAATTCAAGGCCCTGGTTGCTCGCGCCCAAAAGATTAGGCAAGTTCCGCTCGATTTTCTCAAGGTCGGCCTCGGCCGCTCTTGCGTACGATATAAGCAGTAGGAATGCCGCCGCGGCGATCGATAAAAAAGTACGATAAGACTTCATAACCGCTCCTAATAATGTGATAATGCTTTTTAGTGGAAATAGGAAAACAAAATCGAAAAATGCATTTTCTTTTTCCTATATAAACAAATGAACATCGATTTTGTAACACTAAAAAAATTCAATTTTTTTAAATTTTTCCATAAAATTGAAAGAAACCGCATCAGGCCTGGGTTCATGGATTAAAAAAAATAAACGGACGGGAGACATCCCGTCCGTTTATTTTTTCGCAAAACTTATCCAGAATAAGCTTATTTAACGATCATCATAGGTTCGGCCGCGCGGAACGGGCCGGCTATGATCTGGTACGTATAGGCGCCGCTCGAAAGCATCTCGATCGGGATGCGAACCGAGTGCTTGCCGGCCTTCAATTCGCCGTTTACCACGGTCGATACGAGTTCGTTGTTCGAGTTGAAGATATTCAGCTCGACCGAGCCGTCGAAGGCCGTCTCGAACTGGATCTCGCCGCCGCGGGCG
The DNA here is from genome assembly GCA_050260015.1 of Chloroflexota bacterium. GTDB lineage: Bacteria > Bacteroidota > Ignavibacteria > Kapaibacteriales > UBA2268 > JBLNBN01. Next base: position 533 of record JBLNBN010000055.1, on the reverse strand, counting down.
TCGATCGGGTTAGGCACGATCTTGGCCAGGCTGTACTGGTTCGAGCTTACTACGATCGAGCGAAGCTCGTCGCCGCAAACCTGCCTGAGCGAGGCGATCGGGCGCTCGGTCGCGTTGTAATCGACGCATTGATCCGAGTCGTCTATCTCGTGGCGAATCACCGTCGCGCTGTCCTTCGATTGCACCGGAAGACCCGTCTCCGTATCCTTGAACCAAGGAAGGAAGGCGAAGAATTCTATGCGTAGAACTTCGAAGGCGGACGTTTGAGTTATCTTCGTCCCGCCCTTCAGCTTGACGTCTATCGTCTGCTCGTTCGTCGCTTCGTCGATCGTTAGGCTTGGGGCGCCCACGATCTGCCAATCGGCCGGAAGGCCCGAGCCCTTGAAGATCTGAAGCGAGCCGCCGTCGCGGCGAACGTCTAAGTAATTGCGCTTGTGAGTTATCTTTATATTGTACTCCGTGACGGTAGCAAGAGAGAGGTCCTCGCCAGCGTCTACCGTGAGCGTATACGTTATGCCCTTGCCCTGGTCGGG
>JBLNBN010000054.1:0-75533 GCA_050260015.1 Chloroflexota bacterium | reverse complement strand
AACAGGGATTCGGGCGCTGCTATAAATTGGGCAAGGTTGGGTTGCCGCGAAGTGCGCATACCAATTAAATACACAAAAAGCACACTATCGGATGAGTATACTACGCTGAGGATTTCAGAAGTAGGAATTAACGATACTTTGCTTCAATCTTACTATTGGCGGCAAAAGGACTATTGCCACGTCATCGACACATCATTTGGCCGCGAAGGCGAACTGGTTCTTAGGTTACTACCGGGAGAAGGGAAGCTGCTTAAAGTCGAAATTTGCAATACTACTTATGAGCTTTCCGGGAATTTGGACAGATCGAACCAGAGAAAGGTCGTGGCATACCCGCAGGATATGTATTATGTATAAAAATATCTTTGTGACGATTTACTTATTAATGTGTCTTACTAATATATGTATGAACAAAATAAAAAAAATTAACCATTTACCATTGATAATTAACCATTAAATATAGATGCCTTTAAGAGAGATCGAATTTCACGGATTTCCTCACATACAAAAGGATTAGGCTCTATGAAACGCTTATTTGTCGCCATAGTATTGGCGGCGCTATTTTTAACTTCCGCTCTTTCCGCGCAGGTGGGGACGGGCGGCGACACGGTCTGGACGCGAGCTATCGGGGCGGTGGAGCAGGTGCGCTTCTCCCCTGACGGCACGACGATCTACGCTTCTTACCTCTACGACAGCGGCAAACCCGCCGTAGCTCTCGACGCGCAAACAGGGGAAATAATAAGGCAATTCCCCGGAATGAACGCCTACCGAATCGATCTCTCCGCCGACGGAAAATATCTAGCCGGTTGCGAACTCATAAGCGATGGAGCGCATTATTCAGTTTACGAATGGAACGCCCAAACGGGAGAACTCGTTGGAACCTACGGCCCGGAAGGGGCGGAATTGAAGTATTTCGTTATCAACGACGTGTCCTATTCGCCCGACGGGAAATACCTTGGAGGCATATATTACCGCAATAAAGAGTTTGACAAAAACGTATTCGGTTTTGTTATCTGGGACAGAGCAACGCGAAAGATAACCTACCAGAAAGACGCAGATCCCGCGAAACGTCTATTGTTTTCTCCCGACGGTAAATATCTTGCGCTATGTTATGAACATGGCTCAACCGGCGCGAACTATGTGGAACTTTACAAAACGGATGATTGGAAACTTTACGCAACGCTAGCGGGCCACACGGACGCAATCGAAGATATGTCGTTTTCTCCCGACAGTAAATACCTTGCTACTGGGGGAAGAGAAGGAACATTAAAGGTCTGGGATGTTAATAAAAAACAAATCTACTGGGAAGTACCGAAAGCGCAAAGTGTACCCGAAGTTCATCCCAGTGATAGAGGTGTTGTTCAAAGCGTCGTTTTTATAAATAGCAATTACAATATTTCTGGGGGGGGGGGGTATGCGATACCACCCAAAAAAATATTATGGCATGTTCCGACTAAACAGCTCATTACAACAATATTTTCCTGGGCAAACAAAGATATGTCAACAAATGCTCCCGCATATGTTGCTGCCGGTAATCATTGGGGAGTTGATCTCTTAGACTTTTCGAAATATCTAGGAATCAAAGAAAAGAATAATAAAAAGGATAGCAGAATACTACCAAATCCAACAAGAGGCAATACAACGCTTCACTTTTATCCCTCAAGTGATGGAAAATATAAAATTAGCCTTTTCGATTCCGGGATGAAGGAAATCAAAATCTTGAAAGAAGAATTTCTACAAGAAGCAGAGCAGCTAATCGAAATAGACGTGGAAAAGTTAGTTGTAGGCACGTATTTCGTTCAAATAAAATCAGAACAAGGGGTTGAATATGTTTCATTCGTGGTAGCGAGGTAAGCGATGAAACATATAATAGCCCTTGCGACGCTTATATTAAGCGTTGTCTCTCTATTCTCACAAGATAGAGACCCTTCGCCCTACAAGTTCACATACCAGTACGACGGTAAGCTCTATACCGATACCTGCCTGAGCCAAGAAGTTTTCAAACAAAAACATTTCGTATTAGGCGCCCAGTGGGGCATGTATCCGACAATGGCTCGCGCGCTACACATGAACGTAAACCAGGGGTGGCCTCCAACCCTCGGTTACGGGCACGACGGTGGACTGCCGCCAAATCCTTATACGGATTACCCAATGTACCACATCTGGCAGAATGTAGAGTTTTGGACTGACCCGAATCTTCCCGAAACTCAAAATAAATACCATCGGATGGGAATGTGCTTCGTCTTCGAGCCTACTCTTTACATCCCGCCGAATCAACGCGGACAATTCATAACTAAACCGAACGATACGACCAGGGCGATATGGGGGTTTAGCGATATTCGCGCTACAATACCAAGTTCTACCGCAGACCCTGATTTCGACAGGTTAAAAATTACAACGTCGGTTCCAATTGGTACCGTCGTATTAAACAACGCGTGGCCGAAAGACCTATATTATTTTAATGATTCAGGAACGGAGGAAGACAAAACAAAAAGGAACGGACGTCAATGGATCTTGAGCGTCAATCTTCGCTACCTCGATTCGAACATTAATAATAGTGGAACAAGTCCCGCAATATCAATCAAAATGCCTTATAGGCTCCGTACGAGCGACTCAACTTGGGACCCAACCGAATACATCAAATTTTCCTCTTTACCCAGCGGAAATCCGCTAGATTTGATGCGTTATGGTTATTTTGAGGACCTCGGCAAGGGTTACAATTGGGTTGAAGCGCCATCTCGTCCAACCGTATTTAATATTCCTTATAATTTAATACCTGATAAGAACCGACGTCAGGCAAACGGGATAAACCGCGATATTACGGTTAACGCCGTTTTTATTTGTGACGGTCCTGGTATAAACAATCCTCTCTTAAAATCAGCGCCTACACAATCTGATAGAATCGATACTCTCGACATCGAGGTAACCTACCACGGCGGGGCGGATATAGGAATAAACTGGATACGCGTCTGCACGCCATATACGTATGAGCACTACACCGGCAAGTACGACAGCGCAGCCTACTATTGGGCGAAGCGTTGCATCGACACAATACGCTACTACGGCTATAACAACTACTACGTCTACACTTTGGACGAGCACGGCCCGCAATATTATTCCGGGCTTGGCAGGTACTCCAAGCAGTACAACGGCTGCATAGTCGCCGAGGGTTCGGGCGGTTTGCATCACAAATACGGCGAGAACGCGGCGCACGTTTGGGGCGGTTGCTCGAATTTCGACGTACGATCGTATGCGCCATACGTCTTTAACCATCCTCCGTATTGGCATGAATTTAAAGATCCCATTTATAGATTGGGGCATCGGGATGAGAATCGTACGTATTCTGCCGCAGTAGATTATAATAATATCGAGACAGACTTTGATGGTGACGATTTCTGGATAAGCTGGCGAGACACGACTAAATGGACTGAAACAAAATTTTCCTCTACTGACGCATATTTAGGTAGAATAAATGATGAGCAATGTTTTCAGGAAAGGATAGAAAATTCGAATGTACAGAATTATTATTTCAGTCAGGACGTTACATACAAAGATACCCTTTGGTGGGCTAATAATCTTCCTATGGGCCAATGGGGGGGATTTTGGCACATATACAAAAGCACATATACGGAAGATCCGCTCACGGGCAAGCGAATTTACATATACGATTCAATCCCATATCCTCAAATAGGCTGGAATCGACCTAATACAGGCGAGGAAGTACGCTGGCACATCTGGAACAGGCTGATTTTTGGAGCCAAAGGATTGATGTACGACGCGCACTGCCAGGCGTTCGTTGATTCGCTTTCCAATACACTTTCGTTAGGATTTTTGGACGTGCGACCCGAGTTTACCGGCTACTTCGATACGGCTAGCGTTGAAACCCTTTTATACAAGGATGATCCTATATTTGGAGTTGATTTTATACCGCCCGTCGATTCGGCCACGCGCATAACTAACTTTTTGAATAGGGATTCGACCGGGAAATACCTCGGGACGGGCCCGGATAGGATTTACTACGGCCGTAAATCGCCTAAAATTGAGATGTATAAGGCGCACACCTTTATACGCGCGGTCGATAGTTTATTAATGAACATGCGTCTTGTTGCAACTTTCAGTAAAGGAATACGAACGTGGGAGAATTCCGACGTTGCGCACGGTTACTCTAACCGGGTTTTGGATTCCATAATCAAAGTAGATAGACGATGGATTATCTACGATCCTAACTATCCAAATGATCCTCATATAACTCTTCCTTCGGATACAGGAATAAAAACACGACCGCTTGGCAGGATGAAAAATAAGACTGAGCATTTTGAGCCTTACGACTCGTCTTTTGTAGATATAACTCTTCATAGACTGTCAAACGACCCTACCTTAAAGAATAATTTCGTGCTGGGAGTCCAGAATCGCCGCGTCGACCCGCTCGTCTATTTTCCCAACGAGCCTAATATGTCGTTTTGGTCTACCGCCGAGCTTGAGGACAGCTGTAAAAAGAGTTCGAATCCCAGATTATGGAAAGAACGATATTGGCAAAGGCTTGGAGTGCGGGAAGTTAGAATACCGTTTAACTATAAGAAAAATGTCCTTTCAAACAATAACACGCTTTTGAGCATATCAGAATTGGGAATAGACAATGCAAACCTTCAAGCGCAATGGTGGCGGCATCCGGATTACTGTCACTCCATCGACACCATTATCTCCCGCGACGGGGAACTCGTCCTTCGTATGCTGCCGGGAGAAGGGAAATTCTTAAAAGTGGAGGTCTGCAACGCGACGTACGACTTTACGGGCAATTTGGACAGGTCCAACCAAAAGAAAGTAGTAGGCTACCCGCTCAACTCGAACGAAGACCTCTCGCAAACGGGTACGGGCGAATATGTAATAAAGTACCATGCCGCTTATTACAAGAATAACGTAGGAACGCCCCCGAAGAGCAGGGCGTTTTATATGGGGAGCCTACCCACGGCCCGTCGTTTCCCAAACGAAACAATATTCTGGACGGGGCATGAAACTCGATAATTCGATTCCGTCCGGGTTTTAAACAGGAGCAATGGTAGGTGGGACACTATCTATAATCCCGAGTGTAAATATCCTTCGATAGTTGTTCGATGGGATCCTACCGTGCAAAAAGCAAAAGCTTACATTACTGCAGTTATTACGGCGCTGCCGGCGGGCGTGGATAGTATAAGCTATGGAGAAAACTTGGTCGTTGAAGCGATATTAACAAACCTTAATGATTACTACCCCAGCTACGTCCGCATGCCCGAAGTTATCGCGCACGTTTCCGCCGCCCGCGACAGGAAGATTACGGATTTCGCCATACCGACGATTAACGCGTCTGCGGAGGGGAATTTCTACGCCTGGGCGGATTCGCTCGCGGGGATACGGGTGGGATTTAAGCGGCCGCATGAAACGCAGTTCGCCCCGAATAATATAATCAGCTTCCGGTGGTTCTCCGGTTACAATACCCGCGCGGTCGACCCATCGCTAAATACTTATTCTAAAATCAGGTGGAGCGAGAACGACTGCTCCGTAGCCTGGTCGGAAATTGATCCTCTTCCGTCGCCGGACACCGTCTCCGATATATATTATACGCAGGTCTATTGGGACGGCGCGACGCTACGAAGGGAAATACCCAAGAAAGACGCGTATATATTCTGGGCAAGGTACAATTCCGATTCGACCATGATTTTGCTAAGTAAAAAGTACAATATGCCAAATCCGGAGTACCAGACGCGCCAGAACAGATTTCCCGTGATCTATAGGGCGATAGATGAAAATACGGACCTATGCCCGGGCTGCCCGCCACAGATGCAGACATTAGAGAGAGTTTACTGGCAGGGAAAGGACATACAATACGACGAGGGGAACCCGAGGCGCGCAGTATTTTATGTGGCGATAGATCAATACGATAGTCTTTATAACAATAAGTGGTATCCGAACGCCTGGAGCGTGCAAACGCTTTACGACATCATGAGCCCGTCGAAATCTCTTTATTTTCCGGACGCCGCCCAGGGCAGGCTCGTAGGAAGGAAGGCAAACAACGACAGCGCACTGCATCTTAACTTTGTTGCGCTTGCGGATTCTTCCAATCCCGAGATTTGGCACATATCGCACGGCTGGTGGTCTATGATGTCCGTAAATGACTTCCCAACTCTACAAAACGATTTCGAAGACTACAAGTACGCGCGCAAGGCAGGCCCCGGCGTATATCCGCACTTGGCGGCATTTCCATACGTTTACGACGAGAGCTACCGCTGGTACAACCGGAGGATATTTAATAATACTTTTCCGAATTCAACCGCAAAGGCGCTTTCTTCGGTAAAATGGGTGTTTAATAAAGAGGGAGTGGATGATGAACCGGACGAGAAGTTTTACGCGTTCTTTGGTTATCGCAAGGATTCAACTCTGAGGATAATCCACTCGCAACCAATGCTTAACAGAAGCGGGCGTTCGCATAAAATTGCATTTTCGAAAGAAATAGACGTTAAGACGCTCTCGATGCGCGACACGCTTTATTCCGATTGGTTCGAAATCGACGACATAGCGATTATGGAATTTATCCAGGCAAATAAGTCGGATAAAAAATCCAAGTACTTTATTGAAAATCAAAAGGGCCAGAAAATAGAAATCGGCAAAATACCAATGCCAAGCAAAGCGTTCAATAAGCGCAAAATCGCTTTAACGAAGGGCGGCGGCAAAGCTTACAGGGCGCTCTGGGTAAAGCCGGAGGGCGCTCAGTACTTCGAAGAGGGCGTTATTGGAAATTTCGAATCAGCAGCGGAGACGATGGAAGGATTGAACAAAAGTGGAATGGATGAACGTAATGAAATAGAATTTGTCAATTTATCTGCCGGGCAGAGTAATTATGAAAATACTCTCGAAATATATCCAAACCCTGCCGAGAGCGAGCTATATTTCAATTCGAACAGCCTTGCCGTGGTTGAGGTATACGATCTTATGGGGAAATGCCAGATGAGATTTTTGGATCTAAAAGAGCCAAAGATTGAAGTCGGCGCTTTGCCTGCAGGCGTATACATACTAAAAGTAGGCGTATTGCAACAGAAGTTCATAAAGTATTAAGTTGATAATTAAAAACAATCTGCAATATCCGCAAATATTTCCGTATATTGCAGATTGTATTTGTACACTTATTGAAAATTGAATGAATAAACTTGATCAGTTCCGGGAGCTCGGGCTCTCCGAGAATTTGCTGGATTCACTCCGCGAAAAAGGTTTCGAGGTTCCTTCCCCAATCCAAATCCAAAGCATCCCTAAGATACTTAACTCACAAAACGATTTAGTCGCGCAGGCGCAAACGGGAACCGGCAAAACCGCCGCTTTCGGGCTTCCCCTGATCGATATGATCGACGAAAACGTGAAAAAAGTACAGGCAGTCGTGCTCGCCCCGACGCGCGAGCTCGCTATCCAGATTTCCGATGAATTAAACTCGCTTAAAGGCGCAAAAAAATTGCACATAACGCCGATTTACGGCGGACAATCAATAGATAAGCAGCTTAAAAAGCTCTCCGACGGCATTCATATCGTCGTGGCGACCCCCGGCCGCGCGCTCGACCACTTGAAGCGCCGCTCGCTCAATATTGCTGAAATTTCCTTCCTCGTGCTCGACGAAGCCGACGAAATGCTCAAGATGGGCTTCCAGACGGAAATCGAAGAAATTTTAAGAATGACGAACGACGAAAAGCGCACATTTATGTTCTGCGCGACTATGCCCCCGGAAATCCTGAAGATCGCTAAGAAATACCTTCGCGAATTCGAAACGATTAAGATCGCTTCCGAGCAGCTTACGACGAACCTAACCGACCAGATTTACTTCGAGGTAAAGGAGAGCGAAAAGTTCGAAGCGCTCTGCCGCATACTTGATTACGAAATTGAATTTTACGGTCTTATCTTCTGCCGCACGAAGGTGGAGGTGGACAGGGTAACGAATACGCTAATGGATCGCGGCTACGACGTAGATTGCATTCATGGCGATATCTCGCAGGTAATGCGCGAAAAGGTATTGAACAGGTTCCGCACGCAAAAAGTAAACATATTAGTCGCTACGGACGTTGCCGCGCGCGGCATCGACATACAGAACCTGACGCACGTAATTAACTACTCGCTCCCGCAGGACGCCGAGTCCTACGTGCATCGCGTCGGCAGAACGGGCCGCGCAGGCGCCGAAGGCACCGCTATCACGTTCGTTACTCCGCGAGAAGGGCGCAACCTGCTCTATATCCGCAGAGCTTCAAAAACGGAAATCAGGAAAGGGAAGATCCCGGCGATCCGCGACATCATTAACTCCAAAATGGAGTGGATAAAAAGCGCGCTGGATAACCTAACCGAAGAGACGATCGAGAAGATCTTCTATACTCTCGCCGAGGAATTGGTGAAGGATAAAGAGCCGAAGGACGTTATCGCAGCTCTGCTTAAGTTCAGCTTTAAGGACGAACTCGACGCTACTAATTACGCGCCGCTCGAACGCCTAGCAAAGCAGAAGGAACACGAATCCGATTACGAAATGGACGAGGAAACCCGGCTTGTTATCGCTAAGGGAAGGCGCGACGGTATGACTAAAAAATCGATCGTCGAGTTAGTTAAAAATATCGCTAAGACGCACGACAAAAAAATCAACGACGTGGAAGTCTTTAACGATTATTCGTTTATTACCGTGCCGTTCAAGGAAGCTGAGTTTATACTTCGCGCTTTCCAAAAAATGAGCCGCGGCAAGAAAGCGATTGTCGAAAAAGCAAGTTAGTTTTAATATATTTGCAATTATTGTCATTGCTGAAAATGGATTTAAGTTATGAGCGAAAAGACGGATAAAACGTACGAATTCGACGCAATAATTCAAAACCATGAAGGGATGCAGGCGACCTATGTCGATTTTCCATACGACGTAATGGAGGAATTTGGCGTTCGCGGTCGCGTGAAAGTACATGCTACTTTCGACGGGATAGAGTATCGGGGCAGCCTCGCTAAGATGGGGAGCCCCTGCTATTTCCTCGGCATGCCTAAAGAAATCCGGGATAAGGTAGGGAAGTCAGCGGGCGAAACGGTTCATGTAATAATTAAGCAGGACCTTGCGCCGCGCGTAGTGGAATTGCCCGGGGACGTTGCCTCCATACTTGGCGACGAGAAATTAGCCGAAGCATGGGCAAAGACTTCGTTCACGCATCAAAAGGAATACGTCAACGCTATAAAAGATGCTAAGCGCCCCGAAACGAGGGAGAAGCGGGTCAATCTATTGCTTGATTACCTGAGATCAAAGCTCAAATAACTATCGGAAGAGCGTCTCGAACAGCATTTCGACAACTATAATTATTAAGACGGCGGCGAAAAGGTAGTCGAAGGTTTTTGCAAACCTAAAGTAAAACCTCCTGAAGGTATCGCGGGAAGCTAAAAAGGATAGCGCGGAGAACCAAAAAGTGGAGATCGTTAGCATCTCCGCTCCGCAAATCCATTTAAGAGTAGCGGGCGCCGTCGCGGTGAGCACCTGGGAGAAAATGCTCACGAAGAAAATTATCGCCTTAACGTTCAGCACGTTAGTCAATAGTCCCATTAAGTAAGCCTCTTTGAACTTTATTTTCCTCTGCTCGCCTGTTGAGACATTATTATCGTTTTGTCCTGCATATCTAATTAATTTATACGCGATCCACGAAAGATAAATACAACCCAATACGCGCACCACGACTATTGCTTGAGGGTACTCCCCCGTTAACCAACCAAAGCCTAAAATTACGAATGAAATCTGGAACGTATTGCCGGTAAGGATGCCCAGCATCGTAGAAAGACCGCCTTTGGCTCCGTAGGCAAGACTATTCTTCATGGTAATGAAAACGTCCGGCCCGGGCGATATAACGGCTAATACGCCAATCACTAGTATTTTCAGGAAGATATCTTCAGGCATTAGGCTTCCGAAGGCGATAAATAGACTTTAAATATTAATAATATTAAAAAAGAAACAGCCCTTGAAGGCTAGAAGCTATTTCAAGGGCTGCGTTCACGTACTCGGAGCGGGAGTCGAACCCGCACGGGCTTAACGCCCACAGGATTTTAAGTCCTGTGCGTCTACCAGTTCCGCCATCCGAGCGACATACAAAATTACGAAGATTTTGCCGTTTTGCGAAATCTTTTTTTATATTTGTGCTGGCGATAAGATGTGTAACTTTTCTATGTTATCTTTCGTCGTACACTTAGGAGGAATACAAGATGAAAACTATTAATATTTTAGCTCTTGCACTGGCAAGTATTTCGATAGTAGGCTGTGCGACTAACGGCGCGTCCGAAGAAGATTATTTTGGATATTCTAATAAAAAAGCCGTTCCGGCTAAGAAAGCGCCGCAGCAAAAAGCAGTCGAACGCAATTACGTCGAGGAAGCTGAATATGTCGACGCCCAAGAGGGCGAGGCGCAAGACTTAGCCTACGCGGAGCCGAACGACTACGTCGTTTCGGATACGCTCGCCGAACCCGTTGAAGAGGGAAACGCGATAGCCGGCTCTCCGACAATTGTCAATAATTATTATTATTCGCCCTATACTTACTCGTCCTACATGCATCCCTGGGTACGCAGGCCCTACGGATGGTCCGTCGTAGCTGGTTACCCGTATGGCGGAGTTTCAATCAGCTACGGTTACCCGTATGGATACTATAACTGGTTCGATTATTATTGGGTTGATTATGGTAATTTCAACTGGGATTGGTACTGGCATCGCGACTTCTATTATCATCACTACAATCCCTGGGGCTATACCCCATATTACTTCTACGCCGGCATGCCTTACTACGATCCCTATCCCTGGGGATATTGGTATTCGGATTACCCCTATTGGCGCAGGCATCACGTTCCAATTTATGCTCGCGACAGGCACGACCGCAACGACAGGCGTCATTTCGGTTCGTCCCGCAACGGCTCGGGCGGCGGCATTTCTCACGGGACGCCATCGCGCAACGCGGCGGTAGGCGACACCCGCGGTTACAACCGCACTTCTACTAACGCTCCGTCCGGGACAGGACGCCAATCCGTTCAAACCCCGACTAACAACGGCGGTAGGAATCGCACGGGCGGGTCAAGCCAGGGTTCGGGCGAAATTAGGAAGGGCGGGGAATCTACGCCCCGCGGCGGCGCAAACCGCGGAGTGTCAACTCCCGACAATCAGAAAATCGCTCCGTCCGGCTCTACGAATCGCGAAAGGGTAAATCCTGCGAGCAGCCCAAATAGGGGCGGGAACGTAAGCTCCCCGGCGGGCGGCTCAACGAAACAGGAAGAAAGAAAAGCGGAACCCAATCGTCGGGATCAGGTCAATATAAACCAGGGAACTAATCGCGGCGGATCGAACAGTATCGCCCCGGGAAATCCTTCGCCAACAGAGCGCCCCCGCGAAACGGCCAAACCCGTGGAACGTCCCCGGGAGTCAGGTAGAGAGCGCGAGTCGGCAAAGCCCGCTGAACGGCCCAGGGAAACGTATCAACCCGTTGAACGTCCCCGCGAAAGCGCTCCTACCCGTTCGTACTCGCCTCCTCCGCAAAGGGAAAGCTCTCCCTCCTCCGGCGGCGGCTCTAACAGGGGCGGCGGTTCCAGCTCCGGCGGTTCCAACTCCGGCGGCGGTCGCGGAGGATCTAATCGCGGCGGCGGCAGATAACGTAAAGTAAATCGATAAAACAAATAACGAAAGGATATAGGAATGAAACGAACGCTCGTTTTGTTAGGGATCTTTATGCTCGGCGCGGGCGCGCTACGAGCGCAATTCATCGAGGACGGCCTTAGGATAGCCACGCCGAACGCTTATTATTCTCCTCGCCAGGGAGCCTTGGGGCTTAGCTTTTTAGGGATAGGGGACGACGCCGCGGCTCTTTTTATGAATCCTGCCGCGCTTACGTTCGCTCAACAGCAGGAATTTAACTTCGGCTTCACTATGCACCGCGTCAATACGACTAATATCGGGAGCGAAGGCCTAACTGGAGTAAATAACTATGCAGGTAACGACTACATCAATAATATCGCGCTGACGGCTCCGGCAAGCCCAAATTTAAAAGTTGGCATCGGGTACTCCGCCACAAGCCTTTTTGATAACGACCTGGAATGGACTTTATTCAATAGGAATTCCACTTTTATCGATTGGAGGGCCGCGCAGGACAAGTCCCTGTCGGCGGACGACAACATGATGCGCTACCTGGGGATAGCTAACGATAACTCCTATACGCCCCTGGTCAATAATCTCGAACAAAAAGAAATGACCCAGGAGCAAGGCGGTATGGACGTTATTAATGCGGGGCTTTCGTACGACTTTAACGAAAATCTCGCCGGCGGTCTCTCCGTAGCTTTTAAGTTCGGTTCTTATGATTATAACCGGATATATACGGAAACCGACATAAATAATATATATAATTTTAACGACGTTGAAGGATTTACAAATATTGATTTTTCGATATTTACACTGAACCAAACTGTTCAGCAGGACGTATTCGGCCTCGGTATGACGTTAGGCCTTGCCGGGAGGGCCGGGGAGGGCTTCCGGTGGTCTGTCGCGGTCGAATTGCCTACGAATTACTCAATAAACGAATCCTTTACCGAGGACGCAAGGGTGGAATACGATAACGGCGACAAGACCACCACACATTGGGGCAACAGCGGTCAGGACAACGCCTACACCGTTAGGACGCCGTTCGTATACTCCGCAGGGGCTTCCTATCACTATGAAGGACTGACCTTAGCCGGCGGCGTTAACTATACCGATCTCTCGCAAATGGAAATGAATGATCTGGGTGACGCCGGAGCCTTAAACAATGATATTAAGAGACAGCTGAAGGAAGTCTTTACGTATTCGTTCGGCGCGGAATATAAGATACCGGAACTACCCGTATTCGCCCGCTTGGGTTACGAAAAGCGTTCCAGCCCATGGGCCGCGGAGAATGTGGACGGCTCCCGAACTACGTTTTCCGGCGGCGTCGGGGTGGTGATCGGCAGCAATGTGCGCATCGACGGCATTTGGAGAACTTTCAGCTCCGAGGAGCAGCGCTCCGCTTACGGAAACGAGGGCGGGCCAAATGCAAATGCTGGCGTGGCTCCTTTGATTAACCAGTTCAAAAATACGATTATGCAATTTGGCCTGGGCCTGACGTGGAGATTCTCGGATTAGTTTTTTAATAAAATACTCTATAATAAAGCCGCTTGCAACAAGCGGCTTTTTTTTTCACTGCCGCATCCTCCAAACGGCCAAACTACGGAAAGTATTGATTTGCAGGATAATTAACCTTTTTCTTAATGGCAGTTAAAAAAAACTTAGCCCGATGATGTTTGTATTATGAAAATTGCGATGTTTTACTTAATTTAAGCATAATTGATTAATCGAAAATATTTATCTTAATATTCACAATATGAGAACGCTGCTAATCTGCCACGAAGGGGCCGAAATAGACCAAGGGGTTCTGGCCCGCTGGATGGCTTCATTTTCCGAATTGGGCGGGATAATTGTTCTTAGGGAAAAAAAGTCGCGCCTCTTTAAAAGAATTAGGAAGGAGATAAAAAGAAGCGGGTTATTTCGGTTCGCCGACATTATCGCTTTCAGGATTTATTATAAGCTCTTTCGCGCTGGGCGCGACCGCGCCTGGGAGAGGGGTAAATTCGATGAGCTCTATAAAAAATATCCTGCATTATCTCCGAGCGTTAAGATACTCTATACCCATAGTCCAAATTCTCCTGAATCCATTAATTTCATTTCCGCAATTAAGCCCGATATAATTCTAGCTCGCTGCAAGCAGCTACTGAAGAAAAACGTTTTTTCAATTCCTTCAATCGGAACCTTTGTACTTCATCCAGGCGTAACTCCCGAATACAGGAACGCATACGGCTGCTTCTGGGCGATCGCTTCGGGAGATTACTCGAAGGTAGGCACGACCCTTCTAAAAATCGACGAGGGGATCGACACCGGCCCCGTCTACGGCTATTACTGCTACGATTGGGACGTTCTCCGGGATTCGCATCTAATCATCCAACATAGAACGGTTCTCGATAATCTTGATGATATAAAGAATAAGCTAATCGAGATTTGCGCCGGTCAAGCGCGATCGATCGACACGCGCGGCAGGCGTTCGCAGGTTTTCGGACAACCATGGCTCACCAAACAACTTTCAATTATATCAAATGCCAAAAAAGGCAAAATTAAAAACGGGAAAGCATATGAAAGCGACGACATTACTGTATCACGACATCGTACCTGAAAAGGAGTTTAGCTTTAGCGGGTTTAATAGTCCTGCGGCGAATCTTTATAAGTTTACCGACCGGGATTTCATGCATCATCTCTCAAGCCTCCATAAGGCGGCAGCGCGCAGCCCTGTTCTCGTATGGGACTATCTCGTTAACGAGCGACAGGAAGGTAAGTCCTTTATGCTTACGTTCGACGACGGAGGCGTTTGCGCCTATAGCCACCTGATGAGATTATTAGCGGAAGTAGACTGGAAATCGCATTTCTTTATTACGACGAATTATATTGGAACTCCCAGCTTTCTCGACAAGCAACAAATCATTGAACTCGACGCAATGGGCCATATAATTGGTTCGCACTCGGCCTCGCATCCTACTGTTATGTCTTCTCTAACGTATCCTGCGTTATTGGATGAATGGAAGAAAAGCCGGGCCACGCTCGAGGATATACTTGGAAAAGATGTAAGATGCGCTTCTATACCGGGCGGATATTATTCTAAGAATGTCGCGCTGGCCGCATCCGAAGCCGGCATACGCGCTTTATTCACCTCCGAGCCGGTCAGGAGATCTTTTAAGGTTGGAGAATGCGCCGTTATCGGCCGCTATACGATCTTTAGACGAATGAGCCCCGCCAAGGCCGCCTCCATAGCGAGCGACAGCTATAGCGCGTGCTTTGGTCAGTGGTTCTATTGGAATATCAAAAAAGCCGCAAAAATCGCAGGAGGAAGGTATTACCTTTTATTCAGGGATATGATCGCTGATGGCAAGCGACAGTAGGCGTGAAAAATTGATTTAATAGACTTTTATTAAAATAAAAAAAGCCGCCTATTAAAGGCGGCTTTTTTATTTCGCGGTAGTGGGCCCTACGGGATTCGAACCAGCGACCTCTTCCGTGTCAAGGAAGCGCTCTAGACC
Organism: Chloroflexota bacterium; assembly: GCA_050260015.1. GTDB lineage: Bacteria > Bacteroidota > Ignavibacteria > Kapaibacteriales > UBA2268 > JBLNBN01. The sequence continues at coordinate 60,411 of JBLNBN010000054.1, read as the reverse complement.
AACTGAGCTAAGAGCCCGCGTCAAATTTCGTTTACAAAATTAACTAAAAAATTTAAAATGAACAAGGTTTTTTAGACAATTTCTTTTGCCACTTTATTCGTCATAGGAATTGAACGAACAAGAATAGAACGCCATGAACGCAAAAGAGCTCAGAGAAATGATAGCCGGGGGGGAATCGACCACCGTGGAGTTTAAGCGCAAAGCTAAATCCCCGGAGAAGTTAGCGAAAGAATTTGCCGCCTTCGCCAATACCAAGGGCGGTTACTTAATGATCGGCGTGGACGACGACGGCGCGATCGTCGGCGTACCGAGCGAAAAGTACGAAATGGATATTATCGAGCAGGCATGCTATTTTTACATAGATCCCCCCATAACGCCTGAGATTGAAATAATGACGGTAGCGGGGAAGGACGTAGTGGTCGTCCGGATAGAGCAGAGTTCGCAAAAGCCCCACAAGCTGGTAATAGAGACGAGCGAGGACCCGCAAGCGAGTACCCGCGTATACATCAGATTAGGCGAAAAAAGCGTCATAGCGAGCCGGGAGATGACGCGACTAATGAGATACCTCAATCCCGGCAACGACGAGCCCCTGAGGCTTTCTATAGGCGAAAAGGAGAAGCGCCTATTTGCATTCCTTGAAAAGAACGAACGCGCTACCGTAAAGGATTTTGCAAAGCTCGTTAATATATCCAACAGGCAGAGCGAGCGGTTATTAATCCGGTTGGTAAGGGCGGGGGCGTTGCAGATCGTTACCGACGGGTCGCACGACTATTTCATTCTAATTTAAGATCTCTATTACAAAAATTTAAAATACTTTTTTAGTTTCTGTTATTATTTCTTATATTTGGATAAATGGCAAAATTGATTTTGCTACTTTTTCGTCTATAATGATATATGTTTAATAGACAGCAAAATAGACAGTCAGAATATTGTTAACATAATAACCAGGAGGTCATATGCGCTTGAAAAATTTAGTCGTTAGCTTTGGCGTCGGCTCAATGCTTCTCGCATCGTCTTCTTTCTTTACAAGCTGCACTCCGAAGGTAACCGAGGAACAGCTTACGCAGCTACAGGACTTGCGCCGCCGCGAACGTACGTTGAACGACGACATTTCGCGCACGCGAACTTCGCTTACGAAGATTGAGAGCGAAATCGCTTCTCGCCGCAACGAAGTAACCAACTGCAACAAGCAGAAGGACTTTATCAATCAAAAACTATCGTCGTGGCCAAACAGCTGGCCTGATTGGTCGCCCGATACCGCCGCTGTGCAAACGCCCGGCAGGTAATTTCTTAACCGTATGTTTAACTTTAATCACGGAAAAATATGAAAACATTAGTTAAATACCTGTTCATTGGCTTCTTTGCGGCAACGGCTACCGGTATGGCTCAAGGCGATATGCCCCCCGCCAGCAAACCGGATCAAGAATTAACCAAGAAAGAAGCTATCCTAAGAATACAGGATTTTCAAACGCGCGTTTCGTCGCTCGAATCCCAGCTGAACGACTTAAATAACCGTTACAGCGCGAACCAGACCACTTTGAACAATTTAGTGGCCGAAATGAATCGCTGCCGCGACGATATCAAGAACTTATTGGGCGCCACCGACGCCGATATTGAAGCTTTCCGCCAGAGACTCGGCGTGATAGAAGGCAGAATCCGCGAACTCCGCGCGCTCTCGGACGCCGCCCTGGCTGAACGCCAGGAAGACGTTCGTACGTTAGAAGCCGACCTAAACGCTCTCCGCAGCAATAAAGTCTCGCTGATGCCCGAATTCTATGATAGGATCATTGCCGACGCTCGCGATATCCGCGGCCTCTACAGGGAAAGGAAAACCAACACCTATACCGTTGGAACCTGGGCTGAGGACAGGGATTGCCTCTGGAATATCGCAGGCAAGATTGAAATCTACGGCGACCCGTTCCTTTGGCCGAAGATTTGGCAAGGCAATACGGATCAAATCCGCAACCCGGATATCATCCATCCAGGGCAAGTGCTGCAAATCCCCGCCAAGGGCGCAATGTCCGACGAAGAGACCCGCGCGCAACGCAAGTACTGGCGCAACAAACGCGCACGTGCAGCCGCCGCCGCAGCAGCAGCTCAGCAAACCCCGGAAACGACCCCAGGTCAATAATTGCGGTGAAAAAGGATTTAATATAGAGGCGAGCCGAACGCTCGCCTTTTTTTGCGCCTATAGCGTAAATTTGTCCCGTCTAACAAAAATATTAATGACTCCCAATCGTTTAATACAATTATTTCATTTATCATTTCAAATAAAGGAATTAACGATGAACGAAATTTTTAATACCCCGACCATCGGCGACCATTTCCCGGCTCTTGACGTACATACTACCCACGGCAAGCTCTCTTTACCTAAGGGTATGGAGGGAAAATGGTTTATACTTTTTAGTCACCCCGCCGATTTCACGCCAGTTTGTACGACTGAATTCATTGCGTTCCAAAAGAGATACGAGAACTTTCGCAAGCTGAATTGCGAACTTATCGGGCTGTCCATCGACCAGGTTTACTCGCACATGAAGTGGGTGGAGTGGATAAAGGATAATTTAGACGAGGAGATCGAATTCCCAATTATCGCGGACGACGGAACGGTAGCTCGCCAGCTTGGCATGATTCACCCGGGAAAAGGCAAGAATACGGTTCGCGCGGTCTATATTGTGGACGGGAAGGGAATTATCCGTTCAATACTGTTCTACCCGCAGGAGCTCGGCAGGAACTTCGACGAATTGCTTCGGATGGTGCGCGCTATGCAGATAGCCGACGCGGGCAACGTAGCTATGCCCGCAAACTGGCCCAACAACGAAATTATTGGCGATAAAGTAATCGTGCCCCCGGCGCAGGACATTAAAGCGGCTAAATACAAGAAATCAAGATACCAAAACTTCGATTGGTGGTTCTGCTATAAAGAAATCGACAGCAATACCCCCGTGGACGAATAAACTCAAAACGAGCCCAACGGCTAACATATAGATCCCTTGAAGTGAACAAGAAGCGGCTTAACGGCCGCTTTTTTTATGGCGCGTTTAAAAGGGCCAACCAAAAATTGCGATAGTAAAAACTAAGCCCCAAACTGCGCCCCAGAAATGAGAGTCGTGGTTTATTACGTCCTCGGCTCGGCGGGCGGCAAAATATGAATACAATAGGTAGAGACCTGCGAAAACCATCGCGGGCATTGGAAAGGGGATAGGGAAGATAATTATCTTTGCGAACGGCTCGAATACGATAAAGCTGAAGATTGCTGCCGAGACGGCTCCCGAGGCTCCTACGGAAAGGTAATTCGGGTCCGAGCCATGCTTTAATACTGTTGGTATGCCGGCAACTATTAGACCGCTCAGGTACAATACGGCAAAAAGGGGGGAACCCATTCGGCTTTCAAGCGCGGGCGCGAAGAAATAGAGCGAGAACATATTGAACGCCAGGTGCAGCATGTCCGCATGGACGAATCCATGGCCTAATAAGCCCGTTAACCGGCCGCGGCGCACCTCGTAGGGGCGTAGCGCCAGCCGGTAAAACAGGTCGCCGCCCCGCAGCGCTAATAAGCTAATAGCGACGGTTATCGCTAGGATCGTATACGTTGCGTAGGGGGCGGCGTCCATAATTGAGAACTTATTTTATTTAAATTTCGTCTAAATCGGATTCGTCGACGGAGATTTCTTCCGGCGTTAAAATTCTACCGCAATGCTCGCAGTGGAATAGCGAATCGATATTATTGCGAATTTCTACAATCTTTTGGGCGGGAACCGCGCTGAAGCAGCCCGTGCAGCTATTCTTGCGAATAGTGACGGATGCGTCGCGGTGCATTGTGCGAATACGATTGTAATCGACGAAATATTCAGGTTTGATGAATTTAATGACGCGCTCGCGCTTCTTGTGGAGCTCTGCGACTTCCTCGTTTTGGTCGCCCGTTAGCTCGTTCATCTCTTTAATCTTTATGTCGAACGCATTTTCAGCTTTAATATATTCGACTTGTTGGTCCTCAAGTATGCGCTTAAGGTTGTCTTCCTTAATTCCTTCCGTTCTGAGGCGCGAGGAAAGCGATTCGTGTTCCTGCTTTATCGTTTCGATTTCTTTAGAAATAGCGTCGAACTCTTTATTGTTGCGAACCATAAATTGCTGTTTCGCGAGCTTTTCTTCCCTATCCTTTAATTCAACTAATGTAACTTTGGCGTTTGCGCAGAACTGCTTAATCTCTTCCAAAATAGCTTTAGTCTCGTCGACCATTTTCTTTTGATTCTTTAATTTATCCTCTAGCGTCCGAACTGTTGCCGGAAGGTCTCCCAGATCTTCAGCGAGCTCGTCGAGCCGTAAATCGATAAGCGCCAAAAGGGAGAGATAACGGACTTGAGATTCCATAAATTTTCACCGTCTATTTAATAAAATTATAATTCTTTTTCAAAAAGTCATCCTATCGCGTAACGTACCGGGTTTGTCGATATAGAAGACGTATTAATTGTAAGTAAGTTTTCGCCGGGGAGAATATTAAATAATAAATCCGCAAGCGCGCTTGCCACAAGGCTTTCCGTCTCGTAATGCCCGGGATCGAAAAGCCACGTTCGCCCGCTCACGCGGTGGAACGTATGGTAGCTGATGTCGGCGGTAATAAAAGCGTCAAAGCCCATATTCTCAATTTCAGCAAGGAAAGAGCCGCCTGAACCGCCTATAATGGCGACGGTCTTAATTGGATAATCCCTTCCCTCGGCATATTTAACCGGCGATCCGAGCTTTTCAGCCAGAAGCGCAGCCAGGGCTTTACCTTGCAGGGCGGACGGGCAGTTTGCAATTACCCCCATACCGTACCCGGGCCTTTCGGCGTCGGGGAAAATCGGGCCCCGGGGCTTAAATCCCAGCGCTTGCGCAAGCTTATAGCTCGTTCCCTGCGGGTGGCAATCGAAAATAGTATGCACTACAATAAGAGCTATTGAATTTTTTATCAATTCCGTTACTATAGAGCCTACGCGATCCAATTCAGTAATAGCCGTAAGCGGTGTAAAAATAAGGGGATGGAAAGCTATAATGCAATCCGCGCCAAGCGAAACGGCTTCCCGAACGACCGCCGGTGTTAGTTCATAAGCGACTAATATAGAACTAACGTCCGTACGCCCGGATTGCAGCTGCAATCCAGTCCTATCGCCCGCGATTGCGGCCCCGGTAGGCAGCTCGCGTTCGAGTATTCCAATCAACTCGGTTAGCTTCATTGGCAAGACATTTCCACTTTCTTAAATATTGCGTTTGACGCAACCGTAAAATTACAAAACTATCTTCTCTATTACAATTTTAGCGAGTAAAATCGTTTAATCCTGAAGAATAAATTGTAAATTCAAAATTAGCCGACATTGCGGGAACCCCTATTAATGTTGAAAAGTTTAATCATAATCGCCGTTTTTTTGCAATGGGCATCTGCTTTCTCCCAGCCCACGGTAGGAGAAGAAGCTCCGCGAAAACCTTTGCCCGACACAACTTTTATATTTGAACCTGCCGAGCCGTTAAGGACGATCTCCGATCCGGCGATAATCGCAAAAGGCGCCTGGGGGATAGACATTTCAATTTCCGAGAGCGGGTTTGGAGGCGGGGCGTTCTTTAATAGGAATCTAAACGATGACTATTCCCTGTTGCTACAAATGTTTATTACCGGGAAGCGAAATACGGACGAATTTGAGGTGTGGGATCCGGACGTACAGGATTGGCGCGTTCGCGACAAAGTCAATCGCCTTTTTATGATCCCGATTATGGCGGGAGTACAAAAGTATATCTTCCGCAACTCGCTTTCCGAGAACTTTAAGCCCTACGTCTTTTTGGGTGGCGGCCCTGCGATTATCTTTTCCACGCCGTACGAAGATAACGTCGGTAGGTTGGTGGATTGGTTCACCGCCTGGAGCTACGCTAAGACCTACTTTCGGTTCGGCGGTTTTGGCGGTATTGGGGCTAACTTTGGTGGCGTTGGGAAGAACTCGATGCTGGGCGTCAATTTAAGATATTATTATATACCATTCGGCGGCGACGGCCTGGAAAGCATCAGGGGGCTGCCAATTAAAAACTTTGGCGGAATAGTCCTTTCTATTACAATTGGAGCAACTTATTAATGATCGAGTCCGAGCAACCGACCGAATTTGACCCTGCTAAATATAATTTTAAAGCTCTAGCGTGGCGATCGCTCGTGGTAATAATAGTATCGATGTTTATGGCTTCGTTGTTTTTCGGAGTAGTTTTTTATTTTATCGCTCCCCAATCGAACGTAATAATGCTTGGTCTGATCACCTTTTTTGGGATGCTTCTGCCGGCTGTTTTTATCGCCTATTATTCTCCTTTTACCCTTGAGGCCGCGCTACGTTTACGCCCGTTTCATTTCTTCCATTTGATTATCGGGCTGGCCGGTCTACTTGCGTGCCTGGGTATAAACATCGGAATTCAATCAATCTTTTTCAGATTAATGCCAGGAGTATACGAGAACGTCCTCAATACCTTCGATTCGGGCGTTTTCGACGAACTGGTCAAGTACTCGGCTTCCGGCATAGCGTCGCCTCAATTTGCGCTCGCGACGTTTACGATCGCCGTTCTGCCCGCTATTGGCGAGGAGTTCTTTTTCCGCGGCTTATTCCTTAGAACGCTCGAGCAATGGATGACGCCTATGAGGGCTATTATAATATCCTCGGCTATTTTCGCGGCGTTGCATATCAATCCATTTAATTTATTCACTATATTCGCGCTTGGCGCCCTCCTGGCTGCTATATCAATCTCAACGCGCAGTATATTCCCCGCGATGATATTCCATTTCCTGTTTAACTTCGCCTCCGTGCTCGCTTACTTTATCGACCCGGCAGCGACGGATTCAACCAAGGATCTGCTTCAACTCTTACCGGCGATAACGATATTAATTGTCAGCCTCGTAACCCTATATTTGATTATCATTTATTTTCTCCGGAGCCGGAGTTTGGAGGCTTCTGGGGGCCAAAATTAGATCTATACCAACGCCAGGCCAGGAATAGAATAATTACGACGGCGATGGGAAGAATAATCTTACCATAAAGGGACATATAGTAGTCGACGGTTTTCCAGTTATCGCCAAAAACTGAACCTAAGTAAATTAATAATGAATTCCACACCAGCGCGCTTATCGCGGAAAGCGCCACGGTAACGGAAAACTGCAACCTGCTAATGCCGGCAAAAAAGGAAATTACCGCGCGGGTGCCGGTAAGAAAGCGATTGGCAACTATCAGCCACAGGCCGTACTTGCGAAACCAATCCTCGGCCTTCAACAAGCCCTCGCTCGAGAGAAACTTGAATTTACCCGAGTGGATTACTTTTTTATCGAACTTTGAACCTAACCAGTACATTGCCGCAAATCCAAGCGTAGAGCCAAGCGTCGAGGCCAAAAGCAGGGGAACGTAACCGACGTGTCCCATCGAAGCCATTGCGCCCATAAATACTATTAAAGAATCGCTGGGCGACGGCGGGAATACGTTTTCAAGAAACGTGATCAAGCAAGCGGCAATTAAGAATAAATACCACGGCGACTGGGAGAGAAAATCTACGATCGATTCCAAAACATTCCTTTTCTTTAACTGTTACGCTTACAAAAATAATCAACAAAGCGCGATTTGCTTCTCTATTTTCGTTCTTTAGCATCTTAAACGAAAAAAAATCCAAAAACGTATTGAAAGGTAGTTTTATTAAAACCCGGTGATTATTACATGAGAGTTAAGCTTATTCTTATTTTTGCGTTGAGTATGCTTGCATGGGCTTGCGAGGGTGGGCTGGAGCCGCGCTCAGGCGACCAAAGAGCTTTTATTAAAGGGAAAATTACTATTCGGGGGACGAGACCTCCGGCAGATTCATTAAAGGAGCTTCGTGCCGTTGCGTTAAGGATTTTTCCTGCCAATAATCTATTGGAGCAAATCCTAACCGGCCAGGCCGATTTTTCTCCCTCCTCGCTTCCTATTGACAAAGATGAATTTGAATATGTTTTAGAAATAAAAGCTCCTCCTACGGAAATAATGTACTTCGGCATAGCGATCAATTACGGGGGGCCGCTCGATTGGAAGCCAGGCGCAGTTTATGGCGCCGTAGCCGCCGGGGATACTACCCATACGTCATTTATAATAAAGCCCGGCGAAACTAAGCGAATAGACCTTATACTTGATTTCGACAATTTGCCGCACAATCCTTTCGTGCAGTAAATGGAGTCGCGACCAAATAACTCAATAACCTGGAATATTCTATGAAATATACGTTTTTACTACTGATATTAATTTTATCTTCGCATAGTCTTTACTCCCAAGCTCGCGGCTCCATAAAGGGCGTCGTGACGGATACCGCCGGGAGCAAGCCCCTTGCGGGGGTTTCGGTTAAGCTGGAGGGTACGCCGTGGGGCGCCTACACCGGTAAGAACGGAACATTTGAAATAAAAAACGTGCCGCTTAGGAAATATAAAGCTCTCGTTTCGCTAATCGGTTACCATACGCTATTATTAGACGTTGAGCCGTCCGATAGTCTTATGAAGATCGCGCTCGCCGAGCAGCCCTTCCGCACCGGTGAACTCGTCGTAAGCGCAAATAAGAGGGTTCAATCGATACAAGAAACCCCCGTCTCGGTCGCCGTATTTGATTCCCGGGCAATTACCGAGCGAGCGATCACGCGAATGGATAGATTGCTGCAGTACATTCCCGGGGTGGAAGTAAATAAAGATAACGTGATAATCCGTGGGTCCGAGGGATTCGCTTTTGGTATCGGCGCGCGAAGCCAGCTTCTATTGGACGGCTTTCCGCTGGTAGCGGGGGACAACGGGGACTTAAAGCTCGACGCGCTCCCGGTTTACATGATCGAACGAGTCGAAGTAGTAAAGGGTACCGGTTCTGCGCTCTACGGAACTGGCGCCCTCGGCGGTGTGATTAACGTTATTACACGGGAGCCTTCGGTAGTTTCGACGACGCGGGCGCGGGCCTCAATCGGGCTCTATACGCATCCCCGGTTCGATGGATGGCAGTTTAGAGACGACTATAGCCTGATCAAATCGATTGACGCCGGGTACTCCAACCGGGTCGGAAAATTTGGATTTACGGCGACCGCAGGAGCAAACGGCGACGACGGCTGGAAAAAGTTTGGGAAATCCTACCGGAATAATTTATATGGAAAAGTGAAGTACTACGCTTCCGATAGAATGGAATTGTCCGTAACGAGCAGTTATGCTACGGAGCGGAGGGACGATTGGATCTATTGGAAAGGGCTGGACAGCGCTACCTTTCCGCCTGAAAATACGGATATTTCCGCGCAAATACTTACCTCCCGGTTGGCTCTCTTCGGCGACCTGAAATACATATTGGACGACAAGCGATTCGTGCTTCTAAGATTTGGAAAATTTGCTACGACGTTCGACGACACTCGCAAATCGGGCGATCCTGATAAAAGGCAGACGATCGCCAACTCGATCAACGCGGAAGCTCTTTACACATCGAGAGTAATCGAGAATCTAATTATCACCGGCGGCTTGAACGGACTGTTCAATACGGTGTCTGCAAAGATATACGGGAACCGGTCGCAATCAATATTTTCAGCTTACGCGCAAGGCGAATATACGCTTCTTAAGAATTTAACCCTAACGGCCGGCGGGCGAATTGATAACGAGTATTTAGGCTCATCAGCGGGGGAAGCCGAGGCCGGTAATTCAATGCAATTTTCTCCCAAGCTCGGAGCGATATACTCGATTACCCCGGAATGGACTATCCGGGCAAATGCCGGGGGCGGCTTCCGCGCGCCTACCGTGGCCGAGCGATACGTTTCTACGGGATTCGCCGGATTTAAGGTAAAGCGAAACCCCGGGCTTAAGCCGGAGCTGAGCCAATCCTACGAAATAGGCGGAGCCTGGCGCGGCGTCATGTGGCTCTTTCCCGCCGAGCTTGATTTCTCTGCGTTCAGGTACGATATGCAGGACCTGATAGAGCCGATGTTTATACAAAAAACCGATTCAATACAGTTCAGAAACCTGACAAAAGCCAGAATAATGGGTATAGAATTCTCGCTGACTACACTGCTATTTAATGATTTTACGCTTCATTCATCGCTGACATATTTAGATCCAAAGGACGTAACTACCGACCAAACTCTAAAATACCGCTCGGAGGTCCTTTGGTACTCAACAGTAGGCTATAAGATGGATCCGTTCGAGATCCAATTCGATTATCGCTTTAAGTCGAGAGTAAAAAGCATAGATTTGTACCTGAACTCCGTAAAGGATTACGACGCCCGGGTTAATGCAAGAATATTCGACGCTCGAGCGATCTTTTACGGTAAACGGTATGGATTGCCTTTCGCGGTATCGTTGAACGCTTATAACTTGTTTGATTACTACTATACGGAAATGATCGGCAACCTTGCCGCCACCCGTAGCGTAGTCCTCCAGCTAGAATGGAATCCATAGGGTTGGGATTTTTGTAAACAGCTTAAATTTCTACAATAAAATTAAAAATCATTAGTTATATTTTTTGCAAATTAGTATATTTGCATAAAGAAAAAGCCTGGTTCCATCTATTAATTTATTAGGAGAAATTCTAATGACTGAAGTGGAATTGCTGAAAAGAGAGCTGGAATTAGTTGAAAAAGAACGCCTTCTTATGGAAAGGAATCGTCTTTTTAACAAAGAATCGGAAGATGATCGGCAAAGGCAAAAAGAAAAAGCCATTTCACTTATCGACAGGACAATAGATCAAAGGGATCAAAACCTGATCGATAACGCCGAGAGAGCGATTCTTATGGGGAACGATTTACTTGACAAAGGTAAATTATCGATATTAAAAGGCGCTGCGTTATCTGAAAAAATTGAACCCAAGAAGGGTCAGTAACGCAAAACTTTTTCCGGCGATTTAACAAATATGCATATCAATTACAGGGAATAATATTTTACGACTTACGGAGCTAGCGTGCCTCCGCAGTATTTTATTGCCTGTCCCGCACAAATTCGCCGAATAACGTAATTTAATGATTGACTTTCAGCAGTGTATTGGTCTTGAATAACTAAAAAAACAGGATACCTTTTCTTTAGGTATCCTGTTTTATTTTTCAGTGTCTCTTATTTTGAACCTTGCGTTTGCTCGACGGGAGTTTCTATTTTAATGTCTACGGTGCGGCAGTAGAAGCGGCCCTCGGGTATGTCGTTGTCATATAGCAGCTTATCCTCGCCAATATTCTTGATCTTCGCGTCCTTTCTATCGATGGCGTTCTTAACCGAATTTGCGCGCTTTTCGGAAAGAACTTTATTATATTCGTCTTCGCCGGTACGATCGGAATAACCCTCTATAGTGATAATCGACTCCGGAGTAATGCGCTTCTTTAAGAAGTCAATTATCTTCTTATTGGTTCCTATTATATCTGATTTGTCGAAGTCGAATAGTATAAGGCTATAGCTGTCGATTGTTTTATCCTTAACTCCGCTTTCCCGCTTACGACTGATCGTAACGAGCTCGAAAGGCAGTTCCTTGTTAGCGGATGCGACCCGTTTTCCGCGAGAGTCCTCGGCCCCAATATGATAATTAAGCGGCTGAGCATATTTCGGAGTTAGGGAGCTAACGCTGGCAACCTCCCAATCGATTGATTTTGGAGGCGCCTCCGAGCCAGTTTTCGCAAAACTGGAGCGGTCGCCATTATGCGCCTGCGATGCGGCAATAGCCCATGATTTGATCCCCGCCTCGCACGAGACCTGGGGATAAAAACGAATTATTGGAGGATTTGCAGCGCGGGCCGTATCGGCAAGATATACGGGGGATAGAATATCATAATTGTCCGAGTAAATCTCAACGCGCCGGTTCTCCTGCATTTTTTCAGGATCGTCGAGCGGGGTGGAAGCTTTTTCCGGAAGATTTCGTTTTTTGTCGATTATCCTCGACGCCTCGACGCCCCAAACGCCCGTTAAGTAATTCTTGATAGCGTTGGCGCGGTTCGTAGCAAGGGCAGGGTTGCCTTTTTCAGAACCATTGTCCGACGTGCAACCGACAACTGTGATCTTAGCTGAAGGATTGTCCTTCATCCTACGACCGATGATGTTAAGTATATAGTGGTAGACGTCTATCGTTTCGTAAGAATAGAGATCGTTCAGCTGGAATCTTTCCGCTTCATTTTTAGAAAGCGACTTGTAGCGCGAGGGTATTTCGGCAGAATTATCCTCGAAGAAGATATAGTTCAAAAGCGGCTTCATCTTGTTCGACGTAAATTCCTCGATTATGATCTTTGGGTTCGGGATTTCCTTACCATCGGCGTCGACGCCTACCGCGTAAATATCTGCCTTTAGCGCAAACACTTTTGGACGGAATAGAGTGTCGATTCTGGAAACCGTAGTAGTAGTTACTTCGACGTTCTCTATCATTTCTATATCGTCGCGACTATTTTCCCGGCCGGGAGCGATGTAGGATTCCGAGATTAACTCGTTTTCTACGGTCACTGTGTCGAATCTTTCAATGCGCCTGCGCTGCTTCAAGATTTCCTTTTCTACTGGGAATGTATAGCGAATGGCAGCGCCGATCTGCAAATAGTTTGCCTTCCACTTTTTTGTGTCGGGATGGTCTAATAAGTTCGTCATTCCTAAAGAGTAGCTTATTTCCGGTTCCAGCGTTAAGCTCCTTTCTTTATTCATTGGAAGGGTGTAAGAAATTCCGCCGTTGAGAGCGAAGAGCATTGGGGCCGCGTTCTCAAAGGAGCCTGAAAACTTGTTTCTAATCCTGCTTAATGTGTCTTTATTCGTCGGATCGACGTAAGTCCCGACCCCGTCCGGCTTCCAGATCTGTTCCTGTTGCTTGTAGTCCTTGGAAAGAAGCGATGAAAGCGATACGCCAAGATTTAGATTTAACGAGTTAAAGGCCGTTAGCTTAATAGTAGGTTGAAAGCTAATCGTTGAAAAGGTAGCGTCCAGCGTATGCTTAAACTCCCCGGGAGTTTCCTGTCCTTCTATGATAAATGTCGTAGGCTCGATTTTCTCGAGCGCGGCGCTTATGCCGTAGTACCCCACGCGCGCGCCGAAGGACATGAATGGAAATAGCCTGTACTCGAAGAGAGCCCCCGCGGCAAGCCCGTTGCCGGTCCCGCTTTCAAATCCGGGGGAACAGCTCGGGCATTCCGGTATCTTCTTGAAATCCGCCGAATGATTATTCAACAAATAGCCCCCGAATACCCCGACAGAGTATGGGCTTAGCTGCTCCTGCGCATATCCGCAACTGCATAGCAGCACGAAAGTAACGGCATAAAGTACTTTCATCGACATAACTACCTCGTTAACATATATTCTTAATTGTGTTATTGCAGTTCTCTAATACGTGCCATTCCCGCGCAAATCCGCGTCATCCACGCGCATGCGGGAATCCATAAAATATTCCACCAAGGACGCGCCTCAATTTTCAAAGTCCGCAAATCCGCGTCATTCCCGCACGAAAACATCTATTTCCTATCCACTACGAATTTCTTTACGTCCGAGCCGGTCGGCGTCGAAAATCTAATAAAATAAACCCCGTTTGAAAAGCCCGAGAGATCGATTTTTACTTCTTTCTTCCCGACTACTTCGTCCGATACGGGCATTCTCGCTGCTTCTTTGCCATAAATATTATAAACTACCAGGTAAGAGGCGCCTTCCTCGACCTGGTTAAGCGTAACGGTCAGTTCATGGGAAGCCGGGTTTGGCGCCAGCCCTTCAATTCCCGCTTTTGCCGTAGGATTGAACAAGCGCGCCCCGCCCTCGCGGCAGACGCCGAGGAGCTTGAAGGAGCCGCTTTCGGTCTCGGTGTCGTAATCGATTTCGTCGCCGGCGGCGTTTATCCATCTGAAATCGGCGATGTCCATCGACGTGGAATCGACGGAGCCCAAGCCCGCGATGAAGTCTATCGCAGCGAGTTCGTCGCTCTCGCCGACTGCGCTAGCAATTACTATGTATGCTGAGTCCGCTTCGTAGGAAATTAGCGCCTCATTATCTACCGGAGCCAGGAGCGTCTTTTGGTAGCGCAGCGTAGCGCGGAACTTTGGCGCAATTTGCTTGAACGAATGCGGATCGATTCCTGAGCTTTTAAGCTTCAGCGCTACTTTTTCGCCCGCCGCGGCGGAGTCTTTTGTGCAGAAAATTGTTGCCTTGCCGGAGTACTGGAGAACCCGGAAGGAACCGCTTACCTTATCTGTGTTACAAATGATTTCTTTACCTGCGTTATCCAGCCACTTAAAATCGATTATATCTATAGTTGTAAAATCTTTATCCGTATCTTTTGATATGAATTCAACGGGAAAGAGTATGCTTTGAGCGCTAATAGTCCCGCTAATTGCGATAGTTGTCGAATCAGCCGTTTGATTTATAACCAACGCCTTATTAACTATATCCAAAGGGGCGGTCAGGTATCTTATCTTAGCTTTGAAAGCCGTCGCAACGCTTTGAAGCGAAGACGACAAACCGTTTCTGCCAAGATTAATTGTTACGTTATTGCCCGGGTATGCCCCCGCGTTGTCGCAATAAACAGTAGCTCTCCTGGTCAACAGCTTGAATGAACCATCCTGCGTTTCCGCTTCGTATTCTATTTCACTTCCTCCGGCGTCGTACCATTTGATTTCTTCGAGGTCAATCGTGGTGAAATCTTTTGGCGTATCGTTTGCGATAAAATCGATTGTATAAAGCACGCTATCGGCGCCTATTGTCCCTTTGACCTCGATGATTGTCGAATCGGCGGATTCCCCGATCTTTAGCGCTGGGTTTAAAAGCGAGAGGGGAGCAGATAGATACTTAAGCTTCGCCTTGAACGAATGCGGCAGGTTCGCGAGCGAACCAGATGAGACGCCTCCCAGTATTAATTCAATATTTACTTTTTCGCCCGGGTAGGCCGTGTCGTGTTCGCAGTAAACGTACCCAACGTTGTTTTCGACGCCTTCTCCGAAGAGTTGCGCCTTAGCCGGGGAATTAATGCCATTATGGAAAAACCCCAGCATACAACTGGTGCGGCCAACATAAATCGGCTGGAATCTTAGCTTAAGTTCTCTGGTTTGGCCGGACGTAAGCGCAAATGCTCCTCCGCCCTCCAGGACTTCGAATTGTTCTGTGTCCGGTCCTAATAATTTCACGTCGCTAATGTCTATGGCTCCGCCTGAGATATTCTTAAGCAGAACGACAACCGTATCCTTCAGCTCTTTTACGTTTACCTTTCCAAAATCGATTAGCGCTGTATTAATCTGCAATGTCGGTTGAACGCCTTCGCCCTCTATAGACTGCGAGAAAGAAGTGTCCTGCGTTTCGACCCTGATATTTGAGTAAATCTTTCCAAGCTTGCTCGGCTTGAAGTGGATTTCTATCGCTTGATCCGTGCCTGCCCTTACCGTGAACGACGGGTTGGAAATAACGTAAAAATCCTTCGATTTAATTTTTATGTCTTTAATAAGGCAATCGTATTTGCTGTTATTCTTTATAAAAGCCGTAATCACGGAGTCTTTATAAGAACCCAGTACGACCTGGCCCATATCGATGTTTAGCGCTGTTACGGTCGGCGAAACGATCGAGAAAACGGAATCTGAGACGTCGGATTGAGGCGTTTGCTCGGGGGAGAATTTTCTAATTAAAATATCCGCTTTGTTCGTTTTGTCACGTTCGACATCTCCAGCCACTATAAAGCCTTCATCTCTTGTTTGTTGTACGGAAGTAGCTAAATCCGTGTCGTAATTATGAAAAATTTTTGACCATATTATTTGACTACTGTTGTTTAACTTAACCATCCAAAATTGTAAAAGGCCTATATTTTGAGTAGTATTGAGCAAGTCGCCATCATTGGAGTTAGACCTGCCAACGAAAACATAGCCATTATCTAAGGTTTCAATACATGAATTCGCTTCATCAAATCCGCTCCCTCCAAATGCCTTAATCCATTGAATGTCGCCTTTAGTATCTATCTTTACAACTAATGCATCATTTCCACCATGATTTTTCTTAATGTAACCATTATTAGAAAATGAATAGCCCGATACAATAAATCCAAGATCGTTTGTTTCCTTGATTGAGGATAGAATATCGTTTTCTGTACCACCAAATGTCTTACTCCACATCAAGTTCCCATCATAGTTGATTTTCGCGATCCAACAATCAGACTTACCCTGATTATTTTGAATATCATAGTCGTTAGAATAGGTTTCGCCTACTATTATTGCACAATTATCGTTTGTTTGTGTAATGGACCAAGCATAATCATCTTCGCTTCCGCCAACTGATTTTTGCCAAATAAGATTGCCATCTATGTCTAACTTAATTATCCAAGCATCGCGCTTACCATGGTTACCTGAGACGTCGCCATTATTTGAAGAGGACTCGCCTACAGCTACAATACCGCCGTCACTCGATTTGGCAATAGAAAATAAATGTTCAAATTGCGTACCACCAAAACTTTTGGACCATATTATTTTGCCGTTGACGTCTAATCGAATTATCCAATAATCTCCACTCCCATAACCTTTAGGGAGATTACTTTCATCGCTTAAAATGGTTGCTCCTATAACGAAACTGCCGTCGTCCATTTCTTTAACTGAATAAGCAACATCATAAGAAGAACCACCCAGCGTTTTTTTCCAGATTGGCTCCCCAAGCCTATTCAAATAAAGCGCCCATACGTCGTATTCTCCATGAAAATTTTCAATATCTCCATCTTTCGAGCCAGTTATGCCTACTACTAGATATCCGTTAGTCGTTTGAATAATTTCTTTAGGATCATCAATTTCACTCCCTCCATAAATTTTCTCCCATTCGATATCAATGCCGTTATTATTCGTTGATATTCTTACCAGGCACTTTGCGCTCGTAGGTCTGGGCACTTTCTTCCATTCGTATTTAAGTCCTGAGGCGCTGTCAGTAATTAAATTCCAGGTCGCTCCATTATCATAGCTATATTCTAATTTTACTGTGTCATTAGGCAGTACGCCTTCCCAGGTAATTAAAGTATCGGTTCCTACAAGAAATTCTTCGCCGCCGTTGGGAGAGGTGAGCTTTAGTGTGGAAGCTTGTAATTTGCTTTTTGGATAAGCGCTTGCGGCAAAATACTTTTTAGCGCATCGATCGTTTTGTATGTCGATATAGGAAAAGCAAGAAGTACTATCCGTCGGCGTAAAGCTGAGCGTGAATTGCCTCGTCTCGCCTTTTGGGATGGTTAAATTTGAGGGTGTTATCGAAAATCTTGGGTCGGAAGAAATGAATCCCGATATGTTAAAATCGGAGTGCATAGCCGTGATGGAAACAGTCGTGTCGGCTTTCTTCCCAATCGGTTTGTTGATAAACCGAACGCCGGTCGGTTCTATTACGAGTTTAGCTACGCCGCTTTCAGGAGGAATGTACTTAGCCGTTGTTGATAATGAGTTCCAACGTAATGCTACGTCTATAAAACGTCGCTCGCATGCAAAATCGCTTTTCCACTTTAATTCGCAAGGTTGAGCGTCATAAACTGATCTCCCTAGTAACATTTGGGCTATATTTTTCGCTTCCTCTTCGGTCGTTATGTTCTCGAAAAGCAAGCCGCCAGTCTGTTCAGCAAAATGGACCATGCTGGAATGGGCGGGAAGACCGATCGTAATGCAGTGGATCATTATTCCATTTGCGAGAGCTTCGGATATGATCAAGGATTCGTTGGGAGGCTCGTTGGGCATTCCGTCGGTAATGAAAACGATTACTTTTCTATATTTTGCCGTTTTTGCAGTTAAGATGCCGCCTGCGACGGGATTTATCATAGCCGCGTTGTAATCGGTGCCGTCGTCCGAGGTTAACCCGTCGACCGCGGAGAGGAGTTTATTCCTGTTGGTAGTGAAGTCCTGGTTGAAGTAGTTGCCGCCGTTAAAGGAAACGACCGCGCAGTCGGATTGCCCCAGGGGAAGCGCGTTTACCCAGGTTTTAGCGACTGTCTTCGCTACGTCCAAGGGATGGCCGTACATCGAACCGGAGACGTCGATAACGATCGTCGAGGAAATTCTCTCGGAGGGCTTTACAGGCGGGCAAGAGATCGAGAGTATTTCCCTCGGGAGGCCGTTCTCCGAAAGCGAGAGGTCCGACGCGTTGAGGTTCGTAACCTGCTTTCCCTCGGCGTCGAGCGCGTAGAGCTTCGCCTTCATAACCGGGAAGGAAGACGTGTCGACGTCGAATATAGACAGGGTTTGGGCGCGCGCAGCAGCCAATGAGAGAAAGAATGAAATAAGGCAAATAATCTTTTTCATATACGGCCTTTTAAGGATATAAAAAAACATTCTTGATGACAGTATCCCTCAATTCCCTAAATATAATGAAAATATTGATACGTTATCAAATATTTTACGAAAAGCGTGAGAAACAATTAATTCAATCCGGTTAGCGAATAGCCGTCTTAAGTTATTTATTAAAAGAGAGTAAATAGAATTATTCCGCCCGGGGAGCTTGCGCGAAGCGCGCATTTGCGTGATCGATCCCATCAAAACCTGAACCGGGCGGCAAAAACTGTTACTGGTTTAATTATGAAGAAGGGTTTTTTAATAGCTATATTATTGGTATTTTTCTCGTTGACGGCGTGCTCGAGAATGTTCTATGTAGAATTTAGCGGAAAGGTACCTACGCGGCTGCTTGGCATGGATCAGGAGATTGGATTCGCTATATACCGGGAGGGGCGGTTAATCGAAACGATATTGCCAAAGATAGCCCCCGACGGGACTTTCAAGTTTAGAACTAGATTTATAAACGATTTTCCCGATTGCGTTAAACTCGAGATTAAAGAAAATTCCTACGGCGAATACTGTAAAAGAAGGCTCGAAACCGGGGCAATGGATTACTACAATCCCGAATTGCGCCGCGCTATCCCGCTGCCAACGGGAATAAGCAAGGGCCGGCTATATGAAATGAAGAATTTTGACTATTAATAAAGAATATAGGAGCTACATGAAAGAAGCTTTATTGATCATCGACATTCAAAACGATTATTTCCAGGGCGGCGCAAACCCATTAGAATGCGCTGACACGGCGGCTCAAAACGCCGGGAAACTCATACGGTCTTTTCGCGAGAGAGGCGCGCCCGTAGTCCATATTCAACATGTATCAAACCGCCCGGGTTCTACTTTCTTTCTGCCAGGCACGACCGGGGCCGACATCCACGAATTAGTAAAACCAAGCGAAGGGGAGCGCATCTTCGAAAAGCATACGCCAAATTGCTTTTACTCTACCGGGTTGGACGCATATCTTAAGGAGATGGGAATAACCGGTTTAACTGTTTGCGGGATGATGACGCACATGTGCGTCGACGCTGGAGTCCGCGCGGCAAAAGACCTTGGATATAGCTGCACGTTAGTTTCGGACGCCTGCGCCACGAAAGATCTGGTATTCGACGGGGTAGCCGTACCCGCCAATTTCGTCCAACGCTCCTTTATGGCGGCTCTGAACGGCTTCTACGCTAAGGTAGTAAAGACAAGCGAGATAGTGTAGCAAAGCATTCCGCGCAACGCCTGTTTCAATAATATTTCTAGATTTGCAAAGTCTATTAAAGGACAATCAACTCATGGAGAATATAATGGAAAGGGTGATATATACCGCTGATTCTAGAGGCTTTTCTGATTACGGCTGGCTACAGGCCAATTATTCGTTTAGCTTTGCGCGCTATTTCAATCCCGATAGGATGGGATTTGGCATGCTGCGAGTTCTAAATGACGACATAGTCGCGGCCGGGAAAGGATTCGATATGCATAAGCATGAGAATATGGAGATCATTACCGTGGCTTTAAAGGGGGCTATGAAGCACGTGGACAGCGCCGGTCACGAGCAAATTTTACGCCCCGGGGACTTCCAGGTGATGTCCGCCGGCACGGGAATATTTCATTCCGAAGCCAACGCGGAAGTTGATTCAGAAACAAATTCGCTCCAAATATGGATACTTCCTAACGAAGAGGACGTCGAACCTAGATACGATCAAAAGAAGATATCGGCCGAGGAAAGGGAAGGGCGCTTCGCAGTCGCAGTTGCCCCGTTCGGCCAACCGGGCCCTCTTAACGTCCATCAAAACGCGTGGATATCTATTGGAGATTTCACGCCCGGCGCCGCGGCAAATTATAAACTCCACGATGCCTCTAACGGCGCGTATTTATTCGTGATAGAAGGCGAAGTAGAAATCGACGGAGCTCAGCTGTCAAGGCGCGACTCAGTCGGCGTTTGGGATGCGGAGGAAGTCCCAATTAACGTAAAAACTGATTCTACTTTGCTCCTGCTCGAAGTTCCGATGATATAAGTACATTTATTTGAGACTTTACCTCGATTAAAGTTTTACTCGAGCGCAATTACTTTTTTCGTTATGATTCGAGTTCCCGCATGGATTTGAATATAGTAACAACCCGGCGCAAGTCCTTTATTAGCGCATTCCGCTTCATGATAGCCGCCGCTTTGATATTCGTCCCGGAGGGTTTCTATTTTAATCCCCCGAATATCGAACAGGGAAATTGAAACATTCATCGGTTCGTTTAGGAAATATGCTATTTTCGCGTTTACAGAAAAGGGATTTGGGTAAATTGACATATCGCTTATTGTAGGGCCTGGAATTGGCGCGCTTAGATCGCCAATATCGGAAAGCTTCGCTCGGAAGACGCCTTTATCATTTGCTACGAACATGTAATCCCCGACAATTGCTACGTCGGTTGCAAAATGGAAATCCGTATTCCCATTAATGATTTTCCAGGAGATACCTGCATCCGTAGAAATAATGATGCCGTTAGCCGTGGAAGTCAAAATCGTATCGGCTTTTATAGCTACGCGTTCAATGGGGTACGAGTAATTTACCGGTAAATCGCGTTTGACCCATCGATCGCCGCAGTCGCTTGAGTACTGCGCGAAAGTATAGCACGCTGCAACGAATTCATTCCCGCTTATTGCAATATCGTAAATGGGACTTGCATCTAAACCTTCAGTTTTGGCGAGCCAGGTTAGGCCTTTATCGGTAGAAAGCTGAACCCCATGCTCTAACGTGCCGGCGTAAAGACTATCGCCTTTTACTGATAGCGAGCGTATATCCTCGTACTGGAATCCCATGGACCTTTTATACCAAGTCGCTCCGCGGTCGGATGACGCGTAAACTCCGAAAGCGGTTCCGGCAAAAATATGATCGTTATCGAGAGCTAAAGTCGCAATATAATTAGGGCCTATGTGGATTGGAAAGATATTTGTCGCCGGGATCCATGACGCTCCGTTATCGGCCGAATAGTAAATACTATCGGATTGCGTAAGCGTTACAATCTTATCGCCATGCGACGCCGCCTGAACTATTTGCTTATTCCTGAATTCCTTGCTCCTATCCAACCAGGAGGTACCATAGTCCCAGGAAATATACAATCCTTCTATATTCCCGGCCAATAGCATACTCTCGTTCGAAGCTAAATCAAATGTGTATTGATTTACAGTTCTCTTAGTCATCGATTCCCAGGTATTCCCCTTATCGATAGATCTATAGAGCGAATTGTAATCCCCGGCATAATATATTCCGCCTATTACGGCAACGGAAATAGTACTTTCATTTTTAATCGAATATTCGAAGATCTTTGTTTGCCAATCGTATATGTATGCGCCTGTAAACGTGCCTATAAGTACTTTATTCGAATCAGCGGCTAATGAAAGAATAGCGTTACCTGGATGGGGGAGGCTTACGCCTATGTCGAAGCTGAGGCCTTTGTCGGTTGAATAAAAGATTATATCCCCAGCCGAAGCAAAGACGACTTCCTTGCTTAAAGTAATATTGGTAAAATTGGTCGTAACGCTGTCAATAATTATTTTCGTCCAGCTTGCGCCATAATCAGAGGATCGATAATAGCCGAAAGTCTGACCGCTTATATTAACCATTATAACGCTGTCGGAAATTGCTAACGCGTTGGCGCTACCGGTCGGTAAGCCCGCGGATATTTGCGTCCAGGCGCCGGCTAAATCCGTAGTTTGGAATAGACCGAGGCTTGTGGCAGCGTAAATCTTGCTGCTTGTGACCGCTAACGAATTTACGTTATTGATAGGCGTTCCAACCTCGCTGTTGGTCCAGTTTTCGCCCTCGTCAGTTGAATAGAATATGCCATGGTCGGTTCCAACTATAATTATACCGTCAATTTCCGCAATCGATTTAATGGGAGAAGGTTGATAGATAGGCAGGTACCGCCAGGCGCCGCCGTCCCGGGACGAAATGAAAAGCCCAATATCCGTGCCTGCATATACCCTGTCCTTATCGGCGTATATAGCTTTAATATTGCCGCCGAAAATATCTGCCGAACAACTCTCCCATTGAGAAAACGATATTTGCGTCGCTAGCAAAAAAAGAAGTATAATAGGAGCTTTCATTTGATGAAGTCCTGTTTATATTTAAAATACTCTCCGCGCATGCAAACTTAATCATATCTAATAAATATTCAAACAATTTTATGATAAAATTGAAGCCAAAAAAAAGGCGGTCCGTGGGAACCGCCTAATTACTTCATTACCGCGTAATTACAATTTGATAAAGCCGATGGATTTCGCCTCTTCGCCGGAGATTATTACTAATCTATACGCACCGGCAGGGAGCGACGATACGTCGACGCCAGGGCTGCTTTTTCCCGAGCTCTCGCCGTCAATATTAAATTTTACGCACACTCTGCCGAGCGCGTCCACAATGAACGCTCTTCCTGTTCCCGGCGTCTTTACGTCGAATTCGAAGTTTAATACTTCGCCGACGGGGTTTGGAGAAATTGAAATGTTTATCGCCTTAGAATCGAACGCCGAGCCTTGCTTCAGCGTAGTAAAGCTCCGGGCTTCGGACCAACCGGAGACTCCGGAGCTAAGTACGGCGCGCACTCTCCACCAGAAAGTAGTCTCTTCCGGCAAATCCGTTAGTTGGAGCGTCGTATCGGTAACAGCCGGCTCTTCTCTATATATATTAGTGAATTGATAATCCCGCGCCACTTGCGCGTGGTATGC
Source organism: Chloroflexota bacterium (assembly GCA_050260015.1). Taxonomy (GTDB): domain Bacteria; phylum Bacteroidota; class Ignavibacteria; order Kapaibacteriales; family UBA2268; genus JBLNBN01. Next base: position 37,487 of record JBLNBN010000054.1, on the reverse strand, counting down.
GGTAGCTTCGTCGTTCTTGCTCCAGATCAATTTTAAGCTCAAAGGCTGATCAATAGCCCCGTTAGCGGGCAACAACAAGACGGGCACATTTTGCCCCGTTTTAAACGTCCAGGTATCGCTCCACACCGAAACAACTGCTCCATTTGAAGACTGAACGCGCCAGAAATATTTTGTGTTTGCTTGTAAATCTGAGACTGTAACGTTAGTTTCCGTAATAGAATCCCTGTTAAAGACAATTTGGTGGAAAAGGGTATCGGTAGCCAGCTGGACGAAATAATAATCTGCGGAGTCGTTAGCGAGCCATTGTAGATTGACTTGTAAGGCCATGTCCTCGGCATTATTCGCAGGAGCGTATAATGCCGGCGGCTGGAGGAGCGTAGTAAAGGTTCGCGGAGCGGACCATACGCCGCGTAGCTCGCCGGAAACCGCGCGAACGCGCCAATAATACCTTGTAAGTTGATTCAGCCCTAAGGAGTTAAAAGAGTTCGTGTCGAGCAATACGGGGGCCGCAGCGAATGCTAAGGTTGTGTCAAGTTGTATCTCGTAACTGTAGTTTTCCGAATTTTCATAGCCCCAATTGAATTTTGCCTGGAGATCGACCCCGGCTGCGCTGTCTTCCGGAGCTAAAAGAATAGGGGGCGCAAAACCGGTCGTGAATTTGTGTACTTCCGACCAATTGCCGCCCTCCGGCGCTACGCCCGCCGAAACTCTCCAATAGTATTTTGTATTGAACGCAAGGCCGCCCGCCGTGAACGACGTGCCGCTGACGCTATCCTGGAATACGGTCGGCATCGTAAAATCCTCGTTCTCCGCTATTTGAACGTTATAGAACGGCGCTCCCTCGACCGCATTCCAAACCAGAACGACTGTCGTATCGAGTCCTTTAGCGTTGTTGGACGGAGAAAGGAGTATTGGAGCTGCAATCTTTGTGCGGAAGGTCCTCGTTTCCGACCATTCGCTTTGATTTAGACCTAAGCCGGCATTCACGCGCCAGTAGTACCGTGTGTTATACTCCAATCCTTCGATTATGGTCAAGGAATCGTTAATAGAGTTCTGGGTAATAATCGGGTCGGCGAAGTCGGCTGAAGTAGCTACCTCGACATTATAAGTAGAAAACCCGCTAAGCTTTTTCCAAACGAATTTCAAGGCGGTATCCAGGCCGACGGTCCCGTTAGCCGGCGAGAGAAGAACCGGTCCCGGCTGGGAGGTCGAGAAGCTCCTAACCTCGGACCAATCGCTTTGATCGATCCCGGAGCCGGCGTTTACTCGCCAATAGTAATGCGTGTTGGCGGTAAGTCCTTTAATCGTTGCCAAAGTGTCGCTCATGCCCGTCCTGCTCTCGAAAATATTGGTGAAATCGTTTACGAGCGAAACTTGCAGATTATACTCCGACGTGCCATTTACGGCATTCCAAATTAAATTGACCGAGTCCGCGACGCCGGCTTGATTATTTGCCGGAGCGACGAGCGCCGGCGCTCCGAGCTTCGTAACGTAGGAGCGAATTTCCGACCAGTCGCCTTCGGTTGACGAAGACTGCCCTCGCACCCTCCAATAGTAAGTCGTTAGCGGATCTAAATTGCTGGTTGTTAAGGAAGTGGCGCTTATGGGGTCGCCTATGAACGCAAAAGATGAGAAATTTTGTGCTTTTGAAACTTCCACCCTGTAATTTTCCGCGTAGTTTACTGCGTTCCAACTCAGATTAGTCGCCCGCGGCATACCATGAGCCCCGTTTGCAGGCGAGTTTAGCGTCGGCGCGAATATAGCGTCGGCTACTCCAGGGTTTGAAACTTTGTTGTAATCGCCCGGGGCAGGATCGCCAATGCGCCATGCTCCGTTTGGGTCTTGCAGTTCCTGCCCGTTAGTTCTTCCGTCTCCGTCCGAATCGAGGGCTGCGAGCGCAGCCTGCCATTGCACGTCCCCGTTAACGAGGTAATTATTTTCCACCACCGTCCCGAACGGATTACGCGCGCCTCCCCCGGCCGGGTTAATATGACAATTCGCGCAACTAAACTTATTACCATTTGGAATTTGACCGGGCCGAAAGGGCCTGGCCCAGGAAAAATTGGTAATAGTTATTAAGAAACAACACGTAAATATTATTACGTATATCTTTTTCATTTGCAGTCTCCACAAAAAAGTAAAAAGATAGATTTATAAACGAATAAATATTATCATATTTTAACTAAATATAAATAAAATGTTAATGCGTTGCGGATGGGCGCCGCGCCTAAACTCTCAAATAAATTAATCTTTCTATCGTACTTAGTTGGGAGTATTACAATAAGCCGGCGTCTTTAAGGCGTCGGCTTATAGGCGTTTACGAATAATCTAAAGAGGTCTTTATGAAAAAATTCGCCTTCTTTCTCCTGCTCCTCATTTCGACTCAGCCTGGTATAGCTCAATGGAAGTCGTGCAGCACGACTCTATTCGGCGGACTTGTCAGCGCTCTCTACTCAAATGACGATAGGATCTTCGCCGGGACGAAAGCCGGAGCGTTCGTCTCCACAGACTACGGCCTTACCTGGTCTATTACCTCTCTAAACCGGGAAACGGTAAACGTATTCGCCAAAATCGGGAATAATCTTTACGCCGGAACGACTGACGGACTATACCGCTCCGCGAATAACGGGGACGCCTGGTCGCAAATTGCGGTAGGACCTTACGACAACGTAATAAACTCTATAGCTGTGGCCGGTAATAATTTTTTCGTGGGATCCACCGCAGGAGTTTATCTCTCGACGGACGGCGCAGCAAGCTGGTCGCCAAAGAATACAGGTATAGGGGCTATGCCTTTCATTACTTCGGTTATCGCGCACGGCTCAAAAATTTTCGCTGGAACAAAGGACAAGGGGCTTTTCGTCTCGACGAACAACGGCGAAAATTGGAGCTCCGTTGGGTCTATCAATTTCAGAATTAACTCCCTGGCGGAAATGGGAAGCGATATTTACGCTGCAACTAGCAACGGAGTATTTGTCTCGACCGACGACGGCGCTACCTGGAACAGGAAATCCAACGGGCTAAACGAAATCTACATCTATACATTGGCTGCGTACAACAATTACGTTTTTCTTGGGGCTGGCGACGGGGTGTACGTTTCAACAAATAATGGGGAGAATTGGCTTCATACTAACCTCGATATGGAAGCAGTTACGACGCTAGCTTTTGTCGGGGCCGATCTATTTGCCGGCAGGAACGAGGTAGTGGATCATTCCGAGGATTACGGGGTGACATGGCAAATAGGCTCTGCGAGCCCGACGAATAATTTTCCATATTCATTCATTCAAAGCGGGAACGATATCTACCTCGCTTCCTACCGGGGCGTTTTCAAATCTACCGACAATTGCGGCAGTTGGACGGCTAAAACAAACGGCTTAATGGACACTTTAGTAAAAGGATTAGCCGTTAACGGAAATCGATTAGTCGCATTTACGCCAACGGATAGTATTTTTTATTCTACCGACGGCGGGGAAAACTGGGCTGTCGTCCGCAAATTATTTCCCGCTATAAATCCCCCTCCATTCATAACCAGTATGGCTGTGGATGAGAACAGGATTTATGCTGCGACTATTAACGGTTTTTACTACACGTCTAATAAAGGTAATGAATGGTATAAGCGCGGCGTAGGCTTCGACGTCGAGGAAGTAACTGCGATGGCTTTGAACGGCCCCGATATATATATCGGCTTACGAAACCAGGGATTGTATCGTTCCTCGAATCTTGGGCTGAACTGGACAAAGCTTACTAACGGGCTGACGAGCGTCGGCATAAACGGAATAACTATTAAAGACGGCAGGATAGGCTTAGCTACTAACGACGGGATATTTCTTTCCACGGACAATGGAGCGAACTGGCAAATTAGCGCAACAGGGTTGTCGAATCCGTTACAATCTGTTGTAGCTATGGATGGTAATACATTGATTAGCGGCTCGGACCTGGGTATTTACATTTCAAAAAATGGCGGCGCGTCGTGGTTCGAGGCTAATAATGGATTAGTCTATCACATAATAAAAGGAATTGCCATAAAGGGAGACGACGTCTATGTGGGTACGTTCGGAGGAGGGATATTTAAAGCGAAGATTTCAGAATTCGAGGATACGCAGGTAGAGGATTCGATACCGCCGGCGCAGGATGTATTTCTCTATCCAAATCCCGCCGACGATTACTTAAAGATCATCCTTAATACCCGGGACGAACTTACAGACGAGAGCATTAGGATTTATGATTTACTTGGGCATGAGCTGATCTCGGAAAAGGCGGATAATCCCAAGTCCATTAGCGTCGACGTAAGAATATTGCCTCCTGGGATATATCTCATTCGAATAGGCGAGGAAAGGCAAGCATTCGTGAAGAATTAGTAAATGAAGCAAAAATTGAAGGGGCGCAAGAAATTGCGCCTTTTTTATTTCAATAACAAGTCTTTTAGTAACTTTCGATTGAATTTTATACGCCGATTGATTAACTTTGCAAATAGACCTCCGATTTTCTTTATGCGTATAAATGATTTAAAAGGATAACTAAATGAAAATACAAACGGCCCTGGTGTTCCTGTTATGTATCTTAACCTTTGGCGCCTGCGCTTCCGCCAATAAAACTACCAAGGATGCCGGGCAAAGCAAAAAGAGCTTTACGCCATCTTTTATAGTACCTGAAGTAACGGCTAGTTATTATGTAGACGCGGTTAAAAAGTTGAAAACTGGGGGGATCGGCGTAATCGATTCGATAGACTTCGTAAAATTGCGGTATTCCTATTTACTTTACGCTCAGGATAATAATCTAACTGTCCAACCCGACCTGGACTACGAGCTACAGGCAGCGATGCAGAGTAAGAATTATCGCTCGGCGAGGAAATTATGCGATTCTATCCTTAGTATTGATTTTACCAACATCAGGGCGCATATGCTTAAAGCGTTCGCGCTTAAATCATTGGGCGAAGACTTCTCTTTTAATAGGAAAATGATGCTGAAAATAGAAAATTCCATACTTTCGAGCGGCGACGGGAAGGCCCCTGAAACGGCATTTCACGTAAGCCAAATCGACGAGGAATATTATGTAGTTAGCGCCCTGAGCCTCTCCGTAAACTCCCAGGGCTTAGTTTTAGTCGGCGACCATGCGTTCGACGTTATGGAATGTCAAAACGAAAGCGGGAAATCTACTTCGCTGTATTTTGACGTAACGGAGCACATGGCCGGCATTTCGCGGAGATTCGTGAAGGAAAAGAAAGAATAACATTCAGTAAAATAAACAGGCATATCAGTCAAAATAGTTCAGCTTATGAATCATGGCCGGATATTGTAGTTACTTATGATTTAGGGGAATGGAATTATTATGAAAGTAAATAAAGGCGTAAAGCTGCTTCTGATTTATTTATTCAGCTTAATTGCCGCCGTAATTATTGCCATAACATACATTTATTTGTTCCATACCTACAAAGAAGACGAGCCGGATAATGATAAGGATAAGGACGGCATAGTAAACTCAATCGATCCGGATACCGACGGCGACGGCATCCCAAACTTTAGGGATCCCGACGCAGACGGGGACGGGGTTCCAAATGCGCAGGACATAGCGGAGAACGCAAGGAAATTAAAAGGCACGTTTTACGAATATTTTAAAGGTCTTTACGAGAATATTGGCGGTAAAGCGGGTTTTTTAGTTTGCTACGACGTGCCCCGGATAGCTTATCGTAAAGCGGGGCTAAGCCTCGACGTGTTACTGAGGGAGGATTATGCAAAGAATAAGGATAACTATAATCCAGAGAAGGGAATTAATCTTCCAAATACAGATTATTTCTTCCGGCGCACACGAAATCTATACGCATACTGCGAAGGCAATGGCAAGTTAATAAAGAATTGCCTAAAGCCCCGACCGGGAGACGTACTCTTCTACGGTCGCTACCATATTACTCTTGTTATTGAAGTTAATCCCGACGGCACAATTAACGAAGTGGAATCCGCCCCGGAGACGATCTTTATTACGGAGCATAAGAATAAGAAGTGGCGGCCTATGGACGTAGGGAGATTGCTGTAGGAATTGACATAAGTATAAGTTGCTCAATTATCTTATTTGAAGTCCATATCGGATAATCCCAACAATGATTTAGACAAATAGCTTGCATATATTAATTCACGTCTCTATTTTTGCATAAAAAAGGATATTTTAACTATTTGCGGGTTGAAAGATGAAACAAGACATTGCGCTCGATGAAGTTGACCAATACGTCATTAAAAACTCCGGCTTTGGGTATCGTAATATCATGATGGGTTTAGGCGTACTTACGGTGTGTTTTATCCTCTGGCGCGACGAAGATATTGGGGAATGGGGCCAGTATTTAATTATGATAGGGTTAGCAGTTATGTTAATATATTTCTTAAAGAACATTTTCGATAAAAAGCCGCAAATAATCATTGATAAGATGGGAGTTACCGACTGCGGCAACTCAAAGTTCTTCCCGTGGAGCTCTATTAAGTACGTAGCTAAAAGGGGCGAGGACGGCTTGACTTACCATAGCGACCCACACTATTACATGACTCTGGACCTAACGGACGGCAGTTCGTACGAGATAAACATCGATTTTCTAAAAATTGACGACGCAAAAATTAAGGAAGCCGTAAATAGGCTCAGCGGGAGGAAGACTGGCTGTTTATAACTTATATTAGGAAAAAAAGCTCGAAATTGTTAATTTTGGTAGAATGTACTTGGTTTATGCGGAGCTTAGGGGTCAAGTAGACTAACAAGGATGCAAATTTTTAGGTCTATGCCTGCCACTGCCGCATTCGCCAGTTAACAGGAAGGTAATTATAATAATTGAGGGTATAATGAAAAACTTTACTTTTTTGCTTTTTGCCTTTGCGCTTTCTTTTCCTAATTTGTTTGGCCAGTCCGTTTTTACGGTTGAAAAACCTGATCAGAACGGCTGCGCTTACATAAACGGCGAAGCGTCGCACAAGGAAGGCATTTACCTGCCGCAATATGATGTCCAGGCGAGGGAAAATCATTCGATCTTCCTCCGGAACGCTCCCGCAATGGTAAAGGGCGGCCTCGTCAACGACGTGATAAAATCCTCGGCCGCAAAGCTCGCCCTGCCCCCCGCAGGGCATTTCGTCTTCGAGCTCGACACGCGCGCCGAATCAATCGCCCCTATAGACCCGACGACACAAATCTGCGATAAAGCCAAGCAAGCCATACTCGAAGCTCCTCTCTGGCTGGAGGATCAATTAACCCTTAAGTTGCAGCTTCTTGCAAAATCCTCCTACGACGACGATTTTGCTCAATTAATCCTCGACGCTCCGCAGAAGATGAAGGACGAGGTCGCCTTCTTCATTGCATATACGTCTTTTGAAACATTAACCGACCCGAGGTTCATATCCGATAAGGAAATGATAATCCGCAACGCCGAGATGATTTACAACGTCGACGATTCGCTTCAATACGTCGATATAGTGGAGCATGACGCGCAGGATCGCAATTACTATACAACCACGAAGTACAGGATCTACGATCCGCAGAAGCAGGACACTATCTGGTCCGAGATACCCAGGGAGATGTACTACTTCTACATAGTATGCGCCAAGATGGACCAGGAAGGCGTGTACGTTAAGGACAACTCCGGCGTCGCCGAGCAAAGGACATGGGGAATTGAGTGGCGAAAGTATATCTGGGAGAATCCCGACCCGGCGCACGATTATACGCAGGTTAATAAGACCACGTCGAAGGGATCAATCATTACAATTCCTCGCTTTGCCGACGTAATGAAGAAACCGAGAATACTCTGGAACAGGACTAAAACGTATTACCCGTTCAACCGCCCGTTCGAGGACGACGACCACGCGCTGGACGTGCTCGGCAATTGGGCGTCTCGCGCTTTGCCTGTGGACGTAACTCTCCCCAGGAGTTTCCAGCCGAACCAAATACTTATGAAGCACGACGGCATGTGCAACGAGGACGCGTTCCTCGTTACCGCGGCCTGCAGGACGGCTCTCATCCCGACGATATATCTCGGAACCTGGAGCGAGGACCACGTATTCAGCGCAATCTGGGACGGCGACTGGCATCACTATGAATTCTTCCGCGGCGGCCTGCAACCCAACGCCCCTGACGCTTTCGGCATAACTAATATGACCGAACGCGGAAGCTACGGCTGGAAGAACGCATACGTAGACGGCTTCCGCCCGGACGGCTTTCCACTTAACTTTACGAAATACTATGCCGACACTTGCCAGTTCATTATTAAGGTGACGGACAGCTTAGGGAACCCAATGGAAGGGGCTATGTTGACGTTCTACGCCAGCAATACATACAACGCGCAGTCTTACTTACCCGCAGGGAAAGTATGGACGGACGCGAACGGCGTCGCTAAGATAACCGTAGGCGCCAACAAGAGATATAGGATACAGGCAAGCCATCCGAAGTACGGGACAAACCCGCCGGATGCGAATCAAGTCTTTATCCTACTGAACTCCGCGACCGCAGTGAATCGCGTTTATACCGTTGCTTTGCCATATAGTCACATCAAGATGAAAAATTCGGCCCCGGCAAGCGACGCGCTGCCTGAGAGCGGCGCTTACGGCTTCCACGCCAGGTGGAGCGTGCGGGACATCCTCTCGGGAGCTAATCCCCACGATAGCCAACGGAGCCGTTTTTACTTCTGGAACGATAGCTCGAAGGGCGAAATATCCTTCTTCGTATGCGACAGCGCAAATTACGAGAAGTTCAGGAAGAATCAAGATTATACGGCCTATGAATTTAATCGGCTAACTTCCGGCGGCGACGTCGTCTACGCGCTGCCCGGGGAAGGCAAGTGGTATGTAGTATTCTCCAACAGGGACTTCGCAAGCTACTATCAATTCCTCGATATGTCGGTAGACCTTACAAGGGACGCATTGAGCGCTCGCGACGCCCAGGCAACGAACCGTGAAATAACGATCGCTCCAAACCCGGCTTCTCACAGCTTTAAGCTGGACGGTTACGAAGGGGAATGCGAAGCGTTCAACGCGCTTGGCGTACCGGTTTGGAAGGGCGTAATTCACGCGGATGAGAGCGTAGACGTTAGCTCCTTCGCCAATGGGATTTACTACTTGAGGACGGGCGGCAAGATGACCCGCTTCGCCGTTGTCAGGTAATATTATTCCCATAATTTCTGTTTGAAAAATGTGAGCCGGAAGCTTCTTACGCTTTCGGCTCTTTATTTATAATAAGTTACGCTTCCCCTCTACCATAAAATTCACTGAGTCGTGTTGATGAAATTAATTTAGCTGAAACGGCCAGGAAGGAATGCTTTGCTTTAGTATCGGAAATTTTATATTTTTGCTCCGTATGGGAAGGAAAAATCTAATAATACGCATAGTTGCTACGCTAATCTTTACGGCAATTTCGTTTCTGTTCGTTCATTCGGAAACGAATTTGTTCGACGATCATACCAACTCGTGCGATGCGACTGATCTATGCCTTATCTTAAAGAAGGCGGGCAACGATACGCAGGCTCCCACATTAGATTTTAGCCGGATATTGGAGAACCATAGCGGGCTCCTTCCATTTAATAGTTTTTCTTTCGATCCTTCGCAGGAGAAACTTCCGCGCCAGTGCGAAATTACCCCCTCCAATCGCGTAATTATAGCAGCTCCCAGGAAAGATATCCTCCAAATTTAGACTTTCTCCTTAATTAATAAAATTTAATAAAAATTTTTATCAATTACTGGAGAAGGTATGCGCGCGCATATATTTGCCATATTCTGCTGTGCGATCATTTCGTATGCAGCCCGGGCGGAATCCGATACAGGGACAATAAATCTAAGCGTTAAAGGCGCTATAGAGATCGGGATAAAAAATCACCCCGGGATACAAAAATCAAAAATAGGAATCGAGGCCGCCAACGGAAATTACTGGAGAGAAATTTCCTTACCGGCTCCCAGCCTTTCGCTGGAAAGCGAATTTATCCCCGACGGCCTGGGAATATCGCACTACGACGAAAGGAGCTTGGAAATTTCTCAGGATTTTGAATTTCCTACAGTATACTTTTCAAAAGCTGCGCTGGCAGGTAAGAAAATTGACGCGGCCAAATCCGAGCTTGAAATCGCTACCAATAGTCTCGCTAATAATATTAAGCGGGCTTATTTTAGCGCCGTTGAAAAGCTGGCATTACTAAATTTAGCCAAAGAAAACCTGGAATTGGCTGCCGAATTCTCAAGGAAAGCGGAAATAAAAGTAAAGGTAGGCGAAGGAACCAACCTTGAGCTACTTACCGCTAAGGTCCAGCTTACGGAAGCGAAATCTACTGTGTCGACCGCGGAAAAGGATTATAAAACGGCCTTAAACGATTTGAATCTCTCAATGGGGTATAACTCGGGCGACGACTTGGGTCGCATTAATTTTACGGATACTTTGGGTTTACAGCCGCGAACATATGATTTCGACGAATTACTCGCGAGAAGCTACCAGAGAAATTCCACGCTGCAACGGGCCGCTTACGAGCTCCAGTCGGCGGAAATCAGTAAAAAGATAGCATGGATGGGCCTTCTGCCTACCTTCAGCGCTTCGTATATGTTCCAATCCAAGGCGATGCAGTTGAACGACAACCCCGGCTATTCCTCAAATTATCATGGATTTAGATTAAGCGTGAATTTGCCGCTCTGGTTCATGTTCGATCAGAAGGGGCGAATCCAGGAAGCGGACGCCGCTTACCGCGTAAATGAATATAACGAACAGATCGCAAAGAACGAGCTAAGGGGCAAGATAGCTTCCGCTTATGAAGAATATAAAAATTCTATTCGACAGTTGGAGCTCTACCGGGATGAATTAATACCGCAAGCGGAAGAAATATTCCGCACGGCCGACATAAGCTACAAAGCGGGAGAAATATCCTATTTAGAATTCCTGCAGGCTAAATTAACCGCAATAAACGCTAAAATCAACAGCATCAAAATACAATTCGATTACAAAGAATCTATCGTTCGGCTTGAAGAGGCAAGCGGTCTAACGTTAGAATAATTAAGGAAATAAGATGAAAATAGTTAAATATATTTCGGTCTTTTCGCTAGCGATAGCGTTAATAACTTCCTGCTCCAAGAAGGTAGCCGAGGAGGCAAAAGGGGACGAAGAAAAGCAGTCGAATATCATACAATTAACCGGGAAGTCAGTCAGGGAAATTCAACTGGAAATCTCGGAGGCAGAGGAGGGAGAATTAACCGGCGCTATCGAGGCTCCGGCAAAGATCATCCCCAACCAGGACATGGAAGCTTTCGCCGGCTCGCTAATTGAAGGGCGAGCGAGCAAGGTATATGTAAACATAGGAGATCATGTTGAGAAGGGCCAAACCTTAATGCTTATCGAAGGGCTTCAAATAGGGGTAATCAAATCGGAATTTATTAAAGCAAAAGCCAACCTCAACTATGCGGAAGCTAATTATAAAAGGCAGAAAACTCTTTCAGAACAGAACGTAGGCTCGCAAAAGTCGCTACTTGAAGCGAAAGCAGATTTCGACAGGGCGGTCGCCGAATTTAACGCGGAAGATCGAAAAATCCATTCGATTGGATTATCTGATAAAGACGTGGAAGAATCCAACGGTAAAGAAGAGCATAAGGCGGGTTTCCTTTCCGTGAAAGCTCCCATCAGCGGCACGATAGTGGAACGTAACGTGGTGATAGGCCAGCTCGTCGAGCCTAACTCCAATTCCTTTAGAATAATAAACACGGGCAGCTTAATGGCGGACGCTCAAATTTACGAAAGCGATCTGATAAGGATCGGCGGGAAAACAGATATTGAATTATATCCAACAGCCTTTCCGGATATACCTTACAAAGGAAGAATTACATATATTAGCGACGTCGTCGACAACGAGACCAGAACTATCAAGATCAGGGCGGCGATCCGGAACGACGATAGAAGGCTGAAACCCGAAATGTTCGCAAAGATGCTGATCCCCACAGCTAAATCCGGCTCCGGCTTAATAGTTACTTCAGATGCGGTGATTAAGGACGGTTCCGAAAGCTACGTCTTCGTAGCACTGAACGATACTACTTTTGAAAAAAGGAACGTATTACTGGGCGGCTCCCAGGGCGAAAAGGTTCAGATTAGGGCCGGGCTTAGGCGGGGCGAGCGATTGGTTTCCAAAGGTTCTTTTATGCTTAAATCCGAGCTGAAAAAGAGCATGCTTGAATCGGAGGATTGATATGTTAGAGAGAATTATATCGTTCACGCTAAAGCAAAAGAATATGATAATCTTCATTTCTATTGCAATTATTGCGTTAGGGATTTATTCCTATATTAAATTGCCGATCGACGCATTCCCGGACGTTACGAATATACAGGTCGACGTTATTAGCCATGCCGACGGGCTCTCCGCCGTCGAGATCGAGCGGGCGGTGACGCGGCCTGTAGAAACTTCGATGCGCGGCATTCCGAACGTCAAGGAAATGCGTTCCGTTACGAAATTTGGACTTTCTATCGTCACCCTTGTCTTCGACGACGACACGGATATTTACTTCGCCCGCCAGCTCGTCTTCGAAAGGCTCGCCGAAGCCAAGGAAAGCGTCCCCGTTAACGTTGAAATTACAATGGGCCCCATCGCTACTGTAATGGGTGAAATTTATCAGTATACCTTGAGCGGCCCGGAGCCCGCGAATGAAACGGGCAAAGTAAAGTACTTCTCCGATTTAAGGACTCTTCAGGATTGGGTAATAACGCCAATGCTGAAGAACGTCGCCGGGGTGAACGAAATCAATTCCTTCGGCGGCTACTTCAGGCAATATCAAATACTTATCGAGCCGGAGAGGCTCGCTAAGTATAGCCTCTCGTTTAATGATATCTTTGACGCAGTTCAAAACAACAACCAAAACTCCGGCGGAAACATAATTGAAAAATCCTCCGACCAACTAATCGTACGCGGGGTGGGATTAATTAAGGATATAAACGATATTGGCGCGATTGTTCTAAAGGCTAGCGGCGGGGCGCCGGTTTACCTGAGGGACTTGGCCGAGATAAAAGTCGGCGAATCCGTCAGGCAGGGCGCGGCTATAATAAACGGGCATAACCAGGCGGTCGGAGGCATCGTTATGATGCTTCGTGGCGCAAACAGTCGCGAGGTGGTGGAGCGGGTTAAAGAGAAAGTTGACGAAATAAACAATAGCGGGGCGCTTCCGAACGGGATAAAAATAGTTCCCTATTACGACAGATCGGACATCGTAACCGCCAGCGTGAACACCGTTCTCCGGGCGCTGCTCGAGGGTTCGATATTTGTTTTGATAATTATTTACCTTCTATTGAGAAGCTTTAGGGGATCTCTGGTTGTGTTGATTTCGCTTGCGCTTTCTTTCATGCTCACGTTTATCATTATGAAGCTTACGGGGCTCGGGGCCAATCTAATGACTTTCGGCGGCTTGGCTATCTCGATTGGGATGAAGATCGACGCGACGATAATACAGGTGGAGAACGTCCAAAGATACCTCAGTAATATGGGCGCTGCTGACAGAAAATTTAAAACTGTTCTAAAAGCTGTTCTTGAAGTCAGGAAGCCGAGCATTTTAGGCGAATTAATAATAGCGATTACTTTTATACCAATACTCGCGCTCGAGGGCATTGAAGGGAAAATGTTCACGCCTCTCGCTTTAACCGTAGCGATAACGTTGCTTTCCTCCTTAGCTCTCTCCATATTCGTAATTCCAGTTATTTGCGGTATGTTCCTAAAGCCGCAGTCGGAAAAGGAGAGCGTCGTAATGAAATCGCTTTACGATATATATAAACCCGCCCTGCTCGTCGCAATGAAAAACAAGACTGCGTTGCTGGCGACCGCCGGGGCGCTTTTAGCGTTTACTTTTTTCCTAATACCGAGACTGGGCACGGAATTCCTCCCAATAATGGACGAGGGCGCGTTCGATATGGACGTATCCTTGCTCCCGGGGGTATCGCTCGAGCGTGCGGTGCAGATAAACGAATTGGTCGCCGGGAAGCTAAAAAAGAAATTTCCGGAATTAGTCACTGTCGTCGGCAGGATCGGTCAAACCGGGGTGGCGCTCGACACGCGCGGGGCGGACAAGACGGGCTACGTAGGAATGCTAAAACCGAAGAGCGAATGGACGAAGGATATCGACCGCGAGGAATTATTTAACGAGATGCGCGAGGAACTGGAAAGCATCCCCGGCATCGCTTTCGGGTTTAGCCAGCCAATTCAATGCCGCATCGACGAGACGGTCGCAGGCACAAGAGCGCAATTAATTCTGAAGCTCTTCGGAGAGGACATGGACGTTCTTAAAAATAAGGCGGACGAGATAGCTTCAGTTCTTTCGAAAATCGACGGAGCGGTGGACATAGCCCCGGAAAGAATCTCAGGGCAGCCTTACTTAAACATTAATATTGACAGAGAGAGGATAGCACGATTCGGTCTTAATATCAAAAATGTTCTGGACGTAATTGAGATCTCGGTGGCCGGCCGGCCTGTTACTAAGCTTTACGAAGAGAATCGCAGCTTCGATATCAGCATACGCTTGCCCGAGGAGCACAGGAACTCGCCCGAAAGCATAGGCAGCATACTTGTGCCTGTAACCGCAGGGCTCAATATACCGCTAAGCCAGGTGGCCGATATATCGCTCGACGAGGGACCGGTCCAGATAAGCAAGGACGACGGCGAGAGAAGGATAGGCATCGAGCTAAATATTACGGGACGTGATATTGGTAGCTTTGTCGCCGAAGCGAAGGAGAGGATAAAGGCGAAAATTGACCTTCCTCCCGGCTATTATTTAAGTTGGGGCGGGCAATTTGAGAACCAGCAAAAGGCTATGACGCGTTTACTCATTATTCTGCCCGTAGCCATAGGTTTGATCTTATTGCTATTGTATATGACATTTAAATCGATTAGGATGGCCCTGTTAGTTATTACTAACTTGCCTTTCGCATTGATAGGGGGCGTCTTTTCGCTCTGGATAACCGGTTTGTACCTATCCGTGCCTGCGTCGGTCGGCTTTATCGTGCTCTTCGGCGTAGCGGCTCTGAACGGCATTGTGCTCGTCTCGCATATTAATCAGTTGATCCATGAAGAGGGAATGGAATTAAAAGAAGCGATAATCAAAGGCAGCATGGATAGGCTCCGCCCGGTTATTATGACCGCTTCCATTGGAATATTTAGCTTAATACCTATGATGTACGCGACCGGAACAGGCTCCGAGATTCAAAAGCCGCTTGCCACGGTCGTAGTAGGCGGGCTCTTTACTTCGACTCTATTGACTTTGTTTATTATTCCTGCTCTTTATAGCTGGTTTGAAAACAAAAAGCGTGCGGCTAACCCTTAATTCTAATAGAAGAAATTTCCGTATCTTAGTAAATTCATTAAACGTATATTGGCGATCTAATAAATATTTTTCGAGGAAATATGAGATTAATTAATATTATCGCGCTTATGTTGGTTTTAGTAATCGTCGGCTGCTCCAATTCGACGGAGCCCGATCCAAACTACGACGAATACTATTACAAGTTGACTGATTTAGACGCTAAGGCGGCGATAGCGCTTGGGAACGAGTGGAAGTTCTCCGCGCCTAAAATTACTTCGCACGTAACCACCGAGGAAGTTATTTTCAAGTTCCCCGACGGCAGGGAAGTTAAAAAGCCGATTCCCGCGGGCTCCGTATATATCGCTTTCGCGCCCTATATAAACAATACGCATACCTGCGAGCAGCACTACCTCTCGAGCTGCGACGGCGAGATGAAGGAAAAGACCTTTAAAGTGACGGCGATACTGCCCGACGGGAAGCCGTACGTCAGCGAGGATATCAAATCGCTCAAAAACGGATTCTTCGAGCTCTGGCTGCCCAACAACAGGAACATGATAATTAAGATCGAATACGACGGCAAAAAGGGCGAGGAGACCATTCCCACCTTCCCCGGCAGCAGGACCTGCATAACGACTATACAGCTTAAGTAAAGGACATAATCCATTAGAATAAGCCGGGCTCCCATGGAGGCCGGCTTTTTTATTTTAAAAATAGCGTAACTAAAAACTTGTTAATTTCTTGCCGTAAAAAATAAAAAAAACTTGCATTTCTTAATGAAAATCGGTATTTTAAAACTAGGCGTTCGTAGTTATCTGGTGATTTATTTATATCTATGCTTTAAGTTGAACATACGGTCTTATTTCTATATATGGTGACTTATGGAAATCAAAAGTATTCGCAAAACCGCCCCTAATTATCCTACCCTGGAGGACACTCTCTCCAATCCCGAACTGCTCGGAAAGAACGCGCCCGCGCGCTGGCTGAAGAACGGCGCAGTTGCGGGGGCTCTCGGCGTCTACCTTTTAGCCGGGTGCAAAAGCGCCGACAATACCGGCATAGAAAAAAACGCTACGGCGCTCTCCCCGTACGAATCGGGCAAACCGGATAAAGTCTCCGGGGAGCAGGATACCGCGGCTAAGAAAGTCGCTCCTATCTTTGTGCATGGAGAAGGGCGCAATGCCGTTGGGTGTATAATTATGGGAGGACCGGTATATATGTCCGAGAGGGAAGCAAAATCCATAATCCTTGACGAATTTGCAAAGTATGGAATTAAATTTAAGGACACGCCGCCCGCCATAGATTATGTCTCTAAAAAATGGGATGACAATAGAAATTCAGATCGCTACAAAACAAGTGAAGTGTCGATTGAATATTCCCTGGACGGCTACAACAATGATTTAAACCTGGCCTTCGCTTATGTTTCATACATGGATTACGAAATTCTAAAAGACGACGAGATATCAGAAGAATCCGTTACCGGTTTTAGCACAATCGAAAAAGCGGATACGATACGCTCTATCCTTGCAAGAAAAAACATGTATAATGCCGCCATTTTCTATGATCCGTTAGAAGACGAAATACTGTGGGACTCGAAAACGCATGACGTATTAACCGCAAGCAAAAGCGACGCCAAGAGACGCGCAAAACATAACCTTAAAGCCCAGGTCGCCGATTTCCTAGAGTGGGCCAAGAAGGAGGGATTGATAAAGTAATGCACGTAGTTTTGCATATGACTGCGGGCTGCAATATGAACTGCAGCTACTGCTACTCCCCGCCGGTCGACGGAAGAAATATGACCGAAGAGACCGCTAAAAAAACTGTTGATTTCATAAATAAAAACTTCCCGAATAATACCGGGATCATCTTCTTCGGCGGCGAGCCGCTCCTGAGGAAAGAGCTGATTTTCGAAACAATGCGCTACGCAAGGTCCGTAAACCCGTTCTTCCACTATAAAGTAACGACAAACGGGCTTTTGCTCGACGAGGAGTTCCTCGTTCGCGCGCGTGAATCCCGGCTCGACGTCGCGCTCAGCCTGGACGGCTGCAGGGAAGCCCACGACGCGCATCGCCTTACGCGGGGCGGCGAACCCACTTTCGACGCGGTTTTCGAAAAGCTTCGGCTCTTGCTCAAGTATCAGCCCTACGCGAAGATACTAACGACGATTTCCCCCGATACGGTTAAATACTACGCGGAGTCCTTCGAATTCCTGCTCGCGAGCGGGGTTAGATACATGATCGTTTCGCTCGACTACTCCGCCGACTGGACGGACGAGGACATAAAAGAGCTGAAATCGCAATACAAGCGGCTTGCCAGGCTGTACGAAAAGTACATTACCCGCGAAAAGAAGTTCTACTTCTCGCCGTTCGATATGAAGTTCACCAACCACATCCGCGAGGAGAACTCGGAGTGTTACCGCTGCCATCTCGGCCTCAAGCAGATCTCCGTAGCGTTCGACGGCGGGATATACCCCTGCACGCAATTCGTGCAGGACGGCGTTTCGAACAAGGCGTTCCAAATCGGCGACGTGTTCGACGGGTTCGACGAGGCGAAGCGCGGGGAGCTCTACCGGATGTCCAGGGAGGAGAATCCGGCCTGCAAGGAGTGCGCCTACGACAACCGCTGCAACAACAAGTGCAGCTGCCTGAACTGGCAGCTGACGAGGCGGATCAACGAGCTCTCGCCGAAGATATGCGAGACGGAGCGCGCCTTGATCCCAATCGCCGATAAGCTCGGGGAAACCCTATACAGGAAGCGCGTCCCGATGTTCATCCAAAAGCATTATAATACGGTTTACCCGATACTGTCCTTAATTGAAGATAATAGCGTACGGGAGAGATTCGAGGGGAGAGATAGTCGGCAAGAGGTTATAAATTTGTATATATAATTTTGAGCCGAGATAGTTCATTTGTAAATGTCATATATTTGTACTAAATTTGTCAAGAATACAATTATTTTAGGTGAAAAGATGAATGGGAATGAAAATTTAGATAAAGACGAGCCAATTGTTGATGTTGACGATAATGATGATACCGCCACTCCGATTATTTATGACATTTCTAGTTACGGAGCTGATTATGACGTTGATGGATTGGTTCGAAGATTGAAAAGAAACGATATTCTCATTCCTTCTTTTCAAAGAGACTACGTTTGGAACTTAACAGAAGCTTCGAAATTTATCGAATCCTTATTGCTAGGATTACCAGTTCCTGGAGTATTTTTAGCAAAAGATAATGAGAATAATAGATTATTAGTGATTGATGGACAACAAAGATTAAAATCTTTACTTTTCTTTTATGAAGGAATTTTTAATCCTAAAAAAGATGATATTAGAAATAGAGTTTTTAGACTGAAGAATGTACAGAAAAGGTTCGAAAATAAAACATATAAGGAATTAGATGAAGAAGACCGTATAAAACTGAACGATTCTATCATTCATGCTACAATAATTAAACAAGAATCCCCACAAGAAGATAATACCAGTATATATCATGTTTTTGAAAGATTAAATACTGGAGGAAGAAAATTAACTCCTCAAGAAATACGCTCAGCTATATATCCTGGCAAGTTAAATAGGCTAATTGTAGAATTAAATGAATATTCTTCTTGGAGAATATTATTTGGAGAAAAGAATAACAGGTTAAAAGATCAAGAAATGATATTAAGATTTCTTGCTATGATAACGATATGGGACAAATATTCTAAACCATTAAGGGAGTTTTTAAACCGATTTAATCAGACTTATCGTAATCCAACTGATGCCCAATTAAATTATTATAGAACCCTTTTTAAGAAAACTATTGATATAATTTTATCAACGTTTGGACAGGACGCTTTTAAACCAGAACGCGTTTTCAATGCTGCTGTTTTTGACGTATTAATGGTTGGTATTGCAAAAAGAATCGATTCTGTAATTGACTTTTCAAAAATTGCTGCCAATTATAATAGAATATACGAGGTTAAAGAGTATGTAGATTCTATTTCAAGGGCAACATCTGACGAAAGAGTTATCGCAGCCAGACATAAATTGTTTGATGAATTTATAGAAAAATATGTTTCGTAATACTGAACTAAATAAACAATATCGGCGATTAGAAGCATTGTTCCAAATTGCGAAAACATTTGAACCCGATGATGAAATTCGTGCTCATTTAGCAAAGTATTTGTGTGTGCTTTGTTCTGGCTTTATTGAAAATTCTGTATATTTTACACTATGTGATATTTCAGAACAAGAATGCCAACCATCTGTAGTTCTGACATATACTAAAAGTCAACTTAAACAATTACAAAATACTAACTCTGAAAAGATACGTAAGGTAATTAGTTTATTTAATCCAATTTGGGAGAAAAAAATAACTTCGTTTATGCAAGAAGAAAATCGGGGTTCTGCGCTCAATTATATATTTACTGATAGACACAATATTGCACATGGACGAGATTCAAATATTACAATTGGGGTTTTAGAGGAATACTTTTCAAAAGTCGTTCAAATTATTAAATACATTGAAAATGACATGACTGTTGAACTCGTAAATATTGATGATTAATCTGAAAAATATCGCATTAGCTCCTTTTATTTAGTTTAATAATTCAGTTATTAACTTACGAAATCACAATGCCTCCAAACTTATGCTCCCCTCCCATGCCGAAATGGCTGTTGGACGCGGCGAAGGCCGATTTAATTATCTCAGCGCTATGGCTGGCGGTCGCATTTACTTTAATTTATGAAGGCTGGACGCAAAATAGCGATAGTTGGGTTCGAAAAGGCTTGTTCTGTTTGCTGTGCTCCTACCCGGTCCTGTTTCCGGCGAGTTGCCTGGCGGCGCGAGTATTTTACCCCCGGAGGGGAGATTTAGTAAAGATATTTGCCATAGGGCCGCTCGCGGTCTCGATCGTAACGGTTATTGTATTGATTTTGGTCGGTAAGTAGAAATTTCAGTGATCTTAAATTTATGAATATCTTTATGAAGCTATTACTTATCCTATTTGCCGCATTTTTAGGTTCTTCGCAACTTCCCGCACAGGATGTCACTGCCTCTATGCGGGAGCTCGCCAAACAGGGGAAATGCAGGGAAGTTATCGAAAAGTATTCCTATGAAAGCGATACGCTGCCTGCATCGGCGCTCTTCATAATAGCCGCGTGCTACGACGAGATTCATAACTATGATAAAGCTGCAGAATTTTTAGACCTGGCAATGAAAAAGGGGCCCATTGAACCGGACTTCTATTATCTAAAAGCTCAATTATTCCATCAACGTGGCAGATATAAGGAAACTATCGATAATCTGAAGAAAATAACCGAGCTGCCATCGAGCGACACCCTGGATATGATGGGAGATGTTTATGCCAACTTGGGCGGGATGTATTATGAACTGAAAGAAGTAGAAACGGCGGAGGAGTATTTCCTGAAAGCCATAGAATACGATTCATGCCCCCCGATGGCGTTCGCGGCTTTAGCGACTATAAAACAAGATAACGACGAAATAGAGGATGCGATTAAATATTGGAAAATCGCTTTGGAGAAAGAAGATCCAAAAAGCATGTATTACGAGCAGCGCTTTTCGAATTATGCCTATCTTCTCCAGCAAGCGGAACGTTATACCGAAGCGTTGGAAATATTTATCAGGCTCGATAATCAGTACTCAAATCAGCTCTATTTTACCGATGAAATAATCCAGTGTTACTACGGCCTGGGCGAATACGATAAAGCTATCCCGTATAAAGAAAAATTCTACGCGGCAAAAAAGAAAAAGAACAGAGCAATGGACAATGAGGACTCATTTACGATTGACGTAATTCCCTGGAAAGATAAAAGCGTCGTTGGCATTGAAATGTTTATAGATTCAAGCCATAGCTATTACGCAAAATATAGATTTTTCGTTGCCGATGGGCGTTCGGAGCCAAAAGTTTACGTTGACTTAGAGACGAGCGACGAGATAAGAGCAATGGGCAAGGGGGTTATGTATATGCTTTTTCTAAATACGCCGGGCTCTAGTAAAGCCTTCCCCCAGTTCCTGTTCCCCGAAAAATTCGATTACCGGGAAATGAAGGCCGCCGTTATGCAGATCTTGGAAGAGAATGTTAAACCGAAGGAAGAGGAAGAAGATTAAGCGACTCAATTAATTCTATCTTTTTATTTCGGCTTTGTCTTTTTATCCGCTTTTCTCTTTCTATTGCATTGCGATTGTCGTTAGTAACTCCTGCTCTCTTCGCTGGCGCACTGAGTGACAGGTCGTACGGTTATCAAGCGCTTGCGCGCCATCCCGATATTTAGCCTGCGAAAAAAGTCCCTTTACCGGGGCGCCGGCTTTTTTAATTAATTGCCGTTTTTCTTCTACTAATTTTGCATCTTTTCCGCAAGTATTGTGTAATTCCTTTAAAAGAGCTTCGTTCGAAGCATTTTGTAATTTACAATTGAATCGAGGCGTCGATATGAAGAACATGTTTACAATATGCGTCACTTTGGCCGTGGCGTTCATCTTTTATGCATGCAAGGAGACGGACGACGGCGGCAACCCTGCGCCCGGCATCAAGTACTTAAAAACCGATCTGGGCGGTTGCAATAACGGCCCTAACTACAGGAGCGGTTTGGAATCCTTTACAAACGATACCGTGTTTTATTATATGCAGGGCGATATTCTCAAAGTATTTGCCGGGATTAATTACGTCTGTTGCGTTCCGTTCTCTACGAAATGTTCCGTCGACGGGGACAAGATAGTTATAAAAATAAAAGATACGTGCCCGCCGCCGTATGAATGCTATTGCGACTGTATGTGCTACTACTCATTTGAGTTTAATTTTAGTGAACTAACGAAAAAAGAGTACCCGTACGAAGTATGGCTCTACAATGCGATGGTTGGTAGCGAGGAATTATTCCGCAAAGGAGTTATAAAGATTGAATAACACTGGATACAACCTGCTTTACTTTCTTGTTAATAATATTGAAAGGAGATACGCCATGAGAAAGATTTTGCCGATAGCGGCGGCTATATTCATAGCATTTTTTATCTTACCTGGTTGCACGGATGAAACTATACCCACAAATCCCGGGAATAAGGATCATGAGCAACTGGACCCGATCGTGGGAAAATGGGAGTGGATTCAAACGACGGGCGGCATAGCGGGGGTTTATCTAACTCCCCAGAATACGAATGAAACGAGGATCATGACGCTGAGCGGCGCCGGCGAATATACTTCCATTATTAACGGGGTTGCGGATGGGAAAACTAAGTACTACGAAATCAAGCGGGAGATGAGCTGGCTCCTAAACTCAATGGCAGATTATATTGTATTTTACGATAAGAAGCCGCCCGCAACTCCAATAAACTACGTAAAGACTATTTATCAGTACAGTCCCCGCAAGGACACGTTATACCTGATAGAGGAGGCTGCGGATGGCTTCAATTATGCGTTCAGACGGATCAGGTAGTCTCCCGGTCCTCTTTGATCAATTTATAAAAGCAGTCGCCTCGTAATCTTTATGGGCGACTGTTTTTCTTTGTGGAAAGAGAAGAATTAGCTGCGATTAGAAAAATAATAATGAAAAGTTTTAAGACGCTTTAAAATTAATCAATTTTTCCTTGGAATTCTTGCAGCTTTTTCGTACATTTGGTGTAGTTTCTTATAAGAGAGCTTTTTGCAAAGCTGACCCGGATTTCTGAATTTTCATTCGAGGGGGCTAAAATGAGGAACTTGCTTAATATATGCGCGGCTTTGGGGCTGGTCCTGATCTTCCTTGCCTGCAAGGAAACAGGCGACGACGGCTATCCCGTGCCCGGCATTAAGTACCTTAATGTCGATAAGGGCGGCTGCAACAACGGCCCGGACTACAGGAGCGGTCTGGAATCCTTCACTAACGACACCGCATTTTATTTTCTACAGGGCAAAATCCTAAAAGTATTCGTCGGAATTAATTACGCCTGCTGCGCCCCGTTCGCTACGGCTTGCTCCGTCGAGGGCGGCAAGATCGTTATGAGAATCAACGATACGTGCGCGCCGCCATATGAATGCTACTGCAGGTGCATGTGCTATTACTCGTTCGAATTTAACTTTACGGATATGACGAAAAAGGAATATCCCTACGAGGTTTGGCTCTTCAATCCGCGCGTCGGAAGCGAGAAGCTCTTCCGTAAGGGAGTTATTATATTAGATTAGGCAAATGGAATTAAGTGAATGAAATTAAATTAATAAGGGATTAAAGACGTTTCTATAATTGTGTTTGAATATTTATCTGATAGGAGACGGGCAATGAAGAAGTATATAGCCGCAGTATTGACGATAATTGTAGCGGGCTTCTGGTTTGCAGGCTGTACGAGGGAAGCCAGCATACCCGGACCTGACAAGACGACTAACAAGACCGTATCGAATACCATAGTCGGCGAATGGGTATGGTACCAGACTACGGGTGGAATTGCCGGGGTGAAATACACGCCCGACAAAACCGGCAAGACGAAGAAGATCATCTTCAGGGACAACGGCGAATGCGTGAAAATAGAGAACGGGAAAGTAGACGATTCGATAAAGTACTACGAAGTTAAGCACGAAAAGAGCTGGCTGCTTAACGACAAGGCGGATTTTATATACTTCTATAGAACCCCGCCGCCGGCGAAGCCAGTAGACGAATTGAAAACAATTTACAGGCTTGATCCTGAGGACGACAATCTAATACTCATGGAAGAAGCGGCCGACGGGTTTACATCCGCGTACCGCAGAGCCAAATAGATTGTTAGTCAATAATTATAGGAAAATAGTATGATAACAAAAAGTACCCTTTGTAATTCATCGGGAAGGCATTAGGACTTCCTTCAAATAGATAAGAATGTACGATACATAAATAAGCGGAATTTTGAGCTCTTCATTACTGTATTCCGCGGCGTGCAATATTATCAATCGAATAATTGAGGAATTTTGAATTCTATATCTTATAAAGCCGGCTCATTTCCAAGGGCCGGCTTTTGTGTTTCAGCGTTCATATTGCAATGATAAAATGGCGCCTTAATCTAAAAAATACCTTGCATTTATTCATCTAAATAGCTAAATTGGAACTATCCTACTGAACAACGAGCTAATTATTCTTAAGGTTTAATAAATCGGGAACGTTTATGAAAAAGGCTTCGAGATCTTATTATTTAGTTTTAGCTTTGTTTCTAAGCGTCTTTATTGGTTGCGAAGACGTTAAGGAAAATCCTTCGGCTCCTACCGTTGTCACATCTTATCTTGAATTTTCCCAGGACTCCATAGTCTTCTATGATTTTAGACAGCAGGAACTAAGCTTTGTGGCGAAGAACGCTGCTAATTGCGAATTCCAGGTGATTTCCTCTCCTGATTGGGTCACCGTTTACCCTGATAACGGTTATATGAACCGGTCGATAGGGAGAATAATAATCACACCAAAAGTACAAGGGGAGGGCGGAATTTACGAAGGTAGCTTAATAATAATGTCCACTTTGAAAAAATCCCGCGATACAATAGAATTATATGGATACTTCAACACGCAGATGGCCGACACTTTGTACTTCGGCCCTCAAGAAAACAGCAAGTCATTTGATTTGACAAATTTTTCCAAGAATACGGTTACATATTCCCTTACTGCCGGAAACGACTTAATTACACTGGGCTCTAATTCCTGCAGCATCGCTTCGGGAGGAAAGCAGGAAATAAAGGTAGACGTAAACCGAGATAAACTCATAGTCGGGACTAATCGCTCCATGATATACGTTAACGACGGGAAAAGGACCGATACGCTACAGGTAATAATCGAGCATTATAAAGAAAGTAAAACGATTTTAAGCTCAAACGTCGTGGACGCGGAGTATTCCAAAGCGAAGGATCTGCTCGTCTACGTCTCATCGAATCCCAGCTCGGTAAACATATACAATAACAACGCGGGAACAACGGAACAAATCGCTTTAAACTTTACGCCGACCTGCGTTTCCCTGTCGCTTGACGGCGCTTACGCGGTAGTGGGCCATGACGGCCGGATCACCTATATAGATTTAAATAATAGAATAGTGATCAAGACATATACTATTTCCTGCGACGCGCTCGACGTCGTTTTAGGTAATAACAAATGGGCGTACGTATTCCCAAGGGAAGACCAGTGGGCGCGAATAATCTGCGTGGATTTGAATATCATGACGGACAACGAAGCTAATAACACGGGATCGAGCATATACGCCGGTACGCTCGGTCGGCTGCACCCTTCAGGAAAATGCATTTATGGGGCCGACAACGGACTTTCTCCTTCAGACATTGAAAGGTACGACATTCAAAACGGCGTCGCCGAGTTCAAGTATGATTCTCCATATCACGGCGATTATCCGATGAACGGAAACCTGTGGTTTTCGGAAGACGGTTCCCGGATATTCACAAGAGGCAAAACGGTTCTTTCCACTTCCGATTCTCCCTCGATGGATTTGAAATACAACGGCAAAATATCGCTGGAAACAGGCAACTACGGATCCATTCAATGGCTCGATCACTCCGCTGCAAGGGGAAATTTGTACATCATTACGTCGGGCGCCGATATGTGGAGCCAGATAAACGCCTCGAATATCCTGGCGTATAAAGAGAATAACCTTGCTTTCGATCGAAAATACGAGTTGGAGAAATTTTACGTTCCCCAGGGCACGAGCGGGAAGATGTACGACGCTATCCCTTATTTCGTTTTTGCTAACTCGTCCGGCGACGCAATTTTCGTTATAACAAAGGCAAATGGCGCAGGATTAGCAAAGGAATGGGCGATACAGAAAATTGAAGTCGAATAAAATAGAAGCTTTGATAAAGCGATAATATAATTTGACAATTAACAATTTTGCGAATATTTGAAGCGTAAGTTATGAATGGTAAATTACTTGTTATCGCTTTTTCCATTTTTACGTATGCCGGGGCATTGTTCTCGCAGGTGGTCGAACCGGAGGCAAAGCTGCGCGAGCTGAACAAGGACACTCTAAAGGGGTGGTACTACGGCGGGCTCGTAGGGCTTAATTTTTCACAGGTGTCGCTAACTAACTGGGCGGCCGGAGGCGAGAATTCGCTCGCTCTTAACGGGCTATTCAGCGTATTCTCCAATTACAAAGAGGAGAAAATGACGTGGGACAACTCGTTGGACGTTGGCTATGGGTTTATGGTGCAGGGGAAGAAAGGCGTTTTCATCAAAACTGACGATAAATTCGACGCCCTTTCGAAGTATGGCAGGAAGGCTTTTGACAACGTTTACTATGCGGCCCTGCTGAACTTTAAAACTCAAATGTCCATCGGCAGGGACTACAAGAAGGACACTTCGAAAATATCCAACTTCATGGCCCCAGCCTACCTGATCGGCGCGTTGGGCATGGACTACAAGCCGAACAGCTACCTTAGCGCGTTCGCCGCGCCTGTAACCGGTAAAATAACGTTCGTCGAGGATCAGGATCTTGCGGACTCCGGCGCATACGGCGTTAAGCCCGCCGTATTCGATGCGCAGGGGAATTTAATCCGCCATGGCGAGACCAGGAAAATCGAATTTGGCGGCTATATCCGCATTATTTATACCAAGAATGACTTTGCTACTGAAGCCTTAAAGAACGTCTCCCTGACCTCAAAAATAGATCTCTTTTCGAATTACCTGAAGAATCCCCAAAATATAGACGTTAGTTGGGAAAACATTATAGCGTTCCGGGTAAACAAATACATTACGTTTAATATTAGCACTCATTTGCTTTACGACGACGACATAACGATAAATATAGACAATAACGACGACGGCATTTTCGACGAATCCGGTCCGCGGACCCAATTCAAAGAGATTCTCGCAGTTGGATTTTCTTATAAATTTTAATAGCGCAAGCAGGTAACTATGAAGATCATCGACGAATTCAAAACCTTTGCAATCAAAGGCAACGTAATCGACCTGGCGGTTGGTATAATAATCGGCGCCGCATTCGGGAAAATAGTAACGTCGGCAGTGAACGACATTATCATGCCGCCCATTGGGCTTTTGGTCGGCGGCATGGACTTCAAGGATTTAAAAATCGTACTTAAGGACGCTGTAGGGACGACAGTTCCGGCAGTGACTCTGAACTACGGCAACTTTTTGCAGGTATGCTTCGACTTCCTAATCGTCGCCTTTGCAGTCTTTATGCTAATAAAGGCAATTAACCTGGCAAGGCGAAAGAAAGAAGAAGCGCCCGAACCGCCCAAGCCCTCCGAAGAGGTAACTTTGTTAGCGGAAATACGGGATCTCTTAAAGAAATAATTAAAAAGCAAGATTAAATTAAATCTTACAATTCTATGAAAAATGCGCGAAAAATTTTACAAATGCAAATGCAATAGCGCCTGGCTTAAGGCGTTAAAAACAAAAAGCAAGAACAATATTTGTCTTAAATAAATTTGGAGCGTTTATGAAAAGGATTACCGTTTTAATTTTGCTGATGGTCCTGCCAACCATCTATGCAAGGGCCGCCGATAAATTTGATAAATTGATGAAAGCTGGGAAAGCAGAATTCCAAAAGGACTTCTATCACCAGGACTATTCCGCCGCCGTACGAAATTTTGAAAAGGCGGTTAAGCTAAGGCCGAAGGACCCGGAAGCTCATTATTTCCTTGGCGTCGCTTATAGCCGGTTAAACTCCAAAGACGGCGAAACCATGATGAACGTGGGCTTGCCGCTCACGCTTAAGGGAAGCAAGGAACTTGAAACGGTAATTAAGCTCTCTCCTAAATACTCAGGCGAAGCGATCATCCAGGACCCCTACGGGAAGTTATCCTCCGATTGGGGTTCCCTTGCTTTGGCTTACTTTTACAACAACAAGCCCGATTCGGCGGCCTGGGCGTTTAAGGAAGGGAGAATGCGCGGCGGATACAGCGACTTTACTCTGGCCGTAAATAGGAAGGTATTGGACCAATGCGGCAAGAATTCAATTCTCGTCTCCTGCGGCGACGCATACTCGTTCCCTCTTTGGTACCTGCAAACAGTCGAAGGCTACAGAACCGACGTGACGGTGGTGGACGCTAATCTTCTAAATACTTTTTGGTATCCGCGACTGCTGCTGCGCGAAGGGAAAGTAAAATTCGACCTGCCGGCCGCCGAAATTGAAAAGATAGACTATTGCCTCTGGCGGGATTCCGTCGTTTCTATCGGGGACTTCTCATGGCTTGTGAAGGCAAGTCTCGACCTGAAGTACCTGCTCCGCGGCGATAGACTGCTAATAAGCATGCTGAGGGCTAATAACTTCCAAAGGCAGGTCTACTTTACCGCCGAATTCCCACTGGCGCAAACTGTCAGCTTAAATAACTATATTACTTCCATCGGTCTTGTCAATAGGCTCGACGTCAATACGCAGGCGCCGCAGGACTACGAATCCTACAAGAAAGAAATTGCGGATATACTGCCGACTTTGCAGAAGATCAACCAAAACAACGTGCAGGATCTTAATTTCGTCGACGTTATCCGCTGCGATATACTGCTGAAATTAGCAAACCTGGTGGACTCGAATCAAAACCGAGAAGCCAAAGAATTGCTTTCGCTAATGGATAAGTACATCGACGCAGGCAAGTACCCCTACAGGGAAATAGAGTGGCAGGAATTAGCTGATGATCTCCGCGGTAGGCTGCAATAGCCTTACCATTGATTATATTTAAAAGCGTCCGCCGTCCTTTTGTACGGCGGCCGCTTTTGTATGCTCTTTTGCGAAAAAAGTTTACGCCTCTCCCGCCGCTAACTTCTTTATGTCCTTAACGTCGATAGTATTTTTCTCATAGCCCTTTAACGCGCATTGTATCATGGATTTGGCAAGGTCCGAGATCGTACAAGCCGAATTGGGAAATAGAAAATGGAATATCGGGTAGA
This sequence comes from Chloroflexota bacterium, assembly GCA_050260015.1. Taxonomy (GTDB): domain Bacteria; phylum Bacteroidota; class Ignavibacteria; order Kapaibacteriales; family UBA2268; genus JBLNBN01. Next base: position 8,408 of record JBLNBN010000054.1, on the reverse strand, counting down.
AGGGAGTCACGAATTTGTATAGCGGTTTCATGCGCTTTTGTCCGGCGGTCGGCTTCATCATACCGGGACGGAAGTTATATACCGCTTTAAATGGCAGCCGAAGTAGATCGTTTTCGGTCTTTCCCTTAACGCGCGCCCACATTAGGCGGCCCTTCTCAGCGCTGTCCGTACCCTGGCCGCTGACGTAGCAAAACGTCATATCGTTGCCTACGCTCGCCAGCGCGCGCGCTAAGCTCAACGTCGTTTCGTACGTCGCTCGGTAGTACTCCTCTTCCTTCATGCCGATTGAGCTGACGCCCGCGCAGAAGAAGCACGCGTCGAAGCCTTTTAATTGGTCGGAATATTTCTCCGCTTTACTGAAATCCGGCATTATCAGCTCCGTAAGCTTTGGATGGCGAACGCCCGGGGCGCGCCGTGAAACGCTTAGGACGCCCGCCACGTCCGGATTGCTTAGGCATTCCATTAATACGCCTTCGCCGACCATGCCCGTCGTACCGGTTATTATTACTTTAATCCCCATTCGTGTTCTCGTTTTTATGCTCCAGCCCCCATTCAATTACGGATTCGATCACCTTATGCAAACGGCGGCCCGATGCGGTTAATTCATATTCGACCGTTACCGGCGTCGTGTCGCGTACGGTGCGATTTACTATGCCGGCGGTTTCCAATTCCTTTAGCTCCTGCGAAAGCATTCGCGGGGAAATTTGAGGGAGGTCCCGCTCGATTTCCTTGAAACGCTTTTTTCCGAAGGTTAGAACTGCAATTATCGGCATTCGCCACTTCCCGCGGATAACGCTTAACGTCTCGCGCAGGGCCGTTACGAAGCTCTGCGGACAACTCGTTATCGATTCTAAATTCGATTCGTTTATCATGATTTATTTTATATGCTAACTAATTACTTATATACTATAAATAAGTACATCGCTATACTAAAGTAAGCAAATATACGTTAATAATTATTAATAAACAAGTATTCTTCTAAGGGAGCTGAAAATGATTCTCGTAACTGGCGCAACCGGACATTTTGGGAAAAAGGCTGTCAATTTCCTTATCGATAAGGGAGTTTGTACGAGCCATATAGGGGCCCTCGCCCGAAATGAACAGAAAACTGACGATCTAAGGAGGCTCGGCGTTCAAATCAAGCTTGGCAACTACGACGATTACGATTCGCTCGTTAAGGCGTTCCAGGGCGTGGATAAGCTGCTCTTCGTCTCCGGCAGCGAAATTGAGAAGCGCGGCACGCAGCACGAGAACGTAGTTAAGGCGGCAAAGGAAGCGGGGGTACGCAGGATTGTCTACACGAGCTTCGATCGCGCCAACGACGACAAAAATTCTCCGATCGCCTCAATAGCGAACGTCCATATCGAGACCGAGGAACGAATAATGGAGAGCGGGATGGATTACACCTTTCTCCGCAACGCTATTTACTCGGAGTATGTGCCGCTGTTCCTTGGGCCAAATGTGCTCGAAAGAGGCATATACCTGCCTGCTGAGAGCGGGGCGGCTCCCTACGCCAGCCGCGCCGATATGGCCGAAGCCGCCGCGAACGTATTAATCAAGGAAGGGCATATAAATAAGGCTTACAAAACAGTTAATATAAGGAATTACACCTTTGCCGAAGTTGCCCATTTGATAAGCGATTTAACAAAGGTAAAAGTGGAATACGTTAGCCCCAAGGAGGATGAGTTTTCCTCAGCTCTATTGAGCGCGGGGATGCCTCAAGCGACGTTAGATGGTATACTGGGGTGGATGAGGGGGTTACGGGAAGGCTATTTCGAGTCGATATATTCGGATTTGGAAATGCTGCTAGGGAGGAAGCCGATGGATTTAAGAACTTCATTAGAAAAGGCTTACGTTAACAAACAATGAGGACGTAAAAAATGGTTTCGAAAATAATTTATTGGGCGTCGACTGGAATTATAGCTGCAATGATGCTCTTCGCGGCATATAATTACTTTACGAACGAAATGATGAAGGGCGGTTTCCAGCATCTGGGCTTTCCGGACTACTTCAGATATGAGTTAGGCGCGATGAAGGGCTTAGGCGCGTTGGCGTTAATACTGCCTTTCACGCCCCGCTTTTTAAAATACTTCGCGTACTCGGGTTTTACCATCGCTTTCATATCGGCGTTTATTGCCCATACATCGGTAGGCGATCCGATATCTATAAGAATAATGCCGGTAATATACCTCGCGCTCCTAATGATTTCCCTAATGTATTACCGCAGGCATTACGACAATCCGATCGCCCGCAGCCGCGTAGGCGGCGCGTAATAGAAAAATACAAATCGAAAAATCCCCCGCAGACATCCATTCGTTGGCGGGGGATTTCTTTATTTAACCAGGAGATTGAAGACGTAATAATGCTCTAATAACATTTATTTGTATAAGCTTACCAATGAAGTATAGTCGCCGGTTTTCGAAAATATTGCTTGGTAATTGCCAGAAATTCGCTAATTTGCTTTTTTGTGAGATAATAGAAGACGATAAATGCCATACCCCAAAACGCCGCGCGGAATTAAGTCGCAAATTACGCGCCTGGAAGAAAACCTGAAGATCGAGAAAAATACTTTCGGAGCTATTCAAGACGGGCGCGGGATCCGGTACGAAATCGGGCCGCTCTATATGTTGCTGGGCGACTACGAGGGCGCGCTGAAAGCGTTTGATTTCTTCGAAAAGAACTTCCCGGACGACTGCGCGGAACCCCTGCATACGCTTATGTGGGCGCTGACGCTCTTCAAGAACAAGGAATTTGAGAAGGCGGAATCGAAGCTGATCGACACGATGCTGATAAACGTCTACATAATACCTAAGGTGGTGGGCGTAGTAGTCGACAGGCGGATATCCAAGCACTCGTTCTACTTCGAGGAGGAGGAGTTTTGCCAGGGCATGCCGAAGGAATTACTGAAGCACTGGGACGCGGAAGCCATCGAATGGGCGAAATCCGCCTGGCACAGCGAGAACGTCGTCAACATCCGCGAAAAGTACATAGAACTCCAAAACCAAATCGCCAATGCGCGTTCCGGCCCCCGCCGCACCAAGCTGATGAGGGAGTTAGGGAAGTTGAGGAAGGGGTAGGGGTAATTACTTTTCATCAAGTGATCTCTTCTATTTTTCTTTCTGAATTTTCAACGCACAAATAATATTTTCAGTAGTATGAGGATGCTGCTCTTTTGGAAAAGCTTCTCGATAAATTGCTATCTCTATTGCATTTTGATCTTGAATGGATTTATTTGAAGTCCAGATATTTTGAAAGATAAAAATACCAATATATGGATGTAGTCCATACTCATTTAAAAGACTATTGAGTTTTTCTAAGTACTCACTCGACACATCTCGGTTGAAAATATTATCCTCAACTTGTTTCAAGCCCCAAACATCAATAATTAAACCAGCATATACCTTATGAAACTTCAGTTTATAGCGTGCATTTGATTGTTGGACAAGTTTTTTGATTTTTTCAAAATCTATATAAATTTTTTCGTATTTGAGATCAGCAATTCTTTTAAACTCTATTACAACCGAATTGGAAATGCAAGGATGAACGAGTATTAAATCTATATCGCTATCAGCGAAGCCATAAAAAGGCTCTTTAACCCCTTTTAAATATTCAACAGGTTCAAAACAAAAATCATTCGTTATCAAGTGATGTAAATCTGATTCGAGATTAAAATAGAATTCAACGATTTCATGTTCTGTTGAGAAGTTCCCCTTTGGGTTGACCTCGCCTTCTATATCATTGAATAAAGAATAAGAAGGAGCCAATTGTTCTCCATAACCTATTCGAATCGTATCTGTATAAAGGCCTAGGAATTCTATATTACTCATCTATCCATTATCCATCTAAAAAGGAACTTCTTCCGATTCAATATTGATATTTTGCGGTGGATATTTAGTTTTATAATAAGAGATTAAATAAAGCCCAACAGTTGCTACAGTATTAATAATAAAAGATGTGTAAATTGGGTCATTTATCAAGTAATCTTCCTTAGTTTTACCATGAAAATGAGTCATATCACTTCTTAATGATTCAATAGCTTGATTTATTGCAATTAGTGAACTAGCAATAGTTTTAATCTCTTTAGGATGTTCTTCGTTTTTTAATCCGTATTCCTTAATAATTATTGAAGTCAGCTTGGTAAGAGTTTCAGAACCTGTTGTTTTTTCCGATATTCTTTTATCTTGAAGTATTTCTTTAATAATACTTTCAAGTGCAGAATTAGCAAATCCAACTGCAGAACTTGGGTCTTCATAAATCATTTTATATGCTTTAGAAAAAGCATTATAAGCAGTTCTATAATCAGACTTTATTTCATTTTTGAAAATGGGTATTGAAGGAATAAAGCCTGGAGTTTCTATTCCTAAATCAATAGCTATTCTTAAAAGATCCGAGCAAGACATTGTTTGAAGCGTTGCATTCAAATTAAAAAAGTTATAATTATCATATTTTAAAGTAAAGTTTTCACAATAATCATTTATTGTTGATCCATTATTCTTGTACCATTTTTTGATATAATAAAATACATCCGCTGAATTCTTAAATTCTTTCAAAATAGCTTGATTAATGGATTTAATAAGTTTCATTTGAAACATAGGTGAAATCAATTCGCCCATATCATAATTCGATTCACTATTCATCTAACATTCAATTTTTTCTATAATAATATTTTCTTTAGAATTACTTACTAACTTCTTACTTATATAAGTTGAAATAACTGCAACAGCTCCAACTATTAACTCAACTTCTATTGCATCCAATTTCTCGCCTTCTCTTACATGTCGACCTCTTTCAGACGCATATCCCCAAAGATTTGAAATAGCATTATCAAGAGGAGATGGTATTAATCCAGGGTGCTTTTTTATTATTCCGCCAAGTGTAGATTTGCGATCGCCAGAATATTCTCTAATCGCGCATTCTAAACATGCTAAGGAATGCTGAATGGCTCCCGTTAAATCAGGTATAGGTCGGCGCGATAAACAAAATAAAGCTTCCTTTATTTCAGTTTTAGATGTATGCAGTTTTGCAATTTCAAGATCATCAATGACATTTTTGATAGTTGTCTCATACACCTCATCACCGCGTCTTTCAATTAATCCATTAACTATTTTCCAACCTATTCCATTTCCAATGAAAAAATCATTCATATCATTCGAAAAGGATATTTGATTATCATTATCTAGTTTTTGAATAATTGCTTCTATTACATCGTATACTAGATACCAATTGCAACTTTTTAGATGTGCATCAACTTCATAATCAATATTTGGAAATTCAGACCAATTATCTCGATCAATAGGAACTTTTAAAATATTTGTTATGATTTTTCTTAAATCTGAGGGTTTTTTATTTAGTTTGTAAAAAGCCGAACTTATATATCCCCGAAGTTCCAATGGTGCATCTTCGCGAACTGTAATTTTATTTTCATTCACAGCAAAGTAATCTAATCTCTTAGAAAACAATGCATTTGGTGTCGTTGCCATTTTTCAATAATTGGTATTTATTACTATAATTGTTTATTGTACTTGGACTTAGTATATAATATCCAACTTATAATCGCAAAAAAACCGTTGTTGTAGCAAGAATAATTACTTAATATTAAATATATGTCTTTCTTGTTAAAATACTCTCTCAACTTACACCTTTCCCCCCTCTTTTCCAAATGAAAGTTTTCCACATTAATAAATCATATTTCATACTTTACGCGGAGGCAGGTGGGAAGCGGGCTGGCGACTAAAAATATTTTAGGGGAGTCATGTATATTAGGCGCATTATTGATATACGGTTAATTTTATCATGACTCCCTTACTGTTTTACTACTGAAGAGTAAAGCTGAGAGCTCAGCACTTCCAGTTTATCTTCGCGGGCTTGGGTTCGTTCTCGACTGCAACGGCCTTCAGCGCGGCTAGCATTCGTTCGCATTCTTCGGCGGCGCGGGATTCGAGCTGAGCCCAGGGGGCTTTAACTCCCAGTTCGTCGTAGGCTACCGCAAGCGCGCCGTAGAAGGCTAGCCCTATGCAGTGCGTCGCGGAGTGGATCGTGGAGGCGGCTTGCCCTATAGTTCTCGCGGCGGCCTGCGCGGCAGGGGCAGCTTCCGCCTCGCGCGCGGCCTCGTGGCACTCTAGTATAACGGCCTTCGCGGCCGGCAGCTTAATCGCGCCCGCGAGCCACTGGCGCGCCGCCTCGAGAGCGTTCTGCGGGCGCGCGTCGTCGGGGTAGCTCTTTTTATAGATCGGTAATATAATCCGCTCGGAGTAGTCGACCGCCCAGTTAGCGAGCGTCGACTTGCTCTGCGTTTCGATTAATCTCATTAATGCCTGTATGTAGGGCGCTTCGTAGTTTGTCAGCATTTTTCGGGCTTTCGCCATACTTAATCTTCCTTATCGCTTAATATCTCCACGTGGCCTTCGGTTCCGTTCACGCGGATGCGCTGGCCGTCTTTGATCAATCTTGTAGCATTTTCTACGCCAATCACGGCGGGCAAGCCGTATTCCCGCGCTATTACGGCGCCGTGCGTCATTAGCCCGCCGACCTCCGTCACCAGGCCCTTTATAGATACGAAAAGCGGCGTCCAGCTCGGGTCCGTAAAGGCGGTAACTAATATATCCCCGGTCTCGATAATTGCGTCCTCGACGCTTTTCACTACGCGGGCGCGTCCCTCGACTACTCCCGCTGAAACGGCGAGCCCGGGGAGAGTTCCCGCGGGGATGCCCTCGCGCCTGTAGCTGCCCCGGACGATTTCGCCGTCGGAGGTGATGACGCGCGGGGGAGTAAGCTTTTCAAATAATGCGTAATCCTCCCTGCGTTTTTCGATTATTTGGCGGTCGAGGCTGTTCGTTCGAACGACTTCGCGCAGCTCCTCGAAGGAGAGATAGAATATATCTTCGATTTTGCGGATAACGCCCCCTTCGAGCAGCTTTTCGGCTTCCCTCAAAAGGGCCCGCTTATGAACGAAATAGCGGGAGATAAGGCAGTACTTGGGAAACTCGCGGTAGCCGGTTAGAGATCTCAATTGTTCGATCATTCGTTTTGCCTCGGCGGCTTTTTCTTCGCCTTCCGGCAGCGTCTTCAAGCGATCCAATATCTCCCGTTCTTTATTCCGGGCTCCCTGTAGGCCTCGTTCGAACATGCGCGCGCTTTCGCGCGGCTCGAAATTCTTTATATTATTGAGTATCATGGGGATGAGCGCGGAGGGCTTTTCGATCCAGCGGTCGCGCGTGACGTCTATCTCGCCAACGCAGCGCGCGCCGTATTTTTCAAGGAAATCCTCGATAACGTCCTTGATTTCCTTTCCGCCGTAGAAACCGCCCAGCCCGTCTAAAAAGTCGTCGCTCTCTACGCTTTTCAGATATTCCACGATTTGCGGGTAGGGGCGCACGGCGTCCGCGACGTCCATAAGGGCGAGCCCCATCTCCGAAGTGACGTTATTAGGCGCGGATTGCGAAAGCGCGTCCGCGACGTTCTTTTCGCCAAGCCAGTTATATATATTTTCGTTTAGCCATGAGGCGGCGCGGAAGGCGGCCATAATAACGTCCATACTCCTCGGTTCGAAGATGTTCCGTTTCAATTGGGCGAGGTCCTCCCGGATGAAATCGAACAGCTCGACGCCCGACTTCGCGGGGATGACGCGTTTTAGCTCCAGTAGCGACGCTTCGTTATTCCTTATCAACTCGGAAACGAGGGTGGAGGTGGGAGCAACGCTCGGTATTGAATTCATCAGGGACTTCGGTTTATCGCCTTCAGGCGATTTCGATTCTTTCTCAACTATATCCGTAGAATTATCGAAATCTCCCCGCTCTAATATAGCATTTAGAGCGTCGCTTAGTAGCGGATCGTGCTGGCCTAAGAAGGGGCCCTTTGAATCTAATAAGACAGCTCTTTTAGCGGGCGACGCTAAAGATTGCGTGATGTCGACAAACAGCCTACCGGCGGCTACGCGCATCGTCGCCGGGGTCGTCATCAGGAAAAAAGACAATCCAAGCGGTTTAATCGGGTCGGTCATCATCTGCTGGTGCCCTACGGAGATATAAACGCGGTACTCATCGTCCCCGGCTTGGGGGATAGGGAATATGGTAGTGATCGGCCTGCTCTGAACTATATAGAATTCGCCTTCGGCCAGGCACCACTCGATATCCTGCGGGCAGCCTAAATGCGCTTCGATAGCGCGGCCGTGGCGTACCAGCTCCAATATTTGCTCGTCCGTTAGGGCGGGGACGTTTCGCAGTTCCGGCTCGATCTCGAGTTTAGTTACGCCTCCGTTCCGCGACGCGACTATTGCAAGCTTTTTATCGGATATTTTCTTTTCTACGATTTTTCCTTCGCGAATTTTGTAGCCATCCGCATCGACAATTCCTGATACCAGCGCTTCGCCAAGCCCGAAGCTCGCGTCTATGCTGGTTATTTTTCTATTG
>JBLNBN010000053.1:0-66196 GCA_050260015.1 Chloroflexota bacterium | reverse complement strand
AATACTTCGGCCTGGCCTTTTTCGCGGGCGAGCCTGCCGGCATATTGTTTCTTTTCGCTTTCGAGGCGATTAATAGCGCCGGGCGTTGCGAAGTAAGCCATTTCGCGAGGAAGCAAATAGTTGCGTGCAAAGCCGTCTTTGACGTTGACAATATCGCCCATCTTGCCAAGATTGTTTACGTCTTGTCTTAATATTACTTTCATTTTTTTTCCTGTTCTCTAAAGTACCAAAATGGCGTTATGCTTCGTTTTCGATCGCCGGAGCTACGGGCGCAGCCGTTTCTTCAGGTTGACCTTCGGCTTTGGGTTTATCCTTCCCTTCTTCTGCCGGGCGCGCCGGTTCGTCGGAGACGGAAGTTATGTATGCGCCGGAGCCTTGCTTGCCCTCAGCCATTGCGCGTTGGTTACGTTGGTCGCGAAGACGTTGCGAAAGTTGAAGCGTCAAGTGGCGAAGAACTGTGTCTTCCAAAACCAGGAAACGCTCTAACACGGGAACTACGCTCGGTATCGTCTCAAAAATCAAATGGATGTAGAACCCATTGTATTTTTTGTTGATCGGATACGCCAAACGGCGGCGGCCCCATTTGTTAACTTCCATTATCGTGCCGCCGTGGTTCTCGATGTAAGTCTGAACCTTGGTTAAAACGGCGTCGACGTCGTTGTCTTCAAGCGCTGCATTTACAATGAAGGTTGTCTCGTATATGCGGCGTAAACTCATAGTTTCTCCTACTTCTGTGTTTTAAAAGCCGGCTTGTCTTTTCAAGCGTAGCTCAAATAAAGAATTACAAAATTAGCGCTCTTTCGGCTAATTTTCAAATCTTTTTTTTAATGATTTTATATTTTTTTTGTCATGCAATTACAGACTTGCAAGTTAACGCTTTTACGCGAATTATAAGCGATATTTTTAATATTTTTGTTACAATTTTTAAGTTAAAATCGCGTATATTTGCCGATTGAGACAATAGTATAATTACTGTCAACCGCTGAATTTTATTCAAACATCTATACATAAAGGACTACGGATGGACTTATTTGAAAAGTGTTACTCATTTACTCGAGCCGACGAAGTAAAGGCCGCCGGGCTTTACCCCTACTTCCATGCCATCGAGGAAAACGAGGGACCCGTCGTGCACATCGGCGGACGCAAAGTCGTTATGGCAGGATCCAACAACTATTTAGGATTGACCGCCCACCCGCACGTAAGACAGGCCGCGAAGGATTCCGTCGATAAATATGGCACCGGCTGCTCCGGCTCGCGCTACCTGACGGGTACGCTCGACCTGCATAATATTCTCGAAGAGCGCTTAGCGAAATTTTTGGGTTTCGAATCCGTATTGCTCTTCTCCACCGGCTACCAGACCGCCCTCGGTATTATCTCCACGCTCGCGCAAAAGGGCGACGTCGTTATAGGCGACAAGGAAAACCACGCCTGCATCGTTAGCGGCGCCATGATGGCCAAAGGCGCGTTCGTAGACTTCAAGCGCTACAAGCACAACGACATGGAGGACCTCGAACGCCAGCTTAAGACGATACCCGAGAGCGCCGGCAAGTTTATAGTCTCCGACGGCGTGTTCTCCGTTACCGGCGAAATCCTTAATCTCCCCGAGATGATCCGCATCGCCCGCAAGTACGGCGCGCGCTTCCTGATTGACGACGCGCACGCGACCGGCGTTATCGGCGTAGGCGGCCGCGGTACGGCAAGCCATTACGGCCTGACTGAGCAAACCGACCTGGTCATGGGAACGTTCTCGAAGACGTTCGCTTCGCTCGGAGGTTTCGTCGCAGGCCCGGAAAGAGTGACGAACTACCTGAAGCACAACAGCCCGGCAATAATTTTCAGCGCGAGCCCCACGCCCCAGAGCTGCGCCTCCGCTCTCGCCGCCCTCGACATTTTAGAGCAACAACCCGAATTAGTAGATAAATTGAAGGCGAACGCCGACTATATGCGAAAGGGATTCCGCGAGCTCGGGTTCAACGTAATCGACAGCGAAACGGCCATCGTGCCCGTGCTCGTCGGCGACGTCGACAAAGCCTTCGTCTGCTGGCGTAAGCTCTTCGACCGCGGCGTCTTCGTAAACGCGTTTATCCCGCCCGGCGTGCCGCCGAACATGAGCATGATGCGCACGAGCTACATGGCCTCGCACGAGAAGGAGCATCTCGACTTTATCCTCGAGCAATTCCAGGCGGTAGGCAAGGAACTGGGATTGATATAAATCTCTTTCCTTTTAGTAAATATAAAGCCGGTCCCCAAGGAATTTGGGGATCGGCTTTTTTCTAATTGTTTGGGGAAGCTACGGCTATTACTCATTCATCATTAACTCTTGCAAATAGTCCCGAAGGGGCGGCATTATTTCCTCGCTCCCATACTCCGCGCGGGGATGCAATACGAACGCTCCGCGTTCATTTCTTTGCCGGGCGTTCCCGCGGCTGCGCCGCGGACAGGTGGTAGGGGGCGGGAGACGCGTTGGCTACTGACGTAGAACCGCTTCGCGGTTCGTAAGATTTACGCATTCTTAAATGCTATCACGTCGAAAATTGATTGAATAGTACTCCGATAGTTACGCCGTAGGCGTTTTACATCTGTAACTATCGATTTACTGCGGAACCCGCTACGCCGTAGGCGTTGGACGAGATCGCCGGACATGGGGCCTGTATAACGCCCCCCTTCCCCGCGGCTGCGCCGCGAGAAGGAGGCAGGAGAGGTGGGACGCCAATTTCTATAGACCTTCGAATCCTTCGGATTCGTTGAAAACAATGATCTATACGTATTTGCGCGTTATTACAAAAATGTCTGTAATTAGAATGTCCTTTGGACTCCTCGCTACGCTTCGGAGTGACCGATTTCTTTAATTCCCAAGCGCTTGCACGTCGATTGCGTAAAGCTTAACTCCGCTAATCCGTTAAATCAATTCAATCAGGTTAATCAAAGGTTCTGATATATTTTATATATTACTTGCGCGGCGGCGGCGAATTCGCGGTAGGCGGATTGCAGTTCGGGGTCGTCCTTCATGGAGTCGAGGTGGCGTTCGAGAGCGGCGGCGTCCCCGCGGGCGATAGGCCCGGAGAGAGGCAATTCGGAATTATTTAATAGCGAGAGGTTGTTCTCGTAGGTTTGCTTTAGAATGGGCGAAAAGAATTCATTTATGGGCAGGCCGCACTGCCGGGCAAGCTCGCGTCCAAGACCTATGGCGCACGTGGCGAAGTTGGAAGCGGCGACCGCGGAGGCGTGGTACTTTTGCCTATCGATTCCCCCGGGCAGGCGAAAGGCGAAGCCGTTCAGCGTTTCTACAGCCGCGGCAATCGCCGGGAACTCCTCCTCGTCGCATTCAACGCCCCACGCTATGCCGTCGATTAGCGTTTCCGTAAGGCGGTAGAACGTCTGGTACGGGTGCGCGGCTGCTATCCGAGCGCCTCTTTCTTTCAGGGGCGCGAGCGGGGAAAGGGATAGAGAGCCCGCGCAGTGCGCGAAAATTTTTCCTGCGATCGGCGCTTTGGATTCCGCTGCAATGCGCTCCGCGATTTCGTTAATTGCATAGTCCGATACGGCGATAAACGTAACGTCCGGGAAACGATCAATCATGGAATAATCAGCAAGGGCGCCCTCTAAAGGCTTTCTTGCGAAGCTAAAAGCAAGCGCTCCCCGGCTTCGGGCTTTAGCCGCAATAGTCGAGCCGACTCGGCCGTTTGCGCCGATAACGCCGATCTTTGCGATCATTGCTTTACCAGGTTGTAGATGACGTGCAGGTCCTCGCCGGATTCGCCGGCGTACTGAAGTTCGAGCTTTATCGCGTCGCTTAGCGAGCGCAGCGAGAGCTGCTCGAACGGTTGGCGTCCGCCGCCCATTATCTTCGGCGCAACGAAGAAATGGATCTCGTCCGCCGCGCCAATCTTTAATATATTCGAATTGATATTCGAGCCCGCCTCGATTAATATCGAACCGATTGAAAACTCAACATAAAGGGCTTTTAACGCCGCCTCGAGATCAATTCTATTATCCTCGTTCAATTGGACAGGAAATATATTTATCCCGGCGAGCCTTAGATTATCCGCCTTGCGCGACTTATCCGCGCCCGGCTTGCAGCAAACTATCGTAGTATGGCGGTCGCCTTCCGTAAATACTTTGGCGCTAAGGGGAAGGGAAAGATTTGAATCCAGTATCACCCTCTTCGGATTTCTCCCGGAAAGCCGCCTGACGGTAAACAACGGGTTGTCTTTTGCGACGGTGCCCTTGCCCGTCAGCACGGCGTCGAACTCCGCACGAAGAGCGTGGGCGCGATTTAAGCTCTCCTCGCCCGTTATGTACTTCGACTCGCCGTTGGCAAGCGCAATCGTGCCGTCGGCGCTTTGAGCTACCTTAATTGCAACGAAGGGTTTTCCCTGCTCGATATTTTTTATAAAGAATCGATTAACATGCCTGGCAGTCTTTTCAAGAACTCCTACCTTAACGTCAATCCCCGCTTCGCGCAGCGCTTCGGCGCCGCGTCCTGCGACGAGCGGGTTCGGGTCCAGCATACCGATCACGACCCTAGAAAAGCCTTTTTCTACGATTAGGGGCGCGCATGGAGGAGTTTTCCCGTAGTGCGAGCACGGTTCGAGATTGACGTATATAGTCGATCCGCGGAGATCCTTGGAGCCTGCGGCGGCAATAGCGTCGGGTTCGGCATGCGCTTCGCCGAACCTCTTGTGCCAACCCTCGGCAATAATATTGTTATCGCGTACGATAACGGCTCCCACCCTCGGATTAGGGCTTACGGATCCCGTTCCGCGCAGGGCGAGTTCCAGCGCCCGGCGCATGAACTTTTCGTCGCTCATCGGCCCTCCAGGTAGAATTCCATTTGCGAGTAGTATTGAAACGGCTTTGAAGGAATGGTTATACGCGCTTTGTACTTCCCCGCTGAAAGTATTGGTTTATCTACTTTCTCCGGGCCGTACTCAACCGTGTATAATTTATAGTCGCCCGGGCTTTGCGGTTCGACCTTTTTAATAACAGTTAGGAAGCTCTTATTCTTACCTGAATTGAATACCTGCGCTCCTCGTTCGTTCCAGATTTCGCCGCGCACGCTTTCGCTGCTGGGCAGGTATTCTTCTTCAGCGTTAAAGTTGCGCAACGCTACGGCGCGCAATAAAATTTTATCCGCCGAGATCTCCGGGTAGGAAAAAAGGATAACTCCCGGATCGGAGCCGTTGAAATTATAGGACGCGTTGAGCCCGCCGACTGGCGCCTCCGTGCGCACGAAGTATCGCGAGCTTTCAAGCGTCAGCCCGCAGCGGAACGGCTGGCGCATATCGTCGTCGATCTGAAATTTAGAGTATAAGACTATCGTCCCGCGCACGTTATCTTTTGCGACTTTCCAGAAAGACTTACCAAGCGTTTCCGGCTTAAGCGTGACAATTTCATCGCCGTCGCGATCGGACATAATGAATTTAGCGTCCTTTAGGTCGCGGGCCAATTCGATCAGTTCCTGGGGCGCCTGGAATGAAGTTTGCGCTATGCAAACGGCGGAGTCCCCGGCGACTACGAACTTAATAGTCGGAGGCTCCGGCGAACTTAGCTCTTTTTTATCGCTGACCGGCGCTTTCCCGCAACTTATCAAGTAAAGGGCTAAGATGATTATCATTACATAAATACGCATTGTAGGCCCGGTTTTGCATAGCACAATTAGTCAAATATACTTATTTTTAACAAGAAAGCAAAAAAATTAATAATCGGTATTTTATGTAAATATAAAGCGGTTGCTAACCGTAACTATTAGCTCCAACCAGAAAAAAATAAGGATCCTTCATTTAGGAAGGACCCTTATAGTTTTTAGGCCTGCTATATTATTTTACGTCGCCGGCCTGCCTGGTACCGATTAACTTTTCATAAGCTATCAGCCCGATAATGCAGAGAATTCCAATGGCGGAGAAGATAATCCAGAGCTCCTTCGGGTGCGCATAGGTAGAAATTTCTGCTTTAGTGATGCCCAATTTCTCGGCCGCGGCTAAAGCGTCGCTAATTTTAACGCCGGAAGCGAGCGGTTGCGCAAGCTTCGTATTGATAAAAGCGATCATTGGATTGTCGATGAATCTCGTATAGAGGAACGCTCCAAGGTTCGCGCCTATAAACGAGCCGAACACCCCGTAGAGAAATCCGAAACCCATATAGGTCGCTTTTTTATCCGGGGGAGCTATTAGCCCTAAGTAAGACAAGAACTTGGGATGCGCCGTCATTTCTCCTATCGAGAAGATGAAGATACCGGCCATAAACACCCAGATGCTGGTCGAAACGGCAAGTATAGCCATACCCGTCGTCGCGATAGCAATGCCCGCGATCATGGTCGGCAGCGCCTTCGTATTCTTTACGATCGAGGAGATAACAACTTGAAGCAGGATAATAGTAAAGGCGTTAATTACGGTAACGTGCTCTACGTCGAAGCTCCAATTTATCCCCAGCGTCCCCTGTACAAAGGAGTTAAGCGGCGCCGCGTCGACAAAGTCCTTCAAGTACCAAAGAACGCTATCGAACATCTGGAAGTAAAGTATCCAGAACCACGAATAAATAAAGATGAATAGGATGAACTTATAATCCGAAGCCACGAGCCAGATTTTCGAAAAAATACCTTTTATAGTCGCCCCGATAGGCTCTTTCTTGATTTCCTCGCGTTCAGGCTCCTTATAAAGGAACAGCGTGGGAATGATCATCGCTCCCGTGCCAATTGCCGCTGCGATTAGCACGTAGGACCAATCGAGAGCTTTGAGCGCGGGCACGATAAACATCGGGAAGAGAAACGCGCCTAAGTTAATTGTCCAGTAAAAAATACCAAAACCAAGCGTCGAAGTGCGTTCGTCGGTGACCTTTGCGATGGTGCCGCTTACGATCGGCTTAAAGGTGCCCGCTCCCAGTCCCATGATTACCAGGAAAAAGAATACCGCCGAATACGACGTTACCTGGCTAGTCAGGAAATACCCGGAGCCGAGCAGGGCGAACGCGACCAGCAGAGTTTTGCGGTACCCCATTCGATCCGCTATCGCGCCGGTTAAGATTGGCAGGAAATAGAGCAGGGGCTGGATCGTGCCTTTGATCAGTCCTACGCTGCCTTTTGCGAATCCCAACTGGTCGGTCATATATACGGAAAGAATGCTCATCACTCCGTAATAAGAACCGCGCTCGAAGAACTCGAATAAAATCGTAACCCAGTAATTAAACGGGAAATCTTTAAGAGTAGCTTTTTTCGCTGTTTCCATTCCGTTCTTTGTTTAATGAATAATTAGAGTAATTAAACGCAACCCGTAGGCTTTGTTAAGCCTGCTACCTTGCATGCGCCTTTAGCCGGCCCCGAGGGAAAGAGATCGTAAACTTTCTTGAGCGGGTAGCCCGTTTCCTTGCAGAGCTTCCGGATCATTGGGGCTATGCCGAATTTCGCGTTATAATCGCGGAGGTAATTGATCAAATTCCAGTGCTCCTCCGTAAGGGATTCAATATTCTCAGTAGCGGCGAGCGCGAGCGCTACTCTTTCATTCCATTCTGTAGGATTTTCCATAAAACCTTCGTCGTCGACGGTGATTTTAACGTCTTCCCATTCGTATATAGGCATAATATTCCTGTTTGACTGTTATAAATTAAACATTTACGAAAATAAGGATTTTTTGGCGGTAAATCAAAGAAATTAGGAAGCTAAACGCCGAAAGAGAGTAAAGCTACCTATACGTTTAATTTCTTTAAAATGGGAGTTCACGTAGGACCAATACTCGCTTTGCCTTAGCCAGTCGTAGGATGAGCCTTGAAAGCCCGTAAGGGTGGGGTGCACGTCGTCCGTTTGCACGGCTAACGCGGCGGCTCGATGCAACTCGCCGTCAAATTCTCTTCGCCATTTTGGAACTTGAAAGCTACCCATGAGAAATGCGGATTGGGAGAATTTGGAATGGAGCTTGTCTTTTCGTAAATAATTAATCTGGTTGCCGCCTGTAGCGATTACCATCGCCAACAACTCACGATCAACAATCGAGTCCAAATACTGCGCTACGCTTTTATGCGTGCTATACATTGTTATTCCGTTATGCCTTTCATAATATGCCCCGTATTTAGCCGGGGAGGTGAAATAGTAGATTGAAGGCGGCAATAGGTTACCATACCTGGCCGCCGGGCTTAAGACTATTCCGAAAAGAGCCAATACTATAACGGTTATTTTGGCTATCCCATCCCTTTTAATTGCCGATGTAAACTCCTCGGTTAAACGCTCCAAACCGAAGCCCGCAAAAAGTGATAATGGAACAAAAATCCTGTAAAAATGATAATAGACAAATCTCTTTTCGACCGCTATTGAAATAAAAAGTAAGGCCCCAAGTAGTAAAAAATAAAAGCCGCCTCTATTTGCTATCTCTTTATCCTTGCCGTGCATCTGGCCGATCATAAGAGTTCCAAGGGCGGCGCAGAACGTAATAAATAATGATATGAGATCTCCAAACGTAGTTCCGATTGTCTTCAAGGATTCCTTTATTAATTCCCCGGAAAAAGGCATTAGCGAGTTATAGTAGATTAAATAATTGATTATATCCCAGAATTCGTTAAACGAATTCCGATTGCACAGCGGTAGAAGCGTCAGTAAGAAGGTTAAAATCGAGCCAGCCAGGACTATACCTGCATGAGAGATCCTCTTCAATAACTTTTCGTCCGTTTCGGCGAAGAAGTAAATAATAACGCCGATGGCGACGACTGCAAAAGTTAACTTAAGCGCGAAAAGAAACCCCGATAGGACGCCTATGGAAATCAATTGTAATATAGTTCTCCTGGAAGTGAGTAGGAGGAACGCGAGGCAGCAGACCAAGCCGACATAGCTATCCGGTTGCATAGTAACGCCGTACCCGCCGGAGCAATACAGCAGCGCGTAAATACCGGCTGCGAGAGCCCCCGCCGCAGCCCGATGAAAACGATAAATAAAAATATAATAAATGACGTAGCACGTCAGCAATTGAACTATAAAATCAAAAAATCGCAGCGCAGGCTCCGATATGCCGATCGTCCAATACAATATAGAATACAACTCGAATATTGCGGGGAATTTCAAATCAAGAAAATTTACGTACAGCTGGCCATGCTCGGCTAACGTCCGCCCCCCGAGCGCGTAAATAGAAATGTCGCAGGAAATGGGAAATAACAAAGTAGGAAGCAATATAATCCCGCAAATAACGAGCACAGCGTAAATATTTTTCATATAACTTTTACTATAAGTTATTGATTAATTATCAACTGTGGTAATTTACGGATAATTATTCTTTTTACAAAGTTAATTTGCGCTTATTCTGTAATAAATAAAGTAGCTGCCTATCCGCCGCGCCTCCGAGAAATGCGTATTAATATATTCCCAATAATCGCTTTTCGTTATCCAGTCAAGCGAGCTGCCGTCAAATCCCGTTACGATTGGGTCTACATCGTCCGTCGAGATCGCTAAAGCGGCAGCGCGGCTTAACTCTTCCGAAAATTCTTTTCGCCACTGCGAGCCGTCCGGAGCGGCAATTATAAACGCGAAATGGGAGAATTTCGAATGAGGTTTGCCCGCTCTGTAATAATTTATTGGATTTCCCCCAGTAGCGATCACAAGCGCCAACGAATCCCGGGAAACCGTTTCGTCAAGCAGGCGCGCGACTTCACGATGGAGTTTATAATTATGCATGCCGTCGTTTGATTGGAAGGAGTTCTCATATTTCGCAGGTGCCGTATAGAAATAAACGGCCGGCGTTATCACCCATAAATATCTAAGTATCGGAGTAAATACGAAGCCTCCAATTATTAGGGCTACTAATACTACTTTTGCGTACCAATCCCCACTTTGGAAAGCCTCCCTCAATTTCCTGTAAATCTCCTCGATTCCCAAGCCGACAAAAAAGCAAAAAGGAATAAAAGCGCGGACAAAATGATAATGGAAGAATCGTCTCTCGATAATCACTGATATCAACAACAACACGCCCATAGCAAAAAAATAGAAAAGATCGCTCCGCCTTATCGGCGGTTCCTTCCGTATGCGTATTGCCGGGACAGCCGCACCTAACGCCGCGGCAAGACAAAAGACTAGTGATAAATTACTGCTGAGCAGATCAGTTATAAGGTTTAGTAAATACTTTATATATCCAATGCTTATTTCATTTTGGGAAGCATAATGGGAAAGGAATTTCATTACGAAAGTAAATTCTAAAAAAGTCTTTGGGTGAAGTAAAGGAAAGAAACCTACGATTAAGCCCGCGACTGAACCGATAAATATATAAGTTAAATTGGACCAAAAACGATTCCCGGTTCTATCCCGCCATTTTTCAATTACAAAATATGCCAGGAAAGCGGCGCCGACAACGCCTAATGTAAATTTGAGAGAAAAAAGAACGGCCCCGATAAAACCTATGAGGGCATATTTAAAAATGGAAGGATTGTCCTTGGACAGGAGAAACATCGCGCATATACCAATCCCCGTAAAACTCTCTACCTGAAGCGTTTGAGAGTATCCTGCGACCGCGTAGAGCATAGAGTATGCCACTGCGGCAAAAGCGCCCGCAACTGGCTTCTTAAACCTGTCGCGTAATATTGCGAAAATCATCAGGGAAGCGGTTAACTGTAGGGCCCAGTCAAAACCGCGAAGGGCGAACACGGAGATGCCAATTGTTTTCGCAAAGACTGCGTATATCAAATATATGCCCGGCGGTTTAAGGTCTAAATAATCAACATACATTTGTCCGCCATCGGCAATAGTTTTACCGCCTAAAGCGAAAATGCTGGTATCCTGATTAATCGGGAAATAAAGCGTTGGGAGCAGTATTAAACCGCATATTATCGCTACTATCGAAATATTTTTCATTTGATAATTTGACATTTCAGTAAAATTGTTTCACTCAAAACCAGTGATTATTCGGCGTGCAATCCTACAATCAATCCGCAGTATGCTGCAAAATCACAAATGAACCTATGCGCTTTGTCTCAGAATAGTGATCTCGTATGTACGCCCAGAAATTACTCTTTCGTATCCAATCGTACGAAGCGTCTGGTATACCTGTTATCGAGGGGTGCGCATCATTTGTTTGGATAGCAATATATGTTGCTCTTCGGAGTTCTTTCTCAAATTCATTTTGCCATTTCGGAATTTTAAGTTCGCCCATTAAAAATTGCGACTGCGCGAACTTAGAATGAGGCTTATCTTGCCTGAAATAGTTAATTTGGCCTCCGCCTGTAGAGACGACTACCGCCAGCGAGCCCTCCGGAACCGCTTTATTTAAATAGCTCGCTACCGCCCTCTGGGTTTTATAAATTACGACGCCGTCCCCTTTCTCATAAAAATTTAAATACTTATCATAATCTACAAAGTACTGCGCCGCAGGTATAGTTAATCCGATTATTCTTGGAACGGGACTAAAGACAACGGCAATCCCAAGTAATATGACAGTAATAGATTTATCAATTCCATTTCCATCCGCGAATTGACGTTTTATATGGGGCAAAAAGTAGGAAATCCCGATCCCGGAAAAAATGCTGATAATCGGATAAAGGCGGAGAAAGTGATAATAATGGAATTTTCTTTCCACAATGATTGAGAAGAATAGTAGCGCAGCCGCTATAAAAAAGAATAAAATCTCATTCCTTCGTTGTTCACTGGCAAGTAAGCGCATTTTTAATAAAAGGGCGCAGCCAATTATAGAGGCGAAGGTGATAAGCAACGAAATTTTATCCCCGAAGATTTCCCCTACGCTCTTTATAGAGTCCCTAACAAATTCATAGCTAAACCCATTTAGGGAAGAATAATAATCGAGGTACTGCAGTATCAATTTAAAGTCTTTAAAGACTACGGGATCGAATAGCGGGAAAAAGCCAATTAGCGCGCCGATAATCGCTCCAAAAGCAATATAACCGCTTTCAAAAAGAGATCTTTTTATATCTTTTTGATTGTCTAACAACACATAAAGTATTGCTGCTGCGCCCACGACGCCGAAAGTAAATTTTAAAGAAAAGAGCAGGGCTGCAATCAACCCGGTTAGAGCGCTTTTAGTAGGGGTTCGCTTGCCGCTTAGCAAAATAAAAATTAAGCTAAACCCGATTCCAACAAAGCTTTCCGCCTGCAAAGTCTGCGAGAAGCTTAATGCGGTGTAAAGGGCGGCGTAAACGCAAGCGGCGAGAATTCCGGATTTCCTATCCTTAAATCTCTTATCCAGTATTAAAAATATTAATGCGCAGGTAAGGGATTGCATTAAGAAATCAAAGAATCTTAACGAAAGAGGCGATATTCCAATAACCTTGTAAAGAGCCGCAAAAGCTAAGTATAGGCCAGGCGGCTTTAGATCAAGATAATCTACATATATTTTCCCGCCGCTCGCAATTGTCTTTCCCCCTAACGCGTAAATAGAAATGTCTGAAGATATCGGAAAAAACAGCGTGGGAAGCAATATTATTGCGCAAATAATTCCGACTTTATATATGCTTTTCATAGAGGAGCGGGATTTTGTGTTAAGTAATAAAGGCGAGATTCCCTCGCCTTTTATTTTTCTTAATTTTTTGACGATTACGAGCTTTTCTACTGATCGAAAGCCATCGTATAAAGAGCCATACGAACGTAGAGGCCGTTACGGGATTGACGGAAGTAAGCGGCGCGCGGGTCGGCGTCGATTTCCGGGGATATTTCCACGCTGCGCGGGAGCGGGTGCATTATGATAGCGTTTTCGCGCATTTTCTTTAGTACCGCCGAGTCTATATTAAATTCCGTCAGGTCCAGGTCCGCGTTCGTTAGCCGGCTCCTGTCTATCCTGGTCTGGTAAACGACGTCCACCTTGCTCAAGATACCGTTCGTTGTGTTCGCCAATTCATACGAAATGCCTTTTTCGTCCAGATGCTCTAAAATGTCGGGCTTTATCTGCAATTCGTCCGGGGCTATAAAGTAGAGCTTCGCGCGTTCGAACTTGCTAAGTAAGTAAGCGAGGGAGCGGACCGTTCTGCCCTGGTCCAGCGCCCCGATAAAAGCGACGGAGAGCCCGTTTAAAGTCTGGCATTCCTGGTGGATCGTGTAGAGGTCCAAAAGCGCCTGGGTGGGGTGCTGCCCCCCGGAGCCGTCGCCGGCATTAATAATCGGCACGTCCGAGACCGCCGCGGCGCGCTTCGCCCCGCCTTCCTCGTGGTGGCGCAATACGATTGCGTCGGCGTAATTGGACATTATTCTAATTGTATCTTCAAGAATTTCGCCCTGGATCTCCGAAGAAAACTCGTTTGCCTGTTCTGTGGATATGCACTTTCCCCCGAGGCGGTATATAGCCGATTCGAAGGAAAAGCGGGTGCGAGTGGAAGGCCTATAAAACAGAGTCGCCACGATGCGATTCTCGTAGTCCCTGGTGCCGCCGCGTTGCGCTATTTTCTTCATCTGCTCGGTGCGTTCGAAGAGTTCCATTATCTTTGGCACGGTAAATTGCTTGGTGTCGACGATGTGCAATAATGACATTTTATTTCTCCGCTTTTATGGATTTCGCTCAAATTTTAAAGGCAAATTAACGTAATATCGGCTTAAAATCAACCAATATTTTATTTGGCTTCACAGCTACTTCTCCGGTTCGATATGAATATGGATATTTGACCGTTCATAAGCATTTTTAATCAAAGCTTCGTATTCGTGAGCGATCGAATGCGCATCCTTAATCGTTATATTCGACGCCACATGAATATTTAGCTCGATAAATATCTGCGAACCCGAAGGTCGAATCCTCACGTTATGGACCTGTGTAATACCGCTTACTCTGTTCGCCAATTCAGTGATAGAACCTATGTCGATGCCCGGCGATTTATCCAATAGATCGTCTACGCTTCGTCGCCCTAATTTGTACGAAACGTGCAATACGATTAACGCTACAACCACAGCCGCCAGGGAGTCCGCTTTAAAGAACCCGAAGGAAGCGCCCGTTAAGCCGATTAAAACTACCGAACTGCTCGCTATATCCGTTGAAAAATGCAGGGCGTCGGCCTCGAGAGCCTGGCTCTTGTACTTTTTAGCGACCCGCATCAAAGCGCGGGATCGGAATATATCCACCACTATCGATACGATTACTACGGCGAATCCCCAGAAGGAAATTTCGAAATGGGTCGCGCCCGTGCTAAGCCGTTCGAAGGCTTCGTACATAATCCAAAAGCACGTTATTATTAAAAGCAGCGTTTCGAACAGCGCGGAGAGGTTCTCTATTTTACCATGCCCGTAGTGGTGATCGGTGTCGGCGGGTTTATCCGCAATTTTGACGGCAAAAAACGTCGTCAGGGCGGCGATTAAATCGAGAGCCGAATGAAGAGCCTCGGATAGTATACCCAAGCTTCCAGTCAAAACGCCCACAATTAGTTTTATGGCGGTAAGAAAAACTGCGGCAAAAACAGATGAAAGAGCCACTTTTCGTTTTTCTCTCAGCATTTCCTCAGGAGTATGTTGTATTGCTTCGGCCAAGCGGCTCTCCAATTTATTCTTGGTCAATAAATTCAAATTCAAGACGCAAAACGTAAGGTTTAGTTTTTTTATAAAACGGTCGGGCGTTAGCGCGCCCGACCGTTTTTTATCATTTGCCGTTATTCAATCGCGTTTTTGCCGCGTTAACTTTCTATATGCGTACCGGCTTCGCCTTTCAACGCTTCTTCGAGGAATTCGAAAGAAGTGATTATCGCCTTCTTACCGCCCATGCGGATAAAATTAACGACCGATTCAACTTTCGGCCCCATACTGCCGGCCGGGAATTGCCCCTCGCGGTGGAGGTTCATCAATTCTTCGCTTGTAGTATGGCGTAATCCGCGCTGGGTAGGCTTTTTGTAATCGATATAAACCTGGTCCGCGTCGGTGGAAATGATGAACAGATCCACTCCTAACGAAGCCGCCAGGAGAGCCGACGAGCGGTCTTTATCTATAACCGCCTCCGACCCCTCGATGGAACCGTCCGCATGCTTAATAACGGGGATACCGCCGCCGCCAAGAGCTATCGTTACAACCCCGAGATCGATTATTTTCTTAATCAATTCAAGCTGAAGCGTCTCTTTCGGCTCCGGGGATGGAACTACTCGGCGATAGCCGCGCGCGGCGTCCTCGACTACGTTCCAACCAAGCGTTCGCCGCTTTTCTTCGGCGACTTCCTGGGTATAGAAAGGGCCGATCGGCTTAGTCGGATTTTTAAACGCGGGGTCGTTAGCGTCGACGGCGACCATAGTCGGCACGACTGCGACGAGCTTATCTATGCCCTCGGCTTTTAATTCCGATTCGAGAGCGCGTTGCATTATATAACCGATTTCGCTCTGCGTCGTCGCGACGCACATATCGAGCGTATGGGTGTAAACCTCGGCCGCGGCTCGCTCGCTGCGCAGCAACGCCGCGCCGGCTTGCGGACCGTTTCCGTGCGTGATTACGACTTCCCATCCGCGCGCGATCATCTTAGCTATGCTGCGCGCCGTAGCCGTAGCGTTCGCCAATTGTTCCTCTATCGTGCCGCGCTCGCCCGCGCGTATGAGCGAGTTCCCGCCCACTGCTATTAACGCTTTAAACGCCATGAATGATTATCTCATTAATTGGTACATAACCGCTTTTTGAGCGTGCAATCTGTTTTCCGCTTCCTGGAATACTACCGAATTCGGAGCGTCGATAACGGAGTCCGTAACTTCGTCGCCGCGGTGAGCGGGCAGGCAGTGCATGAAGATAGCGTCGCTCTTGGCCGCGCTCATTAATTCGTCGTTGACCTGGAAGGGCATGAAGATGCGTCTGCGTTCCGCGGCTTCAGCTTCCTGGCCCATTGAAGCCCATACGTCGGTGTAAACGGCGTCCGCGCCGGCTACGCCTTCCATCGGGTTGTGCGAGATCTCGATCTTCGCGCCGGTCTTGGCGGCTAAACCTTTAGCTAATTCCATTGCTTTAGGATCGGGATCGTAGCCTTCGGGGCAAACGACCGTTACGTTAACGCCTAACATAGCGCCGAGTTCCATTAAGGAATGCGCAACGTTGTTGCCGTCGCCTACGTAAGCGAGCTTAAGGCCTTCGAAGCTGCCTTTTACTTCTTTGATAGTCAGGAAGTCGGCCATAGCCTGGCAGGGGTGCGAGTAATCGGTCAAGCCGTTGATTATCGGAATCTTTGCGTATTTGCTCATGCCTTCGACGATGTCGTGGCCGAACGTGCGGATCATGATACCCTGAACCATTCTCTCTAAGTTCTTCGCAACGTCGTAAACGGATTCGCGTTTGCCGAGGCTGATTTCAGCGGGCGAAAGATAGAGCGAGTATCCGCCGAGCTGCTGGATGCCTACGTCGAACGTAGTGCGGGTGCGAAGCGAAGGCTTTTCAAAAATTAAAGCCAAAGTTTCGCCTTTCAAAGCTTCGCCGTATTTGCGGCGGTCTTTCTTCATGTCGAGAGCTATATCAAACGTTTGGTCGATTTCTTCGCGAGTAAAATCGCTGCACATCAAAAAGTCTTTAGTCATTACGATATTTTCCTGATTTTTTATTTATTGAACATTCGGTGAATTTTCACTTGCCAGGGATTCGATAAGTACAATCGAGTACAAAAAGCAAAATTAAGTATAATTTGCGAGACCAAAAAAAGAAATGAACGCATTTTTTTGCGCTTCTAATTTATTTAACGCCTTTCCGTCTTGAAAATAATAATATTAAACACTTTTGAGGAAGGGCGAAAATGCAACCGGTAAACTATGGAATAGTTCGCACTATCGAAGCTACTTTCGAGGACGCAAAGAGTTTAATCACTGAAAAGCTGGCCGCGGAAGGCTTCGGCATTTTGTCGGAAATAGACGTGCAGGCTACCCTTAAGAAGAAATTGGATTTCGACTTTAAGCCCTATACTATACTCGGAGCATGCAATCCGCCGCTGGCAAAGCGAGCGCTGCTTGCCGAACCCGCTATAGGACTAATGCTCCCTTGCAACGTAATCGTTACCGACGAGGGCGAGGGTAGAGTCTCGATCGCCGCAATGGACCCGAAAGCGGCTATGGCGACAATTGGAAATCCCGAGCTTGACGAAGTGGCTGCGGAAGTCCGCGAAAAGCTCGAACGGGTCATGGCCGCGCTCTGATTAATTGGCGCCCTGATTAATTATAATTACAGAAAAACACATGAAAAAATTAAGCCTTACTTACCTAATAGCCGCTGCGCTGGCCTGCGGCTCCTTATTTCTCTGGGCAGCAGAAATGGAAGATACTACAATCGATTCGAAATTGACTTTTGAAGAAGCGGTCAAGGGCTCGCCCGCGCCCGATTCTATTATTAAGTCGCTTACATTGCTGGACGTAGAATACTATTCCTTCGACGGGAAGCTCCACCGCGGGCAGTTAGTCGTAAGTAAAGACGTGGCGAAGGACGCCAGGGAAGTTTTCGAGCTTATTAAAACTGAGAAATTTCCCGTCGCAAAAGTCATTCCTATCGTAAAATTCGGCTGGGACGACGAGAAATCTATGTCGGCTAATAATACATCGAGCTTCTGCTATCGGAAGGTCGCTGGCAAGAAAACCCTCTCGCGCCACGCCCTCGGCAGGGCGATAGATATAAATCCCTTTTTAAATCCGGTGATCTATCCCGGCGGCCGCGTCTCGCCCAAAGGCGCGAAGCGTATACCGGGCAACCCCGGCGTTTTCACCCCCGACTCCCCGATCGTTAAAGAGTTCCTAAAGCGCGGGTGGCGTTGGGGCGGCATGTGGAAGGACCCGGTGGACAACCACCACTTTGACAAATAATGGTGAAGGGCGGACACGCTGGTCCGCCCCTACAATAATAAACCATTTACAATTAACCACTATTCCACTATCGCCTTTATCATCTGCGTCGCGTCGCCGTGGCGAACAACTATAAAGTATACTCCCGGCTCGTAGCGCGAGCAGTCCCAGACGAGGTACCCGCTGTAGGGAGCGGTCTTTTCTATTATAATGTCTTCCCTGCCCGCGACCTTTCCGAAGAGGTTGTAAACCGAGATGTCGTCCTTGTCTATATCGAGGCTCGTGTCCCAATAGATCAGCGAGCGCACTTCGTTCCTGGCGGGGTTGGGGTAGGGAGGGAAGCAGTAGAGGTAGTTGCTGCCCTCCAATTTGTAATCGTCTTCCACGGCCGAGGTGATGCCAAAATCGGAAAGCTTGGCTTTGTACGCTCCCCAGCCGCTTGCGAAGATATAGTCATTATGAATAAATATTTTTGCTGGGTAACTTTCAACAATGTTTCCGGTTATATCTTTCCAACTTTTTCCTAAATCACTGGAAAGCCATATTTTACCTGAGTAATAAATAACTTTGTGATTATTTATCTTTTTAGAATCTTGAAATTCGCAAAGAAATATATTATTTCCATAAATTTGAACGGATGTGATTCTTTTTTCTCCGTCTAGAAAAGAATTATCCAATTCGGTCCAACTTTCGGCGCTGTCAGTTGATATAAAGAGTTTATTTTTTTTATCATAATCTGCATTATAGCATAATATGACGGAATCTTTTTGAGCTAAATACCGCAAAACTGTAGACGAATCGCTAAATGGAATCAATTTAAACTTTTTCCCCTCATCGGTAGACTTAAGTATTCCATTTTTGCAGCTTGCAATAATATTTGAACCGATACTTTTAATCGAAAATACGGCCAAATTTGCCTGCGAGGCGTCTACTCTATTCCAAACCTTTCCGCTATCCTGCGTTACAAATATTCCGTCATTTGTAGCTGCAAATACTTTATCCTTCCAAAAGTGTATGTCATAAACACTACGAAAAGACAGCATATTAGTGTCTTTTCTAAATGTTTTACCTGCGTCTTCAGACACTTTAAGCGGCATATAATATGATAACTCAATAGCATAGCATAAGTTTCCCTTAAATGACAGCGACCAGTAATTAGATTTTGAAAAATTTTCTTCTATCCAAATATCTCCATTGTCCTTTGAAGAGAAAACTCCATTAAAGGAGCTGGCATAAATAATAGAATCCTTGGAAGCAAAACAATTTAATCCATAGTGAGAAATTCCAGGATTAATATCTTGCCAGGTCGCGCCGCTATCTTTTGAAATAAATACGCCTTTTATCGTAGCAATTACTAAGTTATTGTCTTTAGCGGTAATATCCTTAATCTGATAATCAGGTAGAAAAGTTTTTTCCAGAAAACAAGAATCAACATTGATTTTTATCTTTTGTACTCCCCCTGTATTAGGAAGTGCATATACGGAGCCTGCAAAGGCAAAAAGTTTAGTTACCTGGCCGCCAGACGGAATAGAATCCCATTCTGAACCGCCGTTCTTAGTATAGTAAATATAATTATTGGATGAAGCGAAAATATAATTATTATGTACGCAAAAATCCCATAAAGAAATATTATTAGGGTAAGCTCTTTCCAATCCGGAAAGCTTCCATGTACTTCCTTTATCGAATGAAATTAACGCGCCGGTATTTTCGCTCACTATGATAGTATCTCCGTTAGCGCTCGCATTAAATCCATATCCAAACAACTCTATGCCTTCATTCCTTAATCGATCGAAAGATGCGCCGTTATCGCGAGAAATATATAATCCTACGTTTTGTTTATGAAGTAAAATAATATCTTCGCAGACTATAGTTTTATATAAACTATCGAAATCATATTTATTAAAAGCGCTACTCCATGTGTTTCCATAATTTGTGGATAAAAAGATGCCCTTCTTCGTAGAAGCGATTAAGGAATCGCCCTTGGCAAACATACAGGTAATTTCCTTTGGAAAAACGTTTTCCTTCCTATTCCAATGGAATTCTTTTAGGCCTGTAGCATATATTCTTTCATAATAAATATTTGCAGCTATTAGGGTATCTTTAAGCGCAATTATCCTACTTATTTCGCCGCCGTAAGTTATATCTGTAGGCGTCCATTGGGCGTAAGTGATAAGATTTATTACAATTAAAGTTACAATAATTAAAGAATGTTTCATAACTCACCTAATGATATGCTTGAGAAAAGGAGGGCACACTACAATTGAGCGTACCCTCCAGCAGTTTATGGATTACAGATATTGCTAACTCTAAAGCAACCTGATGGAGGATCTCCAAAATTAACAGGAATAGTTACGTCCGTTATTCTACGAGTACAACTAGGAGGCGGAGAACTATAACTAAAAGTTTTTCTCTCGTACGGCCCCAAAGGCGCTTGCCAACACCAGTGGACCACTTCCGTACATATCGTACTATTTGGGCACGGGTTGTAAACAGTGATTGGCACACCCCAACCATTATCAATGCAAAATGCCTCATAACAATTAGGATGCTCTTCGATTATCTCCAAATAGCTATTTGGACAAGGCGGAGGATCGGGCGGCCAGAAGCACAAATTGTTGTAAATGAATGCCGGGTTTTGAATCTGGCTCCAAACAAAAGCTTTAACTTGCTCGAAGTCATATGGCGAATGGCATGAAGTATCCGGCCACAAGACTAAATTAGCAAGTTCTACGATAGGATGCGTAACGTATGTGCAGTTTGCACATATCGAACCGTGCCAAAGACAATCTCCTACCATCATGGTAAAGTCATGCCTTGTCATGTTAGGCGGGCAAAGCGTATCCTGAGCTTTAGCTACGTT
The DNA here is from genome assembly GCA_050260015.1 of Chloroflexota bacterium. Taxonomy (GTDB): domain Bacteria; phylum Bacteroidota; class Ignavibacteria; order Kapaibacteriales; family UBA2268; genus JBLNBN01. The sequence continues at coordinate 45,663 of JBLNBN010000053.1, read as the reverse complement.
AGCTCCCCAGAATGAGGCGATGAAAAGAAATGTTGCGACGAGAGCCGCAAATCGAAGTCTTTTTGTTGAAATCATTTCTATTGATTTCCTTCTTAAGTTAATAAATCGTTTATTACTTAATACTTCGAAGGCAGTAAGCCGATTCTAAGACTTATTTCAAATGCGGCCTATGCCTAAAAGCCGCCGCCGATCTCGCGCTGATATTAAAGCCAAGAGTAAACGCCGGCTATCCGCCCCTGGCTTAAAGCGCAATTTCTAAGTTCACATTTCCCTCCGTAATTAATGTTGCGGTAATATAAATCGCACATCTAATTACGAACCTAAAAAAAAAAAAACAGATATGCAAGCGATATTTTCAATTTAATAAAAATTTTCAAATATTCTTTCTATTTTTTTCTTTCTCTAAATAATCTTGTTTTCATTTTTAATTCATCCCTATCGACAAAGTCTGAACGCGCAAGGGTTCCCATCGTTCCGGCCCTCCCTGCGGAAGGAGTGGCGCGGGAGAAGTCGCGCTTCGCGTTACAAAGCTGTAACCCCTCTGGGGTTAAGAAAAATGTAACCGGCTGCCGGACGCCGAGCTTGTCGAAGCGCCCGGCGTTTTCCTTTGCCTTACCCTTCGACGGGGCTCAGGGTGCGGCGCGTTTCTATAGACATTCGAATCCTTCGGATTCGTCGGGGGCAGCCTGTTTCACAAGGGCGTCGCGTTAGCCCTAATGTTGTTTCTTCAATTAAATCCTTTGGATCCTCGCGTGCGCGAGGATGACTAAAGCCTTCTATTGTCATGAGCTTGCGCGAGATTATCAAAAACGCGTTGCCTGCTCCGCGCTTGTTAATTGATCATTGTTATTTGTTAATTGACTTTGGGTCCCCGCCTTCGCGGGGACGACGATCGCTGGTTTTTCAAGAGCTTGCGAGTCATTTTCGAAAACCTTTTTTCAAATCTGCACATCCGCTTTCCTATATAAACAAACGAACTGCCGTTTTGTAACACCCGGAAAAAAATATTTTTTTCGATTTTTGAAGAAATTAGGGAGAAATGGCGTGGGGAGCGGCCCCGCCGCGGATAGGAAGAGGGAGGGGGCGCGCGTTTCTATAGACATTCGAATCCTTCGGATTCGTCGGGGGCAGATACCTGTACATATTTATTCGTCAGTACGAACAAAATGGTTTTATAAATGTTCTTTGGATCCTCGCGTGCGCGAGGATGACTAAAGCCTTCTATTGTCATGAGCTTGCGCGATATTATCAAAAACGCGTTGCCGGCGCCGCGCATGTTAATTGATCTTTGTTATTTGTTAATTGAATTTAGGTCCCCGCCTTCGCGGGGACGACGATCGCTGATTTTCCAAACGCTTGCGCGTTATTCATCATTAACCATTAACCATTTACAATTAATAATTAATTTTTACAAATTTTCCTGCTCTACCGCCGCTCCTGATGAAATATATGCCCGCAGGTAGCCGGGAAACGTCGATATTACCATTAGAAGAGGCAATTTCCAATACCTTTACGCCCTGCGGCGAAAATATTTCTAATCTCTCGCCCGCGGCGGCCGCGAAGCCGGAGAGAGAAATGAAGTCCCTTGCGGGGTTGGGGTAGACGGAAACCTCGTCGACCGTAACTTTCGGGTCGTCCGCTGATATGACGGTTAGATCATACCATTGCAAGCCGCCCGTCATGCCGCCAATGTATAACCGCCGATGGTCGGGGTGGTAAAGGATAGCCCTCGGATAAACGCCTTCGAAACCCTCGGAGAAGTCGTTTATTTCATCGAAATTATGTTCTATCATAGCGCATTTATTATCTGCAGCTATAAAGATATCGTCTTTATAAGAAGAGTTTTCAGAATCGACTATCGTCATTGCCTGAACTTTTCTATTCGAGGCGAGAACGTTAAACGTACTGCCGTTATCCGTCGATTTATAGATATATCCGTCCGCAGTCCCAACGAAAAGATCCCCGCCGCTGTCGAAAACAATTCCATAAATAAATAGAGTATCTGGAAATGAAGTTTTCGTCCATATGCCTGTTTCAACAGGTTTCACAAATAAACCCTGGCGCCCGGAGCCAGCGAAGATATCGCCTTTCTTATTCTTTGTTAAACTGAATATATCTTTGCCCGCGACAGCGTCGGTTTCATTCGTCCAGGTTTGGCCGTCGTCCAGGCTTACGGCGACGCCCCGTGGACCGGACCCGCGAGAGCCTGCGTATATCTTATCGCCGTCTACCAGGAAAGTCTCGGGCAGTATCTTAGCGGTTGAATATAATTCCGTCCAGGTCGCGCCGTTATCGGCGCTGCGGCTGAATCCTGCGCCGCTCCTACCTACGAGAATAGTTCCTTGATTTGTAACAGTTAAACCCATAACGAACGCCTGCGGCGTTAACGGCGGGAAGAGTATAGGCGTAAAATCGCCGTGCTCGTCTACGAGCTTATAGACCATACCGTCGCCCGTGCCGACATAGAGCTCCTCCCCATGAACGGCTAATTCATAGATCATTTTTTCGCCAACTTTAAGATTCGGAAGGTTCCATGTTACGCCATTGTCGTCGGAGTATCCAATTCCAACGCTACGGTCGCCGACGAGCATTCTCCCCTGCGGGGTAAACGCGATGGCTTCGACGGATTGTTGAGGCATAGCGCTTGAGAATTTAACCCACTTGGAAAGCGATTCGTCGTACGTCATTATGCCGCCGGTGATAGAAAAGCAAATATACATCCTGCCGGTAATAGTATCCTGTACAATCGAAGAACCCTTCGGGGAAACGGCATAGGCGTTTAAGCCTTCGTCACGCTTTGTCCAGGTTCCGCCGCCGTCGGAGGAAAAGAAGAATGAGTTCCATGTCGAAACCCAAATATTATCGTCCTTATCAATACAAATAGCCCGGCAATCCTTTTCCAGGAGTGTGGAACCGCTAACGTCTTCCCAGGTAACCCCGTTGTTTGCGGATTTCCATACGCCTTTCTTATTCGACAGCGCAAACATAGCGCCCTTGGAGTCAACTTTGATGCCCCATGAACCGCCAAGCTCCGTTATCTTATTAAACGTGTTACCCGAGTCGGTCGAGAGCTTCGTCGAGAACCAATCGAAGCAAAGGAGGTTGCCGTTCGACGCCTCAACTAACCCGCTAAAGCTGCCAATAGCGGAGCACAGGCTGCTCCACGTCTCGCCCTTATCGGTCGATTTTAATAGCCCTAAGCCGTCCGCGCTGCAGAGAACATTCCCGTCTTTTAATTTGTAAAGAACCGCAGTCGCAACGCCCGTAAGCATATTCTGTGGAGGATCTGTCCATGTCGCTCCCCCGTCCGTCGATTTAATCACTCCGAAGGCGGGGAACGTGCCCGGCATATCCGAAGTGGTCGACGCTAAAACGACGTTATTATCGAGAGTTACTATTGAAGAAATATTGCCGCCATATGGACCCTTGGCTTTAACCCAACCCGCGGCATCCACGGACCCGGCATTAATAAGAAAGACTCCTAAAACGATAAAGAGAAAAACATTTTTCATAAACGCTCCATTAGATGAATTAAACCGATATTTTATTTACAGGCGAATTATCAAATCGTTGCAATTATTTTCTTTCATCGTTCCCCCGCTCCGCGCGGGAATGCGAAAGGAAAGCTCCAGCGTTCTTTTTTTTTCGGGCGGCATCCCTATTTGTTATCTTTTTAGGCATTCATTGATAACGAGGAGCGTTAATACTGCTTTCCTACGCAGGAGGGTAGAAAAGATATGAACGCGAAGAATTCTGATTTTCTTGTAACATTAAGATTAATTACGTAGTTTTGCAAACCCTTAATATTACTTTCGACAAGGACAATCTTCGATTCATGAGAGCGATAATTCCCGTTGCCGGAGTCGGCACAAGGCTTAGGCCCCACACTTACACTCTACCCAAAGTTTTGCTCAACGTAGCCGGAAAGCCAATACTTGCTCATATTATGGACGCGCTTCAAGAGCAAGGCATTAATAAAGCGACCATTATAACGGGCTATCTCGGCGGTCTCGTAGAGGAATTCGTCCGTAAGAAATACGATATGGACGTAGCTTTCGTCGACCAGGAGAGCCGGCAAGGACTCGGGCACGCTATTTGGATGGCCGCGCCGACGTTCGACGACGAACCGGTTTTAATTATCCTTGGCGATACAATTTTCGACGTCGACCTTAAGTTAGCCTTCAATACCGGCAGTAATTCGCTCGGCGTTAAATGGGTGGAGGATCCCCGTAGGTTTGGGGTAGTTACGTACGGCGAGGACGGCTACGTTTCCAGGCTTGTAGAAAAACCCGAAAAGACAATCTCGAATATGGCTCTCGTCGGTCTCTACTACGTCGAAAAGCCGGCCGCCTTAAAGCGCGCGCTCGACGAATTAATTGAAAAGGACATACGCACGCGCGGCGAATACCAATTAACCGACGCGCTGCAAATCATGATCGAGAATGGAGAAAAATTTAGAACCTTCGACGTCGAGGGCTGGTACGATTGCGGCAAACCTGAAACTTTGTTGTCGACGAACCGGTTCTTATTGGATAAGCGCTCGTCTCCAAGCGCCGTAACGAATTCGATCGTTATACCTCCCTCCTATATATCGCCTAAAGCGAATATAGAGAACTCGATAATCGGCCCCTATGCCTCCGTCGCCGATGGAGCGGTAGTTCGCGAGTCGATCATCAAGGATTCCATTATCAGCTTTGGCGCATGCGTGCAAAGCTCCCTGCTCGATCAATCCATCATTGGCAATAACGCTACGGTAAACGGACACTTTCATAAACTTAACGTAGGCAATTCCAGTACGATAGAGCATTCGTAAACGATCAAAAATAATTGGAGGCTTTTATGAGGATATTAATTGTCGAGGACGACGAAAAAATAGCTTTAAAACTCGAAAAGCTCCTTAAAGAACAAAATTACGGTACCGACGTAAGCGCCGACGGCCTTGACGGCGAGTTTAAGGCGCTTACCAACGACTACGATCTAATTATTCTTGACGTGCGGCTACCCGGCAAGTTTGGTTTCGAAGTCTGCTCAACTTTGCGAAAGGAAAAAGTCCTCGTTCCCATACTAATGCTCACCGCTCTCGACGCGCCCGACGACATAGCCTTAGGCCTAAACAGCGGCGCGGACGACTACCTGACTAAACCATTCCACATACAGGAGTTTTTGGCGCGGGTGCGCTCTTTGCTCAGGCGCAGGAGCGAGCAGAAAACTTCCGTTCTCGAGATAGCGGACCTGAAGCTCGACACGGTAACGCGAACGGTTGCGCGCTCCGGGAAGCCGATTAAGCTGAGTTCGAAGGAATTCGCCCTGCTCGAGTACTTTATGCTAAACGCGGGGCGCGCGCTCTCGCGCGAAATGATAACCGAGCACGTTTGGGATTTAAATTTCGACGCCCAATCGAACGTAATTGATTCCTTCGTACGATTCCTCCGCAATAAAATCGATAAAGATTTCGACAAGCCCCTGATACATACCGTGCGGGGCTACGGCTATAAGCTAAGCGAACTCGGGGAATAAATAATTGAAATTAAAGATATCGATTCGGATTACCCTCTGGTTCCTGATAGCTACCGCTTGCGTCACAGTAGTATCGGATATCGCCGTTTATAAACTTTTCGGCATCCAGCTTGATTATGCCCTAAAAAGCGAGCTGAAGGACTACGGCTCATTGTTGACTTCCGGTCTCGCGGGAGAAAGCGGCACGCTCGCCGACGTCTTCGAAAAGATATTACGTAAGAAAGAAAAAACAAAGCATCGCTCGCTCCAGCATTATTTTGCGCTGGCTAGCGACGATTCCGTCATTTACGAGGAAGGAACTCTAGCAAATATAGATTCGCTATTGGACGAATACTCGGATAAACATGAATTCTCCTACAAATCCGCGTTTAATACGATTACCATATCCAAAAGAAGCTATTTAAGCTACTCGCTGCCTATTAAGGATAAGCGAGGCGCCGCCTATAATCTTCTTCTTTTCGCTTCACTGGAGCATTCCAGGGAGTTGCTGGCCCAGCTTCAAAAAACCCTGATCATAATCTCCGCGCTCTCCATAGCTATATTCGGTTTCATTGGGTACTTTATCGCCAGGAAATCGATGGAGCCGGTGCATAAAATAACGCTGACCGCCGCCAAAATATCCTCCTTAAAATTAAATTTAAGAGCGCCGACGGGACCTATAAAAGACGAACTGAGCGAACTCGCGGAAACGTTCAACTCGATGCTCGATAGATTGGACGCCAATAATAAAGCGCAAAAGCAATTCATCGCCGACATATCGCACGACATCCGAACGCCTTTAACCGCCCTGCAATTAGAATTGGAGCGGCTGCGGCTCGCCCTGCCGCCGGAAAGGGCCGCCTCGGCGGATCAATCGCTCATCGAATTAAATAATCTTCAAAGATTGACCGAATCCCTTATAGTCCTTGCGCGCGCCGATTTCGACCTGTTGGAGCCAAAATTGGAGTTAGTACGCTTGGAGGAAATAGTATTCGAGAGTCTAAATTCCGTCAAATTAATAGCGGATCTCAAAAACATCAGATTCGACCTCGACGTTACCGAGCCTATCGAGACGAGGTCGGACCCGGGAATGCTTCAACGAATATTTACAAACGCGTTGGATAACGCGGTCAAGTACTCCCCTCCCGGAAGCGTTATTGCAATTATCCTGACTATAGGGGAGAGCGGGATACGAGCTATCGTGCGCAATCCAATAGACCCGCTCCAGCCTCCAGACGTAAACACTGCGTTCTCGAGATTTACTCGCGGCGATAAGTCCCGCTCAACGCAGGGCTTCGGGCTCGGCTTATCTATTATTAGGACGTTGATAGAAAAACTCGGGGGCCAGGTTCAAATTGAAATTATCACGGAAAATTCTCAAAAATTCCTTTCCCTGGATGCGTTCCTACCTATATTATAAAATTATACTCATTCTTTCATTCTCCTTTCATGTTGCTTCCGTAATTTAGCTATCGATTGTTTGACGCATTTACGCAAACAATTGAATTTTCGGATTGCAATATTATAAGGAGAAACGTTATGAAGATCCGCATGATCGTAGCGGCAGTCGCTACGGCAGCTTTGATGACAGGCGCGGTTATGGCTACTCCGCCGGCTACAAACAACATGAATCAAAAAGGCGGCGCTAATAAACCCGCAGCTCACAAGATGGTAGTCGCCACAAAAGCGAAAAGCGACACCGGCATGAGCAAGAGCAAGATGCATAAAATCAAAAAGCACAGAGCTAAAAAGACGTCCACAACGCCCAAGGCGAAATAACCGCCAGTTCCTCCATCGCCTGACTTAACAATTATAGAGCAAGGCCGGCGAAAGCCGGCTTTTTTTTATAGTAAAATTCTATTCCGATCTTTCACATTCTTTTCATGTTGACGCCGTAATTTAGCTATCGATTGTTTGACGCAATTAAAAAACAATTGAAGTCTTGTAAAACAAAAAAAGTTGAGGAACAAAATGAAGATTCGCATGATCGTCGCAGCAGTCGCTACGGCAGCTTTAATGACCGGCGCAGCAATGGCAGAGAAACCCGCTGCAAAAACTACCAAACCCCTAACAACCGCCCCGGCAACTGAAAAAGTCGTCCCGGCTTCCAAAACAAAAGAAGTTAACGCTGCGCCCGCGGCAAAAACTAAAACCCATAAAGTAAAGAAGGTAAAAGTAAAGAAAAACGCTGAAGCTCCAATCGTAAAATAGTCATCTCCATTCTCCTTTGGCTATACAATAAATCAGCGGAGAGAAGGCCGACGAAAGTCGGCTTTTTTTTTTCGCCTTTTATGTCTAATTTTGTAATTCGTCTAAATTGATTAAATATAAATAATTTGCCGAAAAGTAAAGTTAACTTTGACTAATCAAGCATCATAAAATATGTTGGAGAACTTATGAACTCTTTCTTTTTCACTTCCGAATCCGTTTCGGAAGGGCATCCGGATAAGATCTGCGATCAAGTGTCCGACGCCGTGCTCGACGCTATGCTCGAGGGCGACCCGAAGAGCCGCGTAGCTTGCGAGTGCTTTGCCACGACAGGTATGATAGTCGTCGGCGGCGAGATCACGACAGATACATACGTGGACCTGCAAAGGCTCGTGCGCAGCGTTATCCGCGATATTGGCTACAACGACGCCGGCTATAGATTCGACGCGGATTCCTGCGCCGTTATTAACGTTATTAACCACCAGTCGCCCGATATTTCTATGGGAGTCGACGTAGGCGGCGCGGGCGACCAGGGTATGATGTTCGGCTACGCTTGCGACGAAACGGAAGAGCTTATGCCGGCGCCGATCATGTACGCGCACAAGCTCGTTAAAAAGCTCTCCGACATCAGAAAGTTCACTACGGAAATGCCCTACCTGCGCCCCGATTCCAAGTCGCAGGTTACTATCGAATACAACGAAGACGGCTCGATGAAGAGGATCGACACGATCGTCATCTCCGCGCAGCACGATCCCGACGTAACGCAGGAAGAAATCAAGAGAGACGTTATCGAAAAAGTAGTGCCCAAAGTTCTTCCGGCAGAATTGCTGGATAGCGAGACGAAATATTGGGTCAATCCTACCGGCCGCTTCGAGATAGGCGGGCCGCACGGCGACACCGGTCTCACCGGCCGCAAAATTATCGTCGACACCTACGGCGGACGCGCCGCGCACGGCGGGGGAGCTTTCTCCGGCAAGGACCCGACGAAGGTCGACCGCTCGGCCGCATACGCCGCGCGCCACGTCGCAAAGAACGTAGTCGCCGCCGGCGTCGCAAAGGAATGCACCGTGCAGCTCTCCTACGCTATCGGCGTCGCCGAACCGGTTTCTATCTTCGTCGAGACGAAAGGCTCCAAGAACGCGACCGATTTCGAGATATCTGAATTTATCCGAAAGAATATCGACTTAACTCCGAGGGGAATTATCTCCCGCCTGGACCTCCGTCGCCCGATTTACTATCAAACGGCCGCTTACGGCCACTTCGGACGCCTCGAATTCCCATGGGAAAAGCTCGACCTGGTCGATTTATTCAAAAAGAATTTATTATAATCTATCATAAAAGAGAAAAGAATGTCGAATATACCTAACAAAAATATGCAGGGTAGCTTTTCCGAGAAGGAAGGCGTCTACTGCGTACGCGACATAAATTTAGCCGCCGAAGGCAAAATGCTCATCGATTGGGCCGAATCCCGCATGCCCGTGCTGATGACGCTTCGCGAAAAATACAGCAAGACCCGCCCGTTCGAAGGCTATACGATAGCCGGTTGCCTCCACGTAACTAAAGAAACGGCCGTGCTTATCAAAACTCTCCAGGCCGCCGGCGCTAACGTCACGTGGTCCGGCTGCAATCCGCTCTCGACGAACGACGCGGTAGCCGCCGCCCTCGCCGAAGAAGGAATTTCCATCTACGCGTGGTACGACAACGGTCCGGACTTCTACTGGTGCATCGAACGCACGATCGACCAGAAGCCGCACCTCACGCTCGACGACGGCTGCGACCTTATCAATACCGTCCATGAGAAATACGTGGATATGGCGCAAAATTACATCCTCGGCGGAACGGAAGAGACTACTACGGGCATCCAACGCCTTCGCGCGCGCGAAGCGGACGGCAAGCTCTACTATCCCGTCATGGCAGTCAACGACGCCGAAACCAAATGGGACTTCGACAATGTGTACGGCACAGGCCAATCCACGATCGACGGCATTATCCGCGCCACCTCCGTGCTCATCGCCGGTAAGAACTTCGTAGTCGCCGGCCACGGCCACTGCGGTTCTGGCGTCGCCAAACGCGCTAAAGGTTTGGGCGCGAACACTATCGTCACCGAAGTAAAAGCCACCGCCGCCCTTAAGGGCGTTCTGGAAGGCCACGAAGTAATGACTATGGACCAGGCCGCCGCAGTCGGCGATATCTTCGTAACGGCTACGGGCGTTAAGGACATCATCCGCAAATGGCACTTCGAGAAGATGCGCGACGGCGCTATCGTTTGCAACACGGGCCACTACGACGCCGAGATCAACATCCCCGAACTCGAGTCGCTCGCTGTAAGCAAGCGCACGATCCGCCCCAACTGCGAAGAATACGTTATGGCCGACGGTCGTAGAATATTCCTTCTCGCGCAGGGCCGCCTCGTAAACCTCGCAGCAGCCGAAGGCCACCCGTCGGAAGTAATGGACATGAGCTTCGCGAACCAGTTCATGTCGCACCTCCGCTTGCTCGAGGCCCACAAAGCCGGCAAGAAGCTACCCAACCAGGTAATCGAATTGCCCGAGGAGCAGGATCAATACATCGCAACGACGAAGCTCATGGCTATGGGCCTCTCGCTGGATCAATTGACCCCCGAGCAGCAAGCCTACATCAGCGACTACAACGCAGGCACCTAATACTTCTTGTTAGAATTAGGCTATAAATATAAAGCGGCTCTCAAACGGGAGCCGCTTTTTTAATAATCAATTTCGAATTATCTCCCAGTCCCGCAGGGACGGCATTATTCGTAACCGTATGCAAGCGAAGCGCAGCTTACGGAAGATCATGCATCACATTCTATCCAAAACGGCGTAGCCGTTATACGTCAGTAGCCCACAGGATATTGAAATAAGCGAATAACGGCGTAGCCGTTGAACTCAGAATAAAGTTGCAAAGAGGATATTTAATTATAACCCCCTCTCTAACTCTCCCCTCTTGGGGCGAGAACCAAGCCTTGTTTTCCAAAGAGCTTGCGCGTAATTTTCCTAAAACTTAATCCTGTTAATCCGCATAATCCGATAAATCCCGGTTCAGACAAGTAGGGCGGATACAAGGATCAGCCCCTACTAATATCATTAACCATTAATCATTAACAATTACTTTTATCATCCGCGTCGCGTCGCCGTGGCGGACGACTATAAAGTATACGCCCGGCTCGTAGCGCGAACAGTCCCAGACGAGGTAGCCGCTGTAGGGCGCGGTCTTCTGGATCGTTATGTCTTCCCTGCCGGCGACCTTTCCGAAGAGGTTGTAAACGGAGATGTCGTCCTTTTCGATGTCGAGGCTTATATCCCATTGCATAAATGCGCGAACAGTTTGCTTTGCCGGTATCGGACGAGGATAATAAATTCTTAAAAAGTTATTGCCTTCCGTTTCCGCTTCGTCAACGACGCCGATATGATCCAAATCCGTTAACTTCGCCTTAAAAACGCTTTTAGCGGCCGTGCCGGCGAAAATATCGCCGCCGTCTACAAGAAGTTTTACAATTCCGTAATCAGTTATCTCTCCGCTTACAGATTCCCAACTTTCTCCGAAATCGCGGGTTAAATAAATTCCTTCCTTAGAGGAACAAATAAATATTTTATCCTCCGCTATACATGTTGAATTAATTGCTGAGCAGGGAGTATTAACCGTCTTCCAGTCTTTTCCATAATCTTTAGATATATATAGTGTACTATCGTAAGAATTTGCGATTACAAAGCTGTCTTGTACTTTTATCCCTTTTATGCGGGAACCCGTAAAATTATAATTGACTTTCTGCCACGAGAGGCCTTTATCCGTTGAAATCAATACTCCCTCATCGGATGCGGAAAATATTCCGTCATTATTTATACCAAACGACGCTAAAGAAAAAGCGGAATGGCTCGTATCAACTTTTTTCCATGTCTTGATCGTATCGGACGAAATATATATGCCGTCCTTCGCTCTCGCTAATATATTCCCATTATCAAGTATTGATACGCTGAGAGCGCGTAGTGGTTCAAATGCAGGATTGCCGAGATTACTACTCCAATCTTTTCCATTATTTGTCGATACGTATAAATTATTAAAGTAATAGCTTGAGTATATTATTAAGTCATCCCTTTTATCTATGCTGGTAAAGTTTGAAAAACCGGTATCGGCAGGAAAGGCCTTCCAGGAATCTCCATGATTCGTAGTTGAAAAAGGAATTCCTGAACTCGTGCTGATGACTATTTCATCGCCAAATTTCCCTATATAATTTATGTAATAGTCCGTTATTCCATCGTTTTTGCTTGACCATGTTTCCCCGTAGTCAGTCGACAATAAACATCCTTTACTTGTATTTACTATGATCGAATTTTTATTCGGGTAGAAATCGAATACGCTAATGCCTTTTAATGCGGAGCGTAATAATTCATATTTATTATCTTTCTTTCCGAAAAATCTCAAGCCGTCTTTCTCGACAGAAGTAACGAAAAAAGAATCGTACAGGAAAGCGTTACTGTTATTCATGCTTATTTTATTTTGGAGCCAGGTAGCGCCGCCGTCCATAGAATAATAGAAACCGTCTTCCTTCGAAGTAATTATCAGGTCGCCATTGTAGATAAACGGTAGTTTTGTTTCGCTATTGCCGCAAATAGAATCGATGACGGCTTCCTTCCATGTCTTTCCCCTGTCAAGCGAAGTAAAAGCGCTTGTTGAATTACAGCTTAATATCGTATCTCCCGTATCGGAGATATAAAATGAACCCGCGAATTTGCTTACTTTGTCATCCTCGATCTTTTTCCAATCGATGCCCTTATTCTTCGACAAATATGTTCCGTTTGAAGTTATTGCAATAAACAAATGATCGGTTAAAAATAATTTTGTGATGTATTTATCCGAAGTGAATTCCGGAAAAGCGTCTTGCCATGTGAAACCGTTATCGGATGTAAAGATTGTTTTATTTTCGCCTTTACCTTCCTGTTGGTAATTCAAATAAATATTACCGCCAAAAACATTGAAATGGAAGTAATTCTGTGGAATTATGAAATTTCTTTTCTTCCAGCTAATTTCGTCTAATCCCGTAACATAAGTATTTGTCTTACCTTTAATGCCATATACGGAATCGCCGGACAGTATAAACTGGTTAAAAGCAGATTCCTTTGGAGTGGTAGGGCCGCAAGGGGTCCACTGGGAGTAGGCCGAACTATAAAGTAAAATGAAAAGCGAAAAGTATTTAATCATTGTTATTCTCCGATTTTGTTTCATTGAAAAGGAAAGGGCAAGAGCGCAAGCTCTTGCCCTTTTGTTGTTTTAATTACAGGGAGTGTCGGCGAACCAACAATCCGTTGTATCGCCAATCGCCGTAGGCCATTCGATATCTATGGCTGACTGGCCATAGCAAGTAGCGGCCGTAATCGGCGAGGGCACGCTATAGGTCCTAGTAGTATGCCTTTCAACCTGGCCTTGCTCGTTGAGGCACCAGTAATATTCCTCGACGCATTTCTCGTAATAATTACATGGACGGATTACCGTATAAAATGCGCCGAAATACTCAGTTAAATAAGCGCGCCAACAAAGCCAATGGTTAGTAGTGACTTTGTAGTTTTGTTCAGGATCGGTGCAAGGGGACATTGTTATGTAAGGGTTCGGACACAGGTAAGAGTATATGAAATCATAAGTCATAACCTGTGAATAGACGTAGTTCAACACCTGATTCGGATTCCATGTCTGGCATCCTACCGGGCTTATCATTCTTATTTCGTTCGGTTGCACTACGACGTCGCTTGGCGTTGGGCCTATTGAACATTTCACGCAGAGCGTAACTTCGTATTGGCATCCGTTGATGACCATTGGAATTGTGCGTTCGGTGTAGCCTGCGAGGCATTCAGCTTTAGCTACGTTAGCTCCCCAAAATGAGGCTATGAAGAGGAATGTTGCGACGATAGCCGCAAATCTGAAGGTCTTGTTTAAAGTCATAGTAATAAAATTCCTAAATGATAAAAAAATGTTTATTACATAAAACTTCGAAGGCATTAAGCCGATTTTAAGACTTATTTCAAAAGCGGCCTATGCCTAAAAGCCGCCGCTGGTCGCTCGCATTTTTAAAGCCAAGGGTAAACGCCGGCTATCCGCCCCTGGCTTTAAGCGCAATTTCTAAGTTCACATTTCCCTCCGTAATTAATGTAGCGGTAAGATAAATCGCACATCTAATTACGAACCTAAAAAAAAAAACAGATATGCAAGCGATTTTTTTCATTTTAATTAAAATTATCAAATATTCTTTCTATTTTTTTCTTTCGCTAAATAATCTTGTTTTCATTTTTAATTCATCCCCATCGACAAAGTCTGAACGCGCAAGGGTTCTCATCGTTCCGGCGCTCCGCGCGGAAGGAGTGGCGCGGGGGAAGTCGCGCTTCGCGTTACAAAGCTGTAACCCCTCCGGGGTTAAGAAAAATGTAACCGGCTGCCGGACGCTGAGCCTGCCGAAACGCCCGGCGTTTTCACATGCCGTACCCTTCGACGGGGCTCAGGGTACGGCGCTACATTTCCTGTACTTTTTCCAAATCTGCACATCCGCTTTCCTATATAAACAATCGAACTGCCGTTTAGTAACACCCGGAAAAGAAATTTTTTCGATTTTTGAAGAAAACAGGGAGAAATGGCGTGGCGGGCGGCTCCGCTGCGGATGGGTAGTAGAGGGGGCGCTCTTTTCTATAGACATGCGAATCCTCCGGATTCGTCGGGAGTATCCCGATTCGCAAGGGCATCGCGTTAACCCTGATGATGCTTCTTTAATTAAATCCTTTGGATTCCTCGCTTCGCTTCGGAATGACCGATTTCCTTAATTCCCATGCGCTTGCGCGCCAATTTCGTAAATAAGAGCCGTACTGTCATTCCGGTGAACGAAGTGAAGAGGAATCCATAGTATTCTATAGACTCCTCGCTGCGCTTCGGAGTGAAAGGCCCTGCAATTTCAAGCGCTTACCATTGTACTTTTACCCTTGGCCATTAATTCCTGGTTCAGTCTAAAGATTTTCTTCTTAATTTGCGTTTTTGAAATCAATCGAAATTGAGATGAGAAGAAGTTATATAATTGTCGCAATCGCGGCGCTGAGCCTCGTCGCTTCCTGCTCCTTTATTGATAGAATAGGGCAGGAGTTTAAGCGGAAGATTACCTTTACTAAGATGCAGGACTATACTCCCTCGCGTTCTTGGAAATTGGATTTGAAAACTAAATATCTCGATAAATTCACGGAAACGGGAACAAAAAACGGATCCATAGCTTACTTCGAGCAAATGAAATGGAGCAAAGTCGTCGAGTTCGACGAAAACTACACCGTTTGGATCAAAGACCTAACGCGGGAGGATTCCTTCGGCGAGACGACCGTCACCTTCACGCTCGAGCTCCAGGCGCCCGCCGCCGTTTTCGAGGGCGAAGCTCTAAAAAAGAGAATTTTTAAGATAACGTACGATATGGACGACAGCCTCGCGCTTAAGAAGAGCGTCGAAGCCGACGTCGTGGCGCAACGCTTCCGTAGGTATGCCGAGCGTTGCAAGCGCGCCGGGGAAATAACCGCGTACGTGAATAACCTGTTCCTAAAGGAAACGCCCAACGCCGCGGCGCAAATTTCCTACCGCGTTATCAATTGGTGCGTCGGCAAGGTAACGGACGAGGACTTCTGGGCGCAGCAGCAGTTCGAGGCGGTGGCGTGCGGCGCCGAAGTTTATGCCCAGGTTAAGGATTGGCTCTGGCAGAAAGAAAATTATATGTGGTAGGCGATCGCCCCAACGTACTTTGACCGGAAAAAAGTCCGGCAACATAATAAATTCAAAAGCGTATTCTATTAGTGAGTTTTTCCCATTAATAAAGGATCGTTATGAAAGAAATAACATCTTACCCCCACGGCGCGTTTTGTTGGTACGAATTAGCTACGACAGACTTTAACGCCGCCAAGAATTTTTATTCCAACGTATTCGGCTGGGACGCTCAAATGGCGTTAGAACAGCCCGGGATGGAATATCTCATATTTACGAAGGAAGGCAAAGCTATAGGCGGCCTTTACAACCTGCAGCCCCCGCAGAAAGAGATGAACCTACCGCCGCATTGGATGCCCTACGTCAACGTAAATTCAATCGAAGACGCTCTGCAAGCCGCAACGGCTGCCGGCGGAAACGTAATAATGCCCGCGACAGAAGTAATGGAGCATGGCAGGATGGCGATAATAGCGGACCCCGAAGGCGGCGTGGTATCGCTTTGGCAAGCTAAAAACATGGCCGGGACAGAAATAGCGGACGCGCATGGCGCTCCCTCCTGGAATGAATACGCCTCGAAAGAGCCTTCGAGGAGCATACCTTTCTACGAATCCGTCTTTGGATGGAAGGGAAATACGAATAATATGGGCGGGATGGATTACACCACGTTCGCTTCCGGCGAGAACATGGCCGCAGGGCTATGGCAAATGCCGGAAGAAATGCGGCATTTGCCTACCCATTGGTTAACTTACTTTACCGTCGAGGGGCTTGACGCCGCGCTCGCTAAGGCCAGCGAAAACGGCGGCGAAGCGCTTGCGCCCAAGATGTACGTCGAAGGCGTCGGCTATTTCGCAGTCGTTCGCGACCCGCAGGGGGCCGCCCTCGGGCTTATTTCCGAGAAGGAATAACGCCCTTGCGTCCTACGCAGTAATACTCTATCCCCTGCTCGAGCATTTCATCAGGATTGTAAAGGTTGCGTCCGTCGAATATAATAGGTTCGGCGAGCGCAGCCTTAACTTTTGCGAAGTCCGGGTTGCGGAATTCGTTCCATTCCGTCGTAACGATCAGCGCGTCGGCTTCGTCGAGGCAGTCGTACATATTCTTCGCATAGGCGACGCTATCGCCGAATTTAATGCGCGTATTCTCCATAGCTTCGGGATCGAAGCAGGTAACTTTAGCGCCGGCGGAAAGCAAAAGCTCTATCAGCCGGAATGCGGGAGCTTCGCGCGTGTCGTCCGTATTCGGCTTAAACGCCAGGCCCCATAGCGCGAAGCGCTTGCCGTCGACGCTCGAGTCGAAGCGCTTGATTATATTTTTATAGAATCTTTCGATTTGATGATAATTCACTTCCTGCGCCGCCTTTACAATTCTAAGGTTCGCGCCGACTTCCTCGCCGCAGTGAATCAGGGCGCGCACGTCCTTCGGGAAGCAGGAGCCGCCGTAACCGATGCCGGCGAAGAGGAAACGCTTGCCGATGCGGGTGTCCGAACCGATGCCCAATCGTATTTGCTCGATGTCCGCGCCGACCTTTTCGCAATACGAAGAGAGATCGTTCATGAAGGAAATCTTGGTAGCGAGGAAACCGTTAGCGGCGTATTTAGTAACTTCCGCGCTCTTCTCGTCCATAATATAGATCGGGTTTCCGCTGCGTAGGAACGGCTTATAAAGGTCGCGCATAGTTTCTTCAACGTACGGGTTGGAGCAGCCGACGACCACGCGTTCCGGCTTCAATGCGTCTTCCACGGCAAAGCCTTCGCGTAGAAATTCAGGATTGCTCGCGATAAATATATTATCGGGATTTTCCATATTCTTAATAAAGATATTCCTTACTTTATCGGCCGTACCGACGGGGACAGTGCTTTTATTAACAATGATCTTCTTATCTGTGATTTTCTTATCGTTGAGTACTTTAGCTATTTGCGCCGCCGCCTCGAGCACGTGCGTAAGGTCCGCGGAGCCGTCCTCGGCGGGCGGGGTGGGCAGGCAGAGGAATATAATCGAGCAATTTTCAACCGCGATCTCTAATTCCGTAATGAATTTTAAACGATCTTCAGCGACGTTGCGCTCTATTAATCTCTCGAGCCCGGGCTCGAAAATAGGGCAAATACCTTCGTTGAGTTTCTTTATTTTTATCTCGTCGATGTCAACGCAGTAAACGGTATTACCCGTAGCGGCAAATGTTGTGCCCGACACCAAACCTACGTAGCCGGTGCCGATAACGCCGATGTTATAGGACATAGATTTTCCTTTTCAAATTGAAATGAATTGCAAAAAGAAATATAATTCTCTTACAAATTTAACAATTTAACGATTATGATGATTAAGATTATTAGGATTGAAAGGGAGATCGCAACTTTTACAAACTTCTTAATAATTGAGAATATCAGGCCGATAACGAGAACGGAGACAAAGATCTCCGTTCCGACGGCTTGCTGGGGCAGTAGATTAAGCAGATATAGCATCCGGGAGCTACCTTAGTTTAAACGATAGTGTAATAGTGCCGACCATTACGATATTGTCCTTCAGAGGGTTAAATCTCCACTGGCGCAGAGCTTCCATAGCGGCGCGCTCCAATCTCGGATCGGCTTTTTGTTTTGGCACCATCTTGCCGACAGTTCCGTCGGGCATTACGGTAAATTGAATTTTTATCTGGCCGGAAGTTTGCACGCCGGGCGGGTAGGTCGGTATCTTTTTGTGCAAAACGGTGCGGTTTCCGCCGCCGCCCCATTCAATATCGCCAAGCCCGGAACCCAGTCCGCTTCCGTAGCCTTTGTTGCCAAGCCCGGTACCGCTCTCCGTACCGGAGCCCGAACCGACGTTACGGGAGGAACTGCCTGAATTGTTATCGGATTTATCGCCTGTAGGATTTTCTACGGGCTTATAGTGCGAAGCGTCGGCGATGTCGGGTTGCGAGGATTTCGACGCGTTGGATTGCGTGGCCACTTCCGCGTCCGCGAGCGAATTGGACGGAGCCGCGCCTTTGTGCGCCATCCCCTCCGGGCTTAAATTGCCCTTGCTCATACCTGTGCCGTCGCCGTCGCCAAAGTTTAATAGCATTACCGGGACGGTATTAGTCAGGATATCGCGAGGCCGCGGCTTTTCAATCTTAAATAGCGACGCGAAGAATACGCCCAGGCTAACTATAACCAAAGCGATCCCAAAACCGCGAGCCGTGTTCTTGTCCCACGGCAGCTTGAATTGAAAAGAATCGTTCTCTTCGTATCTTGACGATTTGTACATCATTTTTTATTTCCCCCTACTAATAACCTACTTTATCCTGTCTATCCAACTCTGCGGATAGCCTGCGCGCGATGCTGCCTGGCGCGCCTGCTCCTGAGAAGAATATTTTCCAAACCTTACCCTGTAATACGTAACTTCTCTTACGTTTTGTTTCGAAATGTACGCGCCTGCGACGTTTCGTCTTATCAACCTGTTTAAAATTTGTTCGGCGACCTCGCGCGACGGGGTCGAATACACTTGAACGGTAAAGACGCCCCCCGATAGTTCCGATTGTCCTGTAGCGGGAACGGCCGCCCTGCGAGGGACCGTAGTCGCAAAAGAGCTTTTGGGCGAGGTCGCGGTCCTCTTTGAAATCGGAGCGCTTTTCGTTTGCGGCTTTGGTACAATTGCCGGCTTGGGCGACTTCGGTTTTTCTATAATTATTATTTTAGCGGCTTCGGGCTTAGGCCTGGGAGCGACAATAGGAGCGGGCGCGTTCGCGGCGACGTTCTCCGGATTGGGCTCGACGTTCTTAGAAGTCGCCGCCGCGCTTGCCGTAGCGGCTTTGCTTACTTCTTTGGCCTTTAATTGCTTTATAGGCTTGGACTTTTCCTTGCCTGCGCCAAACCTATCGGCAATAGCGCTGATAAACTTTTTATTCGAATCTATTTCCGATTGGGGTTTCGCCGTAAACAGATCGCTCAGGTAATAATACCCGATAGCGGAAATTGCGATCATAATTGAAGCGACAGCCGCGGCAATCCATAAGAATTTTCTTTTCTTCCGTTGGTCTTTATCTTCCGCGGGAACTGGTTCCCCGGGCTGCTCGTGAAAGCCGCCGTCGACCGTCTTATCATCGGCGGGCTCTTCCGCGCCTACGACGGTCGAAACGAATTCGAACGGTTCGGGAGGTTTCTCGCCGCTTGCGCGCTCCATCTCCGGTATTTCAATCGTCTTAGCCTTCGGATCGTTCTTAACGTCCTCGAAAGGCGCCTGGTTGGCAGTAGATATTTTGCCCGTCTCTTCTTTTAACGGCGCGCTGAGCTCGTCCTTCAGACTTTCCCTCAGCGCGTTTAGCTCGGAAAGATCTTCCTTTGAAATATCGACGCGGACGCCTTCGCCCGTTTCGATTTTCGAGTTAGCGTATTCGGAATCGCCAAATTCTCCTTCTTCGCGATTTGAAATTTCATTTCCATAGCCACTTTCGGATGCGTCCGCCGCGGCGAATTTATCAATTGCCTTGCCGTTTTGGTCGTCCCCGCGATCTATTTTATACCGATTGTCAAATTTTTCGCGGTCTTCCAACTGAAACTTTTCGTGAGCCGAAAGGGATTCATCGTCGTCATTTGCGTACTTTTCAGCGTTAAGTTTATCGGGAGAAGCGTCCTGATCCTCTTCGAATTCTTTAAAAATTTCGCGAAGCTTTGCCTCTTCCTCGTCGACGTTTTCTATTAGATTTCCGCGCTGCGACGCCTCCGGGCTCTCCTCGTCTTCGAGTAAATTATGTCGCTCGACGGGCGATCCTTCCTCCCCTGTCTCAAGCAGGTTCTGACGGCCGAAGAGCGGCTCCTCCTCCTCCTCGTAATCGCCGTCGCCGAAAATAGCGTCCAAACGGCTCTGCTCTTCGTCGACAGGCTCTTCGGCAGCGGGCCCGGGCGTCGGTTCTACTGCCTCGGACTCCGCCTGCTTCCGTTGCGCGCCTTCCTTCCAGGGCAACTTCCCCGGGTAGGGGTCGTTGTCGCTTTGAAGGAAAATATCCACATCCTGCTCGGTGCCGTCGTAGCCGGACTTGGATTCCTCCGCTTTTAAACTATTTTCTCTGAGTATCGCCATGATATAGCTTTATAAATCCTTATGCGCTAATGATCATTATCGGCGCATTTTAAAATTGCCACAGTAAGCCCGCGGCAAAAAACATATCGCGCTGCTTATAGCCATTCCAGATTACAATATTGGAATTCAATAAGTTATCCACACGAACGAACATCGACATCGTTTCGGCAAATTTCCAATCCGCCCGGGCGCGAATGTTCGTAAAGCCGTCTATTTCGCGCAAATTTTGATCGTCGATATAGCGAGCGTTAACGTAATATACACCAAAATATGTGCCAAAGTTTTCGCTCCATGCTCTGTGATAGTCCAAAGACGCGCGAAGCGGCTCGCTATAGGGAAATTCCTTCGAACTGCTGGTGATAGTTTTGTTTTCGAAGTTAGCGTTAAAGGTCAACGCATCGGATTCGCCCATTTCAAACGTTCCCTCGATGAAAAGCCCGAACCGGTTAGCGTTAGCATATTTTATATCGAACGTCGCGCTGTCGCGGTCGGCGAAGTACGGGGAGCGATCGCTCCTGCCCGCAAGGGCGCCGCCTGTAATTGAGACCGCGCGCGTGGGATGGTACGTAATAGCCCCGCGCAGCGAAAGAATATCGTATTCAAAATCAATATCGCTCGAATGGAACAGGTACGGATTCATTTGATAGTAATCGTCGAGAGTTCTCTTTTCCATACCGCTATGCAAACGCCCGGCCACGGTGAAAAGTCCGCTAATGCGGTACTCGGCGGTAGCGCCGAGCAGCAGGCCGCTGCGGCGTTCGCCCATGGAGTTATTAGCGAACTGGAAGCCGGCCGAACCGAGAGCAGAAAATTTTTCGTCGAAGTAGGAGATAGCCCCGTCAAGCGTAATGAAGCTTATGCCGTCGCCGCGAATATTATGGAAGTCAATATCGAGGTTGCCGCCGATGAGATAGTTGTCCCAATAGTTTTGAATTTTCAAGTAACCGTTTAATCTATTGTCGAAGGCCGCGCTCTTGTCGGAATTTATCTGCAGCGAGGAGATCCCCGCCCCCGTATAGAATTGAGCGCCTTCGTAGGCGCCGTCGACGTTCACCGATAGATCGAAATCAGTCGAGCTGCGCTCGGGCGCGGAAGAGGCTTTATAGAGCTTAAAGTTTTGATTGTCTATCTTGAGCGTGGTACGCGTGCGGCTGCCTCCGAAGATCCAATACTTATCGTCCGCGATATAGTCGGAATTGACAAGCAAATTGAACTTCGAATAATCCGCATTTTTAATATGCCCGTCGGAGACTTCCATACCTCCCGTAGCGTAAAGCTCGTAGCCCTGCCAGTTCATCCCCATTCCGGCCTGGAGAGAAGGCGTCATGTACCGACCGAATTCGCCGGAGAAGAATCCTTTCCTGTACGTCCTAATAACGGAGCGTTCGGGAAGCGTATCGGGCGCGATTAGCGGCGCGGGCTGCTTTTCAAGGGAATTGATGGAATCCAGCATGCCGAGCGAAAGCCTGGCCGGCTTTTCCGGCATTTGCTTAATCCCGCTCATAACGTTAGTCTGCTCGACGCCCTCGATAATGAACGTAGGCAATTCGAGCGGCGCGGGCTGCTGCGGAGGCGTCGGCTCCGCGCCTTGAGAGAATGCTGTCGTTGCGGCCAACGCAAGGGCGGCAAACGTCTTAATCGCTTTGTACTTTATATTAGTTATTTTCATATCTTCCCCCTTTAGTCTACCTTAATCCTTTTAAGACGAGCTTTAGCCGTTTTTCCATAATCATCCTCGGGACGCCACGACGCGAGCGCGTTATAAACCTCCGCCGCCTGCGCGAACATATCAAGCTTTTCATAAATCTCTCCCGCGTTTAAAAGCGCGAGCGAGAACCAATCGTCCACGCCTGCAAACTTCTCGCGGGTGCGGGTAAACGCCCCCAGCGCCTCCTCCCAGCGCTCGTCGCGCATAAAGGATTCGCCTAGCCTGTACTGGGCTTCGGCGGCCAACGCTTCCTCGGCGGCGCCCTCGGCTAACCGGGAGAAAATCGCCCGCGCGGAGTCGCTCTGTCCCGTCGCCCTGTAGTACATCGCGACGCGGTAAAGGCTCTGCTCGCCGAACTCCGCCGATGGGAAATTATCCGCCACGTCGCGCAATATCTTTATGGCCGTCACTGTGTCGCCGAGGGCGTATTTAATCATTGCGCGCTCGAAGCCGGCTTGCGCCGCGCCTTCGTGCGCAGGGTAATCCTTTTGGATGCGCTGGAAAATCGAATCGGCGCGATATATTTCCGTGCGCGATTTTTCCATCAGGCCCCACTCGAGCAGAGCTAATGGCGCGTAATCGCTCTTCGGATATTTTTTGATCACGTTGTTGAACGACTTTTGCGCCTGGTCGAGCTCGTTCATATTTATATAACTTTTGCCCATCCAATAGAGCGCTTCGGGATTGCGCTCGCTGTCCTCGTGGGTCTGAGTAAATTTATCGAATTCCGCGACGGCGTCCTGGTATCTCTTGCCGGTGTAGAACATTTCTGCTTTTTTGAACTTAAATTCTTCCGTAAACGGCGAATTCGGGTTCGACTGGATAAAATTATCGGCGACGGCGATCGCCTCGTCGTCCTTTCCGAGGGCCATGTAGCTATACTGAACGCTCTTGAAAGCTTCAGGGGCAAGGTCGGAGCTTGGGAAGCGCTCGATGACGGCGCGATAAGCCGTTATAGCTTGCTCGTATTGCTCCATGTTATAATAGGAATCCCCGATAGCGTAGTGCGCGCGCGCTACGAGCCCGCTCTGCGGATATGAATTTATCAGGAATTCGAAATTGTCTACAGCTTCGGGATAGCGTTTCTGCTGGAAACGGATCCATCCGATCAAATAAATCGAATTAGGGGAGAAGGACGACTTAGGATAATTCTTAACGAAATCAAGCAGCGCCGTGATCGATTTTTCAAATTCCCCCATGCGATAGAGAGCATGGCTCAGCTGGTAAGCGGAGTACTGCCCCTCCTCCGTGCCCGGGGCTACCTGGGCGGCGCGGCGGTAGGATTCTGCGGCGCGCTTGTAGTTCTTCTGCAGGTAGTATCCGTCGCCCTGGCGGGTGAGCACCTCTACCGCGTAATTGGACTTAGGGTATTCTTTAATCATTTGGTCGAAAATTTTCGAGGAGTTAGGAAAGTCCTTTTGGCGGAAATAGCTCCAACCGAGGCTATAGAGCAGGTCTTCGCGCCGCTTCGAAACAGGATTTTCCTCCAGGGCTTGCTTATAGGTCTCTACTGCATTTTTAAGCATATCGGTGCGATAATAGGCTTCGCCGAGCCAGAAGAGGGCTTCGTCGCGGCGGGAATCGTTCTTGTTTTCCGCCAGGAACCCAAGCAAGGCAGAAATTGCTTCCGCGGAACGCAGGGATTGCACGAGGCTCATGCCGCGCTTCAGGCGCGCTTCGGAAAGGTAACGCGAGCGATCGGGCATAGCGGTTTCGGAGCTCTTCAGCGCGAGTTGCTCGGCCTCCTTATATTCGTTTACCGCTTTTTCCCAGCTCTTAAGCTCCATATACGTAGCTCCGAGCAAGAGCATAGTTCGCGCGGCGTTATTAGCTTCCAGCGATTCGCGCTTGCCTCGTTCGAGAGCGCGGCGGGCTAGCTCGTAGTCGCCGGCTTCGTAGTGCATTTGTCCAAGCTCCAAAAGCGCGATGCTCTGGTAGGGGAAATCCGTCGAGACCGAGAGGTCGGAGAGCTCCTTGCGCGCGTTTTCCGTAAGCCCCGCGCGCTTAATGCCTACGGCGTGGTAGAGCTTGGCGAGAGAATTTAATCTTTTGTCCTTTACCGCCTCTTCGTCGAGCAATAATTCATTATATATGGCCACGGCTTTATCGTTCTCGCCGAGATTCAAATGCGCCCACGCCGCTCCAAGCTTTGCATACGGAGCTTGCCCCGACCTCGGATAGAGCGAGTCGAGCCTGGAAAAGGCGGCCAGGGCCGCGACGTAGTTATTAAGCATATTATAGGATTCGCCCTTGAGGTAGAGCAGGTTAGCTTCGCAGTCCGGGCAATATTTATTCCCGGAACTGTCTCGCTTCATTAGCGTTTCTCCCCGTTCAAGCTCCATCAATGCGATAGCCGCGTTGCGAAGAGAAAGGTGCGCGTTTGCGAGCCGGAGCTTGGAAACAGCTGCAAATTCCGAATTGGGATAGAGTTCGCCGAGCTTTCCGTACCATACTATCGCGCTGTCGGGTTTGTTCATTACCTCGTAGATAGCTCCCAGCCAAAACAGGGCGTCGTCGGCATACTCGAGCCGCGGATATTTCTTCTGCGCGGTCTCCAGGATCGGGGCCGCGTCGAAGTATTTTCCCTGGTGGGCGAGCGATATGCCGCGCCAGAAGTAGCCTAAATGCGCCACGCGCTTGTAACCGGAATCCCCCCGCGCATTGAAGTCCTCCTCGGCGACCGTGGAAGCGTTCGCGAAGAAACGCTCGCTACGGACGTAGTCCGCTTTTTCGAACGTGACGAACCCGCGGCTTAACTCGGCGTAAGCGACCAGGGGAGAATTGGGACGAGTTTTAATGAATTCCTGCAGCCTTGAGAGGGCTACGGAATAATTGCCGGAGACGAGATCCATCTCCGATTGAAGAAGGGCTGCTTTGTCCCGCGAAGGATTCTCGGGGAAGTCCTTCAACGCCTTCTCGAGGCTGAACTCGGACAGACGGATTAGCCCGGATTCGAACAGGGCGCGGCTCCGCTCTACGGACCTGCTGCCGTAAGTATAATCGAAATCGTAGACTTGCGAGAAGGCCGCGGAATACCCCGCGAGTAGGATCACCGTAGCTAAAACGGCGCGAAATTTGCTAACGGAAATTATATTTTTCATAATTTAAGAATATTAATCTTTACACTGCGAATTCAAATTTACAAAAAAAAACAAAGCGGTTAAAAAATTTAACAATAATTCCTCTTAAATAACGCAATAGAAGTTGTTAATAAATAAAGACGTAAGATGATTACATTAGCGGCAATCACGTGGTCAGGCTCGCCTGAACTCTTCTCGCTCGGTCCGATTACCATTCGCTGGTACGGTTTACTTTTCGCGCTCGGCTTCGTAGTCGGCTATCAAATAATGGAACGCTTTTACAAACGCGAAGGCAGGTCCCGGAAGGACCTCGACGCGCTCACCATAGCTATGCTGCTGGGAACTATCATTGGCGCGCGGCTTGGGCATTGCCTGTTCTACGAACCCTCCTATTACCTTGCAAACCCGATAGAAATTCTCAAAGTTTGGCGCGGCGGCTTAGCGAGCCACGGGGCCGCGGTCGGTATATTGGTCGCGCTTGCCGTTTACTCGAAGCGAAGAAAATTCAATATGCTTTGGCTCCTGGACCGAATTACGATAGTAACGGCGCTCGCCGGTTCTTTTATCCGGCTCGGCAACTTCTTCAATTCCGAAATATACGGAAAACCCGCCGACCTGCCATGGGCCGTAATTTTTACGCGCGTGGACCTCGTTCCCCGCCACCCCGTTCAACTTTACGAATCGTTTTCATACCTTGCTATATTCTTTACTTTGTACTATGTTTTACAAAAGGTCCGACGCCCCGAGCGCGACGGCTTAGTCTTTGGTTTGTTCCTCGCGCTCGTATTCGGAGCCCGATTCATAATTGAATTCTTCAAGAGCTACCAGGCAGATTTCGAAAGCGGTTTGCCGCTCATGATGGGACAATTCCTCAGCATCCCGTTTATTATAGCCGGCATATACTTTATATATCGCTACTTTAATACGAATGGCGCGGCTAAAGAGACAAAAACGCGCTAATCTTCGCTAATCCTCATAATATAATTAGATAGTTTGAATTAGGGCGAGCTTACCGGCTCGCCTAAATTTTTCTAATAGAACCGGCAATATCTTTTCGCGCGAGCGCAAGCCCATCCGACGGAATCTCATATCTTCGTTCGCGGGATTTGCGCTTTCGCCGGCGTAAACTACTATTTTATCCGCAATATTTAAGAGATCATAAAGCTCCGTTACTGGGTTCCCCTCTTCGAATTCTTCCCTATCCTCGTTCCAAATATTATTAAGTTGGTTAAGAGTAATAACGCCTTCCGTAACGAGATCGATCCCTTTAATAGCTGAAGCGGGAGGCGAACCGTCGTTCCTACTTTGCGTCGCGAACGATATTGATTTTCCAGTAATTCTGGAATATATCGAGGCTGTAGTTCCTCCGCATATTATTTTAATTCCCTCCGCATTATCGAACGTCTCGACCGCTTCGGCGTCTCGCGCCGGATCGGATGGCGGACCCGTTAGTATAGAAACTGTTACGCCCGGCTTGCAGTAGGCTAATATCGCAGTGGCGTCGTCCTCGCGACATCCTTCGCAAATTTCAATCGAACGGGCTAAAGCTTTTGAAGGCAAGCTCTCCAAAGTAGCGCTCTTAATTAAGCAGCCGTTTAGGTACGACGCGACGCCGCGCTCGCCCCAGCCGCGCCCCATAGAGCGGCCTATGCCGGCTTGCGTGATTCCGTCGCTCACGAGCATAATGGCGTCTCGCGGAGCGAGCGTGCAAAAACTCTGCGCAACGCCCTGCGGAGCCCCCTCGATAGGCCCGCGTTCCAAAATATAAGCTCTACGCTCGATTATTGCGAGAGGAGCCGGCATTTCAAAGCTCAGCACGCTTGTCGCGCCGTCGGTAAGGACGGCCGCTATTGAAAAAACGGCGTAGGGAAGATCTTCCTTTGCCGCTTGGATCATGGTTTCGGCGACGTTTACTACAGATTTTTGCAACGAATAGCCTAACTTTATTAATTCCTTTAAGCGGGCGGCGCACATAGTAGCCGCGATATTCGCCTTAACGCCCGATCCCATTCCGTCGGCCAGAAAGACGTACGCGGCGCCGGGCGCGCGATAATAATCCCATACGTCGCCGCAGGGAGTAGCCCCGTATTTGATTTGCTTAGCCGATTGAATTTCTAAGTGAACGTAACTCATGGACTATTACTTTAGCAATACTAAGATCGCTTCAGTTCCTCCTCGCGCGAGTACGTTATAAGATTCTCGACGAGCGCTTCTCCGCGCGCCGCGGATTCGCCAAGCAGTCTGGCGATATTTTGCGCCATATCGATCTGATGGTGAAGTAATTCCTGCGCCTGTTCGATCGTTTTCCGCTTCAATTCGTCGAGTTTGGATTTGTCCGATAGCGCATTTGTAATATTAACGAATATTCCTACGATCTGCTTCTCGTAGGGCAGTCGATAAATTAGTTGGCGACAAATAATACCATATTTTTCGTGCGATACTGTTGACTCGATCTTATCCGTCCCCGAAGCAATAAAATCGTAAAACGGTTGCGGATCCATTAAAATGGACACAGGTTTGCCGCAGACGCCGTCCGAACAGCTGAAGAGTCTCTTAAAAGCTTCGTTTGCCACGGATATAGTCAAGTCCTCTTCTAAAAGTATAATACCATTCGGGCTCGTCTCGAGAATAGTCGAGTTTTTGATTTCCGCCTGACGTCGCATGTGCGGAAGGCACATTTCAGTCTCGGCGGTTCCGGAGAGCACGGCGATCGCCTTTTCGCGGCAGGAGTCGTAGCCGCAGCTGCCGCAGTTAAGCCTGTCGGACGGTTCGGCTTTTCCTGCCTTCGCGAGCGCGGCTTCGATTTCCTCCTCGGAAAATTGTCGTTCGCCAGGAATAGGGCGCGGAGCAAATCTTGCGTCTAATTCGCGCGGCTCGGGCTCACATACCGGCGCGTCTGGCGCTCCGCTTTGGGATTCTAAATGCTTTAGCAAATTCGCTTTTAGTTTTACTATAGACGCGCTTACACCGACGCCCGGTCCGCCCACGCATCCGCCCTTGCAAAAGAGCGGTTCGAATAACGTTTTTTCTATGTAAGATTCAGGATTCTGGGCGATCTCCATTATCTCTTCAGAACCCGATACAGTTATATACTTGGAATTAAACTCGCCCGGATCGAAGCCGGCGTTCTTTAATAGGCCGCCGAGCAGCGGATACGTCCTGGCTAAAGGCGGGGCGTAATCGTCTAACGGAGCCGCTTCTAAGGCGTCAAATTTAATCTCCGCTTGCGATAGCATTTCGCGCAATTCTTCGAAGGTTAAGACGCAATCTATTACTCCCGCAAGGTCGGAGCGTTCCGCTTCCGCCTTTTTAGCGGCGCATGGACCGATAAATATTACTTTCGAATTCTCTCCCAACTTCTTTTTTAGGATTTTCCCATGAATAATCATAGGCGATAGAGCTTTAACAAGCCTATCGACATTACGAGACGCGTAGATTTCAAAGTAATTCACCGTAGCCGGGCAAGCTGAACATACATGCGCTCCTTCGCCGCTCCTTGCGAAAAGTTCCGCCGTGCGTTTAGCCGAGAAATAAGCTCCTGTCGCCGTCTCGGCAACGTAGGAAAAACCGAGCTTTTTAAGCGCAGCTGGCAATTTCGAAGCCTCGTCGCCCGGGAAAGCGGAGGGATAGGACGGAGCCAGGCTAACCGCGACTTCCGCTCCCGACCGAATGAGCTCCCACGCAAATTCCGTATCGCGGCGGTATTGCTTAGCTCCCTGCGGGCATTCGCGGATACAGTTTCCGCAAATAATACAGCGTTTTTCGTCTACGTGCGCCTGACCGTCTATCATTTTTATAGCTTTTACTGGACAAAACCGGATGCAGCGATAACAGTCCCGGCATCGGGCTTTATTCGTAAATATTATCTGGTGTGAATAATTGAATTTCATATTCGTCGCTAATTTATATTGCAAATTAATATTTTTCAAGATAAGACCATATTATTTTAACGATAAACTTTTAGCGAAATAAATTCGTATAAGCAATCTAATGCGGCTATTTAATCGTACTTATTGACGCCGCTGTTTTTGCGACGTTTCTAATATTTATTTTTATGTTTTAGAATTTTGTTTTAAATTGAAACTTGCAGATTATCAAACAGGCAATTCCAATGGGATATACTTTTAACGAATCTGAAATTGAGCGAATAAGCAAGACGTTTGGTCGGGAACCAAAACGTTTTGCCGACGCCTGGACTTGGGAGTTCCCCGCAGGCGAGGGATTGTTCCCCCTGTTTTTTACTCTCTACTCGGGCATCGACCTCGGCTCCGGCGAACTCGGTTCGCTCGCTACCGTCCAAAGCCGGCAGGGCTATTATGAACTTCATGGCGTAGAAAGCTTTATGGCGTTCGATCCCGACGAAGTGTTCTTCGTCGCCTCCGGCGAGGCGGCTATGTCTTGTTTAATAATAAGCAAGCAAGGCGCTTGTTCGCTTTATTCAAATATCGATCGGAATTTGCTCAGCGGCGATCCCGGATCATTGCATCCCGGAGCTTTGCTCGCGGCGATGCAACTTTCTATCGTGGACAATATCGAGCCTGAAAACGCCGGTTAACTTAATGCAATTAAACGATCTTTTTCGATTAATAATAAATGCCCGGCAAGGGCGTCCTATTTTCTGAAATATGAATATAAACGTATTTAATTCTTCAAGTTTAGCGCGAGTACCGCGTAAGCTTTTGACGACTGCGGTTAGCGAAGTGTTAACCGATTACGAACGAAAAGAAGCGGAAATAAACATTATATTACTTGACGACGAAGAAATTCACAAACTCAATAAGCAGTATTTAGATCACGACATGCCTACGGACGTCATCACCTTCTCCCTCGGAGAGGAGACAATCGAAGGCGAAATTTACATAGGTTGCCAAACGGCGGCCGAGCAAGCGCGAGATTATCGCGTTAGCTTGACCGACGAATTGGCGCGATTAGCAATTCATGGAGCTCTACATTTGCTCGGATTCGACGACGCGACGCAAGAAGAAAGAGCGAATATGAGCGCGCTTGAAAATAAATTTCTCGCAAAAGTGAGGTAATGCGTATGTCCGCGAGAGTTGTTGAAATTATAGAATTAGTGCTGGGCGAGCTGAAAGGGGAAAAACGCCTGGCCGATATAGATGTCACCAAGCTCCATAGCGAGGGCTATTCCCCAAAGGAAATTTCGGCCGCCATCAGCTGGGTAGCGGATAAGTTAGACGAAAACGGCTTTAATAACAGGCTCGCTTCAAAATCCTTCAGGACGCTGCACCCGGCCGAGCTTGAGCTCTTTACGCCCGAAGCGGCGGGCGAGGTCGTGCGGCTTAGCCTGCTGGGCCTGCTTAAGCCAGAGCAGGTCGATTACCTGATCGAACGCGCCGTTATGGGGCAATCGCTTCCGGTCTCGGCCGATAACGTCAAGAGCTTTACTTCGCACGCGCTGTTCGGTTTTAGCCGCAAGGCCGCCCGCGAAGGCAGCCGATTTTACATCGATGAGAGCGATTCCATAAATTAATTTTTTTGATTTTGGGAATTTCTACGTAATTTTGCGCGCTCGGTTTTTCCGGGCGTATTTGTTTGGTCCCGTAGCTCAGTAGGATAGAGCACAAGTTTCCTAAACTTGGTGTCGCAGGTTCGATTCCTGCCGGGATCACGACTTTAAATAGTTAAGCCTTTGATTTATAACGTCAAAGGCTTTTTTATTTCCTCGAAAATCGGTAAAAGTGTAAAATGGGTGCAAAATGTTTTTAAAATTATACCGTAAGAATGTAACTTTGCTTTAAAAATTTAAATAGTCCCGCAGGGATGGCATTATTCATAACCGTATGCAAGCGAAGCGCAGCTTACGGAAGATCATGCCTCGCTTACTATTTAAAACGGCGTAGCCGTTGAACGTCAGTAGTAAAGCCGCAAGCTAACCAATTTCCTTCCCGCGGCGAAGCCGCGGCAGAGTAAGTTGAAAGAGTGAACATGAGCTATAGACATGCGAATCCTGCGGATTCGTCAAGAGAGATGGTCTGTTAGTAACAACCTTCTGCGTATAATTACTCAATAAATGCCGGTAGCGCTAAGCCTTCGGGTGCGCCAATTTATAAGTTTGCTTAAGCTTTTCAACCGACAAATGCGTGTATACCTGCGTAGTGGATAGAGACGCGTGCCCCAGCATTTCGCTTACGGAGCGGATATCCGCTCCCGCGTCGAGCAAGTGCGTTGCGAAGGAATGCCGCAGCACATGCGGACTTTTCTTTTCGCATTCAGTATTCCCCGTCATCAGCTTTTTGGTAATTCTCCAGGCGGCGTTAGCCGTTAAGGGCTTCCCGCGCTTATTAATAAAAAGCAGGTCGGTTTCTATCCTTTCCGCCAGCGAATCCCTGAGCTTTAGGTACGCCTGGATAGCTTCGATAGAGCGCGAAGTGAGCGGAACAATTCTCTCCTTACTCCCCTTTCCCAAAACTTTAATAACGCCGGAACGCATATCCGCGGACTTCACTTTGAGCGATAGAGCCTCGGCGATACGCAGCCCCGAGCCGTAGAGCAATTCGAATAGAGCCGCGTCGCGCGCGCCTTCCGCGGTTTCGTTGGAAATGGAGTCGAGCGTAGCCGCGGCTTCCTCGCGCTGGAGGAACTGCGGAAGCTTTTTCGCCTTTTTCGGCGTAGCTACGCCCGAAGCCGGGTTTGATTCGATGAGTTTGCGCCGATAGCAAAACTTAAAGAAGGATTTTACCGCGCTAATTTTTAACCTGATAGAATTTCGTGAGAGCCCCGAGTCGTGGAGCTTGCCAAGGAAGGGTTTAATGTCGTCGGCGCAGATCTCGCCTATTTGCGGACGCGCGCCGAATTCCTCGTAAAAGTAATCGTAGAAATCGTCGAGCGCGCGCCCGTAGGTTGATAGCGTTTTTGGGGAATACCCCTTGGAACTCTCCAAAAAGCCCAGGAATTTATCTTTTGCTTCTAATATATCCATTCGATTGTTCCGCAGTCATATCTAACTAAGAAATGAGCGGCAATAATCGCGCCAGCTAAGCTTCGCTTTGCGAGGCCTTCTTTCCCCATACCAGGGATGTCACTATAGCAATCGTCAGCGCCGCAGCGATAATAAGCAGGGAAAGAGTGGAAGAAATATGCACGAAGTCCGCAATAAGCATCTTCACTCCAATGAAGGAGAGGATAAACGCGAGCCCGTACTTCAGGTACACGAAGTAATCCATAAAGTTAGCAAGCAGGAAGTATAGCGCTCGAAGACCCAGGATAGCGAATATATTCGAAGTATAGAGGATAATCGGATCCTTGGAGACGGCGAAAATCGCAGGAATAGAATCCACTGCGAATAGCACGTCCGTCACTTCGATAACGGCGACGACGAGCAATAAAGGTGTCGCCAGCGTCTTTCCCAATTCCTTAACGAAGAATTTACCGCCTCGGTACTCCGGGGTGACTGGGAAAAATTTTCTAACCAGCTTAACTCCAATGTTCTGCGAGAAGTCCTGGTCGTCGTCCTCGGCGTTAATAGATTTAATGCCCGCCCAAACGAGGAAGAGCCCGAAAAGAGCCAATACGAAATTAAAATGCACCTCGCGTCCGAACAATTCGAACGGAGGCAGGTAAGTCAATTGAATCAGCCAAACGCCTGAAAATATAAACAGGGCGCGGAGGACAATCGCTCCGCCAATACCCCAAAAGAGCACGCGATGATGGTACTTCTCGGGCACTGCGAAAAATCGAAATATCAGAATAAACACGAAAAGATTGTCGATAGAAAGCGAGCGTTCTATGAGGTAGGCGGCTAAGTATTCGCTCGTCTTGGCCGAACCATAGTAATAGTAAATAAAAACGCTAAACGCCAGCGCGACCAGGATCCAGACAATAGACCAAATTAATGCTTCGCGGTTTGTTACCTTGTGCGCTTGCTTATTAAATACTCCCAAATCAATTATCAGCATTATCAAAACGATAACGCCGAAAAGAACAAACAGAAATGATTCGCTCATTATTAAATAACAATAGTGATAAAGCTGCAAAGTTAAGCAATTTTGGCTTGATATGAAAGAGATTACAATAAAATCGGCCTTCTCTCTACATTAAATTTTGGTGAAATTAATTTAATACGGAGAAATTGTAACCTTATCGATCAAAAATGTGTCTGTAAAGAAGGGCCAATATTATTAAAAACATAGAAAGTGAGTCCTAACGGCAACTTTTTCTTTTGGCAAATAAGTTGAATAAACGTAATTTGTAAATTGTGAAATTGCAAAAAATGTATTTGTTAAATTATTGTTAAATCAGTTGGAGTAATCTAATGAAAAAACTGTTAGCCGCTTTAGTCTTATTTGCAGCTAGCTACGGCGCGACCTTCGCACAGTCGTTGCCCGCAACGTTGAATATGGACCAGCTCAACAGGCTTGAGCCGAATTCCGTCGGCGTAACGCTTCCGCAAGAATTCGCAAAAGAAAAAGCTAAAGCGATCGACAAGCTGCTCGCCTCTTCTTTCAGCAAAGTTGAGACGTTGCCCACTGCTTTCTTTAACTTCTATAACAGCGCTACAAATCCGGTCATTTACGAGCCCAAGAGCAAAATGCTCATTGCCGTATTCAGAAAAGTTGTAGCTCATACCGGCAGCACAATAAACGACGGTACGGTATACCTCCGCACGTCAATCGACAACGGCGTTACTTGGTCGGAAGAACGCGAAATCTACCGCGCCCATGGCATATTCCCCGTTTATCCTTCTATCGCGGTTCTCAACCCGAACGGATCGAACAACGTGGAAGATTTCAATTTCATGATCTATGCCCCGATCTATAAAATGGATCAGGACAGCGTCAACGCTAACATCTTCGGCGGCCTTTACCTGATCAAGCAAGGCACCGATTTGCAAAAAGTTGAATTAGAGATCCCTGAAACCAATAACCCCGAAAGAGCTCGTTGGTTCTACAACAACACGCTCGCAGTCGACAACGCAAGCGGCAGCGTAGCTTACGCTTGGGGCTCGCTATTCCCGCAGACCGGCAAGAACTGGGGCTACTACGGCTTCTCCGCGTTCGACATGAACTCCGGCAACTTTATCAGCGGCATTCCTACCGCTTGGGCATTAAACAAATTCCGCCAGGAAACTGACCAATCCAAGGGTTCTTACCAAAATCCCTTAGAAGTTCGCGCAGATGAGAATGGCACGCTTTACGCGGCTGCAGCTAATATCTTCGCCGGCAATATCGGTCGTCGTATCCCCGGCGTTTCCAAGTCCACTGATAACGGCGCGACCTGGAGCGATTGGGACATAGCCGACAGCGTTAAAGCTCAAGCTCTCGCATCGCAAGTTATTTCGCAAGAAGGCGGAGTATTAGGCTATTGGACTATTCTTGCTTACGACGGCGACGCCTTCGAAGTAACCGGTCCCGACGAATTCTCATTCTTCTGCCGCGGCGTTTTCGCTCCTTCGGATGCCGATCAATACGCAACCCGCATCCCGATCCTGGAATTCTCCAAAAAGAACGGCGTTTGGGACGTACGCATGGTTGGCGAAGTTAGCAACCGCTTAGTCTTCACGATGGCCAACGAAAGCTTCGCGCAAAATGGCGCTGAAAAGGGCGACTTCATAAATGACGACGAAATGGGTAACGAACTTGAAAGCGCTATGAGCGAAAATAACGACCAGGTTATCCTGAAATGGGTCGACTATGTAGACCAGGTAGTAGCTTTCGAAGAGCCTATCACTTTCTACAGAAGAAATTCCGCAACTAGAGACGATCTCTATGATTACCAGGAAATGATCCTCGACACGATGAACACGACTGATATTTTCATGACTTGGCGCAACGCCGGCGATTACAACTGGGCAGAGCCGAAAAACGTCTCCAACGACGTTAGGTACGATAGAATTTCCCGTATGCCCCCGGTTGTTCCCAACAAGGATAAAGTTTATTTATTCCTCGTCGACACCGACGTAAACGGCCCGGCATTTACTAACCCTAACAACCCGTTATACAACACTCGTAACGCTTACCCGACGTATATGCGCGAAATGGCCGTTGACGTAACGCAAGACGTTTTCGTTACTTCGTTCCCGTTCGAGGAAGGCTTCCAACGCGTTAAATCCGTAGTTGAATACGCTCCGGGCTTCTCCGTAAGCGCTCCTTACCCGAACCCCGTAAGCGACGGTATCGCAAACATTCGCTTCAACCTCGTTAACCCGGGTACGGCTACTTTCAGAATGACCAACAGCCTCGGCGAAATCATTACTGAAAAGACTGAATTCGTTGGCGCAGGCGAGCATAACGTACGCGTTCCCGTTGATATGCTTTCCAGCGGCGCTTACTTCTACACCGTTACGGTCGGCGACCACACGATCAGCCAAATCCTTAACGTAGTTAGATAATCGGCTCCGCAAAAAATCTTTCTTAAAGATTTTCAAGCAAACCCGCTTTCCAAAAGAAAGCGGGTTTTTTTTATTAAATATTTCCCCATAGAAAATTGATTTAATATTAATTTTTTTCTACGAATAAAAATCATTAAATTGGAAAAGAAGTTTGGCATAATATTTTCTTGTGGCGGCAATTTTTATGATAAATATCGACAATATTATACTTGAAAGCGAAATAACGAAGTCTAGCTTTTGCTGCGATCTGCCGCGTTGCAAGGGCGGTTGTTGCACGTTTCCGGGCGAATACGGCGCGCCTTTGCTCGACGAGGAAGTTCCGATGATAATGAACGCTCTCGATACTGCCTTCCCCTACCTTTCCGAACGCTCCATAAATTACATTAAGGACGAGGGATTCATCCAGGGCGAGGAAGGCGACTACACGACCATGTGCATAGAGAAAAAGGACTGCGTTTTC
The DNA here is from genome assembly GCA_050260015.1 of Chloroflexota bacterium. Classification (GTDB taxonomy): domain Bacteria; phylum Bacteroidota; class Ignavibacteria; order Kapaibacteriales; family UBA2268; genus JBLNBN01. Next base: position 9,586 of record JBLNBN010000053.1, on the reverse strand, counting down.
GTTTTCTATAAGGGCGATATTGCGTTCTGCGGGCTTGAAGCCGCGTACTTCGACGGCAAGAGCGACTTCCGCAAGCCTATATCCTGCCACCTCTTCCCGATACGCGTCGGAAGCTTCGACGGAGATTATCTCTATTACGAAAAGATACCGGAGTGCGCGCCCGGGGTGATGAAAGGTCGCGCCGAAAATATTTCGCTCGTCGAATGCCTGCGCGACCCGTTAGTGCGCGCCTACGGCGAAGAGTGGTACGCAAAGCTGCTCGAAGCGGTTAAGTCCGATAAGGGTTATTAATATCGCGTTGCCGCGCGGCTTTATCGCCAATTTATTTTAAGATTCAAGAGTTAATAGTTATACGGTTAATTCGTTGAGAATAAGCATAGATAGGTTTTTGGGGGGATCATGAAATTATCGCTTGACATCAAAACGTCGCTTTCGCAGACGCTTACGCCGCAGCAGATTCAATACTTGAAGCTGTTGCAGCTGCCTCTTGTGCAACTCGAACAGCACATCATGCAAGAAATCGAGCAGAATCCTATGCTCGACGAAGCTTCCAACGAAGACGATCATGAAGATTTCCCGCAGGAACCGCCGGAGTGGGAACCCGAAGCCCTATCCGAAGACGTCGCGGAGCATGACGTAGTCGAGGACCGCTCGCTCGATTACGAACGCATCAAGCAGGAGGAATTCAGCGACGATTTCGATCCTTTCGAATTCTACAAGCAAATTATCCAGGACGATTCCGATATGTCCTCGCAAACTCGTTCCGCCTGGGACGAGGACGAGGGAGAGGGATTCCAAATAAAGGCCGGCACGACGTTAATCGAGGACCTGACGGCCCAGCTTCGGCTTTTAAAGCTAACGCCGGAAGAATTTTTGCTCGGCACGCAGATAATCGGGAATATCGACGCGGACGGCTACCTGCGCCGCGACCTCGACGACATAGTGGACGAAACCAATTCCGCCATAGCTGAAATAAACTTCGACGCCCAACGCCGCCGCTACGAAGAGAAAATGAAGAGCGAGGCGAAGGCGGCCAAAAATTATAATCCCGCAAGGCAGTTCGCGCTATCAAGCTCCAGTTCCGAAATGCTCGCCAAGCTCCGCAGCGAGTACGGAGGGAACGGCTACGCGAACGGGCGCGCCTTAGGCGCCGGTCGGAACGGCTCGGCGAACCATACGCCGGAAATATTGAATCCCGTCGCCCCCGAGCAAGCCGAAAAAGTTTTAGGCATGATCCAATCGCTCGATCCGCCCGGCGTAGGCTCGCGGGACATCCGCGAATGCCTCCTCGCGCAGTTGAAAATGGTCTCTTATCCTACTCCGCAGCAAAGGCTCGCGAAAGAGATAATCGAGAACCACTACGAGCCTTTCGCTAAAAAGCATTTCAACGTAATCACACGGCAGCTCTCGATCACCGACGACGAGCTTCGGGAAGCTATGGACGTCGTACGCAGGCTAAATCCAAAGCCCGGCGGCGGCGATACGCAGGCTGAGCACAACACCGTAATTCCCGATTTCATAATCGAGCGCGACGAGGAGTCCGGCGAGCTTATGGTCGGGGTAAACGACAGCCGTTTGCCCGCCCTGAAGCTTAGCAAAACGTACGAAAAGCTAAAGCGCGACGCTAAGAATAAGAACTTCAACAAGGAAACGAGGAATTGGCTTCGGAATAAGCACGAGGATGCGAAATTCTTAATCCAGGCCATCCGCCAGCGCAAAAGCACTATGCTGAAGGTAATGACTGCTATAGCCGGACTGCAAAAGGACTTCTTCATCGAAGGCAAGAGCGCCTTGAAGCCGTTAATATATAAAGATATAGCGGAAGCTACGGGCCTGGACATTTCTACCGTATGCCGCATAGTTAACGGTAAATACGTGCAAACCGATTACGGCACGTTCGAGCTTAAGTATTTCTTTAGCGAGTCGCTCCCCAACGACGACGGCGAGGAGGTCTCCACGACCGTTATAAAGCAGATCATAAAGGAAATGATCGAAGAGGAGCCAAAGAACAAACCGCTGAGCGACGACAAGATCAGCGAGGACCTAAAAGCGCGCGGGTACAATGTCGCCCGCCGTACGGTGGCAAAATATCGCGAACAAATGAAAATCCCCGTAGCTCGTCTAAGACGTGAAATTTAGTTTTTCGCAAAAAAAGGATTAATAATGAAGGAATTTATTAAGTCAGATTTAGCTCCAGCCCCGATCGGTCCTTATTCGCAAGCAGTTAAAGCCGAAGGCAAATTCATATTCGTATCCGGGCAGATCCCGTTTACTCCCGAAGGGGCGCTCGTAGGCGAGGATATCGTTTCGCAAACGCATCAGTCCATTCGCAACATTGACGCAATACTAAAGGAAGCCGGCTCGACGCTCGAGGACGTAGTAAAGACTACCGTTTTAATGAAGAACATGGGCGACTTCGCCACGATGAACGAGATCTATACCCAATACTTCGGCACGAGCAAGCCCGCTCGCGCAGCCTACGAAGTAGCGCGCCTTCCCAAGGACGTATTAATTGAAATCGAAGCGATAGCAGTTGTCAGGTAATTTGAAACCAATTAATCTCAAATTGATATTGGCGATAGCCGCAATTGCCTACGCGCTTTGCGGCTCGCCTCTTTTATACGGGCAAACGCAGATCGACACCGCGAACGCCCCTCGGGTTATATTGCCGCTGGCCGATCCCAAGACGCCTCAATTCGCGGACACGCTCCGCAAGCTTTCTATACGCGACAATCCGAATATTAAAATAACCGGCGGATTAAAAATGACTAAGAATCCCACGGAAGCGATATGGAAGTCCCTTGTCCTGCCTGGCTGGGGACAGTACTACGTCGAATCCTACTGGAAGGCGCCGATATTTACGGCCGCGACCGGGGTTTTAGTTTATTTCATAATTGACAATCATAATAAGTACGCCAATTATCGCGATAAGATCAACGCCGGGGACTATGCGAACGACTTAGAAAAAAGCCTGTTGCGCCGCAAAAGAGACTATTACCTCGACAACCGGGATATTTCCGGGCTTTACCTGCTCGGCGTTTATTTATTGGCTAGCGTCGACGCGTACGTCGGCGCGCATCTTTACGATTTTACCGTCGACGAGAGCCTCTCGCTTGGAATTTATACGAGAAATGAATCTGCGGGCCTGGCTTTTCGACTTAAATTTTAAACAATAGCATAAATATTTATGTCGCAGGACGATTGCATATTTTACGCGGATTCAAACATCCCGTTTCTACCCGAATCCCTTTCAAATTTAGGCGAAGTAAATATCTATTACGGCCGCGCGATAGATCGCGAGACCGTTAAGCGCGCGACCGCGCTCTTCGCCCGCTCAACTATTAAGATCAACGCCGATTTATTGGCAGGCAGCGCCGTACGATTCGCCGCCACGGCCACAAGCGGCACGGACCACGTTGACGAGGCCTACCTCGAAAGCCGCGGCATAGCGTTCGCTTCCGCGCCGGGCTCTAACGCTAACTCCGTTGCCGAGTACGTAATTTATTCTATCCTGAAATTCCTGGGCGGGGCCTCCGCGGCAGGGCAAACGCTGGGCGTTGTGGGCTTCGGCAATATTGGCAGGATCGTATCCCGCTTCGCGCATTACTTAAATATGCGAGTGCTCGTCAGCGATCCGCCGCTGGAGCGCTCGGGCTTCCCCTTCCCCGGTTACGTAGAGACAGTTCCTTTTAACGACGTAGTGAAATACTCTTCGATAGTTACCAATCACGTGCCGCTGACAGCCGAAGGAGCGGACGCCACAAAAAATCTATTTTCTCGTGAAGTTATCGAAACCATTCCTACCGGGGCGCTATTCATACACGCTTCCCGCGGCGGGGTGGTCGACGAAGCGGCTCTGCTCGATCGTTTAAAAAGAAAAGAACTGGTCGCCGCGGTCGACGTCTGGGAGCGTGAGCCCGACTTCAATCCCGAGCTTGCAAGGCGCTGCATACTCGCCACGCCCCACGTAGCAGGGCACTCCTACGACGGCAAGCTGCGCGGTAGCGTGGCCCTGCTCGACGCCTACAAGAAGTTTTCCCAGAAAATGCCCGATTACTCCAGGCTGATGCTGGAACTTTCCTCGTACTCCCCTATGCCGCGCGAAAGCTATCGCGAGACGGAGAGAATATTCCGCCTACTGGCAAAGAGACGACTTTTTGAACTCGATACGCTCGATTTACTTAACTTAGCCGGTAAGTCCGAAAAGGAACGCCGCGAAGGATTCGATTTCTTAAGAAAAAATTATCCGGCGCGAAGAGAGTCTTTATAACTTTGTCGCGCTTATTTACGCGATAATTAGCTGAATTGTACTATTAAAACTTAAGAAACAATGCTTCCATTAAAGATCGCTCTACTTTGGCATCAACACCAGCCCGACTATAGGATGAAGGATGAATTCCTTTTACCCTGGACCCGGCTTCACGCGGTTAAGGACTATTACGATTTGCCCGCGCTTTTGCGGGAATTTCCGGATATAAAGCAGAACTTTAACCTGGCGCCTTCCCTAATGCTGCAACTCGACGATTACCTGCTGGGCGGCTGGAGGGACGTCGCGCAACGCCTTACGGAATTTCCGGCCGAGAGCTTATCGCGTGAGAATAAATACGATATACTCGAGAGGTTTTTTCTCCTCAATTGGGATAACATGCTCTATCCCTACCCGCGCTATACCGAGCTCCTAAACGACAGCCGCGATCCCGAAGTAGCCATCGCGAGGTTTTCCGCGCAGGATTGGCGCGACCTCCAGACTTGGTACAACCTCGCTTGGATTGGGATGCTTTCCCGAAAGCGCCCGGAGATCGACGCCCTATTTAAAAAGGGGAAAAACTTTACCGAGGAGGAAAAGAAATTAGTCCTGGCGACGCATTTGGACATTATTTCCAAAGTAATGCCCGAAATGCTCGAAGCGAGGGAGCGGGGACAAATCGAGCTAAGCTTTTCCCCGCTTTATCACCCCATACTTCCCCTGCTTATTTCATCGCGCGCCGGCGGCGAGGCGCTCGCCGACTTCGCAATGCCCGAGCCCCCTTTCGAGTTCCCCGAGGACGCCCGCGAGCAGATCCGCCGCGGGATGAGCTACTTCGAATCGCGGGTGGGCGAAAAGCCCTGCGGATGCTGGCCGTCGGAGGGTTCTATCTCCGACGACGCGCTCGATCTTTTGGCCGAGAGCGGGGTCTGCTGGGCCGCAAGCGACGAGCAGGTGCTATTTGAATCGCTTCCCCCGGGGTATAAAACGAGCGATAAGTACTTCCCGAGAATATACAAAACCAAATCCGGCAGGGAAATATCCCTCTTTTTCCGCGACCACTCCATCTCCGATAGGATTGGTTTCGTTTACTCCTCCTGGGAACCGCACTACGCAGCGGAAGACTTTTACCGTACGCTCGAGGACGTCCGCCGGCGAATCATAGCCGACTACGGCGAAAAGTCGCTCGAATCCGCCGTGCTGCCCGTTATTCTCGACGGCGAGAACTGCTGGGAATTCTACAAGGAAAACGGCCTGCCCTTCCTGCGCAGGCTATATACTCTTTTAGACGCCTCCAAATCCCTGAAGACGGTTACTATGAGCGAGGCTATCCATTCGCCCCGCCCCGACTTCCTGCCCGAACTAAAGCATATACGCGCCGGTTCGTGGATCAACGCAAATTTCTCTATTTGGATAGGCAGCCCGGAGGACAGGCGCGCATGGGAAGAGCTTGCGAAAGCGCGGCAGTTATTCGAGCAAAAGAAGAACGAATTGCCGGAAACCGTTAGAAAAGCAACGTACGAGGAGCTCTTGATAGCCGAAGGAAGCGATTGGTTCTGGTGGTACGGCCCCGAGCACCACGCTCCGAATAAACCGCAGTTCGACGAGATGTTCCGCTGGAGGCTTGCTCAAATATATCTTTATATGGGTTTGGAGCCGCCTCATACGCTTGAGCGCAGCCTCGACCTGGCGGAGGAAAGATTGGCTTTCCGCAATCCTATCGGTAAGATCATATTTAACGCGAACGACCCGGGACGCGAGGAGCATTGGGAGAACGCCGGCTTCTTCGATCCCGCAGCGCTCGCTTCCTCGATGCATCGCGTCGGGGAGGCTCTTAAGCTATTTAAAATCGGTATCGACGACTCCTGGCTTGTCATGCGGATCGACGTAGCCGACGACTTTACCGGCGAAGACGAAATCCAGGTAATATCCGTTGAGCCGAAGATGATGCGCGTCACTATTACCGGCGCGGAAGCTATTTGCTACGAGAATACCACCTATATCAGGCGAATTGTCTCGCACGTTCACGGCAAGCGCTTCGTAGTCGCATTCTCGAAGGAGGGCGCGCTGCCCGCATCCGATTCCATTACCCTGACTATAAAGACGCGAATGAAAAATTCCGAAATTCAATACAAAAATCAAACATTTAAATTTAACTCAAATAATGAAACTCACTGAAAAAGAAGCGTTACTTAACATACTCGAGCAGATGGACGCGGAAGAGCCCGCCATACCAAAGCGAATGGCCGTGCTGCCGCTCCGCGACGTTATAATTTTCCCAAACATGATCTACCCGGTGCTTATCGGGAGAACAAGCTCCTTAAAGGCCGTCGGAGATTCGCTCGAAAAGGAAAAGTATATTTTCCTGGCCGCTCAGAAGACTGCCACTCCCGAAGAAGTGTCGTTCGACGACATTTACAAGTACGGCTCGGTGGCTCGTATTCTCCAGGCGCTAAGGCTTCCGGGCGACCTGCTGAAGGTGCTCGTGGAAGGGCTTTTTCACGCTAAAATTAAAAAGAAAATAAAGAATAAAGACTTCCTCTGCGCCGATATTGAATTGGTCAAATCAGCCGGGAAATTAGACAAGGACGATAAATCTTTGGAGGCGACCATGCGGCACGCCGGAGCCCTGTTCTCCGAGTACGTCCGCGAGAACCAAAGCCTGCCGCCCGAGCTCATTTCAGCCTTCGAGAACTTCGAAAGCCCGCAGCAAAAGCTATACTACGCCGCTGCAAACCTTAAGGCCAGCGTCGCCACGAAGCAGCGCATACTGGAAAAGGCCGACCTGAACGATCAATTCTTCGAGCTTGCGACTATACTAAAAGCCGAAATTGAACTGCTAAAGCTCGAAAACGATATCGATTCTAAAGTCCAGGAATCCCTTCAAAAGTCCCAGAAGCAATACTTCATTCGCGAGCAGATAAAGCTGCTGCAAAAGGAGCTCGGCGATGAAGAGGAGGGCGCCGAGGATATCGCCGTTCTAAAAAAGAAAATTACGGACGCAAACTTGCCGGAGCACGCCCAAAAGAAAGCCGACGAAGAGCTTGATAAACTGCGCAAAATGCATTCCATGTCCCCCGAGTACAGCGTCGGAAGGACTTTCCTCGAAACGCTTATCTCAATTCCCTGGAACGAGCGCACGGTGGATTCGCTCGACATCGAGCGCGTCCGAACGATACTCGACGAGGACCACTATAATCTGAAAAAGCCGAAGGAGAGAATTCTTGAATTTATCGCCCTGCTGAATATTACCGGTAATATCCGCAGGCAAATACTCTGCTTCGTAGGCCCTCCCGGCGTCGGCAAGACGAGCCTGGCTAAATCGATCGCGCGCGCTTTGGGTCGTAAATTTGTTCGGTTCTCGCTTGGCGGCGTTCGCGACGAAGCGGAGATACGCGGCCACAGGCGCACCTACATCGGCTCCATGCCCGGCAAGTTAATACAATCCATGAAAAAAGCCGGAACGGTTAACCCGGTGATATTGCTTGACGAAATCGATAAAATGAGTATGGACTTCCGGGGCGACCCCTCCGCTGCGTTGCTCGAGGCGCTCGATCCCGAGCAGAACTCCGCCTTCAACGACCACTATTTGGAAGTTGATTACGACCTAAGTAACGTATTCTTCATTACTACAGCCAATGTCGTTTACGATATTCCCCTGCCGCTTCGCGACAGGATGGAAATCATCGAGCTAACCAGCTACCTCGAGCCGGATAAAATTGAGATCGCCAAGCGGCATATAGCTCCGAAATTGTTAAAAGAGTACGGCCTGGAGAACTTCAATATTAAGATCGAGGACGAAGCGCTGCTTAAGATTATCCGGGAGCATACCCGCGAATCCGGCGTGCGCAACCTCGAGCGCAAGCTCGGCGAAGCTCTTCGTAAGCTTGCAAAGGAGCTAATCGAAAACTACGCTAAAGGCGAGACCGCGGGCGGCGCTTTGAAGGACGACGTGAGTTTCGTAAAGCGCGTTAAAACTAAGAAAATTAAATTGACTGCGGAGAAGCTCGGGGAATTGCTCGGGCCCGCCACGCGACGCGAACGCCGCAATAACAACGAAGACCGCGTCGGCGTCGCCACCGGCCTCGCCTGGACCGCTACCGGAGGCGATATACTATTCGTCGAGGTATCCATAATGCCCGGCGCGGAAAAGTTAACGCTCACCGGGAAGCTCGGCGACGTAATGAAGGAATCGGCGCAGGCGGCGCTATCGTTCGTGCGCTCGGAAGCGGTTGCGCTCGGCTTGCCTATCGACTTCGCGAAGGGCAAGGAAATACATATCCACCTGCCAGAGGGCGCGATCCCCAAGGACGGCCCTTCCGCGGGAATAACCCTCGCCCTCGCGCTTATTTCCGCCGCTTCCGGCAAACCGATGCGCGGCGACGTGGCGATGACCGGGGAAATTACTCTTCGCGGGGAAATTCTTCCAATCGGCGGCCTAAAGGAAAAGCTGCTCGCCGCATCGCAGAACGGCATTAAGAAAGTTATGATCCCGATCGACAACGTAACGGACCTAACGGAAATCGAAGAGGAAATAAAGAACAAACTGGAGATCATACCAGTCTCCAAGCTCTTCGAGGCGCTGCCGCATGCAATCGTTAATGATTAATTCTTAAATGATTATGTAGGGGCGGATCCATGTGTCCGCCCTCTTCATTTAACATTTATCATTTAACAACGCTTTGCAAGCATAACCGCGTGTAATATTAACCTTTTGCATTTACCGTCATTCCGGCCTCCGCGCCGGAATCCATATTGTCTGAACCAGGATTTACAGGATTGAAATATCAGGGAATGACGCGCAAGCGGTTGATAATAGATAAGATGGGTCATTCCGAAGCGAAGCGAGGAATCCATAAAACATTTAAATAACATACAGCGCTTTGAATAACGCGAAAATATTTATAGAATAGAGCTTTCGACGAATCCGAAGGATTCGCATGTCTATAGTAAACCATTGCCCAAACTACATCCCCTGCCGCGGCGGAGCCGCGGGAAGTAAGTGGGCGTTGCGCGTTACAAAGCTGTAACCCCGCCGGGGTTAAGAAAACCTACGCCGCTTTTGATCATTGATAATTGTTATTTGGTGATTGTCCACAACCCCCTCTCTAACTCTCCCCATGTGGGGCGAGAACCAAGTCTTCTATTGCCAGGCGCTTACGCGTCAATTGCTGATATTCCGAAATTATGCGGAAATGAAATCAGCCGTTATGCTGATCCTCTAAGAGAAAGTCGAACCGCAAAAAGAGCCTTAAAAAATTTCTCTTCTACGGCAACTTTTTATTTTATCAGTTGTATATTGGGTTGTAACTTGAACAAACAAGATTATGTTGTTATGAT
>JBLNBN010000052.1:0-34588 GCA_050260015.1 Chloroflexota bacterium | reverse complement strand
GACCCGAGGGCGAGGACAGGCGTATCGTCACGCCGCCGCGCGTTACCGCGCGTACCGGCGAAGGACGCCACGTAAGCGTGTTGTAGCTGTCGGTCTTCTTGTCGTAGCCGAGGCCCAGGATCGTCGACGTCATGTCCCATGCGGGATAGTCGGGACGCTTGGTTTCCATTAAGTAATCGGCGTCGGTAAGTTCCATCGTAACCGATCCCTGGACGCCGTACAGGAAGAGGGCGCGCATAGCGGAGTCGATCGTCGGGAAGTTGCGGCTGTTGCCGGCGTTCTGGGTTCCAACCGTATAGGTGCCTGCGAGGCCCGGTATAACGGTAAAGTTAACTTTCTTCTTGTTGTCTTCCGTAACGATGTCGTCGGTAGCTTCGATGTAGAGCCAGCCTTCGTAATCGCCCGGTTCGTCGATCTGTATCGTCGGGAATTTCTCGGATTTCCTGTTGTAACGGCCCGAAGGAAGATCCTTTACTGTCGTAATGACTTCTTTGTGATCGCCGTTCGGAAGTTTCCAGTAGACAAATCTTGCCTTAGCGTTGGAGATATCGCCTACGCCCTTATTGATAAAGTCGCCCATCGGGATGAAGGGACGGCCGGCAATAACGCGGGAACCTTCTTTAGGATTGAGCATTTCATAAGCAGCCGCCTGGATTTCGTCCTGCACCTGGAAGGTGTAGTAACCCGTAACGCGCGGATAGCGATCGTTGTAGTGCTCGTCGTCTTCGGCGTTCATAAGTTCGGTGGTTATGTAAACCCTGTATTCGTCCGGAACGGTCGTGTTGAACGTGCCGTATTGCTTCTCGATCTTTTGCTTAGGCATGAGGGGTTGATCCTTGCCCTTAAGCGTGTCGAACTTGTAGTAGAAGGTCGCTACGACCTGGTCCTTCGAGTTCAATACGTAAGCGTACGTGTCGAAACGAGTGATCGGGAAGAGACCCGTGTTCTGGAGCGTTCCAGTGACGGCCATGTCGAGGCCGCGCGGGTACATCATAAAGTCCGGCGCGCCGTTGGAGCGGGGGCTAGTGATGCCGAGTACGGAGATGTCGTAAGGCCAGCTTACGGTGAAGTTCTTTACGACTTCCTTATAAGGCTTGTTCGGTAGAGCGATACCAACCGTTAAGCGATACTCGCCGCCCGAAGTTTGAATAAACGTGCCGTCACCGGCGGGAGAGGCCATGCCCGAGGATTTAGTGATAAATACTTTCGCGGGCTTGCCGCCAACGTCGATAATATTCGAACCGCTTTCGGGGTCGAGACCTTCGTAAATTACGTCCGTCGAGGGCAAAGGACCTTGTATCTTGTAATACATTGTCGTGCCGGGAGCCTGGGAAGAGCCAAACTCAACGAACGGGCGTTCAAAGTAATTATTAAAAGTATTTCCAGAGATAGTGATCTGGCGGGTTTCGCCGTTGTAGAGCTGTCCTGCGTAGAGAATATCGTTCGGCGCTTTGTTATCCGGGAACGTATTCTTTACGGAAAGCGAGAAGTTAAGGATATAGTCTTCAGTCTCGCCGTAATCGTAAGCGTATTGGGCCGGCGTAGACCAAGTATCCCAGAAACCGTTATGGCAAGCTTCCTTGCCGGGATACCATGGATCCTGGGGATACCAGATAGCCGTCATTACTCTCATCCTGGTTTTGCCAAGAGGTTGATTGTCAGGAATAGTTACGTTGTAAGCGTATTCTACATCCTGGCAATACTCCATATACTGATCCCAGCTAACCGGAGCCCAGGGCGGGTCGTTATAGGGACCCGCGGGATCGTTGATCCACTCGCCCGGATCGGCGAAGTCGCCGTCCATGTTCCAGTCGATAAAGATACGGGTTGTAAAATAATCCGTCCATCCGTAATCGCAATAGCTATAACCCCCATATCCATATACGTTAGTATGGATCGTGGCCTTAAAGGTATAGGTATTGCCGAGCATAACTTCGGCTTCCACCCCGGGTTGGGGCGGAACATAGCAAGCGTCCAGATAATCGTCGTCTTCGTTGCTTGCTACATCGAGCTTTGATTCGTCCGCGTTAAATATCTGAACGCGTTTAATTGTACTCGCATAGTACGAATCGTAACCCCATGATTCGACCGCCATCTGAGGATAGCAATAATAATAGCTCATCCCCGGCCAGTTGGTCGGATTACAGTAATTAGTAGGTTGCGCCTTCAGAACGCCTAATGAACCGGCTATAAAACCGACGCATAATAGGATTGTTCTTAAAAAGCGTTTGGAAAACTTTTCCATAAATAACTCCTAAAAAGAGCGTAATACAAAAATTAGTCCCTTGGACTGAACTATAAACAACAAAAATATGGCAAAGTTACAGGTAATAATAATTAATTCACTGTGAAAATAATATAAACAATTACAACTAGTTACTGGATAAGACCTTACCGTTAAATATCGATTATAATCTGTTCATCGATATTTTTCCACATATATTATTAGAAAATTAGAATAATGGTTTGTAGCGCTAACAGCGACAATGCGAAAATTAATATTTGCCTGTTTTTTTCAAACTTAAGTAATTACCTATAAAGCAGTAATTATGCCAAGAGAGCTAAATATTCGGTAAAATCAAAAAAAATATAATTTATGGTTCATTTTTACGTTCTAATGACAGAATTATAAGTATAATAATCATTAGGTCGATTATGAAGAACTTGCTACGAAGTTTAATTGTTTTATCGGCGGCTGTCCTTGCCGGATGCGCGTCGCAAAAATTGCCGTTCGAGCAAACGTGCATGACATGCGTCAGGTCCCAGAGGCTTGGCTGCGTCGGCGACGAGTGCCCCTCAACGTTTATGATCGGGGGTAACGCGGTCGTTACGATGATCGAAACGGGGGAGAATATCTACCTGAATCCTATTTTGCTAAAGGAAAATATTGCGCCAAAGCAGGGCATTCCCGTGGCAATAGCGAAAATCCGGGGGATTTACTTCTTGATTGCGGAGAACTTTTCGCACCTTTACATGATAACTGACCCGGAGGGGGCCGAGTCAAAATTCGAAGAATTCGAGCTGCCGAATAAAATGAAATCAATAACCGCCCCCGTATTTGAAATAACGGGCAGCAAGCTAATGCTTTCAGCTTCGAACTTAAATGGAAAATGGGTGTTTTACGATGACGATGAAGAGTGGAAGCCTTTTGGGCAAGAAACTCCGAAGAAAGGAGATTAACGATGAAAAAGATATTCATAGGCGCGTTTGTCGCGCTTTTCCTGGCTTTCCTTGCAAATTACGCGCAAAGCCCGGAGACGGAATTCCAGAATTACCTTTCCAGGATCAATCCTGTGCTGAACGCATCGACAAAAGATTTGAATCCCAGCCAAATAAATGTGCTGCAGGACATTATCAATCTTTCCGATAATCGATTCGGCGCGCAGTACCAAAAAGTCGTGAGGTCCTGGAAGACCCGCGCGCAGGAAAAGCTCGCCGATTATGAAAATTATCAAAGGCAGATACAGGAAACCGAAGCTACGCGGGGCAAGCTAAACGTCGAGACGGGGATGCGGCAGGCCGCGGAAAGCGCCCGCGACAGCGTAATCGTGGTCGCGGACAGCTTGAGGAAATACGTGGTCATATTGCAGCAACGAATTTCCAAGCTCGAGGGCGAGCGTTCGGCTTTAAAACGTTCAAACGCGAAATTGACCGACGAAACACGTAAGGCGGCGGACAATCTGGAAATGAGTCGCAATTCCGTACGAAGAATGCTTGACCTATTGGCGCCAAACCAGGTTTCGGGCGACATCGCAGCTAAATTGCCGCAATCTCTGCAGGATTCCCTGCAGCAAACTGAATGCAACGTGGCCGAGTTGCTTAAGAACAATTACGTGCTAACGCTAAAATCAATGGAAAGGGATAAACCCTTCCTGGACTCCGCAGGGAAATATTACAGGCAGTACAGGCAGCATCTGCCGTCGATAAGCGAATACCTCGAGACCGGCGACGCGCTCGCCGCCAGGCTGGACGCAAGCGCCTCGGAGTGCGCGCGCGACAACGCGGAAGCGATACGGCAGGAGATCAAGCAATTCCGTACTAATATCGAGCTTATGGCCAGCAATAATTCGTTCTGGGCGAATATCCTGATTTTCTTTAATAATCTATCCTCCAATCCATTATTATTGATCTTGTTAATAATAATTGGACTGGCTCTTCTCGTCCTGCTTATCGCCGCTATTTTCTTCGGTAGGGTAGCGCTGATCGTTTCCTATAATATATTTAACGTTAAAAGCGGCGAGACAATAGATGCGGTAAAGGGAATACGTGAGCGAAACTTTGAATTGCCCGTTAAAAAGAATCTTCCTACCCTGCTCTTTGCAAAATATCCTTTCTGGCGCAATGCATTCAGAAGGATGGGCGGAAAGAGCCCAATCATGGAATTCCGAACAAAGCAAGGATTTATAATCGTACCCAACGGGTTCAACGTCGAGCGCAACAGCTCATGCTTCGAGCTCGGTTCCGCTTCCAACAAATACGAAATGGATATCAACGACGTAATGTCCGGCGGTTCGTATAGAACGGAGCTTTTAGTAAGCCGCGATTAATACGAATCAGGATGAAAAATAAAAAGGACGAACTCTTTCGGGTTCGTCCTTTCTTTATAAAAGTCCAGCAAGTTATTTCTTAATAACTATTTGCTTGACGAATGAATCGGGGCCTTGCTCGAGCTTCAGGTAGTAAACCCCGGAAGCCAACGCGGAAGCGTTCCAGTTAATTTTATTAATGCCTTCGCTCAAGGAGCCGACGAAGGCCGAGCTGATTACCTTTCCGGTAGCGTCCACGATAGATACGCTGGCTGCGCCAGCCTTCGGCGCGAATATGGAAATAGTAGTTTGGCCTGCGGCAGGCGTCGGGTAAACGCTGAGTATTTCGAGCGCGCCGCCGATAGGAGCGTCCTGGGCGGAAGTCTCCTTAACCGTCTTGAACGTAAATGCGTTGTAATCGCTCGCGACGTCATAATAGTACGCTACGACGCGCCACCAGTATTGAGTGTCGTATTCCAATTTCGCGCCGTAGGATAAGACAGTCGGCGGAAGCGTTTTTGTGTCGACTACATTGGTAAAGTTCTCGTCCTTTGCAATTTCCAGTTTATAGGACATCGCGGTAAGAGATTTCTGCCAGGAAAGAGTAATTTCCTTCGGTTGATTTTGCGCGTTATTAGCGGGGGAGAGCAACGCCGGCGCAGCGGGCTTTTGCGGCGCGGTAGCCTCGCCCTGCTTGAGCGTTACGACTTTATTCGGTTCTATATTATAGAATGTTTCAGGCGTAGGAGCGCCGTTCCAATATACCTCAATTTTCTTTATAAATTCATCGTCTGCAAGCCCGTAATGCAAGCGCGAGGGCTTTTGCATGCGCACGCCGCGGCCCGAACCGACCATTTGCGTTTGAACGTTATTCCCGGAGTAAAGTACGACCCTCGATCCAATACCGAATTTATTTCCTGAAGAGGGCGCTAAATCGATCTCGGAGTAATTGGTCTTCTTGACCATCATGTTTTTATAGAGCCTGAATTGCCCTTTATTGCCGGCTGCAAGATCGAGCCTGCCGTCGTTATTGAAGTCGAGCCATATAGCGTCTTCGCCGGTTACGATGTTATCCAACCCATATTCCCAGGTTTTGTTGTCGAATGTGTGGTCGGGCTTTTGAGTATATAAATCGATATAGCGGCAATCGTAAAATGTAGTTGTAATAATGTCCGCGAGCGCGTCGTTATTTACGTCGCCGAAAGCGGCTCCAGCGTGGGTCTCTTCGTATTCGATACCGAGCTTGGAGGCCTTTTTATCTTTATCGTAAGTATCGAAGAAATCGTAAGCCGGGGCGCCGGCGTTGTTGTAAATCGTCGTTCCGCGGTGATCGAATGCGAGGAAACGGGGATGTGCAAATTGCGAAAGAAGCAAATCGAAATCTCCGTCGTTGTCGTAGTCGTACCAGTCGACGCCTGTCCCATGGTTATGCCCCAACTGCCCGTTATAGGTGTTTTCGTCGATATGCTTTTGAGCGATTACGTCCACGAACGACATATTGCCTTTATTCTCCCAAAGCTCGTCGGCTTCGAGGTAGTAATTAACGACGTAAATATCGAGATCTCCGTCGTTATCGTAATCGATCATCTGCGAACCGCGGCTTCTCCGGGCCGGGTTTGTATTGCAAACCAAAGGCTGGAGTATCCAATCGGGATTCGTAGCGGAGCCGGAGCTTAGGAGGACATAATTCGGCAAGAGGTCCGGCCCTTCGTCGCCATAGTAGCTCCAAAGCTGTCCGATAAATAGGTCAAGATAGCCGTCATTATTCAGGTCTCCAAAGTTAAAGGAGCTAAGGCCCTTTACTTCGGGGATGGAGAGTTCCTTCGGAGTTAGCGTCTTATCTCCGTCGTAAACATATAATTTATGCTTTTGATGGTTAGCGTTATTATCGTAGATTATCAGTATGTCCAAATCGCCGTCGTTGTCCGCGTCAACGAACGCGTTGCCCATTACGTTAAGCCCGGCGTCATAGTTCCACAGGAATTTAGCGTCCTTGTATTCTTCCCCGTTATTATTTATAAACAGCTTGCCGTCGATCAGAAGATCGATGAAGCCGTCGCGGTTGATGTCGCCTGCGGCAATGCTCTTATTATTCAGGAATTCGTTGAGGCCCAACGATGCGGTTTGATTTTCAAGCCACTTAGGGCTGGAATACTGCGGATAGTTAACGGTGACGTCGATCGCGTAAGCGAGGCCGCCAATGCTCCACTGCATTTCGTTTTGGTCGTTTATGCCTAAAAGCGATTGGTACCCAAAGACGCCTCCAGCCTCGGGATTGCCGTTGCAATAGGGATCTTTCTTCACGGTGTCCGATAGCAAAAAAGCGTTCTGCAAATTAGATACGCCGACGAAAAACTGGTCGTTGGCCGTATAGATCGGTTCCTCTAAATTAACGGTTATTGATTGCGCAGTGTTCGGCTTTCCGGGAATAGTGATTTTCGCGGAAGCAAGCGTTTTGCCGGTCGCATAAAACGTTTCGGGAAGGAAGTCGCCGGCCTGGTGGCCCAGAATAAACACGTCCGCGGACCCGCCGTTCGGGCTATAGACCCAAAGCTTAACGCTTTTGATAAAACATGGCTTATCTGGATAAAAATGAGCGAACTGGTAGCGTATCCCCGGGGAGTTATAATAAGTAAACCCGGCGTTCTGTTGCCAGTGGCGCAGGATTTCGTCCGCGCGCCCGACGGACGCGGCGAAGCTAGAGAGGAGAAGGAGTAAAAGCAGCCTTTTCATGATGATTCTCCTAAGAAAAAGAATAAAAAAAAATTTTATAAAATTGCTTTTATAAAATTAAATAAAAAGGCTGACAAAATATAGGAAAAAGCGCTGGTTACTAATTTCTCGGCTGATAGGGGGATTGAGAACCGTAAGAAAGCGCGTTTCCGTTTTAGAGCTTATACGCTATTCACAGCGGAAGCCCAGGGTACGGAATTACCTGGAGCGGTATCCGCCGGCGCCTGCTCTGTTGAAAGCGGGACGCTCTTCGCGGGGGCGAGCTTCGTTCACTTTCAGGCTACGACCGTTAAGCTCGAAGTTATCGAGAGCTTCGATGGCGCGAGCGCCAGTATCGTCGGACATTTCAACGAAACCGAAGCCTTTCATTCTGCCGGTGTCGCGGTCCGCAACAAGTTTAACGGATTGTACGTCGCCGTACTGAGCAAAAAGTTCTCTTATTTGATCTTCCTTAGCGCTGTAAGGTAAGTTACCTACGTAAATATTCATAAAAATTCCCAAAAGAAAAAAATTCAAAAAAACAATTAAAATTAAAGACGTCAACCCCCCTATCAGCCGAGGATAAGCGCCGTGTGCTCGTTAAGTCTGGATTACTATTTTCGGGCAGGCTCTAATTGAGTCGTTAAATGCTTGTTCTACAATCATAATTCGATTATTCTAATTACTATAATGCAATATACGAAAAAATCAATGGATATTGCAAGTTTTTTTTTCACTTTAAAAAAATTATCTCGGTTTATTTAAAAGTTTGACCTTTCCATACGATTTTTCTGTTTATCATTAGGAACGGGAGTATTAGCTCCACGAACATAAAAAACACCACGGAGAGCACGATCCACTCAATAACGCGGTATTCCTTTAGCTGCGTCGCAGAGGGGCGGACGACGAAGTAGTCGCCTACGATGCGAGCGAAAAGCAGCGAAAATATCCAGAGCAGGTTGCCCTGCCAAACCGCAATGGCCAGGGCTATCCATACCGCCAGGGAACTAACGACGAACAGCGCTGCCTTCCAACCGAGGGCCGTACCGCCGGCCGCCCATCGCCTGTGCTGGCTGATGTACTCCGTAAACGTTTTGCAGGGATAGGTCGTTACGGTAGACCCCGGCGAGCAGAGATAGCGCGCCCCCCAGCCGGCGTTCGTTATCGCTTTTAATAGCGCGTAGTCCTCGGTTACGGAAAAGGGGATGTTGCGATATCCTCCTACCTCTTTATATGCCTTTGCAAGGACGGAGAGATTATTACCGTAGCACCCGACGATCTGGGAAAGCCCAACCCCTGCCTGGGCCATAGTATGCATATACATCCATTCGGCGGATTGAATTTTATCGAATGCGCGCTCGCCCTCGATCAATGTAAAGGAGGCGGCAATTCCAAGCTTGGGATCGTCGTAAAGGGAAACGAGCGAACGGATCCATTGTTCATGCACGGTGCAATCGGCGTCCGTCATCAGTAAAATTTCGCCGTTGGCCGCGCTCAAACCTCTTTCCAGGGCGCCCGCCTTGCCCTTAAGATTTGAATCTTTTGTTTGCTCCGTAATATGAATAGGTATAAGGTTAGGGAATTCGCCTTTTAATCTTTCTAAAATGGCGCCCGTTCCGTCCTCGGATCGATCGTTTACGGCTATCACTTCAAATAGCTCCGGGGGATAATCAGAGTTCATAATTGAGCGGATCGCGCGCTCGATATTCGCCTCTTCGTTGCGCGCCGGGGTAACGATGGAAACTCTTCGATAATTTAAGATAGGCTTTGCTTGCGTTCTGGCGCGTTCACGGGCGGCTCCAAAGAAAACTACGCTCACTCTCAGTAAATAAATAATGATAGCGGCGATTATAACTTCACTCATAAAAATCCTAAAACTAACCGAGAAAATATTTCAAATTATTTTTTGTTAATTGGCGGTAACATTTAAAAAAAATAGATTTATTTTTTAAAGTTTTACTTAATTTTATAACGGGTAATATTTCAATTTCATTTATTGTATTTATTATTAAGCTCTCAATAGTTGATCAACATACATCACGGAGTTATTGAAATGATTAAAATTAGAAAAGAAGACGCTCTTGAGTACCACAGCATGGGACGCAAAGGCAAGATCGAAGTCGTCACGACGAAACCATGCGTGACGCAACGCGATCTTTCTTTAGCCTATTCGCCCGGCGTTGCCGATCCTTGCATGGAAATCCACAGGGATGAAAATTTAGTTTTCGAATATACTGCGAAAGGCAACCTTGTCGCGGTTATCTCCAACGGCACAGCAGTATTAGGCTTAGGCGATATCGGCCCCATGGCCGGCAAACCCGTTATGGAAGGAAAAGGCGTGCTCTTTAAAACCTTCGCGGACATCGACGTTTTCGATATCGAGCTCGATTCCAAAAATATCGATGAAATAGTACGCGTAGTCGAAGTATTAGCTCCGACTTTCGGCGGCATTAACTTAGAAGATATTAAAGGTCCCGAGTGTTTCCACATAGAAGAGGAATTGAAGGCTAAGCTTAATATACCCGTTTTCCACGACGATCAGCACGGAACGGCGATCATCAGCGGTGCGGCTTTGCTTAATGCGGCTGAATTAGTAGGTAAGAATCTTGAAGATATGAAAGTCGTTTATAACGGCGCCGGGGCTTCCGGTATCGCCTGCGCTAAGTTCCATATTTCGCTCGGCATTAAGCCCGAAAACGTAATTATGTGCGACTCTAAAGGCGTTATCTACAAGGGCAGAACTTCCGGTATGAACGTTTATAAAGAAGATTTTATGGTCGAAACCGAAGCCCGCACCTTAGCGGACGCTCTCGTTGGCGCCGACATCTTCTTCGGTCTCTCGCAGGGCAATTGCGTGAGCAAGGAAATGGTAAAGCAGATGGCTCCGAACCCGATCATCTTCGCAATGGCCAACCCGGACCCGGAAATCACTTATGACGACGCAGTGGAAGCGCGTCCCGACGTAATTATGGCGACCGGCCGCTCGGACTATCCCAACCAGGTAAACAACGTATTGGGCTTCCCGTTCATATTCCGCGGCGCATTGGACGTTCACGCGACCGCTATCAACGAGGACATGAAGAAAGCCGCAGCATACGCGCTAGCTAAATTGGCTAAGGAAGAAGTTCCCGACGCCGTAAAACGCGCTTATTCGGCAAAAGATATGACCTTCGGCCGCGAGTATATTATCCCGAAACCGTTCGATCCGCGCGTGCTGACCTGGGTCGCCCCGGCGGTCGCTAAAGCGGCTATGGACACCGGCGTAGCCCGCAAGCCAATCGAAGATTTCGACGAATATAAGCTCTCCTTGCAGATCAGGATGGGACGCGTACAATCCATTATGAGCAATATTCACAAGAACGCTTCACGCGATCCCAAGACGGTCGTTCTCCCCGAGGGCGATCAACCGAAGATCATCAAAGCGGCTCAGCTCGCCAACGACGAAAAGATCGCAAAGCCTATATTATTAGGAAAGAAGGAAGATATTGAAAAAGTTGCAGCCGATTACGGTTACGATATTACAGGCATCGAAATAATCGATCCTTCATGCTGCAACTATCGCGACGAGTTCGCTAACGAATATTATAACCTTCGCCAACGCAAAGGCATTACGCTCAGCGAAGCAAAGACGAAGATCACGACGAATTTGACTAACTTCGGCGCGATGATGGTTCATCTTGGCAAAGCTAACTCCATGCTTTCGGGCCTTACCCAGAACTACCCCGATACTATTCGCCCATCGCTGGAGATCATCGGGCGCGACCCGAGATACGGCAAAGTATCCGGTTTGTACATCGTGTCCGTTAAAGGAAAGACTTTCTTTATGGCCGATACGACGGTTAACTTAAATCCCGACGCGGAAACAGTTGCGGACATAGCTCTACAGGCCGCTGAATTCGCCCGTAACGTAGGCCATACGCCTAAAGTCGCCCTGATCACATACTCGAACTTCGGCAGCGCCGACGGCGAATCTCCCGAAAAGATGCGCGAAGCATTGGAGATAATCCGCAAACGCGACCCGGAACTCGTCGTCGACGGCGAAATGATGGCTAACACGGCCGTAGTTCCCGAATTGGCCGAGAAATTCAATTTCTCGAAGATCCAGGGCGATGCGAACGTGCTCGTATTCCCGAATCTCGACGCAGGCAATATCGCTTACAAGCTGCTTTATCGCCTCGGCGGCGCGCACCTCGTCGGTCCAATCTTAATGGGTCTTTCGAAGAGCGTTCACGTACTTCAACGCGAATCCGAAGTCGACGATATTCTCAACATGATCGCGCTCGCGGCAGTCGACGCGCAGCATAAAGAGACGAAGCACGCTAATTTCTTCTAAGAAATTACTGACTGTATAATAAAAGAAATCCCCGCCGATAGCGGGGATTTCTTTTATTAGTTAATTTGAAACCGATTCTTATTTACCGCCTAAGCTAGTATAATTCTCGCGTAGCTTTTCAAGAGTTTGCTTCATGCTTTCGAGCTTCTCGCGCTCGTAGGCGACGATGTCCGCTGGGGCGCCGGCGACGAATTTCTCGTTGGAGAGCTTCTTATCGCTGCCCATAATATTCCCCTCGAGCCTTTTGATCTCCTTAGCAAGCCGTTCGAGCTCTTTATCGACGTCGATAGCTTCCTCGGCTGCGATGAATATCTCGTTCTCGCGGTAAACGGAAGTCAGGGCTTTTTCCGGCTTCTCTACGTCTATGGCAACATCCAGTTCGGACGCTTTAGCGAGCGACCTGATTATCGCCGATTGAGAGGAAATAAACGCCGCGTCGCGCTCCGTAGGGGACTTTATGACGACCGGCAATTTCTTCGAAGGAGGAAGGGAAGCCGTTGCGCGGAGCTTACGGATTTCCTCGACGACGTTTTGAATGAATTCGAAGCCTTCCTCCGTTTCGGGCTTGATAGCCGATTCGTTCGCTTCGGGGTAGCTCTCTTCGCCTATATACTGATCCTCCGGACGGTCGGCGGTCAGGTGGTAGATCTCCTCCGTTATGAACGGCATAACTGGGTGCAAAAGCTTTAGAATCTTTTCGTAGATCTCAACTGCGAATCCTACCAAAGCGGATTTCTTTTCGGGGTCCGTTTCGTTAGCTAATTCTATCTTAAGTATTTCGACATACCAATCGCAGTAGTCGCGCCAGATAAAATCATAGAGCAGCTTAGCGAATTCCGTTACGCGGAAGCTCGATAGCGTTTCCTCTAGCTTGACGATAGTCGAGTTTAACCGCGATTCTATCCAAACGTCCGCGAACGATTTGCAAAAATCAACGTTTTGGGAGCCGAATTCGTCGCGTTTCATTAGGATAAACCTGCCGGCGTTCCATATTTTATTGGCGAAATTCCGTCCCAATTCCATCGACGGGATGTCCTGCTTCTCGACGTCGACGTTCATACGGACGTCCTGACCGAGCGGGGACAGGAAGAGCATAGTAAAGCGAACGGAGTCCGCGCCGTATTTATCGATGATATTTAGCGGATCCGGGGAATTCCCAAGCGATTTGGATAGCTTGCGCCCCTTGCCGTCGCGGATCGTCGAAGTAAAGTAAACATCCTTAAATGGGATCGTACCCGCAAATTTCTTTGTAGCTATGATCATGCGGGCCACCCAGAAGAATATGATATCAGGGGCGGTCACAAGCAGGTCCGTCGGGAGATATTTCTTCATATCGTTCGTGGGTTCGTTCGTACCGTCCCAACCCATGGTAGTCATAGGCCAGAGCCAGGAGGAGAACCAGGTGTCGAGCACGTCGGTATCCTGCTCGAGAGGCGTTCCGGGCGGCAAGCCAAGCTTTTCAAGGGCGTGCGCGGCGTCGCGAGCGGCGGTAAATGTTCCGTCCACGGTATAATAAACCGGGATGCGATGCCCCCACCAGAGCTGGCGCGAGATGCACCAGTCGCGTATCCCCGTCATCCAATGCTCGTAGGTGCGCACCCAGTGGTTCGGGTGGAATTTCACGTCGCCGTTCAATACGCAGTCCAGAGCTTCTTTCGCAAGCGGTTTCATATTGACGAACCACTGATCGGAGAGATACGGTTCGACGGGCTCGCCGTGCCGTTGCGAGAATCCGACGTTGTGAACGTAGTCCTCGATCGCTTCAATCAGATCCTCGGCTTCGAGCTTAGCAAGAATTTTCTTGCGAGCTTCGAAGCGTTCAATTTTATCGAACTCGCCGGTCAGTTCGTTAAGCGTTCCATCCGGGTTAATAGTATTAATAATTTCTAGGTTATGCCTTCCGCCCACCAGGAAGTCGTTGGGGTCGTGCGCGGGAGTGATCTTAACGCAGCCCGTGCCGAACGTTGGGTCGGCGTATTCGTCGCCGATTATCTTAACGAACCTGTTCGTCAGGGGCACGCGTACGCGCTTGCCGATAAGCGCTTTATAGCGTTCGTCGTGCGGGTTAACTGCAACCGCCGTATCGCCGAATATAGTCTCGGGGCGCACGGTCGCAACTTTCAGGTAGCCGGAGCCGTCTTCCAAATGATACCGGAGCGTAAAGAGATGTTCTTTGACTTCCCGGAACTCTACTTCTTCGTCGGAGAGAGCCGTCATAGCGAGCGGAGACCAGTTGATGATCCGCTTGCCGCGGTAGATCAAGCCCTCGTCGAAAAGCTTTATAAATACTTCCTTTACCGCGTTCGAGGCCGAGTCGTCCATCGTAAAGAGAGTTTTTTCCCAGTCGCAGGCAGCGCCGAGCTCGCGAACCTGGCGAAGAATTATGCCGCCGTATTTTTCTTTCCAATCCCAAACGCGTTCGACGAATTTTTCGCGGCCGAGGTCGTGACGGCTAACTTTCTCTTTGCGAAGCTCGCCTTCGACCTTTGCCTGCGTCGCAATGCCCGCGTGGTCGATGCCGGGGAACCAAAGGGAGTCCGCGCCCTTCATCTTATTATAACGGATGTAAAGGTCTTGCAACGAGATATTGAGCACGTGACCAAAGTGAAGGATGCCCGTCACGTTTGGAGGCGGCATTAGAATTGAATAAGGTTTTCTTTCAGCTTTATGTATAGAGAAAACACGGCTTTCAAGCCACTTTTCGTACCATTTCTTTTCGCTCGAAGCCGGCTGCCAGGCTTTTGGAAATTCTTTGCTCATGATATCCCGCAATGTTCTATTAGAAAAAACTCAAAATTACGAAAAAGTACCGAAATGCTGCGAAAGCTATCGCGAATTTTGCTATTATTATGTAAATTTGTAATTCTCGATTTGATGTATAGATGAAGATGCGTTTTAATTCTCTGTTAAATATTAGTAATATCGGGCTTATCCTTATCCTGCCCTTATCCGGCCTGAGCGTTTCAGGCTGCGCCATAGTAAGTAAATCCTTCGGCAGCGGCATCGATCAGGAAAGGTTCGACGCAGCGCGCACATCGAAGATGTACGAGGCGCTTCTCGCCTCGGCTACGAAGCAGGCGGAGAGACTTGAAAAGAATCAGGGGAGGACGCCCGACGTTCGGCTTTTCGTTCGCGAAGCCGCTCTCCAGGAAATTACGAACGCGTACGTCGGCGCCCAGGGCAAGGCGGACGAGAATACATCCTATAGGATAAATAAAATAGACGTCGGGATGCAATACGGTCGATTGCTGGCGCACGCCGAACTCGACGCCGTCAATTCGAAGTATAAAGCCGGCTGCAGGCTGATAATGGATTGCCTGATGACGATTGAAAGCGAGAACGGCTCGCTTAAGCTCCGCCTCGAACCCTTTAATATCACTCCAATCGTAAGCTCTATTTATTCAAAAAAAGCCGAGAGGGTTCTCGAGGATATTATCAAGGTAAACGTCGCTAATATTGGCAAGTCGCTTCCACAACCCGCCCTTCCGCTGGAATTCTCAAATTCTTTTACAGCCCCCGAGGGAAAATTCCTCGTACAGAATAAAGTAAATTTAGAAATTACGAACAAGCCGATAAAGCTCGATTACAAGCTCAAGGTTCTTGCCGTCAACTTCTTTGATGGTTATGCCGTAATAGAGGCGGACATGGAGGCGGGCGCCGTAAAATGAAAAAAATACTTATTATAATTACCTTTAGCGCGTTAACGCTTTCATCCTGCAGGACGATAGAATATCCTACTTTGGAAGAATGCAGGCGGGACGCGAAGAACTATTCCGATAAATTAGCGAAAGTCGAAAAGAAAATCCAAGCCTATGCGCCGGCAATTCCCGAGAGCGGGGAGATTGTCGTCGAGCTTCAGAAAAAAGCGCTCGACGAGCTTGCGCTGAGACTTTCGAATAGTAGCGACGAGGACATTTCGATCACCTTTCTGGAAAAGAAAGGATTCCTGGAGGATAACGGCAACTTAGCGGGGTTAAAATACAAAAACTTTTTAGACATCAACGGCGGAAATTTAAAGCTCGACCTAAAGAAATTTAAGTTCGATAAGCTGGATTCCGATCGCCTCTACGGTATGATCGAAATAGAGGGGAAGGGCAGGCTGAGCGTTTCCGGAAAATACGCCGGCATACCCGCGAGCGCTTCGCCGGAGGTTGAGGTCTACCTCTGCGAACCTATCGCTTTTAAGATCAAAACCGGAGAAAATGCGGTAGCGCAATTAGTCCCGGAAAGGAAGACGTTGCTTCTGAAGGTAAAGTTGTATATAAAAATGCTAGAATGGCGCATACCTTGGTACGAAGAAATCCCGCTTGAGTTGACCGACGTCGTTAAACCGATTAACATACCGCTTGCGCTTAGCAGCTCGACGCTGCTGCCCTTGCCCGTTGCTGGAATGGAGGGCGTAAAGAATACGGAGTTCAGGGTAAGCTTCCTCAATCCCAAAATCACATTACGCGGCGGAGAAATACGTTATGGCACGGATATAGAGCTGAAGCGCGCCGCCGGGGATTAAGCCCCGCCGCCGCGAACCTTCTCTATAGCCCACTTGAAGACCTTAAGGTACTCCAGCGCGGTATGGCTGGAGGAGAAATTCTGCTTCATCGCGTTTTTCCTGATTATATCCCAATGCGGCTCCTGCTTATATATAGAAAGTCCCCTGCGCATGGCGTAAGCCAGGTCGTCGGCGTTATACTGCCAGAAGTGGAATCCCGTTCCATCGCCGGTCTGGGGATTATACTCGAACACTGTGTCCGCCAGCCCGCCGGTTAATCTTACTATAGGAATTGTTCCGTACTTTAACGAGTACATTTGCGTTAATCCGCACGGTTCGAACCGGGAGGGCATCAGGAGGAAATCGCTTGCCGCTATAATTCTGTGCGCCAGCGTATTGTCATATCCTATCTTTATCAGCGCGTTTTTCGGATACCTGGCCTTCATTAGGTTAAAGAAATCCTCGTACTCGGGCTTCCCATTGCCTAATAATGCGATCCTCAATTGGTTAGTCGCGAGGTATTCCTCAAGCTTATAAATGATGAGATCGATGCCTTTCTGCTCCGCGAGCCGGGTTACCATTCCTACTAGCGGGACGTCAAGATTGTCGGCTTCAGTTAATCCATGATCAAAAAGGAAGCTCTTTTTATTCCGCTCTTTCGCGTCGAGCGATCTAAAGCCGTAATTCTCATAAATCAATTTGTCCGTTTCGGGGCTCCACTCGTCGTAGTATACGCCGTTCAATATGCCGATAAGGTCCGCGCCACGGAGGTTTAGCGCCGCTTGCATATTTTCGCTGTAATAATCCATCCTAATCTCTTTGGCGTAGGTCGGGCTGACGGTCGTTATCTTATCGGCGAACATAATTCCGGCTTTCATCGCGTTGAACTTCCCAAAGCGCTCGAACCAGCAGCCCGGGTAAAAATCCCAACGCGGAAGCCCCATATAGGACATAGCGCGATCGGGATCGAACCAACCCTGGAACGCCAAATTGTGTATGGTGTACACCCCGGCCGTCCTGGCAAAACGCCAATCCATGTAATAGGACGATTTAAGCAGGGGCATTGTAAGCGCCGTATGGAAGTCGTGCGCGTGAATGATATCCGGAGTAAAGCTCAAAGCCTTCGCTGTTTCAAAAACTGCCTTTGAGAAGAATATAAACCTGCGATCGTTGTCAGCGTAGTCGTCCGTTTCCCCGTATATGCCCTTTCTATCGAAGAAAAAATTGTGCTCAATCAGGTAAACCGGCGTTTTTGTGCCGGGGAAGTATCCGTACCAGAGCCTGGCGAATTCCGTAGAATAGCCCATTGGTACGATAAGCATTATATCAGTCGGTTTAAATCCGTATTTGTCAACGTCGATTTGCCGGTACTTGGGCATGACGACCACCGGGGATTGCCCGTACTTCTGCCATTCAATGGGAAGAGCGGAGGCTACGTCGGCCAACCCGCCGGCCTTGGCGAAGGGACTGACTTCTGCGGATGCTAACAAAATATTCATTTATCTACCAATTGATTGCGCATTTTTTTAATTTTTCTAATACTATTAACTATGAATTAAAAAAAATATTTTATATCGAATTTTCATCCGAGATAAATCTAAATAATTCAGGAAAGTTAGCGGCTGCTCGCCGGGCGGACGCCTTATCGGGAAACACCCCGAACATAGTAGAACCGCTACCCGACATTTGCGCAAAAAGCGCGCCGAGCTTGTAAAGCTTTTCCTTTATTTCCTTTAGGACGGGACTATATCTGAACGCAAATTCCTCGAAATCGTTATAAAGCGCCTCGCGCCAGCGCGCGGGTTCGTTCTTGTTTTCTATAAGGAATTTTCCGAAATCCGTTTCCGGTCGCGTCGTAGAAGTCCTTGCTAAAGCGGAGTACGCATCGGCCGTGCTGATATGTATCCCGGGATTGATGATCAATACCGGGTAATTTATCTTAAGATCGATCCGCTCAAGGATTTCTCCCCGACCAGAACCTATTGCCGCGCCGCCAAGTAAAAAGTATGGCACGTCCGAACCCAGAGAAGAAGCTATTTGCTTTGCGTGCTCCTCCGGAAGATCAATTCTCAGCGCCTTCGCCAGCCCGGCAACGGCCGCCGCCGCGTCGCTACTGCCGCCTCCGAGCCCGCCTCCCGTAGGAATTTGCTTAATAAGAGTTATTTTTGCATAATAATCCGGCGAGTATTTCGATTTTAACATCTGATACGCTTTGTAAACTAAATTACTTTCCAGCGGGATACCCAGATCCGGATGCATTTCCAGCGAAAATTTATCGCAACGTTCAAAAATTAATATGTCTTTAAGCGTTGTCGGATAAAAAATTGTGTTTATATTGTGATAACCGTCTTCGCGTTTATTTAAAACCTGGAGAGCGAGGTTGATTTTAGCGCGCGCGTGGATTTCGAATTTTTTAAACATTATCGTTTTAGAAAAATTACACAAAGCAAAAATGAATGATACAGAAAATTTGAAAGAAATAAAAGTAAAAAACGAAAACGCTCCGATTAAACTTGAAGACGTTTTAGATGGAGTCGCCGCCCGCCCGCCCAAAAAGAAGGAAAAAGCTATTTCCTCGGGCGGAAATATCTCCTATGCGCAGGAGCTGAAGCGCAAGTCCATTCACTTACTATCGCTTTCTATACCAGTCGCTTATGTTTTTCTTGATCGTTCGTTTGCTTTAAGCATACTCGCGCCGCTCGCCCTATTGGCTATAGCTGTGGACCTGGCATCAAAAAAAGTTCCAGCTATTCACGATCTGTTTTTCAAAGTTTTCGGCCCGATGATGCGCAAGCATGAGAAAAAGAAGAATAGGCTTCTTCTGAACGGCGCTTCATGGGTGCTGATTTCCGCGTGCTTAATGGTAATATTTTTTCCGAAAACGTACGTCGTCGTAGGATTTACCATTTTAATATTCGCGGATATTGCGGCGGCGCTGATAGGCCGACGCTACGGAAAGACGCCCCTGTTCAATAAATCCTGGGAGGGAACTTCCGCCTTTATAATAACCGCCCTTATAGTCGTGGCGATCTACGGTCAATTATTCTCCGCTCCGTTCGAGTACTTCGTTATAGCAAGCATAGCGGCAATAGCCGCCGGGTTCGCGGAAGCTGCGGCTAAGAAAATTAAAATGGACGACAATTTGTCTATTCCGCTGGCTTTTTGCCTTGTAATGACGTTTGGCGAGATGATAATTTCCGCATTTGGGCTGTCGATCTCCAGGCTGATTCAATAAAACACAGAAATTGAACTATTCCAATAAACAAACATTCGACTTTAATAATGAATATTGATTTTGAGAAAACAATCGACCTCCGAAGCGACACGGTAACTCGCCCTTCGGAGGGCATGCTTCGCGCTATGGCATCCGCACCGACCGGCGACGACGTCTACGGAGAGGACCCGACGATAAACGAATTGCAAAACCGCGTCGCGGAAATGCTGGGCAAGGAGGCCGCCCTGTTTGTGCCGAGCGGCACTATGGGCAATCAAATCGCCATAAAAGCATGGACTAATCCAGGCGACGAGATTATCATAGAGGCTGACGCTCATGTTTTTTACTACGAGACGGGCGGCCTGGCGTTCAATTCCGGCGTGCAGGTCAACACAGTTAAATCTCTCAACGGCGAAATGGATCTGGACGAGATCGAGGATAAAATCCGTCCGAACATATATTACCTGCCGACGACTAAAGTAATCAGCCTCGAGAACACCCATAACCGCCACGGCGGCGCGATACTCTCGCTCGATTACATCAGGAAATGCGGAGACCTCGCGAAAAAGCATGATATTAAATTCCACCTTGACGGGGCTCGCCTCTGGAACGCATCGGCCGAGACGGGCATAAAGCTGGCCGATTACGCCGAGCCGTTCGATTCCGTTTCCGTATGCCTTTCGAAGGGCTTGGGTTCGCCGGTCGGTTCGCTATTGGTCGGCGGCAAGGAATTGATCGATAGGGCATGGAAAATCAGGAAAATATTAGGCGGGGGAATGCGCCAGGCCGGCGTGCTCGCGGCGGCGGGACTTTATGCGCTGGATAATAACTTTCCCAAAATGAAGCAGGACCACGACCGCGCCCGCGCGTTCGCAGAGGGGCTCGCGCAGAGCGGCTCGGTTTCCGTAGCCCCGGAGCGCGTCCAAACGAATATGGTAGTCTTCGGGATCCCCCTGGACCTGCCGGTAAACGAATTCATCGAAAGATGCAAGTCTAAGGGAGTTCTGCTCGGCGGCGTTGGTAAAAATTTCATACGCGCCGTCTTTCATCTCCATATTACAAACGAGGACGCGCGCAAGGCCGTCGAAGTAGTTTTAAGTTGCGTTTAATTTATAGGAGGCAGCGTCTATGAAAAGACTTAACGAAGAGCATGTGCAGGAACTATTGCCCCTGTTTAAACACAAATGCCAAAGCAAAGTGCAGTTCCACCAGGTCGATTCTGCGAAAGTAATGCACAACATTCAGTACCTGTTTAGCCTTGAGTGGGCGCGTACGCTGTATTTCGAAGCTATCGGGCTTAAGATCGACAGCGGAACTTATACGGAATCGAATATGTTCATGGTCGTGCATTCCAGGATCGATTACTTCAACCCGGCCAAATTCTTCGAGGACTACGTGGTTTACACCCGTTTGGAGTTTATGAAGAACTCCTCGATCGGATTTGAAAATATAGTCGCCAAGCCCAACGGCACAATACTTGCGCATGCGAGCGCAGTAATGGTGCATATCGATCCCGCGACTAAGAAAGCGGCGCCGCTTCCTGACGAATTCCGTTGGAAAATCATGGAATACGAGGGCGAAGGACTGCTGGTGAAGAAATGAGCATGAATTATGTACAGTTAGCCGCCCAATGCGTCTTTCCAAGATTAAACGTAAAGGATTATTTAGAAAACGCAGATTATCGCGGGCAAATTATTGAATTGACCAACCTTGGCGTTGGCGGGTTCTGCGTGTTCGAAGGGAACACGGAAACCGCCAGGCGCGTGTGCGACGAACTGCAGGCGCATGCCGAAACGCCGTTACTCTTTTGCGCCGACTTCGAGTACGGCACGGAAATGCGATTGGACGACGGCAACGGGTTCCCCCACGCTTACGCTCTTGGGGTTAACGACAACGCCGAAGAGACCCGCGAAGTAGGTGAGCTGATCGCAACCGAAGCCAAGGCGCTCGGAGTGCATTGGAATCTGGCTCCCGTTTGCGACGTAAATTCAAATCCAAAGAACCCCGTAATTGGAATTCGCTCGTTCGGAGCGGATCCTGATAAAGTAGCAAGGCATTCGGCCGCGTTTATTACCGGAACGCAGAAAGAAAAGGTTCTCGCCTGCGCAAAGCATTTCCCCGGTCATGGCGACACCGACGCGGATTCGCATATTAGCCTGCCGGAAATAAATAAATCATTGCAGGAACTGGAGGAATGCGAGTTTATTCCGTTCAGCGAAGCGATAAACGCCGGTGTGCGCAGCGTTATGCTTGCGCATCTGCATTGTCCTGCGATCGAGCCCTCCGGTATGCCTGTTTCGCTTTCTAAAAGCGCGGTCAAGCTATTGCGCGACAGGTTCCTTTTTAGCGGGTTAATCGTTACCGACGCGCTGGACATGGGAGCAATATCCCAGCTTAATCTCTCTGATATCGCCGCCGAACTGGCGCTTGAGGCGGGCGTCGACGTCGCCCTTATGCCTGCCGAACCTCTTAATGCCATCAATTCTATCGCAAGCAGGGCCGAAAGCGACGAAAAATTCGCCAATATGCTTTCGCACGCCAGGAGAAGAATTATCGGGGAAAAGAGATATTGCGGCTTGATGCCGGCCTTCGCCAAGCTGGAAAGCGACTCGAAGCTGTTTTTAAAGGGGCGCAAGCGCGCGCTCGCCATCGCCGTAAAGAGCCTGCGCACCGAGGGCGACCTAAGCCTGCTGCCGATCGATGCCGAAGCGAAAGTCGCGGGCTTCGCGTTATTACAGAGCGAGGGCGATCTAAAGCCCGCGTCTAGATTCTTCACTATGCTTGCGCAAGCCATAGAGAACGATTGCGATTTCGGCTTTATAGACGGCGACGTCACCGCTGAACAAATCGAGGACTTCGCGGAGGGCTCGAAGGATTCCGATATAGTCTTATTTCCAGTATTCTTCAAGTCTCGAGCCGGGGTCGGCTCCCTGCTTCCCGGGCCGGGCCTCCTGGAGGCGGTTGAGAAGCTTTCGAAGGGGAAGCGATCGATAGTGGCTCTATTTGGCACGCCGGAGATCAAAAGTAGTCTCCCGGGCGATTTAACGGTATTGGCGTTTTCCGATTCATTCCCTTCGCTTGCCGCGGCAGTAGTTAAATTGACCGGGCGGGAAGCGTTCGTCGAGCTTTAGAAGATATTTTTTATTTATCGCGCAAGTTTGATTAATTTTAATGTTTGTCAGATAACAAATTTATAAGCGAATTGAGCAAAATATTAATTACCGGCGGTTCGGGCTTCATAGGTAGCAATTTTATACGATTGCTTCTGAATGAAACCGATTATGAAATAGTAAACTTAGACTTGCTGACCTACGCAGGCAACCCTGAAAACCTATCGGACGTCGCCGACGACCCGCGCTACGCGTTCGTTCGCGGAAATATAGATAATAAAGAGCTGGTTCGGCACATTATTCTCGCCGAGCAAATATCCGGCATTATTAATTTCGCCGCGGAAAGCCATGTCGACCGCTCGATACTGGACGCGGGCAGCTTCTATCGCACTAACGTGGGCGGAACTCTGAATCTGCTTGAATGCGCCCGCGACCTGTCCGTAGGTCGTTATCTCCAGATTTCAACCGACGAAGTATACGGTTCGCTTGGCTCGGAAGGGAAATTCACCGAGGAGACGCCCCTGTCGCCCAACTCGCCATACTCCGCTTCGAAAGCGGCGGCGGACTGCTTCGTTATGGCTTTTTGCCACACTTACGGTTTAAACGCTTCGATAACGCGCTGCTCGAACAATTACGGCGCCTATCAATTTCCTGAAAAGCTAATTCCATTAATGATACTTAACGCGCTCGAGGACAAACCGCTCCCCGTATACGGCGACGGTATGAACGTGCGCGATTGGATCCACGTCGAAGATCACTCCAGGGCTATTCTTGCAGTTTTCGAACGCGGCGCAGCCGGACGGGTTTATAACGTCGGCGCGGACAGCGAAATGGCCAATATAGATATAGTAAAATTGATACTAAATAAACTAAATAAGCCCGAGTCGCTTATACGTTACGTAAAAGACCGCCCCGGGCACGACCGCCGTTATGCAATCGACAGCTCGCGCGCTCAAGCCGAGCTTGGTTGGAAACCGCTTATTTCTTTTGAAGACGGTATGCGCACGACTGTCGAATGGTATTTAAACAATTCCGAATGGATTGCGGGCGTGCGCTCCGGCAAGTATTTAGAATATTACGATAAACAATATGGCGAAAGATTAAAGGCATAAACATGGCTATCTCAATTGAATTACTACAAGAAAAAATTGCAGCGGGGAATTTAACCGTCGGCGTTATCGGTTTGGGATACGTCGGGCTACCGCTCGCGTCCGAATTTGCCGGCAAGGGTTTCCGAACGTTCGGCTTCGACGTAGATTCGAATAAAATTCAATCGCTCGAACGCGGCGTGAATTATATCGAGGACATAGACTCCGAGCAGGTTCGCCAGATCGTTGAACAGGGGAAGCTAATCCCGACATGGGACTTCTCCCGGTGCGCCGAATGCGACGCTATATTCATTTGCGTGCCTACGCCTTTTACGCCTAATAAGGATCCCGATATTACATTTATAGAGCAGGCCGCCCGCGACGTACGCGACAATCTACGCCCGGGCCAGGTCGTAGTGCTCAAGTCGACCACGTTCCCGGGAACTACAGAAAAATACGTGAAACCCATCCTCGAAGAAAGCGGCCTAATCGCCGGTAAGGATTTTTACCTTGCTTTTTCGCCGGAGAGGATAGACCCCGGGAACAAGAAATGGAACACCGCGAACACGCCGATAGTCGTCGGCGGCATCGACGAGCTAAGCAGTAAATTAGCCGCGTTCGTGCACGGACTCGTTGTTTCGCAGGTAATCGAGGTGAGTTCGCCCGCAATCGCCGAGATGGAAAAGCTTTTAGAAAACATTTTTCGCGGCGTTAATATTGCGCTCGTCAACGAGCTTGCGCAGCTATGCGACAGGATAGGAGTCAATATCTGGGAAGTTGTGGACGCGGCTTCGACCAAGCCGTTCGGCTACATGCCTTTCTACCCGGGGCCCGGCATCGGGGGGCACTGCATCCTGATCGATCCGTACTACCTGGCATGGATGGCGCGCGAATATGATTTCGTGACGAACTTCATCACGCTCGCCGGCGAGATCAACGAGGAGATGCCGTTCTATGTGCGCGGCATGGTTATTAAAGAAATCGCGAAGCAACCCATCACAATGGCCGACGCGAAGATTTTAATGCTCGGCATGGCCTTTAAGCGCGACGTGGACGACCTGCGCCACTCGCCCGCGCTCAAGGTTGCCGAACTGCTGAAGGAAGATTCGATCGGCCACGTATCATATTTCGATCCGTATATACCCAGCATTAGGATTTGCGACGAATCGCTTTACTCCGAAAAGGAACTTACTGCCGATATGCTGAAGAATTACGACGTCGTGGTCATAACGACCGACCATACGATCTTCGATTTTGAAATGATCGCGTCGAACGCTAAAGTCGTTATCGACACCCGTAACGCTTTAAAACATATAAAGAAAGATAGAAGCAATATAGTCTTGCTCGGCGAAGGTAAGGGAAAATGATAAAGATATTTTCCGTTGTCGGCGCGCGGCCTAACTTTATGAAGATCGCCCCGATAGACAGGGCGCTGGCCGCAAGGGCCGACAGGTACGAGCATAAGATTGTCCACACCGGCCAGCATTACGACGAGAAGATGAGCGACGCCTTTTTCCGCGACCTCAAACTACCCGAACCGAGTTTCTACTTAGGAGTCGGATCGGGAACTCACGCCGTCCAGACTGCAAAAATTATGGTTGAGTTCGAAAAAATATGCTTCGAGGAGAAGCCGGATCTCGTAATGGTAGCTGGCGACGTAAACTCCACTATAGCCTGCGGCATAACCGCAGTGAAATGCGGGATTAAATTAGCGCATATCGAGAGCGGGCTCCGCTCCTTCGATCGCGCCATGCCCGAGGAAATCAACAGGATTGTTACTGATTCTATTTCCGATTACTGCTTCGTCACGGAAAAGTCCGGGCTTGAGAACTTAAAGCGCGATGGATTCCCCGAAGAGCGGATATTTTTCGTGGGAAATACAATGATCGATTCGCTCGTTTACGCGCTCGAGGCGGCAAAGTCCAGCGACGCGACGCGGCGTTTTGGGCTTGAGCCCGGCAAATTCGCGCTCGTTACGCTACATCGCCCGTCGAACGTGGACGAAAAAGAGCAAGTCTCGATGCTTTTCGATATACTGAAGGAAATTGGCGAGAGCCGGGACGTCGTCGTCCCGTTGCACCCCCGAACGAGAAATAACCTTAAGAATTTTGGAATCCTCGGGGACATCGGGCGCACAAAAAGTATTAAACTAATTGAACCTCAAGGATATATTGATTTCCTTAAATTAATGACCGACTGCGATTTCGTAATGACGGACTCCGGGGGCATACAGGAGGAAACCACGTACCTGGGTAAAACTTGCTTAACTCTTCGAACAACAACGGAGCGGCCTTCTACGTGCGAGATTGGCACTAATTACCTCGTCCCGCCGGAGAAGGGACCGATACTCGAAAGAGCCCGGGCGATACTCGCGGGCGATCGTAAGACTGGCGAGATCCCCCCGCTGTGGGACGGCGCCGCCGCCGGAAGGATAGTTCAAGCATTAGATAAAATTTTTAAATAAATAATTATTTTGGAATATAATAACATTATGTCGATACTCAGCCGGCGCAATATTTACTATTGTCTGATATGGTTGGCGGCATTAGCCGTTCCGGCTTTTTCGCAAACCAAGGGAGTGGGGGAGAATCCTGCGTTCGATTTACAAAAAGAGCTGCAGACGCTTACGCCTACCGATATGCAAGGCCAAAATGAATATCCCGTCAGTAGTTATATCAACCCAGCTAAATATAGACTGGGGCCTGGCGACGTATTATTCTATTTTATTTTTCCAATTGATCCCGCGGGCAAGCAAATTATCGTTAACGCCGACAATACGGTCATCTTTCCGAGAATCGGCTCGATAAACGTAAACGGGAAAACCCTGACCCAACTGCAGGACACCCTAGCGTCTATTTACAAAGAACGCAATCCCGACGCCAGGGTTTCTCTCTCGATAAAAAGGCCGAGAGTTTGCTTCGTCACAATCTCCGGCAATATCTTATTCCCGTCCTCATACACATTACCAGCAAACTATAGGGTCTCAACCCTTTACGAATTAGCGAATCAAATGCAGCAGAACCAGATATTGGACGTTAATCGCGTTCAATCGATCATTCGTAAAAGGGAAGAGCAGAACATAATGACGCAGCGATTCGAGGAGCAGGGCATCGCTTCCAACGCCGTGTACCACACGCGCAACATAAAAGTCCTGCATATCGACGGCTCGTCTAACGACGTAGATTTTGAAAAAGCGGCCGCCATGAACGATCCGGATTTCGATCCGTATTTGCGCGAGGGCGATAGGGTAATCGTGCCCTTCGAAAAGGAAGAATTCCCAATTATCTCTATTTACGGCGCAGTGACCCGCCCGCATATTGCGCATTTTAAGTCGGGCGATAAAGCGTCGATGCTCTTAAAGTTCGGTTATGGCGGCACCGAGGACGTGGACACGACCAACGTCATGCTGACTTTACCGGTCTCCGCGAAGCAAATATACTTAAATGTTGATAGGCATCTGAACCTTCTTGGGCAGGACTACGAATTAGAGCCGGGCTCGCTAATACTTGTCGGAAGAATAAAAGGCATCGAGGAACGCCCGGGAATAGTTACGGTAAAGGGAGAGGTCGAAAAGCCGGGTATATTCCTAATTACGCCGGGTATGCGCCTAAAGGACGCAGTCTCGGCGGCAGGCGGGTTCAAGCCCCACGCTTCGCTTTCGCTTGCGCATATAGTTCGCGACGAGCTTCAGGACAATTCCGCTAAGAACTACCTGGACGAGGCTAAAAGAACTTATCAGTACAGCGATTTGAAGCTTGAGGACACGGTCAGGTTTTTCTACGACGTGAACTTTTCCAAGCCGTACGTGGCATGCGATTTTGTCGCCGCTTACTCCACCTCGAATAAGCCCGATTCAATAAAGGCTGCCGAGATCAATAATATCCCCATCCAGGATAGAGATATTATAGTCGTGCCCCGCAACCCGGGCAGGGTATATATTTTCGGCCAGATTGCGAATCCCGGTTACATTGAATTTGTTCCCAACCAAACGATAGATTGGTACATAGCCCGAGCCGGCGGCGGCGCCCCCAGTTCGGAAACCGATCGCGCGAGGATAATTCGCGGCAGGACCGAAGTATGGCTCGAGGGCAAGGAAGGCGTCTACGTCCAGGACGGCGATAAGATATACGTGCCGCGAGTGCCGGACGAACCTGCTTACATGAAGCTGCAGAGAATGGGCGTTTGGATTGGCATCCTGGGCGCTACTGTAGGCCTGTTGCAGCTGCTGTTAAACGTTTATAATTCAAATAAATAAGCGATAATAATTGAAGAAAGCGATTCTTATATTCTTTTTTGCGGCTCTGCCGCTATTTGCTCAAAGGGAGATAATTCCCATCGAGCATCCCGTTTACGATTACCTCAGGCATGCCGAAACCCGCGGCTTCCTGGGCCGCTATTCGCTTGCGGATCTGCCCTTGCGTAAGGACGAGATCGTAGCTATGCTAAGACAAATCGACGGGTTAGTCGGCGAAGAAAGAAAAAATGAAAGAAGCTCTCTCGATAGATTTCTACGCGATTTCGACGTCATTCCCGCCAGGAACGCCGTCGTTTTTCATTCGTCGAGCGATTCGATAAACCTTTTTTCAAGCGAGCTATTCGGCGACGCCGAGAAGTTTATATATAAATACGGGGGCGGGAAGCATAACGCCGAAGTCGAAGCCCTTGCCGGGGCAGATTACGCTTACTCGGCGCCCGCTACCGGCGATCCTGGGAGCTATGTCGTCGGTACGCTTGGATTTAGACTATCGGGAACGCTTAGCGACAAATTCGGATTTTACCTGCAGGCTACTAACGGGCGGCTTATCGCCGGGTCGCGCGAGTTGGCCCAGGCGGACGATAAATACGGCAAAAGCGTAAAATTTGTTTATTATAACAGCGACATCGATTTAACGGAATCCTCCGTTTCATTTGTTTACGATTGGTTCGGCGCGTCTATCGGAAGAGTAAATCGCTCAATGGGCGCGGGATTCGATCAAAAATTAATGCTTGCTCCGTACTCGACGGCATTCGACGCA
The DNA here is from genome assembly GCA_050260015.1 of Chloroflexota bacterium. GTDB lineage: Bacteria > Bacteroidota > Ignavibacteria > Kapaibacteriales > UBA2268 > JBLNBN01. The sequence goes on along the minus strand of JBLNBN010000052.1, from coordinate 6,101 downwards.
ATAGAACTGACGGCGAAGTTTTCGAATTTTGAATATAAGTATATGCATGGGAGTCTACTATCCCCGCCAAAATTTGCTTACATCCCCTCCGGTTTCGTTTCCGAATTTACGGAGAAATATATCGCGTTGCATAGATTCACCGCAAAGCCCTCGTGGGGCGAAGTGAATTTCTACGAAGCGGTGATCTACTCCGGTCGTAATTGGGATTTGGGTTATCTTAACCCGTTAAGTTTCTTTAAGTCGCTCGAGCATGCGCTGCACGATCGGGATAATTCGCTTATGGGTCTGGATCTGTCCGCGAAGCCTTTTAATAGATTGACGGTAAAGGGGCAATTCCTGATCGACGATATTATTTTCGAGAGTATAGGGAAAGGCTTCTGGGGCAATAAGACCGCCTGGAGCCTTGGAGCCGAGGCTTCCCTGACGGCGGCGTTGGACGCGGGGTTTGAGTATACCAGGGTGGAACCGTATATGTACTCGCACTTCAATCAAACTAATTCGTACATGAACGACAACCGCCGTCTCGCTTCGAGTTTGCCGCCAAACTCCGATTTATACTCGGCGACCGCCTCGCTTTGGTACGGCGGGAGATACCCGGTAAAAGTGACGGCTTATTACTATCGCCACGGCGAGAACGTAACCGACGCTAACGGGTTTGTTATAAGGAACGTCGGCTCCGATCCGCGGATAACGCGACGCCAGAGAAACGATTCGCTCGGCATACCGGAGGACGCCTTAACGGTTACTTTTTTGGACGGCGTTCGCAGCGAATACGCCGGGGCGAGGCTCGAGGCAGGTTATGAAATTTTGCGTGGGCTGAGCGCCCATATTAATTTGGACTTTTCGATGCGAAAGGAAGAGCTCGAGAAGTATGTAAGATTTACTTTATTGATCGGAGATTTCTAGCCGTAATGACTTATATATTCTTCGCTGCGATATTTCTAATAGTATACGCGTTCGCGCTCTATCCGTACGTCCTGAAACTGTTGGCTGCAATTTTCAGGAATCCCCCGCGCAAGGACATTAACTTCAAGCCGAGCGTAAGCATAGTTATTTCCGCGTTTAACGAAGAAAGAATTATAGAAAGGGCCCTGCGTTCGATTTTTGATTCAGATTATCCCAGGGAAAAAATTGAAGTATTGGTAGGTTCGGACGGTTCGACCGACGCTACGGAAGAGATAGTTTCGCTGCTGGAGCGGGAGCTCCCCTCCCTAAAGCTATATAAGTTTCCCAGAACTGGAAAGAACGGCGTGTTGAATTCAATTACTCCGCGCGCAACGGGAGAGATAATACTTTACATGGACGCGGACGTAAGGCTCCAACCCGACACAATAAGCGTCCTCGTCGCGAACTTTGCCGACGGGCGGGTAGGCGCGGCAATCGCCGCGATGAGCCAAATTGACGAGTCCGATAATTCGAATTCCGGAAGAATTGGAGAAACGCTTTACCAGAGCTACGAGCATGATATCCGGATAATGGAGAGCGTCGTTTGGACGACCGTCAACAGTCTCGGCGCGTTCTATGGCGTCCGCCGGGCCGACTATGCGCCGCTGCCGAACGACATGGTATGCGACGATTTTATGCCCTTGCTGACAGTTTCCCTAATGCGGAAACGCGTTATCTTCGATCCTGCGGCTAAGGTATTGGAGGTTCGTGAAAAATCTCTATCCGACGAATTGGCGAGGCGTGCCCGGGTGGCGTCCGGGGCTATGTCGACCGTATGGGCAGCGAAAAAGCTATTGCTTCCGAATTATGGCGTGTACTCCTTTTTCCTCTGGTCCCATAAGATATTGCGCTGGCTCTCGCCGTTTTTCCTGATCATCATACTCTGTACGAATTTATTTTTACTTAATCATGGATCGTTCTTTATTGCAACTTTTGTCGCGCAGGCTACGTTTTACGCATTGAGCCTTGCGGGACTGGTAGCGGAAAAATTTGGTAAAGCCCCGAAAGCGCTGAAAATACCGGCCTACGCGGTAACAATGAACTACGGGTTTTTATTAGCATTCCATAGATTCCTGTCCGGAAAGTCGACTTCCCGGTGGGAAAGGTCCACTTTTTAATAATATATTTTGTAGTTTTCCAAGATATAATTAATTTTAAGAAGATAATATTATTAATAGATGCAAAAACGCGAAAAAAGATCATATTTCTTTAATTATAACAGCGCTTATTCGCAGATTATAATTCAACTACTGTTCGATCTAATAGCAATAGCTATTAGTTACTCGATCCAGTACTATGTCCGGTTTGAATCCGGGAAATTTCCCGTATCGGTTCATCCCGATCTCGCGCAGACGCTCGTTAGCGGCGTTGTAATGGTCATTTATTGGTTCCTGCTATTCTTCTTTTCCGGGATGTATAAGAATTGGTACGATCGCTCGCCCTTCGACGAACTATTTAAGATACTCCAGGTTACCTTGGTAGGGTGCGCCCTAATCGTATTTTTCATTTTGTGGGACTCTACGGGGCGTTCCCCCCGATTGCTGTTCCTTCTTTATTTCGTAAATTTCTCCGTTTTTTTAATACTGGGGAGGTTCTTAGCGCGCCGCTTACAGAGGAATTTGAGAGTGCGCGGCATTATCTCGATTCCGGCTATTATATTTGGCACGTTTAACAGGGCGCAAGAATTTTTACGAAAAGCTCAATCGGCGAAAGCCTGGGGGTACAAGCCCATCGGCTTGGTGCTTCAGAATCCGGAGGAATACCAGAAAGCGATCCAGGCGGACAGCAGGGAAACGCTCGGTATCGCCGGCGAGCTTAGAAAAATAATCGAGGAGCGCAAACCCGAGGAAATTATCATCTCGACCGATAAACCTAAGCACTCGCTGCTTTTGGAAGTCGCCGCCGCTTGCTCCGAATACGACGTAAAAATAAAGATCGAACCCGATCTTTATTCAATATTTACGGGCCAAACCCGTGCCCAGATCATTTATGGCATACCTTTAATCCAGATAAATACCCAGCTGCTCAAGCCCTGGCAGGCGGTGATAAAAAGAATATTCGACATATGCTTTAGCGTCGCCGTTTTACTGATCGGGTTGCCGTTCTGGGTATTAATTGGCGTTATCGTTAAATTGGATTCGGAAGGTCCCGTATTTTACAGCCAGATGCGCGTCGGCAAGGACGGGAAGCTGTTTAGGATATATAAATTCCGATCCATGCGCACCGATGCGGACAAAGGCGTCGCCTACACTGAAATAAACGATCCGCGCGTTACGCGTTTCGGGCGCTTTATACGCGCTACGCATTTGGACGAAATACCGCAATTCCTGAACGTTTTGCTGGGCGACATGAGCGTAGTCGGGCCGCGCCCCGAACGCCCTTCGCTGGTGGAGGAATACTCCCGCGACCTGCCCTACTATAAGCGCAGGTTGAAGGTCCGCCCGGGCATTACCGGGTGGTGGCAGGTGAAATATGAAGCATTTGTAATTACAATTCAAGAAATAGATAATAGATTGAAAGACGATTTTTACTATATTGAAAATATGTCTTTGCTCTTGGATATAGAAATTATTTTCCGGACGATATGGTGCGTAGTCCGCGGTCAGGGACAAACTTAGGATAAATCTATGAACGCTGTAGTCGTAATTCCAACCTATAACGAAATTGAAAATATCGGCAAGTTAATCGCCAAATTGCATCAATATACGCCTGACCTGCATGTCTTGGTGGTCGACGACAATTCCCCCGACGGAACGGGGGCCGCCGTCAAAGAGATTATGGCGAACGACGTGCGCGTGCACCTAATGGAACGCGCCGGGAAAATGGGTTTAGGCACGGCCTACTGCGACGGCTTCGCTTGGGCGTTGGAGAGGGGATACGAGTTCATTATGGAAATGGACGCGGATTTTTCACACGATCCGTGCGACGTCCCCCGTTTCCTGGAAGAAATAAAGAATTACGACTTGATAATAGGCTCCAGGTACGTCACTGGCGTAAACGTCGTAAACTGGCCGCTGTCCCGGCTTATCCTGAGCTATTGCGCAAGCATTTACGCCAGGGCGATTACCGGGATGCCGATAAAGGACGCTACGGGCGGCTTCAAATGCTTCCGCGCGGAATTTCTAAAAAAAATCGACCTAAGAAAGATCCACTCCAACGGTTACGGATTCCAGATTGAGATGAATTACAGGATGTGGAAGCTCGGAGCGAGGATCAAAGAGTTATCTATCATATTTATAGATCGCCGCAGCGGGGTTTCAAAAATGAACAAAGGAATTATACTTGAGGCGATTTTTCTCGTGTGGAAATTGAAATTTACTAAAATCAGGACCAAAGAGATTAGTAATTAAAGAATTTCGGCTTATAGTAACCGTTATTCTTTTGAATAGCCGCAAGCGCGTCGACTTCGTTAACTATGGGGAGCAGCTTGCTTAAATGCTCGAACAGCATCTCGAGCCTGCCGTTTTCTGTGTTTATCTCCAGCAGGTATTGCTTTTGCTCGGGATTCAAACCGCTCTTCTGCGCGATAAAGTAGGAAGGCGTCTTGGTGCCCTCCAGGGAGTTGAAGGCGATTTTTTCGATCTTTACATTTTTTATCTTGTCGACTATTTGATTGTATGCCTCGAGGCACTCCAGGAGGAGCTCGTCGTTCAGAGGCTCAATGTCGTCGTAAACGAATTCAATATCCGCTACAAAATATGGCTTTTCCCCGTCGTTAAAGTTCTCGATCTTAAATTTCTTTTTGCCTACTATAAGAATATCCATTTTTCCGTCTGGATAGATCTTTATCACGTCGGAAATCTCCGCCGTGCAGCCTATATCGTATATCTTCGAATTAATCGATAGCACGATTCCGAAGTCCTTCTTTTTATCCAGGCAGTCGTTAATAAGCGCCTTATACCTATCTTCAAAGATATGCAGCGGGTATACCGACTCGGGGAAGAGCGCAAAGCTGAGAGGGAATAAACCAATCTTGTCCATCGAATACTCATTTGACACATTAAGATAAGCCGAAAGACGTACTTAGCAAAAGTAAATTGATTTGGACGGATAAAATTTACAAGGCCGTTCATAGTCTATATAGTCGGTTTTATTACCGGAACACAAAGCGTTATGAACCTCCAGAAATTAACAGTCAAATCGCAGGAAGCATTAAAGAACGCAGGCGAGATCGCGGAAAATTACGGGAACCAGGCGATCGAACCGGTTCACCTGTTAGCGGCCTTAATCCAGGACGCAGAGGGCTTAGCGAGCCAAATATTGAACAAAATAGGCGTTAATACCAACCTGGTAAAAATATCGTTAAACGAAAAGATCGAACGCCTGCCCAAAATTGGCGGAGCCGGCGGCGGGCAATATGTATCAAATTCCCTAAATGAATTATTCGAGGCTGCCGGGAAGCATGCCGGCTCGCTGCGGGACGAATTCATAAGCGTGGAGCACCTACTGCTGGCCTTTACCGAGCAAAACGACGATCTTGGCGAGTTGCTGAAGCGGCAGGGAGCGACGACGAGCGCCGCGCTCAACGCCCTTAAGGAAATACGCGGGAATCAGCGCGTGACCGACGCTAATCCCGAAGATAAATATCAATCGTTAAAGCGATACGGGCGCGACCTGACACGGGACGCCCGCCGCGGCAAATTGGACCCTGTCATTGGGCGAGACCAGGAAATACGCCGCGTAATGCAGATTATCTCCCGCCGCACAAAGAACAACCCCGTGCTAATTGGGGACCCCGGGGTAGGGAAGACGGCGATCGTCGAAGGAATCGCGCAGAGAATCGCCGCGGGCGACGTTCCCGAGCCGCTAAAGACTAAATCCATCGTGTCGCTGGACATGAGCGCGCTGATTGCCGGCGCGCAGTACCGCGGTCAATTCGAGGAGCGACTAAAAGCGGTAATTAAGGAAGTGACCGAGTCGGACGGAGAGATTATCCTATTTATCGACGAGCTGCATACGCTTATAGGCGCCGGGGCCGTGGGAGGCAGCATGGACGCAGCGAATATATTAAAGCCGGCCCTTGCCCGCGGAGAGCTGCATTGCATCGGCGCCACGACGCTAAACGAATATCAAAAATATATCGAGAAAGACGCCGCGCTCGAGCGACGTTTCCAGAAAGCGCTCATCGAGGAACCGAGCGTTGAGGATACGATCTC
>JBLNBN010000051.1:0-23752 GCA_050260015.1 Chloroflexota bacterium | reverse complement strand
GAAATAAAAGGCGTTTACCTCTCTGACGATCTTGGGTATAATTGGCGCCTAATAAAAGAAAGAAAAAACTCGATTTATAGTATTACTACCTTCCAAAACTACATTTTCATAGGCACGTCCGACGGCATGGAGTACTCAACCGATAGGGGCGAGACTTGGGAAACAATCCCGCTGCCGGAAATTCCCGGCGCAGATAGGAGCGTACGCAGCATAACCGTAAGCAAGACGGGCTGGATATACGGCGTCTATGGCAATTCGCGACTTATCCGGGGCAAGATCGGCGAAAAGGAAAAAGAGCCGGAGCCGATCAAGATATACCCAAATCCCGCAACTGAATATATCATCGTCAAAAATATAAAGGAAGGCGAGCGGGTAGAGATATACGACCTTCTCGGCCAAATTGTTCTCTCAGCCAAGCCGGAGGAGCGTATAGATATTTCCGGCTTTACAAACGGTCTCTATTACGTGCGCGTAGGCGATTTTATAGAGAAGATAATAAAGGTGAAGTAGACATCTTATTTCCAATTAATAAGAAAATACTCCACGTTATTCCTGTGGCGCGACTCCTTTATCAAGCCAAGGTGGGGCACGAAGTAGGATTCGCTGAATTTATCGTTTAATATTACCCCGATTTCGCTGCGGATGTCGCAACTGTACATATTGCCGGCGTACACGCGCCCCTTTACGAAGGCGGTCTTAAACGTATAGGTCGTAGTATAGAGATTGCAATTCTTCATTTTGCCGTTCTCGTAACCGTTCGAGCTTGGGTCCCAGTCCTTTGGACCGATTAATCCCAAGTTCCCGGCATAGTAGAAATCGCTGACGAGGGGATACTCGGCGACGAGCTTTAGCGTCTCGTTCCTCCATTGCCGCTTCATCCAAAGCCCCTTGTCCGTGTTCGTCATTAAAACCGGCTCGGTCTCGAAGTCGAGGTAATCCACGAGGAACCAATTCCCCCCTAAGCCCTGTTCTTCGCTTAGCACCTTAATCGTATCGTAGTAAACGACCGGTTGGTCGTGATCGTCCAGGCTATCGTAGAGCGTCACTTCATAGATCCATTCCTTTCCCACCCGTAAGGGCATAATAACCGAATCCAACTGGTTGGCCTTTATCTTGCCGAAGTTCAGCTTGTGCTCGTATTTTTTTTGTGTCGGTTCGTCGGTATTCTCGCAGGAGGAGATAATTGCAGTTGAAATAATAAGCAGTATAAGAAATGCGCTTTTCATTAACCCTGTCCTTTGTATGTATAATAGCCGTTATCGGTACTCCTAATTCAGCCGATAAGGAGCGACTCCGTTAACAAAATAATTTCCCTTTATATGTTATTAAGTTAACAATTCTTAAGCAAAAAGTCAAGGAATAATTTGCATCCAAAAAAATATTTTTATCAACTAAAATAATAGTTGCATAACTAAAATATTAGTTGTAAGTTTGCGTTTGCCAGCGTAACTAAAGATTTAGTTGAGGAAAATCTATGAAAGAATTGACAAGAGCCGAAGAAGAGATCATGCAAATCCTTTGGGAGACGGGCGGCGGCTATGTTCGCGATATAATCGAGCGCATAGACGACGAGCCAAAGCCCGCCTACAACACGGTCTCGACGATCGTTCGGATACTCGAGAAAAAGGGCTTCGTAGGGCACGAGGCCGTCGGGGGCTCGCATAGATATTTTCCTCTCGTGCCGAAGGAGGAATACTCCCGCGCGCGGTTGCGCAACTTCGTAAAGAATTACTTCAATAATTCCTATAAAAGGTTCGCTTCTTTCTTTGCAAAGGACAGCGATTTATCGCTTTCCGAGCTCGAGGAACTGAGGAAGATATTCGAGGACGAAGCCAAAAGCCACCGCGAGGAGGAATAAGAGGAATGACGGAGATCCTAACCTACGCCATCGCCACGGTGATACTATCGGGCGGATTCTACGCTCTATTCAGGACGTTCCTGCAGGGCGAACGCGCCTTTGCTCTAAATCGCCGAATCCTAATCGGGTTCGCTCTCCTGAGCCTGGCGTTGCCCGCTTTAAGCTTTACTGATATCTTTAAGTTGGAAAGAACGTCGCTGCCCGCGCCCAGGGTAAATATCGCCAAAATATTCGCTAATAAAGTCGATAATGCATTAATGCCTCGCACTGCGCAGGCATCCAACAATACGGTAAGTCGGGAACCAACCCGCGCACGCTTTTTGTTCCTTGAGAAAAAAGAACTACCAGCGCCGGAAAGTGAATTTAATTACAAATGGTTCGCTCTCCTCTTATATGTTATTATCTTTTTGGTCCTGGCAGGTAAAACGATTAAAAGCGCAATTGGAATTATATCTATAAAGAAGCGCGGAAAATTATCTCGTTTTCCCGGCTATACCGTCTGTTTATTGAATGATAATATCGCTCCATTTTCGTGGTGGAAAACGATATTTATCCCGAATGGAACGTACGACGAGCGCGAATTAGAACAAATTATCCTCCACGAGCGCGCCCATATTGATCAGCGGCATTCGCTCGACCTAATATTTTTCGAGTTAGTCTGCGCGCTTTGGTGGTTCAACCCATTCCTGAGGCTCCTGAAGCGCTCCGCAATCGAGCTCCACGAGTACCTGGCGGATTCGGCAACGCTTTCCGCCGGTATTAATCGCGCCGACTACAGCGCAACTTTATATAAGAATTTGACCGGGATGAAATTATTCGCTACCTCGCACTATCTTAATAAAGACCAGGTAAAGAGGAGGCTTCGAATGATGTCGAAGGCTGCGAATCGCAAATTATCTACGATGAAGTACGCGCTGGTAATTCAATGCGCGGCAATTTTAGGTTTCGCCTTTACTTGCACGGAAGCCGGGCGAAACGCCATGAATTACAAAGACGCGGAGGGGATGCACGTTTTCCTAACGACCGATACCGAATACAAAATAACTAAAGGCGATAAAGCGCCGGAGTTTCCCGGGGGCGGCAGGGCGCTGGAGGACTACCTGCTAAAGGATTCCTTAATCCAGGCGATCGCGTATATGAAGGATAACAGCCTCGAGATGGAAGTTGAATTTTTCGTTGATAAAAAAGGCTGGGCGCAGTACCCAAAGTCGTTCAGCTATGTTATGGACGAAGAACGTTATGCTGGATACCATTGGGACCTGGGCATGACCATTGCGAAGCTAATTAAAGATTTTCCCAGGTTTGAACCCGCTCAGAGAAACGGCGAAAATGTCTCTTCAATTATGAAATTATTAATTAATTTCAGTCAATTGAACGCGCACCCGCACTATTTTGGCAACAGGGAAATTCATCCTGACAAGCCTCCGCAGTTTCAGGGCTCCTATGCCGACTTTCAAAATTACCTGAGGAAGAACCTGAGGTTCCCGGAAGAAGCTAAAAAGCGGGGAATATCGGGGAAATTCAACGTCTCATTTTATGTTGAGCCCGACGGCAGTATTACCGAGCCTGAAATTACCTCCTACAAGCTCACCGACGACGGTTGGGGATACGGCGAGACATACGGATGCGATAAAGAAGCGCTGCGGCTTGCGTCCGCGATGCCGCGCTGGAAGCCCGGCATGAAGAATGGCAAGCCCGTTCGGTGCATAGCCATTATCCCTGTTATGTTCGGCGACGAGTATAAATGGTATTCAAAATCCGATCCTGAAGTTACCATTTATGCTAAGGCGCCCAACATACAAATTGAATATGAGAAAGAAGTTAACGATTACATGGCAAATAATGACATAGATAAATTCAAGCCCTATTGGGGCGGAAATTACTTCTCTAAATTATTGCAAAAGCGAATAAAATACCCTGACTCACAAAGGTCGAATGGAGCTCCAGTTGATTTTTATTCCAGTTTCATCGTAAATTCTCAGGGAGAAATAAGAGATATTCATATAGAGGGCCATCCACCAAAAGATTTTGAAAATGAGGCGCTACGCGCAATTAAATCCTTTGGACCAGTTAAGCCTGTAATTTCAAAAAACGGCGAACCGGTTGAATATTTTGTGATATTGAGCGTGAAATTCCGAGTTTGAGCTAGAATTTATTATTTGGAGTAACGCAGATGCAAGAGATACTAACATACTCGATATCCTCGGTAATCCTCTCCGGGGCGTTCTATGGGCTATTTAGGGCGTTCCTGCAGGGCGAGCGCAATTTCTCGCTCAACCGCAAGCTACTGCTCGCGCTCGTCGTTGCAAGCCTCGCCCTGCCTGCGCTCAGTTTTACCGGCATCTTTACCGTTAAGGAGGCTCCGCTGCCGGCGCCGAGGGAAAGCATTACTAGGATTGTGGGGCGCGGCTTTGAAAATTCTGTAGTTATCGAGCGTCCCTTGGAAATTAAGTTAGCCGATGAGAATTCTGAAGCTCGAAAAATTGCGGAACAAAACTACTCGAAGAGCTCGCCTAAACCTATCGCTTCGCAACGCCCGTCGGAGAGCGACTTCCCATACGCAGGGACTGCTTTAGGAGCATATGCTACGGGGTTTCTCGCCTTGCTACTAAAGTTCTTTTACGGCATTCTTAAAATCCGCCGCATCGCCGGGCGCTCCCGAATAACTCGTTACCCCGGCTTTAGTATCTGCGACGTCGACGAATCAATCGCCCCGTTCTCATTTTGGAAAACAATTTATCTGCCATTGGACATGTACTCCGACGAGGAACGCAACCAGGTCATTCTCCACGAGCGCGCGCACATAGAGCAAAGGCATTCGCTCGACTTAATATTCCTCGAGCTTGCTTGCGCAATCGGTTGGTTTAATCCATTCTTAAGGCTATTTAAAAAGTCCGCGGTGGAGATACACGAGTACCTCGCCGATAGCGCGACCCTTTCGGCTGGGATTAGCAAAATTGATTACAGTTCAACATTATATAAAAACCTGACGGGCGAGAAGCTATTCGCGCCGTCGCATTATCTAAACAAAGATCAAATAAAAAGGAGGCTTAAGATGATGTCCAAAGCGGCCAATAAGAGATTGAGCAACTTGAAGTACGCGCTTGTCTTGCCCGCCGTCGCGCTTTTGGGGCTTGCGTTCTCGTGCTCGCAGGAATCCAATTTTGAGAAAGTTGACTCTAAGTGGATGCGTGTGCAGTTAGCTCCGATCATTATTGATGGCGCTAATAATGGAGTTGAGCTTCATTCTACAAATAACGGTAAGGAACTCAAGCTCAATTACCCGGGCGGAGAAAAGGCCTTGAGGGAATTAATTCTCTCCGAACCCGCGTTCCGGAAGATAGCGAACAGGAAGGATATATCGCTCGAGTTAATGGCGGAGCTCAAGCTCGACGAAAATGGCAAAGTAATGCGACCATATAGAATGGCCTTTGACGAATATAATAATAAAGGGATTCTTGGGAAATATCAATTGGAAGAAAAATTTGCGAGCGTTATCGATAAATTTCCTGAACTTGAAATTGAAAACTATAGCGAAAGTTACGGAGGGCGCTATGTTTTCTTTAAAATTATGCTCGGCGATAAAAAGCAGAACGCTTATGAGGCGTCGATGAAGCAAGCGCGTCCTGACGTTTTTCCGAAGTTCCCCGGGTCGTATTCCGATATGGAGAAATTTATTAATTCCCATCTAAAGGTCCCGAAAATCGTAACCCAAAAGGGAATTAATTTAAAGCTGCACGTTTATTTCTTTGTCGAGCAGGACGGAAGTATAACCGAACCGATAGTCCGGTCATACAAGATCGACGATAACAACTGGAATATAGGCTCGCTCTTTGGATGCGACGAGGAAGCAAAGGAAGTAATAAGATCTATGCCTAAATGGAAACCCGCTATGAAGGACGGCAAACCGATTCGCTACGCGACGTTCTTGCCGATTATGTTCGGCGACGAGGATATTTGGAACGCTAAAAACCAAAACTACATCCAGTTCGAACCTATAAAAGGATCAAAAGTCGAAACATCTTCTAATTCGGATTATTCCGGCAGGCCTGAGTTTGATTATAGAAAAATCTCTTCATTTATTCAAGAAAACGTGAAGTATCCTAAATCGCAGATACCAGCGAATATTTCGGGCGTAGTAGTAGTCTCCTTTGAATTGAGCAATAGGGGCGAATTCGTAAACCCAAAGATCGAGCGCGGCATAAACAAGGCATTCGACGAGGAAGCGCTGAGAGTGATAAAATCTCTGAAGCCAGTAAAGCCTCTACGCGATGAGAAAGGCGAGGCGTATGGATATAAGATCAAGACGCGCGTAGACTTCAAACTTTAATTCGACAGTTCACTCCAACTGATAGCCGCAAGGCGATACCGAAACAACCCTGCGTCGAAAGCGCGGGGTTGTTTTTTTCTTTAATGAAAGAATAATCGCTCGCGCTTTAAAATATATAAAACCTTAAAAAATTCCATATATTAGTAATCAAATTAATGTCAAATATTAATTGTTAAAAGTAAAGAAGATGGATAAAATGAAACCGTCCACAGAAAGCCGCGCTAAATCTATTACCGGGAGATTGCCTTACTTCGCTTTTATAACGCTTTTGGTAACAGGAGCTTTCGCAGTCCTGGCTCCTCAGAATTTCATGATGGACGATTCTTTCTTTTACTTTCAAATCGCTAATAACATCGCCCATTCTTTAGGCTCGACCTTTAATGGAATTCACGAAACTAACGGGTACCATCCGCTCTGGATGATCTGTTGCTCTGCGTTTGCTTTTCTTTCGGGCGGGGACAAGCAGCTCCTCTTGCAGATAGGCGCTTTTGCCCAGCTTCTACTTACCGGCGGCATACTATTTTATGGGATTAAGATTGCGCGGAGCATAGCGCTCGAATCCTATTATTATTTCATGCCGATTCTCATCGCGTTTTTCCTGACGTTCGCTCTTATCGGCTCCGAGGGAGTTATAAACGGTTTCTTTTTTGCTCAAACTATTTTCCTTCTACTAAAATACCGGGATAGCGAAAGGGCTTCGCATTGGTTCTTGATTGGCCTTTCGATGGGATTGATGTTCCTCTCGAGATTAGATAACGGGATCGTGGTCGTCGTATTATTGACTATGGCTCGCTTGTATAATTTGAAGGAAATTGGGTTTAAATCCTCCCTAAAGCTTTTCGCAAGCGCTTCGCTGGGCGTAGCCCTGCTCGCAGTTCCGTATTTAGCGTACAATTACATTAATTTCGGACATTTAGTACCCATTAGCGGCGCGCTGAAGAGCACGTTCCCCGCTATATCGCCGAAGATATTCTCTATCAGCAAAACCGGGGCGATGTACGCATCGTTCTCGGTAGCGTTGATACTTTGGGGCATAGCGTTCGAAAGAGATAAAGTTCGGCGGCAACTTGCCTTATTAATAGGCGCGGGGTCGCTCTCCACCAATCTATATGTGTTCGCCTTTACCGATAACGTCACTAACTGGAATTGGTATTGGGCGTTAAACGCCATAGCGCTTGTTTTCTTGCTTGCCTTCATATTTCAATATTTCTTTAAATCGGAAAGAGCGCGCGCGCTTCGCATTGCGGCGGGTTTGGCGGCGTTTACATGTTTTTCCGCGTACGCAGGGCTCTTTAGCTATACGCAGTTTATTAACCCGGTTACTCTCGGCTACATCCCTACGCTAAGCGAAGACGCCGGCGGGAAAAGGTGGCAGGTAGCAATGGGAGAGTGGATAAATAAGAACCTGCCTCAGGGAACTGTGATCGCAACTGCAGATTGGCCAGGAATGCTCGCTTATTACTCCAACGCAAAAATATTTGCTATCGACGGGCTGGTCGCCAATTTCAAGGTGCAGGACAGCATTAAATCGCTTGGTATGCGGTATTATTTAAAATCTATAGGGGCGCGGTACCTCTTCGGGCCTAATACGAACGTAAGCAAACCGTTCATGGGCTTCGCTACGGAAAAAGAACCTGGCGGCTCAATGAAGTTCCAATTCTATTCAGTATTGCATAGGATCGGGACGGATATCATTATAATTCCAATGGAAGAGAGATTGGTAGAAACCGACGAGATTCAACCCCGCAGCACGGTGGGCAGCGATAAATATTTCGACTCGTGGTCGCTTTGGAAGCTGGACGGAGCGTCGTTGCAGTATTTCCCAATTACCCAAACGACGGGGGCTGGCCGCTGATTAATCAATCAGTTTAGCTTTAACTTTTTACGAATTTAAAGGATCTTTTTAACTTGCTCGAGGTAACCTCGACGATATAAAAGCCCGGGGCCAATGTTCCTAAATTTAAGATTGATTCATTTGAATCCACATTAAATCTGGATATCATTCTATCCCCAAATTGATCGTAAACGATTAGGGTTTGAATCCTATCCCTGCCGGAAATAGAGACTTTTAAATAATTCTCCGCCGGGTTGGGGCCAAAGGAAATAACGTCATTCACGAACGCCGTATCCTTTACGCTTTTAAAGTGAGATTTAATAACATAGACGGAGCGCGGTCCAACTACCAGGTTCTCAACATTCTTGGCGTTTACTTCCCGGAAGGAAATTTTATCAGGCTCGTCCGGCGTGTTATAATCGTAGAGGCTTGCCGAGTTCATCTCGTAAGCTTGCGTCATTGCGGTATCAAGCTCAAAGGCTTGCGTAAGGGAAACTGCCATGCTATCGGTAAAATGCTTATTCAATAAATAAATATAGAGCGTATCGGCTTGAGAAGAGGCGAGGACTTCCAAGGCGGGTATGTCCCAAATAACGTCCCCGTTGTAGAGTCCAACAGGCATAGTAGGAGAATTAACCTGCGGATTGTAAAGAATATCCCCGCTATTGCGAGCCATAAACTCCGTTACCGTATGGAACGGCGTCGGGTAGATCACCCGCTTTCCGCTTTTGTTATACCCGATTTTAATATGCCCGTAGCCAAAAGTTTTTTCGTAGAGCTCCATTGTCTTAAAGCGCTTCAGCACGGTTATGAGCGTGCCAGCCTGGTAGAGTCCCGCTTCAAGAGTTGAATTTCTCCAGGTAGTGTCCTTACCATTCAATGGGCCCCAGAGCAGGCAATGCTCCGTTATGGCCTGCTTGGCGAAGGGATATAAATTATTTTCGTACAGGTATTTTTCGTGATCGTTCATAAAGCCATCAACTAAGGATACGACTCCCATAACTAAATTATATGTGTGGGCAGAATCCTTAGTATCCATGAATTTCTTGTCCAATGTCATATAGGGGTGCCAGCCGTATAAACGGCATTTCGGCCCTAAGTAATTCATTACTTTATTAAAGAACGTCTTGCCCTGCCACATATCGCCGTCGACTATGCCGTAGATATTCGTATCGCGGGGATACATCGCGTCGAACCTTTCCGCATAGCGGGGCAGCATATAATCGGCTTCCCACTGCTCGTTCCCAATTTCCCAGTATCGCACGTTGTAAGGCTTGGGATGCCCGTCGGCTATTCTTTTCCTGCCGTATTCCGTCGTGCTGTCGCCGTTGCAGTAGTCCACCCAATCGGCGGCTTCCTCCGGGGGAGCTTCGCGGAGATTGACCACCATGTGCGCCTCCGCGCCTATGCTATGGCAGAACGTCATAAATTCGTTAATGCCGAAATCTAATCGCTGATAATCGCTCCCCATTAATTGGGGCGATTTTCTCTTGTCAATATCCCCAATCATATAATCAGGATGGCAGAGATACGTATCCGAGAACCATCCGCCGGGGTAGCGGATTACCCCCGGGCGCCACGCGGCGAATATATCGAAGAATTCCTTGCGTACGCCGTTTACATTGTCCGACGGCATAAACGAAGCCTCGTCCAGGTCGATATCTCCCTTGCCGATAATGCATAGTGCGACTGAAATCCTGTTGTCTGAAATGAATGGCGGGACCGTTAGACTATACTTCTTCCAGCTTCCGTCGGAAACGATGACGCTATCAGAAAATAGAATGGATTTATCAGCCTGCGAGAGAATGCGCAGGGCGAATTTCGAAGGCGAGCCGTAGTTGTTTTTAAGGTAAATATAGAAATCGCCGCCTTTATCGGTATCGAAATAAATGTTTTGCTTTAGCCCGACTAAGTAATCCTGCTCGCTCGAGATATTCTGGTAATACTCGCCGTTCTCGTTGTAGCCGCCGTACGTAAGCTTTACGCTGGTATTGGATTGATAATTGAGCGGCTCCCACATCATTGAAAAGTTAGCGTTCTTGTAATGATCGAATCCCCTGTCGTAGAGTTCCTGCGCCCATAGCCCATTCTCGCCGTTTATAAAGTCGTGCATAAACTCAAAAAAGCAGCCGAAGAGTCGGCTTCGGTGTTCGATTTTGGAGTAATTTATGGTGTCCAGCGTTATGGATGCGTACTTCATTTCGGAAAGTAGCGGCGAAGCGAGCAGAAAGAAAAGGAGAATCGTTCTTTTCATGATAAGATTATTATTTGTATTTACATAGAATATAACCAAGGTCATAAAATACGAATAATCAAACAAAAAACAAGCGAATATATAAATTGATTAATTCGGTCAAGTAACCGAACCGAAGCTTTTAAAAGGCAATTTATCAGAAATTACGTGCGGATAAATTATATAATAAAATTGATCTACAACCAAAAAGAGCGCATCTCATCGACGCGCTCTTTTCAATAGATAATTCCCCGTAGTTTTTACAAATAATATCCGATGACAGGCATTTCGAAATCTCCGACCGAGGTGACAAGAGTTAATTTCCCATTGAAGTTGCCCTGATGCTGCTTCTTAATAGATATAATTAGGACTAAATGCTCCCCGGGAGATATCGATACGGGAAAGTTAAGCGGGGACTTTATCGTTATATCAACGTCGCCCGAAACCAGTATGCTATTGATCGTAGCCGTTGTGTGATTCGAGACGTTGGTCGCTATTGTTACGGTGGAATCGATATCGCCGATGTAACCTTGTATCCCCCAAGCAATGCTGTCCGGCGTAATAAGGACAGGGTCTTCCGGCGGCTCGAGCTTCTCTACGGCGCTGAAAACGGTTTTTGCGGACGGGAAGACGGGGCTTGTATAATTGATTTGTTTAACTATACCGAAGTTTTCCGTAAAGTAATCGCTAAAGAGGACGTACTCCGCGGCCGAACTCTTCAGGTCCTTGGCGTAATACTCGTACTTTAAGCCGGAACGATTCTTGTCGCCGATCAATTCATTGTTAAATGGAGCAACCCTGGCGTACAGTTGCCCGTCCTTCTCCGACCATGGTAAAAATTCACCGGGCATCAAGTCGGAGGCCTTGCCTATAAGGTATGGACTATTCTTTAGCGGATATTGAGCCATAAGCGAAAGCGTTGCGTCGCATGTGTCGCAAGACTTAAACCATAGGCCAGTAGACGTGTTGGTCATCAACGCGAAAGAGTCTTTAGAGTCGTAATCGCCTTCCGATAATAACTGCACGTGGAACCACTTTTCACCGTGCAACGACACCTCGCTCAATACGACTATGGAATCGTAGCCCGTATAGGAGACCTCCCCGTTTACGTCGTAGTCAGTTTCTACGTAATACCACTTCCTCCCGACAGAAAGGGGCATAATTACGTCCTTTGTTTGCTCTGATTTAATAATTCCAAAATCCGCTCTTTTCTCGATCTTATCCGGATCTGATTTGATCGCGTCTTCGCACCCGGCAAATAGTACGGCTGAAATAAGGGCAAGGGCCGCCCATAGACTCTTCATAATACCTCCTAGAACTTAAAGTTAATACCGTAATTCAAGTTTAATTTATTAGCTCGAAAATTGCTTGATTGATGAGTGAAAAAGAAGGCGCTCCATTCGCCGGAGAGGGTCATAGCCCATCTCGGCGCGAGGTCGTAGGCGCAGCCCAGCCCGGGGCGAACGCTGGAGCCGTACCGCGACGAGCCGAGCGACAGCTGCGCGAAGGGCTTCCAGTCGTTTAATCTTAACCTTGCAGGGAAATACCTGGCGGAGAGGCCGAAGGTAGTAATGTTTGGGGTCTGCTCGTACTTTATTCGATAACCGTTAGCGTCGGTTCCTTCGTAGCGGAGGAAAAACGTTTCCTGCCGCGCTTCGGCGCCGATATGGAATTCATCGCTTGAGCGCCAGTAAACGGCCGCGGAAAAATTATTTAGCGGGTTGAATTTTTCCGGGTTGATCGTTTGCTCTGGGATGCTCTTCGTTAGCGAACCCCGGAATTCGGCCGAGATCCAATAGAGCTTTCCATTTTCATTAAGCTCATAATCCGATAAGTCCGGTCGCTCGATTCCCCGCGGCTCCGCGCGGTTTAGAATTTGGCCGCCGTTCCCGTGGAGGAAGGCGGGGCTTTGCGAAATTGTTCGCGTCGCGTAGAGCGCGCTCGTTTGAATTTCGTCGACGATTGATTGTTCCGGGCTCAGGTTAGTTGGATTTGGCACGGGACCGAAAGACTTGTCGCGGCCAGTCTTTCCAATACTTCCGTCCCGATTTACGATCGAGTTTGCCCGTTCCGGCGAGGAATTCCGGCGATTGGGGATAGAGGCGAGCTGAGTCGATTTTGCTACTTTCCCGCTTTCCAGTCGCTGCGTCCCGCCAAAGTCGTATGCAAAATATATAATGGTCGATGCGATTATTGCGCCGACTGCCGCGGAGATAATCCCTCCCAACCAATTAAATCCTATCGGCCAACCCGAGGGGCTGGCCGTGCCCACGACGGGGCTTTTCTCTATCGCTGAAAAAATCGCGTCGGTAACGTTCACGGGCGGCGAGAAGGATTTTGCCGTCGCCCGCATCGCGCGATCAATTTCCAGTGCGTTGCGGAACTCCTCGCGTAGCCCGGCGTCGTAGGAGAACGATTCGAAAAGCTTCTCTTCCTCGTCGCGCCCGAGCCTGCCAGTAAGGTAATCCGTAATAATTTCTGATCTATTTTCCATAACTGGGTTATCCTTTTCTTTCTGTTAATACCGGCTTTAGGAGGTCGGCCAATTTTTTGTAAGCGCGCGTAATGCGCATACGTATGCATGCTTCGTTTTCCTTGCAAACGGCGGCGATTTCTTTATAATCGAGTTGCCCGAACCAGTAAAGCAGCATGGGTTCCTTATAGATATCGTCGAGATAGTTTATAGCCACCTTAACCAGGTTATTGAATTCCTCGCGTTCAACGCGGTTTTCGACGCATTCCGGGTCTGGTATCTGCTCCAACGCGCAAGTTTCAAAGTCGTCGGTTTTAATATTTCTTTTTGCTTCGTGTTTTCTAAATCTATCGATCGCAAGATTTCTTGCAATAGTAAATAGCAGGGGGAGAATTCTTTCGGTTCTTTTTCCTTCGCAAGCGGCGGCGAAGAACTTCAGCCACGCGTCTTGCATTAACTCTTCCGCGTCCTGGCGGCTGGCCGAACGGTAAAGGCAATAGCCCCAAACTTGGGCGGAATACCGGACGTAGACCGCCTTAAAGGCGTCGTCGCGGCTATGAGCTCCCTCCGAGATCAGAGCCAGCAATTCCAAATCCGAGTATTTTGTATAATCTTTCATTAAGTTTGTCCCGTTTCTAATAGTATAACGAAATAAACTTTCGAATCAAACAGGAGAAATTTTTATAGACAATTTAAAGAAATAAGCAACGTTTTAATACGGTAAAAAAGATCATAATTATTTTAATGTACAGACAAGGTAGAAAAAAATGTCACTGGGGCGTTATTCCGTTATAATTTCTTCCGGCAGCCACCTCCCGGAAAGGGTTGTACCCAATAAAGATTTTTTAGAAAATGAATTTTACGATGCTAACTTCAACCGGATTGAAAAATCTAACGAACTAATAATACAGAAATTCCAGGAAATCACGGGAATTAACGAACGCAGGTACGCGCGCGACGATCAAAATGCTTCGGACATAGCCTACCTTGCCGCAAAAGACGCATTGGAGAGCGGCTCGATCGATAAAGAATCCCTCGATTACGTAATCGTCGCGCATAACTTTGGCGACGTGGCGTGCGACAACCGCCGATCGGACTTCGTGCCCTCGATTGCGGCGCGAGTAAAACAACTTTTAGGAATTTCCAACCCGATGACGGTGGCCTACGACATAGCGTTCGGCTGTCCCGGGTGGCTCCAGGCGGTAATCCAGGCAAATTACTACCTGCGCAGCGGCGAGGCGAAGCGCGCTCTCGTTATCGGCGCGGAGACTCTCTCCCGCATTTCGGATCCTTGCGACATTGATTGCATGATCTACGCCGACGGCGCCGGGGCCGTAGTTCTCGAGGCCCGCGAAAGCGAAACGCCCGTCGGCATCATTGCGCACGGCTCGCGAAGCGACGCGCTCGAATACGCTAAGCTGCTTCGAATGGATAAATCCTACGACCCGAATTGCGGGAAAAACGACCTATACTTAAAAATGTTCGGACATAAACTATATAAGTACGCCCTGCAGTACGTGCCCAACCTGATAAAGGAAGTCGTCGACAAGTCCAATTTAAAGATTGAGGACATAGCCAAAGTGCTCATACACCAGGCTAACGAGAAAATGGACGAGGAAATCCTGAAGAGAATCCTGGAGCTATACGGGGTGACGGAAAACGTAAAGGAAAAAATAACGGAACTAATGCCGATGACGATTTCCTGGCTTGGAAATTCATCAGTCGCAACCCTGCCAACGCTTTATGATATATTCTCTAAAGGCAATTTAGAAGCGCACCCCCCGTTGCGAGGGCGAAATATCGTCTTTGCGTCCGTCGGGGCCGGTATGAATATAAACGCATTGGTTTATAAATTGCCTGAATAAAATAATAGCCTTAAGGAAGCCTTAAACGAAAGGAGACTATGCCGGTACCAGCGCTTCTGAGCAATAAGAATATTAAGCTTTCTCTTGACAGTTTATATATCGCTTTAGGCGTCGTTGCCGAGGCGATAGGGCTTAAGGCTTTTCTTTTGCCTAATTACTTTATCGAGGGAGGCGTGACGGGCGTCTCAATCCTGGCGTCTTTCTCGACCGGCTTTAAAGTGTCTATTCTGCTGACAGCGCTCAATCTTCCTTTTATTATATTGGGTTGGAAGCAGATCTCGATGATGTTCGGCATAAAGAGTTTATGCGCTATCTTAGCTCTTGCCGTCAGCATTCATTTTATTGATTTGCCTACGCTGACCGCCGATAAGCTGCTCGTGTCAATTTTCGGCGGCTTCTTTATAGGAGCTGGAACCGGATTGGCCATCAGGGGCGGCGGAGCTTTGGACGGGACGGAAGTTCTCGCTATTTACCTGTCCTCCAAGACCCCCTTTTCAATCGGGGGCATTATTATGGCGATCAATATCGCTATATTTTCCGTCGCGGCCCTCGTGCTTGGCGTCGAAAGCGCGCTGTATTCAATCCTTGTCTATTTAATCTCCACTAAAACCACGGATTTCGTTGTGCAGGGGATTGAGGAATACGTCGGCATGATGATAATATCCTCGAAAAGCGAGGAAATCCGCCGCGTGATAACGCACAAGCTTTCGCGCGGAGCGACTATTCTAAAGGCAAAGCGAGGACTGGACGCCTATTCGCCGGAGGGCTCAAAGATCGATATAATCTTTATAGTGCTGACGCGGCTCGAGACGTCCAAAGTAAAGAACGAAGTTATCGGCGTCGACCAGAACGCGTTTATCATCGAGCAACCCATAAGTTACGTCCGCGGCGGAATGGTGAAGAGATTGCCTTTAGCGGAATAATTTATCGCCAGCCACAAAAATTTAAGCCGCGTCTTCTGTGGGACGCGGCTTTCGACTTACATCGGGAAAATTAATTGATATTCTACGAATTCTATTTGGCGAGCGGAACGGTAAAGGCGTTGTCGTCCGGCGCCAAGTCCGTCAGCATGCTTTCGAGAGCCATTCCCAGGGGAGCCGTGTCGGGCGATCCCTTTAAATTGTTAATTACGAGCTGCGTTTCGGTCGGTATCGTTTCGTTGCCTTTGTAATGGCGCACGAACGCGTCGCCGATGTAGGGCGCGAGGTATTCCGCCTGCTCATTATTTAGATTAAAGGGCGGATTTGTCAACATATACGCCGCCAGACCCGTCATGCCCTTCTTTATTTCCCTTTCCGCGTAGAGCTGGAACGTCAAGCCTTCCGGGAACGTCCAATTAACGTTATTAATAGTTTTCGTCGATACGCTCGCGTTGCCCCTGGTAATTTTGACTACCCGATAGGAGCTGGGATAGCCCACGAGCGAGGCGGTTTCAACGTCGTAAAGCGTTTTGCCTCCAGCCTGGTACGCCGTTATATCATTCGCGTGGAAGTGCCCGGTGAAGACTAAGTTTAGCCCCGCATCCATAAGTTGCGGCGCGACTGTGTTCCAGTCGTCGAGCACATACTCCGAGGACACGGAAAGCGTCTTTTGCCCGGTAAAGTGCTCGACCAGCCCAAAGTGCATGAATCCAATCAAGACCTTTCCCAGGCTTTTGCCTTCCGATAGTTTTTGCCTCATCCAGGTTATTGTTTCCGGTCTGAATTTCCCGCTTGGCACGGCTGCGGGTTGCCCGGGATTCTCGCGGTACTTGGCGGCGTCCAATGCGAAAATCCATACGCCCGGCGTCGGCTCGACGATATATGATAGAGAATTCGGATCGCGCGAGACCGCTTCCGAGTAGCCAAACTCCGCGTAAATAGTCGCAAATTTGTCCGCCGTAATATTGGGAGTCGATTCGGAAGCGTCGGTATGGTAGCTCCTGCTGCCCGGATTTGCTATGTCGTGATTGCCCGGTATTACGAATATCTTCTTTCCAGCTTTCTCGAGCTCGCGAAGCTTGCCGGCGAGCTTTACGTGGCTGGCCTCCTCCCCGTCCTTGGTTAAGTCCCCCGGGATAAGGATGATCTTAACGCCGGAGTTGTTCTTCATTTCCTGTACGAAGGCGTCGAAGATGGCTTCGTTCTCGTCGAGCAGCTTGCGGTCCATTGCCAGGTATTCTTTCCATGCTTCCCCGGAATGCCCGAGGCTCAGGTCGTATGAATGAAGGTCGGACGCAACCGCTATAGTAGTTTCCGGCTGCCCGGAATTTGACGGCGAATCGTCGTCCTTGCAGCCTGCGAAGAAAGCCGCGATGAACAGCGCGGCGATAATTGGTTTCAAAACGCGAAATTCCCTCATAAATCACCTTTGTTTGAATTAAAAAGCGACAGTTAATTGAATGGAATATTTAGCGACACGCAATTGTCCGGCGGGGCGAGGTCCGTCAGCATGCTTTCCAGCGCGTATCCCAGGGGCGCGCTCGCCGGGTCGGATTTAAGCATGGCTATTACGGCCTGGGTGTCGGGCGGTATCGTCTCGTCGCCTTTGTAATGGCGCACGAACGCGTCGCCGACGAACGGAGCCAGGTATAAGGCTTGGGCGTGCGGCAGCCCGAAGCTTCCCTCAAGTATGTACGCGGCAAGCCCCGTCATGCCCGCCCTGATTTCCTGCTCCGCGTAGAGCTGGAACGTGAGCCCCCCGGGGATGGGGTAATCGATCGTTTGAATTAGCTTCGTCCAGATATTGACCATCCCGTTTTTCATCAATCCTACTACGCGGTAGGAGCTTGGATAGCCAATTAGCGAGGCGGTCTCCACGTCGAATATCGTATTCCCGCCGGAGCTTAAGGCCGTTACGTCGTTGGCGTGGAAGTGCCCGGTAAAGACCAGGCGAAGCCCTAAGCCGGCCAGTTGCGGCGCGACTATGTTCCAATCGTCGATAACGTATTCGGCCGAGACGGAGAGCGACTTCTGCCCGGTAAAATGCTCGATCATACCGTGATGCATAAACCCGATGACCCTTTTGCCTTTACATTTCGCTTCCGTTAGCTTTTGCTTTATCCAGGCGAGCGTCTCGGGGTAGAACTTGCCGTCGTGTACGAGCGTCGTCGAAGTGTTCTCGCGGTACCTCGCGGCGTCCATAGCTATTATCCAAACGCCCGGCGCCGGCTCAACGACGTAGGAAAGCGAATTGGGGTCGCGCGCTATAGCTTCCTTATAGCCGAAATCATCGTAAATACTCGCGAATTGAGCCGCCGTTATATTTGGGGCGGGTTCGGACAGATCGGTATGATAGCTGCGGCTAAATGGATTCGACACGTCGTGATTGCCGGGAATTACGTACACCCGTTTGCCGGTTTTTTCGATTTCGCGCAACTTGCCGGCCATCTTACTGTGGCTGGAGGCTTCGCCGTCCTTCGTCATGTCGCCGCAAACCAGCACGACCTTGATCGCGCGGTTGCACTTCATTTCTTTAATAAACGCGTCGAAAATAGCTTCGTTTTCATCGAGTAATTTTCGATCCGACATTAAATATTGTTGCCAGGCAAGGCCGGAATGGCCAAGGCTTAGGTCGTAGGAATGCGGGTCGGAGATCACTGCGATCATCGTCAGCGGATCGCCGGGGTTAGACGGTGAATTATCCTCCCTACAGCCGCCAAAAAATGCTGCCGTAACCAGGAACGCCAGCGCCGTAAAAGTCCTTTTAAAGTAACAGCCTTTCATAAATCACCTGAAATTTAATGAAGAAATGGCAAGATTAAATTACATAAATAAAGCTAAGGTTACGTTAATATTCGGTTAATAATGCGTTAAGACAACAAAATCAGCATTTTTACTGATAAACGGTAATATAAAGAGAAATATAGCTTTTACGAAAAAAGTGAAGGTTGGAAGGATGAAAACCAGTCGAACAAAAAGGCAAAAATATATATAATTAAATCCTTAGTAGCGTTCGACATGAATTATCGAAAATAATCAATTAACTGCAAACCGCTTAATGAATATAATTATTTAAATATGCATAAATTAAACCACGCGAAATTCGTTATAGAGATTGTAGAAAAGTCGATTTAAAGCGGAATTCTAATAAATGGAAATAACTGTTAATTCCTATAACTTTAACGAGGCAGGCTTATGAAATTTCATAACAAATTTATATGGCTCGCGGCCATATTTTTCATCGCTCTCGGCGCGCTTTCCGCTCAGGAGGACGTCCTGCGGCCAAAGGGCAAGCCCGAGGGCTACGGCGACGATTTCTTCGTCTACGGCGGCAGCCCCTGGGCCGTGGGCCTGGAGGGGGGCGTGAACTACAATATGTTCAAGCAAGACCAGGTATGGTTCTTTGCCGACGGTAGAGAAAACCCTACGTTTAACCAGGTTTTCGACAAAGCTAACGGCATATCACCGCATTTCGCCGTTTTTGTAGATTACTCTTTTGATTCAAAATCGGCTATTGGATTGCGCATCGGTTATGAATCGAGAAATTTTGGGAATGACATTACGGACTCCGCGACGACGACGTTCGACACGAAGGTTAAGACGGATTACGAATATAAATTCATAACGGATTGGGCAAGCCTCAACCTTTACTACAGATATAGCTTTACTCCCGAGTTCTTTATGACCGTGGGCGCGCTATTCGAATCAATGAACGGCACGCCCGAGTACGAGCAATATCTGCACACTTACGATGGGACTCCTGTTTCCTCGGTCGCATGGACTACGAGTACGAACTTTAACAGCTCGGACGACACACAACGGATTAGGAACGAGGTCGATAAGGCATTTTTTGAGCAATCCCGAACCGCTTTGGAAATTGGGGTAGGTTACAAATTCCAGATAAACAGCCGGCTTTCTATCGTTCCGCAGGCGCGTTTTCAATATTTCCTGACCCCTGTATTGAAAGATCAGATTACCGAAGTGAATAACGGGGTTACGGGCGAACTTATCCAACGAACAGGATTTGAGAACAGGCAATTACACGGGCTACAGCTTGCGGTTGCATTATGGTTTAACATATAGGCGGGAGGCAAAACAATGAAAAACATACTTTCTTTTATCGTTTTTATAGCGGCAACTTGCCTTATGGCCCAGGACGTGCAGGTGCGTCCCTGGGAATTCAATTCCTCGTCGGACGACTTTGCTCCCGCGCAAGCGCACAACGGCAGGCAATTTTACTTCACAAGCGACCGCCGGGGCGGCAAGCAACGCGTCTTTGAAATTACGAGAAACGCGGACGGAATGTACGAGCTCGCAGGCATGACCGAAGGCGAAATCAACGACGCCAAGCAGGCCGGCTCCGTAACGCTCACCCCCGACGGCAACTATATGGTATTCGCGGCCTACGAGCACGAATCGCGCTCCGAGGGAAGAACGGACCTCTACAGCGCGCGCCGCGTAAAAGGCGAGTGGACGGAGATCACCAACCTCGGACCTACCGTTAACTCCGACTCCTGGGACTCGCAGCCCTCGATAACGAGCGACGGCTCTACGCTCTACTTCGCTTCGGATCGACCGGGCGGCCAGGGCGGCACGGATATCTACGTAGCCTACCGCACCCGCGAAGGCTGGACGCGCGCGCAGAACCTCGGCTCCGCTGTAAACAGTATGTACGACGATATGTCCCCGATCATCAGCGCGGACAACAAGACGTTCAGCTTCGCCTCGAACCGGGGCGGCGGCTTCGGCGGATTTGATATTTATTTCACCAGGCTTTCCGGGACTTCATTCGCCGCTCCGCGGAACGCGGGCGAACCGATCAATTCCTCGAGCGACGAGTACTTTTACGTCCCGCTGCAGAACACCAACATAGCCTACTTCTCCTCGGATCGTCCCGGCGGCGACGGCGCGCTGGACGTTTATACGGCCGTGCCGAACCCGAATGAACCCGAAGCGGTCGTTTACGTTACAGGCGTAGTCAGCGACGCGGAGACTCGCGAGCCATTAGGCAGCGTCGTCACGATAACCGACCTGAAATCGAATAAAAAAATTGCCAGCTTCAATAGCGACGACGAAACGGGCGAGTACTACGTCGTACTTATCCCGGGCAGGACATATTCGATTACTTCCACCAGGCCGGGCTACTTGTTCTACTCCGAGAGATTTGAAATACCGGCTAACGAGAAGGGACGCGAGATCCGTAAGGACATAGAGCTATCGAAGAACGTAACGAGGCTGCTCGTCTTCTTCGACTTTGACAAGAGCGAGCTGAAGGACGAATCTATACCCGAGCTTGAGCGCATTGCGGATTTCCTGCGCGACAGAGCAAGCGTCGCCGTTCTACTCGAAGGGCATACGGACGACGTCGGCGATGCCGATTACAACATGAAGCTTTCGCGCGATCGCGCCGCTTCCGTCAAGAAATGGCTTAGCGACCATGGTATCGAGGCTTCCCGAATAGAAACCAAGGGCTACGGGGAATCGCAACCCTTAGTTCGCGAAACGACGGAAGAGGCTCGCGCGACCAATCGCCGCGTTGAAATGAAAATAACTAAGTTTTAGCGTTAATTTAGAGTTTTAGTAAATTTACGGAAGAATGATGATTAGAGCAGAGGGCTTGAGCAAATCTTACAGCATAGCGGGGGCCGAACCCACGGTTGCCTTGAGAAACGTGTCGTTAGACGTTCCCGAAGGGGAATTCCTGGCTATAGTGGGGCCTTCCGGCGCAGGCAAAAGCACTCTGCTCTACATCTTAAGTTCCCTTGAAAAGCCGGACAAGGGCTCGATTACTCTTGGGATAGGCGGCGAGAGCTATCGTTACGAATCTATGAGCGAGAGCGCTCTTTCCCGCTTCCGCAATAAGCATATCGGTTTCGTTTTCCAATTCCACCATTTACTTCCGGAATTTACGGCGCTGGAGAACATAATGATGCCCGCCCTAATTGCCGGCGCCGGCTACCGCAAAGCCGAAAAGCAAGCCGTCGAGCTAATCGATATAGTAGGGATCGGGGCGCGTTCGCACCACAAGCCCTCCGAGCTCTCGGGCGGCGAGCAGCAGCGCGCGGCGCTCGCCCGCGCTGTAATCAATAAGCCTTCCATCGTATTCGCCGACGAGCCTACGGGCAATCTCGACTCCCGCAACGCGCAGGGCGCCCTTGAGCTCATCTCCCGGCTCCAAAGGGAATTTAATTTAACTTTCGTTGTGGCCACCCATAGCGAAGAAATTGCGCGCGCCGCCGGCCGCGTTATTACTATGAAAGACGGCGCTATAGTTTAGGCTCGCCTTCCATTATATAATTAATTCTCCTCCAGCGATTTATCTTGCAGGTATATCCCTTCTCCTATGCTTTTCGGGAAATATTTCTTATGTTTGCATTAAATAAATCCAACGAAATCAGGACTGTAAAGATGAAGAAAATCATACTCGGTTTATTCGCTTTCGGGCTATTATTAATTGCCGCAATCGCAGCCTTTAAACCGGCTTCCGGTGAAACGGACAACCTCGAGAAGCTTCGGGAAAAGTACTCCCGCAAACCCGTCAAATCTGTAGATCACTCGAAATTCGCGCAGTTGCAGGGAA
The DNA here is from genome assembly GCA_050260015.1 of Chloroflexota bacterium. Classification (GTDB taxonomy): domain Bacteria; phylum Bacteroidota; class Ignavibacteria; order Kapaibacteriales; family UBA2268; genus JBLNBN01. The sequence continues at coordinate 1,659 of JBLNBN010000051.1, read as the reverse complement.
AGTTCGAAAATCCTCGCCAGCTCACCGCCGCGTGCATCTCCTGCCACAACGGACGCCACACGGAAGTCATGCATTCCAACCATTGGAACTGGGAACGCCCGGAGTACGAAAAGGGTAAGGGCATTGTCTATATAGGTAAGAAAAATGCCGTAAATAACTTCTGCATAGGCGTGCAGGGAAACGAAAAATCCTGCGCGAAGTGCCATATCGGGCTTGGAGAAACGACCGAGAACAATAAATTAAATTACGTCGATTCCACCAATATTGACTGCCTCGTCTGCCACGACAACTCCGAAACTTATGCTAAGGGGCAGGAACTCGAGGGCGCGCCAGATCCGAAAGTCGACCTTGCTAAAGCGGCTCAATCGGTTGGAAAGCCTAAACGCAGCAATTGCGGCGTATGCCATTTCTTCGGCGGCGGCGGCAATAACGTAAAGCACGGCGATCTCGAAAAGTCTCTATTCGAGCCAAGTAAAGAATTGGACGCGCACATGGCCGTCGAGGGCATGAACATGGAGTGCACGGACTGCCACGTAACGCAGAACCACGTCATCTCGGGTAAGATGTACAGCCTTAGCTCTATGAACAGGAACCGCGTTACCTGCGAGCAGTGCCATACGGAGACTCCCCACGATAAAGACATACTCAACGAGCATACGCTGAAAGTAGCCTGCCAGACCTGCCACATCCCCACGTACGCCAAGGACGCCGCCACTAAAGTGGCCTGGGACTGGTCCACTGCAGGCAGGCTCCGCGACGGCAAGCCCTACGAAGAGGACGACGCCTTCGGAAACCATACCTATCTATCCATAAAAGGAACGTTCAAGTGGGCGAAGAACTTAAAGCCCGAATACGCATGGTTCAACGGAACGGCGACGCATTACCTGCTTGGCGAGAAAATACCGGATTACGGCAAAAAGACGCTCGAGCTGAATCCGCTCTACGGAGACTATGCGGATCCCGACGCGAAGATAATTCCCCTTAAGAGACATCGCGCGCGCCAGCCCGCCGACCCGGTAAATCAAATACTTATACAGCCGAAGCTCTACGCCGACAACCCCGGAGAGGGGGCTTTCTGGAAGGATTTCAATTGGCAGCGCGCTTCGGAAGTCGGTATGAAGGAAGCGGGCCTGCCATATTCCGGCAAATACGATTTCATCGAGACCGTAATGAACTGGCCGGTAAACCACATGGTAGGAACGAAAGAGAATACCGTCAAATGCGTCGAGTGCCACACTCAAAACGGCAGCCGCCTGGCCGGGCTTAACGACTTCTATATGCCAGCCCGCGACCGCAACGGCATAGTTGAAACGAGCGGCATAGCGATAATAATAATGACGTTGATAGGCGTTGCCGGGCACGGCGCGATGAGGATATTTTCAAGCAGAAAAAATAAAGGGAATTAAATATGGCATCGGTTTATATCTATTCGGCGTTTGAAAGATTCTGGCATTGGGCTCAGGCGGCTCTCGTACTGCTGCTTGCCTTTACAGGCTTTGAAATTCACGGCTCGTATAAGTTTCTTGGTTTCGAGGAAGCTGTCAGGGTGCATAACATATCCGCATACGCGTTTATAGCCCTGATCGCATTCGCCATATTCTGGCATTTAACCACTGGGCAGTGGCGGCAGTACGTCCCGACGCGAGAGAACATCCGCGC
>JBLNBN010000050.1:0-45015 GCA_050260015.1 Chloroflexota bacterium | reverse complement strand
TAATTCCCTGCGCGAGGCTATTATATACTTCCGATATTTCCTTTAGAAGTATTTCGTTCGACCAGCCGTCGAAAACGATGTGATGGACCTTAAAGAACATAACATAACGCTTCCTGCCGCCTTCATCTCCGAGGTATAGCAGGGCTACGTTAAGCAAGGGCGCCTGCGTAAGATCGAAGTCCGTAATGGAATTATCTCTTACGTAGTTCCGAGCGGCTTCTTGCGGATCGGACATATTATGTAAATCTATGAAGCTCGTTTTGAACGAAACGCTTTTCTCTATAAACTGTTTCGGTTCGCCGTCCACTTTTTTAAAGCTCGATCTAAAGGCTCCGTGCCTCTCGACGAGTAGCTCCATCGTCTTCGAAAAGGCGTCGACGTCCAGATCGCCTTCCAACAACAAATTGCCGCAAACGTTGTAGGCCCTGGAATTGCCTAATTTATTATCGATAAGCCATAGTCTCTTCTGCGCAGCCGAGAGCTCGTAGTACTCTTTTCTCCCGGCGATAGGTTTTATTTCTTCCCGAGAATTGCTCATACCGGTCAATGCGCGGGCTAACGACTCAATCGTCGGGTAGCGCAATATATCGTTAAACTCGAGCTTATAACCGAGGCGCTTGTAGATAGCCGAAATTAACTTGATAGCTTTTAAGCTGTGACCGCCGCATTCAAAGAAATTTGAATCGGCTCGCAGATTGTCTTTACCAAGTATTTTAGTAAATATCTCTTTCAGCTGTTCTTGAATCGAATTGTTCAATCGTTTTTCTTCGCGGCGCGGAATGCTATCGCATTTACGCTCCAATTTCGAAGCTACCGCCGCAATTTCGTTTGAAGAATTATTCTTAAGATCAAATCGCGACTCCAAAACGGGAACGCTCAAATTGCACCTAAATGCATCTATAAGATCGGTAATCGATACAGGGCTATTGGAATCGTAATATGCGGCTTTTACTTCAATTTGTTCGCTTAAAGTTATATATATAGTTAGCCCAAAATCCGTTCTCTCGTTGAATTGAACGTTTCGTACTTCGAGTCCGTCGGCTATGCGCAGTTCGGTCAATTTATAATTTTCAATCACGAGCGCGTGATCTATCAAAGTCGCGTCAATGCCGCAATCGCTCTGTATTTCGTCGAGCGAATAGAAGCCGTGGCGGTTAATGTCTATTAAGTTATTATGGTTCGCCCTGATAATCTCGTCGGCGCTCTTCTCTTTGTTAAGCGTTATTCTTACGGGCAGAGTATTGATAAACATACCCACGCCGTTCTCAATGTTCGGTATGGGCGCTTGCCTACCGGAGAAGGCTACGCCAAAGACTACGTCGGTTTTATTAAAAACCCGCGCAAGCGACGCGCCCCAAGCGGACGTTATAATCGAGCTTAGCGTAATTCCACGCTTCTTCGCATATTCTTGAAGAGCTGCGGTATCAACTTCCTGTAAGATAAATCCGCATTCGCTTATTTTATTGCTATCGCCTGCCTCGAATAATGAGCTTCCAATACGATATCCATTTAAATAATTAGTCCAAAATTCCCTATCGGCAGTTTTATCTCTTTTTTCGAGCCAGGAAGTAAATTCTCCGAACTTAAAAGAATCGCCGGGCTCCATTGCGGCATTCTCTTCAAACGAACGGTAAAGCTCCCTTAATTCATGGAATATCAGTCCGTGGCTCCAGCCGTCAAGTATTATATGGTGGAACGAGACGAGGGTTATAAAGCTATACTCGCCGGTCTTAGTCAAATAGATTCTAATAAGGCGGTCGTTCTCAAGATCGAAGCCCCTCTTTAAATCATGCTCAAGCAAATTTGATTTAATTCTATCAATATCGCCAAGCGATTCCGAATATATTATTTCAAGCGGTTCGCGCTTCTTAATTACCCGCTTCACTTCTCCAAATTCGTCGGGAACGAAATTTGAATCAAAAATATCATGCCGGGAGATTACCTCCCGCCACGCGCGCTCGTACGTTTTTAGATTTAATGCGCCCACTATCTCGAACGATAGCTGCTCGCAGTATAGGGAACCCTTTTTCCCGGCGCATGCGTAGTAGATGGCTTCCTGCGCGGGGGTTAATTCATCCGATTCGACGGCGGTAATTTGCGCGCCCGCGTCGCGGAGTCGTCCGGCCATTTCCGATATGATCGGTCGGCGTAAAACGTCCTTCAGTTCGAGCGACTTACCTGCCCTGAATAAATTCGAGACCAGCTGAATCGCTTTTATTGAATCGCCGCCGATCTCGAAGAAATTTGAGCCCGTCGAAATCTCACTGACATTTAATACTTCACAAAGCGCTTTTACTATTGCTCTTTCGGATTCATTACGCGCCGGCATTATTTCTTTGATGGCGCAATTCTCTGTCCTAATGCATTCCAGAGCTCTTCTATCGACCTTGCCGTTCGACGATAGCGGTATCTCGTCTATTCTCTGAATAATATTCGGGACCATATATCGCGGCAGCCGCTCGGCTAAATGCGCCTTTAATTCAGAAATATCTACATCGGTCCCCGTAAAGAACAGGACAAGTATTTTGGCCTCGCCGTCCTTCTTTACTATGCAAACGCTCTTCTCCAATCCGCTAAAGGAATCGGCGACGGCTTCAATCTCGTTTAACTCTATTCGAAGGCCGTTTATCTTCACCTGGTCGTCGTTCCTGCCGATAAATTCGAGCTCGAGGTCGGCGTTTATCCTGCCAAGATCGCCCGTCTTGTAGAGAGTTCCCGGGACGAAGGGATTAGGAATAAACGACTTTTCAGTTAGTTGCGCGTTTTCCCAATAGCCGTCCCCAACTCCCGCTCCGCCGATGAATATCTCTCCCGCTACGTATGGCGGCAGTATATTCAATTCCCTATCCAACACGTAAACGGACTCGTTGACTAACGGCGAGCCTATCGAGGAGGAGTTGCTCGAAATTTTCTTAGACGTGGACCATATTGTCGTTTCCGTGGGACCGTACACGTTGAATATATTAACTTTATTTACGCCGACGAGAGCTTGATGGAGCGACTTAGGCATTTCCTCGCCGCCGACGAGAGCCGTCTTTAGCTTATTTATAAAACCGGCGCCTATCTCGTTGATCATTAACGATAGTCGCGATGGGGTGATCTGCAGCGTATTTACGCGATTCTTCTCTATCGTCTCAATGAAAAGATCGATATTATTAATCTCTTCATCGGTCCCTATTACTACCGTTAGACCGTTCAGGAGCGAGCATAATATCTCGAGATTGGATATATCGAATGTTAATGGAGTTATGGCGTAAATTATGTCATTATCGCTAATACCCCATATCTTTTGGAAATTCTCTTTGAACGACAAGAGATTTCCATGATTTATCATTACTCCCTTGGGTTCGCCGGTGGAACCTGAAGTAAAATAGAGATAAGCAAGATCGCTCTTATCAAGGCGGACATCCTCAAGCGTCATCGCTTGCCCGTTGTTATTCGTAGTCCCGTTCGAGGCCTTAACGGAGATATTATTTTCATCGATCAAGACTATATTTTCCGCCCAGTCGATTTGCTCGTCCGCAATAACAAAAGTCGGTTTGCCGGCATTGATTAAGTAAGAAATCCTTTCCTTTGGATAATCTTTATTCAAGGGCAGGTAGGCCATGCCGCATTTGAGCGCGGCGAGCAGGGCGGCGACGAGGTCAATTCCGCGCTCCATATATATCGCGGCAATATCGCCCTTTTGCGGATTGAACTTCCTCAATATAGCTTCGGCTATATCGTTGGCTCTCGCATCGAGTTCTCCGTAAGTTAGCGTTTGACCTTCGCATATAACTGCGGTTTTATTAAGGTAGCGCCGGGCTGCAAAGGCAAACGCTTCGGGAACCGATTCCTCGTCGATTGATGCTAAAGGAAGCGCCAGTCCGGAGAGCAGTTTCTCTCTTATCTTCGCAGGAAGAACATCAATATCGCATATTCTCTTATCTTCAATTATAATCGATTTCAGCACGTTAAGGTAGCGCTCGGAATACGTCTCAATTATCTGCGAATTAAATAAATTATCGTCGTACTCTATGCTCAAGTTTATAATATCGTCCTCGAAAATCGCTTCGAGCACGAAGTCCGACATAGTAGTTCGCTTGGCGTACTTAAATCTCTTCGCAGGTATTCCGCCCAGGTCGAGTTCCCTGCTTTCAGCGTTCTCGTAAACGAACAGCAGGTCGAACAGCGGATTTCTATCGGCTTGCCGCGCGACGCCGAGAGCCGAGATCAATTCGTCCAGCGGGAAACGATTATGCTCGTTAGCGGCGATTATTTCGGATTGCGTCTCGCGCAGGAAGTCGTGAATAGACGACTCGTTGCGCGGACTTCTCCGCAGGGGAATCGTGTTCGCCGTCATGCCTATCAGGCCGTCGAACGTCCCGTCGTCCGGGCGCGATGAAACGGGTATCCCGATTATAAAATCTTCCCGATTTGTAGCTCTGTTAAGAAATATGTAGAACGCCCCTACCAAGACGGAGTACAACGTAACGTTTAATTCCCTGGCAAGAGCTATTAAGGAAGCCGTTAATTCTTTATCGGCGGAGAAATGCAACTGGGCTCCCGTGAAGTTATGGGAGCTCTTCCTAACGCCCGTCGCAGGAAGCTCGAACATAGGGAGCTCGCCGGAGAATTTGCCCGTCAGGTAACGCCTGGACTCGGCGTATTCTTCCGACCTTAAATACTCCTCCTCGCTTTGGGCTAACGCCGAGGAAGAAACGGGAAGCTCGAAATTTGTTTCGCCGTTATAGAATTTCGACAGTTCGTCGAACAAAATGCCAAGCGAGACGCCGTCGACGATAATATGGTGAACGTCAAGGACGAGCAAATATTCCTCGCCCTCCAGCCTGCAATATCCGGCTCGCATAAGCGGCGGACGCGCAAAGTCGAATGGCTGGATGAATTTGCTTATGGTCTCGTGAATATCTTCGCCGGAAGGCCGCTCAATTCTTATTAAATTAAAAGCGACGTCGCTTTGAACCTCCTGCAGGAACTCCCCGTCCTTCGAGTAGAACGCGGAGCGCAGCGCGTCGCGCCTTTCAACGACGCTGCGGAAAGCTCTTTCCAATTTGTCGAAATCGGGTTTACCGTTTAATATAAAAGGGATCGTTATATGGTAGGCCAGCTCGCCGTTCTCGTACTGGCCGAGTATAAACATCCTTTTTTGAGCCGAAGCAGCCCGAAAAGCGATAGAGTCCGACGGCAATACGCAGGCCCCGGTATTGCCGTCGTTACGAAAAAAACCTGCGGCATTCATTTCGCGCAGAGTCTCCTCCGCAGCGCGTAGCACGTAATCAGTTTCTTTAGGAGTAATTTCAACGGAGAAGAAATTGATCTTTCTCTCCCAGAAATAGACGCCTTTATTTATCATTGAATAGAAGAACAGGTCGAGTTCGATCGGCTTGAGCACGTTCGAGTAAATCCCCTCGCCGTCTATCCTGAATTGCGACGCAAAATGATTGCAGAAGAAGGGTACGCCTTCCCTTTTAAACAGCGAATTAAGTTTCCCTACAAAATCGGCGGTTAAGGAATTTATCCCTTCGTAAAGAGCTGCGCCCTCCGATTTAATCTTCTTCATTACTGCGTTGCAAGCCGCCATCGTAATGGGATGCTTGCAGAAAGTGCCGCCGAAGAACGTTATGTCGGACGAAGGAGCCGACTCGTCGTCGAAGCTCCAGGCGCCGCCGTCGATCATATCGAGATACTCCGCCTTGCCGCTAACTATGCCTATAGGCATTCCGCCGCCGGCTATCTTACCGTACGTCGCTATGTCCGCGCGCACGCCGAAATGCTCCTGGCAGCCGCCGGGAGATATGCGAAATCCCGTAACGATCTCGTCGAAGATCAAGGCCGCGCCTTTTTTGAGAGTAATTTCTCTCAATTTATTAAGGAATTCGCGCGGTTGGAGTTCGGGCTTCCTGCTCTGAACCGGTTCGCATATAACCGCGGCCAATTCGGCGCCGCGCTCGTTTATAAAATCCAGGGCCTTATCGGAGCCGTATTCCAGCACGTAAACGTCCTGGATCATGTTCTCCGGCACGCCGCTCGATACGGGATGGATTTCCGAATTTTCGTCGGCTACTGCTAAAACGCCGTCCGACGTCCCGTGGTACGAGCCTGAAAAGATTACAATTTTATCCCTGCCGGTCTTTGCGCGCGCAAGCCTGATCGCCACCATAACGGCTTCGGTTCCCGTATTGCAGAAGGTCGCTCTCTCGTTGCCGGTGATGGAGCAGAGCAGTTCGGCGGCCTCGCCTACTATCTTGGATTGAGGACCCAGGGGCATTCCGGCGGAGATTTCCCGATTTATCGCGTCGATAATAAATTTCGGCTTGTGGCCGAAGAAGTGCACTCCATAGCCGTTTGCGAGATCTATGTACTCATTGCCGTCGATGTCCGTAATTCTGCAACCTTCGGCGCGCTCCGAGACGAACGGATAGCTCATATTTTTCAATTCGTGGCGATAGCTGAGCGTATTGATCCAATCGCAGAGCGGAAAACGGTACTTCTGAGCGTATTCCTTAGATTTTTTCGTTTTTTGATTGAACGCGGAAATTAAATTGTCTATATAACGGCGTTGTGGTTGGCTGAGCGTATCGTCGGAATCCAATTTTACCGATCTGAAATTAACGGGAGCGGGACGAGACGATTTTTTCCGTTCGGGCTGCGCAGGCGCCGGATGAATCGTTACGCTTGAGCGGCCGCTCTTGAGCAGATCGAGCTGCCTGTTCATTATATTAAATTGTTCTTTAAATATGCCGGCTAAAAGACTATCTTCCGCGTTGAATGATATATTTTGATTTAATGGGGAATCGTTTGCCTCGACCGCGGTTTCGCATTCGATAGTTTTCATCGTCAATTTATTGGAAACGGATTCGATGTGTGAAGAAATTTTCCTAAGAGAATTCAATTCTTTGAATATTTTCGACATTCCTATCTCGACGTCGAATTTCCTCTTAATTCCCTGCCGTAATTTAACTATGATTAACGAGTCAAGTCCCAGCTGAAATATCAGCTTGTCGCTATCGGTCCCGGCAAGCCGATTCCCGGTCAACTCAAAAATCATATTTTTTAATTCGCCGAGCACGTCGATTTTCATTATGCCGTTATCTCTACTTTCAATTGTATTATTTAATTTCAGATTACTCATATTTATTCTTCCTTCCAGCGCGCCGATACGGAGCAATGGATCCTTCCAAAAAGCATGCCTATCGAACGGATATTTGGGCAATTCAATATCCGGGTTCTTTTCCAACGTTAAAATTTTGTTCCAATTCAATGGATAGTGATGCGCGTATAGCTCCGCGGCGCAGATCAAAAGCTGCTCCCATTCCGTAGTAGTTTTGTCGAGCGAGGGCAGCCAAAGGGCTTCAAGATCGGGATATGCCTGGACGCCTATGCCGCTTAAAACCGGCGAAGGGCCGATTTCCAAATATATTCGATAACCGTCTTCGATAAGGCGATTCAACGAATCTCCAAAGCGCACGCAACTCCGGATCTGATTCGCCCAGTAGCGGGGCGTGGTCGCTTCGCCTTCTCTGACCGGTTCCCCAGTCATGTTTGACATATATACGCAGCGGGGTTCATGTAAATCGACCCCGGCGACGATTTTCTCGTACTCGTCGAGTATTGGCTGCATCATCCTGGAGTGCGATGCGAGCGAGACCTTGAGTATTTTCGTCTCGATATTGTTCCGCTGTAGATTCTCGATTATTATAAGAAGCGATTCTTTCTCGCCGGAGAGCACGATATTTTCATTTGAATTTATTACGGCGGCGTCCACTTTCTGCGCGTTGCCGTTCAAATGCTTCTTGACGGTATTTTCATCGGCGAAAACGGCGCACATCAAGCCGTTGCCGTTAACTGATTCCATTAGCCGCGCGCGATGGGCGACTAGCTTGCAGGCGTCGGGCAAGCTTAAGATACCCGCTATGCAAGCCGCGGCGTACTCCCCGATGCTATGCCCGACGACCGCCGAAGGAATTACTCCCCACGACATCCAGAGTTTAGCAAGCGAGTACTCGAACGCAAAGAGATAGGGGTGCGCGTATTCCAAATTTTCGGACAGCGGATCCTCGCTGAAGAGCAAATCGAGAATGGATATATTAGTATGCTTTTCAAACTCCTTAGCGCACTCGTCGAAGCTTTCCTTAAATACAGGGGAAAGCTCGTAGAGTTCCCGGCCCATCCGGGCGCGTTGCGAGCCGCCGCCGGAGAATTGAAAAACGATATCCTTCGGCGCCGAGGAAGCATCCAACGAAGCCGTTCTTAATCCAATAGCGCTTATTCCGTCTATAAAATGCCGCAGATTCGATTTTATTTCATAGGAGTTTCTACCGATCGCTACCGCTCTTTCCGCGAGATCGGACCGCCGGCCGCATGCGCCTGCTACTATATCCGTAAAATTATCTTCTGACAATGCGCCGATATAAGCCTTGGATAATTCCTTGAGAGAAGCCGGGGTTTGCGCGGATATTGGTAGGGCGTAATGCGTTAAAAGGGTATGATTTAGTTCCCTATCTTTTTTATTCTCAACCCTTTCGGGAGCTTCCCCGACGATAACGTTTACGTTCGTGCCGCTGAACCCGAATGAATTAATCGAAGCCCTTAGCTTAGTATTCTTCGGTAAAGAAGTGTTTCGGCCTACGACTTGAAGTTTAATATCATTCCAGGGAATATTGGAATTTGGAGCATTAAAATGTAAATTTCCCGGGATTACTCTCTTTTTAAAAGAAGCCAAAACCTTAATTAAACCGGCCAGGCCGGAGCAGGCCTCCAAATGTCCCACATTAGATTTAACGGAACCGAGCAGCAAACTTTCGGAGCGGCGCCCATAGACGCGGGAAATCGAGTTAACTTCCTGCACGTCGCCTATAGCGGTGCCGGTGCCGTGCGCTTCGAAGTAATCGATGTCGGCGGGCGTTAATTGCGCGGAAGCGAGAGCTTTTTCCATTACGTCAACCTGCGCTATGCCGTTTGGCGCGGCCAAGCCTGCGCTTCTTCCGTCGTGGTTAATAGCCGATCCAAGTATAACTCCATGGATTTTATCGCCGCCCTTCATCGCTTCGGAAAGTCTCTTAAGTATTAAAACGGCGCAGCCTTCGGAACGAACGTAGCCGTTCGCCGAGTCGTCGAATACCTTGCATCTGCCGTCCGTGGAGAGCACGCCCATCTCGTTCAGCCCGATATGGAATTCGGGCGTTAGGATTAAATTTACTCCTCCGACCAGCGCAAGATTGGTTTCGCCGTTTTGCAGGCTCTTTACGCCGGTATGCAGCGCCGCGAACGAGGACGAGCAGGCGGTATCTATCGCTATGCTCGGACCGTGAAACCCGTAGAAGTACGAGAGCCTTCCGGCAGCAGCGCATGGCGCCGCGCCGGTCAGCGAGTATATATTTACGTCCTCGATCTTGCCGGACTTTACTTCCGATTGCAGGTAATCGCTATTTGCAATACCGATAAAAATGCCCGCGTCGCTGCCGAATACGTCGCTAATCTTAATCCCGGCGTCCTCGAAGGCGCGATAGCTTACCTCGAGCAGCAGCCGCTGTTGCGGGTCTAAAGAGATAGCCTCCTTGGGCGAGATTCCGAAGAAGCGATTATCGAACTTTTCGACGTCTTCTATATACGCGCCATAGGGCGGGATTGAGTCGATGACTTCTTTACGCGCTTGCGCGTCGTAATCGTCGCTCGTCCAGCGGCTCCCCGGGATTTGCCCGATAAAGTCATGGCCCTCGGCGAGCCGATCCCAAAACGTTTCGACGTCCTCCACATTCCCCGGAAAACGCAGGCCAATTCCAATTATAGCTATAGGTTCGCGAGCGTCGTCGGAATTGGAAATCTTCTTTCGTAAATTTGAACCGGGATTATTATTTAATTCTGAGAGTATAAATCCGGAGATTTCTTCAATATTAACATAGTCGAAAACGAGCGAGAGAGGCAAATCGAGCTCGAAGATATCAGATAGCTTTTTCCGGAAGGCCACGGCCATCATAGAATTAAAGCCCTGCTCGATCAATCCTTTAACGCGGTCTATCTTCTTACCGAGCATTTCCTCCGCCGTTTTGCCGACTACCGACGGGATGCTGCGCTTATCGAATATTATTCCATTCTTTCCCTCGGAACTCGAAAGTTCTTCTATCGCAGGCGTATACTCGCTGTTTTTACACTTTTCCGCAAATAAGCGCCTTTGAACTTTCCCCGAGTTATTCTTCGGTATTTCCTCTATAGGAAATATAAAATCAATTTCAATTCCGGCTCTTCTCAGAACTTCAGATCTCATCCTTTCGGCAATAGGATAAAAATCCGCAGCAGCGCCGCGGTATACGCATCCAAGAACCGTTATTTCTTTTTGCTTTTCGCCGTCGTAGTAGCTGGAGGCAACAATTTTTGAAAAATCATATCCTACGGCGTCGGCCGCGATTCGCTCCAAATCGACCGGATAATGATTAATCCCGTTTACTGTAATTACTTCTTTCGTTTTCCCGACTACCACCAATTCTCCTTCGTGAAGAAAGGCTAAGTCGCCCGTATTGAGCCAGCCGTCGGCAGTAATAAGAGCTTTCGAAGCCTCTTCGTCGTTGACGTAGCCTGCGACGACGGAATCGCTCTTAATTTGCAGCGCCCCCACGCAGCCTTCGGGCAGTTCTTCGCAATTGGTATTAGTTATTCTCAGCGCCGTTCCGGGAACTGGCCTGCCGAGCTTTACAAGCTCAATTGAGCTATCTTTGTCGCTTCGCTCATAAACTTCCACCCTATCCCCTACGGCGAGAGTATTCCTATCGACAAAAACTGACTCCAATCCCTTATTCCTATCGCCTACGCTTACGGCTAAGGTCGATTCGGCCAGCCCGTAAATCGCGGTCATCGCATTGGGCGAGAGCTTATACTTTGATAGCGCGGAATTGAATTGTTCGGCTAAAGCGGCGGATATCTGCTCGGATCCGTTCATTATATGCTTAACGCAGGAGAGATCCCAGGCATAGTCCTTTTGCGGATCGAGCGCGTCGAGCAAATACTTATATCCGAAATTAGGGGAGAAAATCAACGACGCCCGAGCCTCGTTCGCCTTTTCAAGCCAGGATAACGGGTCGGCTATAAATGCGCGCTTATCCATTAAATACAGGTCGAAATCGCCGGCGAGAGCGTTAGCAAGGGAGAGTATCATCCCCGAGCTATGCGTAAGCGGGGCCCAAGAGAGGAAAATTTCGTCGGCGTCGCAATCCATCGCTTCCAGCATAGACGCGACGTTTGAGATCAAATTCTTATGGCTGACCTTCGCGCCCTTCGGCTCGCCCGTGGAGCCCGAAGAGAATTGAATAAAAGCTGTTGCGGAGCTTTTGGTCGCAATGATTTCGAAATCTTTCGGAACGGCTGAATTCTCTTTTACAATATGGAGTTTATCGAATCTGGATTCCAGGATTAAGTCTTCGGCATATACATTAATCGCCCGGTACGTCGCTTCGTCGAAAAGCGCCGCCGGGCGATTTAACGTATTAATTACATTCGCCAGCTTCCTGGCCGATTCCGAATCTTTAGCCGGATTTACGATCACCGGAACTATGCCTGAGAGAAAACATGCCCACAGCGCAACGACGAACGGCTTATTTTCAGAAAATTGAAAAATTACTTCGTCGCCCGGCGTAAAACCTGCGGCTTTTAGTTCCGCGGCAAGATTTAGCGATTGCGCTATTAGCTCGCCGTAACCGACCCGGGTCTCAATTCCATTATTACTTATAAAAGTAATTGATTTCTTGCTTTTGCTCCGGGCGCTAATCAAACCGACAATATCTCCGTACTTTATTTTCATCTAATATTTATTCCGCTTCTAAGATATATTCAATAACCGCTGACCAATTTTATTAGAGCTTTTTGCCGTACCTTGTGATTTCGATATCGGTTCGATTTTGCCGGATTAAAAAGAAACGCTATAGTTTTTATCGACGGAGGCCGCAAGTTCCGCTCCGCCGGCCTGAATTATTTCGTCGAATGTCTCGATTCAAAGTACCTGGTCCCGAATGCGCGGCTCTCGTCGAAGCGAACGATTTGAGCGGGCTCGCCGGGGAAGAGTACTTCGTTCACATAGATCATTAGGTCCCATGCGGGGTTTTCGCCGCCGGAATACTTATTTACGAACGTGATGAAGTAAGTGTTCTTATCCATTCTATAGTAGATATTGGAGTTGTAGCCGAGCCAGCCGCCGGAGTGCCCGCGGTATTTTTCCCCGATCTGGGCGACCGCCAGCCCGAAGGAAACCGTGCCGTAGGACGGCAACGTAGTCGAGTTGAATTTAAGCCTTTCTGCCTGGAGGCTCGTATTCAGCATTTTGTCGCCCGTAAGCAATTCCTTTAGGTGCTCCCTTAAATCGTACGCGTTCGAAACTACCGCGCCGGCCGACCAGGTGTACGACGGGTCGAACGATGTGTAATCGACAAGCTCGCCAGTTAGGCCATAGCCGTATCCATGCGCTTCGTTGGAAAGCCATGTATTGGTTTCGGTTAGGCTGCTCGGGAAGTTAGTGTTTTGGAATCCCATCGGGTTGATGTAAAGTTCCTTAACGAGTTGCTCGACCGGCTTGCCGCCAATTTTTTCGGCGAGAAGACCGAGCGTGATATATGCCGCGTTGGAGTAATGCACTTCCTTACCGGGCTCGAACAAAAGTTTTTTTGTATTTAAGGTGTCGGTGAGCGCGGCCCTGCTTATTGAAGAGCCCTTATGCGCGATTGCCCAGGGAATAAAGGAATCCGTTAGGTATTCGCCCATGCCGCTTGTGTGGTTCAGCAACTGTCGGATCGTAACGTTTTCGATGCCGGGTATCGTTATCGCGTCGAGGTACTTGGTCAACTTATCGTCTAAGCCGATCTTGCCCAGCTTTACGTACTGCAGGATCACTTCGGCCACGAACGTTTTAGAGATGCTGCCTACCAGGAACCTGGTATTAGTTTTCATCGTGTCTTTTTGATCGTCGCGGTACCCCACCGAGATATAGCATGGCTCGTAGCCCGCCTTTTCGATCATGACGATAGCCCCGGGTATCCCCCTGGCTTTAATCATCGTGTCCATCGTATACCAAACCTTTTGCCGGACGCTGTCCTCCAGCGTCTTTAGCGCCGGCGGTTTGACTGCGTCGTCGTCCGAGCAGGATATTATGTGACCGGCGATTAATAATACTACTGAAAAACGCAATAAATTCTTAAGTAAGCCATGAAATCTCATCGTGATTCTCCATTTTTAGGTTAGAATATCGATTAAAGCATATTTGCAACTTAGTAAAATTACATGCGAAAAACAAAAATTTTCGCACAAAATCCAGCTTCCCTCTAATATTTTTATCACGACTACACCTCGACGCCTTGATTTGTGAGCCTATTAAGAGGGGCGCGGCTGAAGAAAGGAATTTAATCCGACCTTAGATAAGACTAAAATTATGATTAACGCACATGAATAGCCGGATTATTATTAAACATAATTTTTTTTTAGCGGGCTTTGCGTGATCTTCCTTTTCTTGTGCTTGTTTCAGCGTAAGGTTCTCCCGATGCGGCGACCGACTAAAAAAAAGCTAAATAAATTAACCGTATAAGCGTGATTATCTTTACTTGTATTCGTACTCATCATTGCGGAGATTGGCGTCATGGCTAAGGAACATGAAATAAAAAAAGAAGCTAAAAAGAAGCCCACTAAGAGCTTAATGGAAAAAAGAAAGGAAAAGCAGGAGAAAAAAGCGGCTGTCGGCAAGATTAAATAAGCCGCGCGAAAACGGTATGCAAATGTGCTTAGCGCGCATTTCCGCACTGGGAGATGCGCGCGTTTTTTTATCTATTGCCCAATCTTTACGCACGTCATCGTAAGCGAGCCGCCTACCGCCCTATCGTTGAAGAGCGAAAGATTCTCCCCTTCCCGCTTCAGGGCCAGCGCGTAGAGCAACGGCAGGAAATGCTCCGGCGTCGGTACGGCGAGTTCTACCTCTTTCCCGAGCGATCCGTAGTTTACGAGCGAATCCGCGTCGCCCGAAAGTATAGCCGACTTCATTTTCTCCCCGGCCTCCGCCGCCCAATCGAAAGCGTAACCCACTTCCCCGAGCTTGTTCCAGGCTACTAATCGCAGATTGTGGACCATATTCCCGCTGCCTATTATCAATACTCCCTTCCGGCGGAGCGGCGCAAGCTCCTTCGCCAATTCGAAATGAGCGCGCGGGGACTTCCTTTGGTCCAGGCTCAACTGAACTACCGGCACGTCCGCCGCCGGGAAGATATGCTTAAGCACGCTCCAGGCGCCGTGGTCCAGCCCCCATTTGTCGTGCAGCCCGACGTCGTCGCTTTCGATCGCTTCCTTAACTTCGCGGGCGAGTTCCGGGCTGCCCGGGGCGGGGTACTTCTCCTCGTAGAGCGCCCTTGGGAATCCCCCGAAATCGTGTATCGTTTCGGGGCGGGGCATCGCGGTAACGTGAGTTCCGTTCGTCTCCCAGTGCGCGGAAACGCAAAGGACAGCTTTCGGGCGAGGGAGCGCGGCGCCGAGTTCCCGCCAACCGCGGGTAAATTCGTTGTCCTCTATCGCGTTCATAGGGCTGCCGTGCCCGAGGAAGAGCGCCGGCATTTCTTCGGTCGTCTCAGCGCCCTGCGCCAACCTGTTTAATTCGTTCAATGGCATTTAGAATTTCCTGAAAACGTTTTTATTGTTAACGCGAAGGATCGGTTCGTATTTTTCGCAGGTTAAGATTCCCCTCTTAACTGGCGCGAAAACTCGCCCCCGCCATACCGGGCGCTTGCGCTGGAATGACGGATGCAAGTAAATGACGCGTTAACTTTATAAAAATAGATGAGTTTGTCACTCAGAACAAAGCGAAGAGTCCAAAGGATTTCGAACAAGATATTAATGTATTTTCAAGCGCGTAAACTCATTTCTTAACCTCGGAGAGGTTACGGCTTTCTAACGCGAAGCGCCGCCCCCCAACTACATCCCTGTCGCGGCGAAGCCCCGGGGAAGATACAAATATACCGCCGCTGGCGGAGCTCATCCAGGAAATTTCATTATATTATTTCTCCTAAATTTCTTAATTTTTAGGATATTCAGGAGGGAAGTATGCTATATATCATAATTAAAATACTAATCTCGGCCGTGATCATAACGGCGATCTCGGAGATCTCGAAGCGCAGCAGCCTTCTCGGGAGCATCCTTGCGTCGGTGCCGCTCGTCTCGGTCCTCGCGATAATCTGGCTCTACGTCGAAACGAAGAGCGTCGAAAAGATATCCGCTCTTTCCGGCAGCATTTTTTGGCTCGTCATCCCCTCGCTATCGTTTTTCATACTCCTGCCCGTCCTGCTGAAGCACGGCTGGAACTTCTGGCTCTCATTAACTCTCTCCCTGCTCGTCATGGTGCTCTTCTACTACCTGATGATCTACGTTTTGGGGAAGTTCGGGGTGGAAATGTAAAGTCATTTAACATTTATCATTGACCATTGATCAGGCGCAATACAAGGAAATAACGCGTAAGCGCTTGGGAATAAACGCTATCCGTCATTCCCGACCCGATAGGGAAACCAAAGAAATTTCAAATAACATAAAGCGCTTTAAATAACGCAGAAATGCTGATAGAATAGCGCTCCGGACGAATCCGAAGGATTCGCATGTCTATAGAATAGCATGCCACCAACCACATCCCTGCCGCGGCGAAGCCGCGGGAGATTTTATCGTTCCCGCGGTCCCCGTAGGAATGCCTTGCGAACGCTCCGAGTTTATTTCTTTCCATTTGCGCGCGACCCCGGGCGACGCGACTTGGCGCGGGAAAAGTTAAGTTTGCAGTATAAAAATACGAATTTTATTAATTTTTCCGAACGACTTTTGAAAAATTTATTAGATTTGTAGAAAGAGATTATCCATTATTTTCCGGAATCAGAATGCTTTTAGATAACAAACAACATGAGAACAAAGAGAATTCACAGTGTGTTAGTCATTATTTATCTAAGAATATTGGAGAAGGCGATCTTAAAGTTGTAACAGGCTACTTTACAATTAATGCTTTATCTTACTTTTATGAGCAGGTTAATAAGCCGAAGTCAATTAATATGATTCTTGGAGAATTAGTAGTTAAAGAGGATAAGAAAAACAAAATTGTCGATTTACTAAGAGAAAATCTAGATATTTCAGATGCTCTTAAACTAAAAAGTAAAAGCGAAGATGCAATTAAATTTATAAATCAAGCCAAAGTCGAACTAAGGCAACCCCCTAGCCAATTCTGCCACGCAAAAACGTTTGTGTACGATGATGCTGAACCAAAAAATAAATTCTATATAATCGGAAGCTCTAATTTAACGGAAGCAGGAATAGGATTAAGGCCATCCTCAAATATTGAGTTAAATACTGCTATAACTGGCGGCGATGCGGATTATGAAAAAGTCGAGCGTTGGTTCGATAATCTTTGGAGTAATTCAAAAGAAGATATTGAATTAGGAGACAAAAACTCAAAGAATATAAAAGAGTACATTATAGAACAAATTGAATCCTACTTTAAGGAGTATGATCCGAAAAAGCTGTACTATAAGGTTTTATTCGAATGTTTTAAGAATGACCTATACAACGGATTTTCTGAGTCTAAAGAAATAAAGTTAATTGAGCATACCACTCTCTATAAGACATTATTCCCGTATCAGCAGAAGGCAGTGATAACACTCATTAAGATGCTTGAAAAGTATAATGGGGCTATTCTTGCCGATGCCGTTGGTCTTGGTAAAACTTGGACTGCGCTTGCTGTCATGAAATACTATCAAAACATGGGGTACCGCGTCGTGTTATTTTGCCCGAAAAAGTTGCGCGGCAATTGGGTACAGTATATTAAGGGTAATAAGTCAAAATTTGATAATGACCACTTAGATTATTTAGTTAGATTTCACACCGACCTACAAAACGAACGGCTTTCAAACAATAACTATAACCATAAGATTCACGCGCTCCAGAATAACGAGAGAATTCTTTTTGTAATCGACGAAAGCCATAACCTTCGCAATGACAAATCATCGCGTTATAAGTTCTTAGTTGAGAATTTATTGGAAAAGAACCGCGGCGACGTAAAGGTACTTCAGCTCTCCGCTACTCCAATCAACAATAAGCTCGACGACCTGCGTAATCAATTTAAGTTAATTGTAAAAGGGAGAGAAGACGGATTTAAGAATACAGATCTTAAAATCCCGAATTTAACATACCTTTTTTCAAATGCGCAAAAGGTTTACTCTAACTGGCAGGCGCTTGAAAATCGTACGATTAGGGATTTTGTTTCTCAACTCGATAATCGATTCTTCGATTTAACAGACGCGCTTATTGTCGCACGTACGCGATCAATGATCGAGAAAGAAGACAGTACGATAAAGTTCCCCAAAAAGCAAAAACCTATTTCAATAGGCGTGGAACTGGACTACATCGGCGAATATAAGAATTTCGATGGTATCCTAGAAGCATGCAAAATCAGTTTTATTGCGTACAGGCCATCTGAATATACGGAAAACGCTAAAGCCGAATCCGCTATTTCAGACCAAGTGCAACGCGAATACTTCCTTGCTAAGATGATGTACATCCTGCTTGTAAAACGCCTCGAATCCTGCTGGAACGCATTTGATATTACTATCGGGAATATGCTTAACTATTTTAAAAGCGTGCTTGATAAGGTCGACAAGTATTTAAATTATAATACCGAAGCTAAATTAGATTATACCGAAAGCGCAGAAATGGATGATCTCGAAGATTTGGCTGCCGATTTAGAAGTTGAAATTGGAAAGAAAAACCCTATTGGAATTTCGACTATTACGAAATTAGACAAATTCCGCGAAGGCATCAAGCAGGATATTGACGCTTTTGAAAGTCTCAAGAAAAGTCTTGATAAAATGAGAGCTAACGTTAAATGCGACTACCGAGAGGATAAAAAGCTTGCCAGGCTAATTGATTTTATCGAGCAAAAGCAAAAAAGCAAAAAGAATAAAAAGGTAATTATATTTACCACGTACAAAGATACCGCGCAGTACTTGTTCGAAAAACTTGCCGACAGGTTTAAAGCTGTAGCTTATATAACGGGCGATAGTTTCGCTACGTCCGACGGCTTCAAAGGGAATTCCTTTGAGCCTTTGCTGGAACGCTTCGCGCCTTACTCGAAGCTATTTAAGGAAAAGGATTGGACCCTGCTCTACCGGGAGAAAGGCGTCGAACCCATCGAGGACTTCGATGCTTGGAAAGAATTTATAGAAAAGCACGATCCTGAGTGCGCCAAAAAGCTGCATAACCCAATTGATATCCTTATTGCATCCGACGTGCTGAGCGAAGGACAAAACTTACAGGACTCCGATTGCATTGTCAACTACGATATTCATTGGAATCCCGTGCGACTTCTTCAGAGGTTTGGCCGTATAGATCGTATCGGCTCGCCGAACGATGAGATTATGGGCGTTAACTTTTGGCCTGAGAAGAATTGCGAGGATTACATCAAGCTAAACCACCGCGTGGTTAACAGGCTTTCGCTTATGAAATTAGTCGGTACTGAAGTTGATCCTAATATTGACGAAAAGTTGGAAAGTATCATAAAGGACAACCCGCTCGCCAGCAAGCAGGAAGAATTAATGCTAAAGCAATTGGAGCAGTCGTGGGAGGAAGTTGAGCAAAGAAGCGAGACGCTCGCGCTTTACAACTTATCGATGGAAAGCTTCAGGCATGAACTCTTCGACGTCTTAAAGGAACATGCCGCAGAGTACGATGCTATCCCCAACGGGGTATTTACCGGCTTCAGGGCCAATCCCAACCCCGAATACCCCTCGTTGCCGAAGGGCGTTATCGCCGCGCTTGGGTGTCCCAAACGGAAAAAGAACGGCGCGCACCATGATTACAAAGAAATTCACTTGCTTTACGCCGACGAGAACGGAGCGCAAGTCCATTTAAATAAACGCGATATTCTTTCGATACTGCGCAATCACAAAGAAGAGGATCGCTTCGTGTCCGAAGATATCGACAACGGCAAAAAAGAAGAGTTGGAAAAGCTGGCGGCCCTAATTAAAAATTGGATCGCCGGGAAAACTCCGAAAAAAGCCGCTGAAAACGTAATTCAAGTAATGGATTTTGGAGCCGAGACTAACAAGGCGCAGAAGAACCAACCGAAAATAGAAGAACAATTTATACCCGAAAATTTTGACCTCATAACTTGGTTTGTCGTATCGAACGGAAAGGATGCAGATTAATGGATCTCAGGAATTTCGTTAATAATGGCCTATACGAAGCAGGCATATCATTCTTCGCCGGGCTTGGCGTCAACTTGCAGAGTCCTACTGCGCTTAACTTGGCGGCTAAGGATATTCTCCGCGACTACTATAAAGATTCGGACGAATTCAAATCCATTAAAGAAACATACTTTCTTGGGCAAATAGACGACGATATTTTTGGCGCGGCGCCAGGACTTTTTGAGAACAAGAACGGATCGTTTGCCGAGGCGCTACAAGCTGCTAACGATAAATACAAAGGCATCTTCGTTTTCGCGGTTAAGTTGGAATTCGAGGAGGGCCGATGCCCTACCCGTACGGAAATAGCCAACATCGCGCGCGCCTTTAATAGGGCCAGTAAGATGGCCCCCGTTATTGTTTTGCTTAAATACCGGGATTCGCACGGCGACTACCTCTCCTTTACGGCGATAGAACGCACCGCTTATAGCCAAACCTGGCGCGAAGGCGAAAAGCTCGGCAAGGTCTCTATGCTGCGCGATATTAATCTGCTCAGCCCGCATACGGGGCATTTACGTATACTCGACGATTTAAAGCTGAAGGCGGGCGTTAATTCGTTCGACGCGCTCTACAAGCAGTGGCGCGATGTCTTCGACGTGCAGTTGCTGAATAAGAAGTTCTACCAGGAGATTTCAAACTGGTACTTCTGGGCGATGGATAAAGTCGAATTCCCCGCCGACGACTGTTCAGATAAAGAAATTCGCAATGCGACAAATTTAATTCGGCTTCTGACCAGGATCATTTTCGTTTGGTTTCTAAAAGAGAAAAAATTGACTCCAAACGATTTGTTCGATGAAAACAAACTTAAAGACTTACTCAAGTACGACGATAAGACTAATTCCACTTATTACAAGGCGGTACTGCAGAATCTCTTTTTTGCGACTTTAAATGCGCCAATGAAAAAGGATAAGCCCAATAGCAGGCTTTTTATTGATGAAGCTAAACAAAACGGCTTTTTAAATGAAGGATACTTGCAGCCCGGCTATTACCGCTATAAGCGCTTCATGAAGGATCCTGACAAATTGATCGGGCTACTTTCTGAAATACCATTCTTAAACGGCGGGCTATTCGAGTGCCTCGACGATTTGCGGGAAGGTAAAGCTTATCGGATCGATTGCTTTTCCAACCACAAAGATAATGAAGCAAGACTTACGGTACCGGACGAACTCTTCTTCGGCGCGGAAAAGCAAGTCGATTTGAATAAAGTCTACGACACAAAGAACAAGAAGTATTTTACCCGCGGTCTGATCAATATCCTTAACAGTTATAAGTTCACAGTAGCGGAAAACACTCCTATAGAAGAGGACATTGCGCTTGACCCCGAATTGCTTGGCAAGGTGTTTGAAAATCTATTGGCAAGCTTTAACCCTGAGACAAAAACTACAGCGAGAAAAGCTACGGGTTCCTACTATACGCCGCGCGAAATCGTGAATTATATGGTAGACGAAAGTCTCATTGCCTTTCTTGAAACTAAACTAAAGGAAAAATATCCGAAGGGAGAATTCGAGCCCCGACTTCGGGCGCTGCTTGACTATACAGAAAATAACCAAGAAATATTCAACTACGAAGAGAGGAGCGTACTGCTCGACGCAATAGAAACCGTAAAGATACTCGACCCCGCTTGCGGCTCGGGAGCCTACCCAATGGGCGCCCTGCATAAATTAGTCTTCGCGCTGCATAAGCTCGACCCTGATAATAAAGTATGGAAAGCTAAGCTTATAGGGAGAACTCCTAGAGAAATTCGTGAACAGACAAAAAGAACTCTTGAGGGCAAGAGCGCAGATTACGTCCGTAAATTAGGCCTTATCGAGAATTGCATATATGGGGTTGACATTCAACCGATCGCAATCCAAATAAGTAAACTCCGCTTTTTTATATCACTTATAGTCGAGCAAACCATAGAAGACTCTAAGGAGAATCGCGGCATAAAATCCCTGCCTAACCTCGAGATCAAATTTGTAGCCGCGAACACGCTGTTAGGACTGGAGAAACCTAATGAAAACGCATTAAACTTTACTAGCCCAGAGGTAATCGAAGCGGAGAAGCGCCTTTTCGACGTAAGGAGGGATCTTTTCTATGTTGACAATTATTCTGATAAAAAGAGATTACTGAAGGAAGAGAAAAAAGTCCGCGTAACATTACGAGAGGCTCTTGCTAAGGATAACTACGCCCAAAAAACAGCCGAGCAAATTGCTTCCTGGGATCCTTTTGACCAAAACGCCCAATCTGATTGGTTTGATCCAGAATTTATGTTTGGCATCTCAGACGGTTTTGATATTGTTATTGGGAATCCGCCGTGGGGTTTGAAATATTGCATAGAACTAAGGAAAAAATTTCAAAATTCATACACTTCGAATGATAGTGCCGGAATTTTTTTAGAATTATCAAGCCAATTAGCACACTATGTTTACTCAATAATCATAAAAAACGCAATTGTTTTTTCAGAAACTTGGAGACCTTTGCGTAAGATGCTCTATAATGATAATATAGTCAGTGTGCTTAATGCAGGTTATTCTTTTGCTTCCGCAGGAATAGAATCTGTCGCTATATGTGTTCAAAAGAAAATAGTGAAGAATAAATACAGAATATACCTAACAGAACCCCTACGGCAAATCTCTGAAAGTAAAGTAATTAATTTCGCCGGTGATTGCAACAAAGAAATAATTATTAATTCAGGTACTTTGATAGTAGCCGAACTGAAAGAAATAGAAAATAATATTATTCAGAATATCGCTTCAAAATTTATAAAATTTTCTAAGATTATAGATGATGTCAAACGCGGTGTGGACATTGACACAATATGTAACGATGGAATAGAATATATAAGACAGGGTCCACAAACAAAGAAATTTCAAGTTACTACGTTTAAGTACATTAACCAAAATTCTCTTGATGAGGATAAAAAGGAATTCTACTTAAGAAGAAAAATAATAGCAAAACCATTAAGAGGTGTATCTTTAGCATTTGTACCTGATATCAATGGTAAATTAATGACAGGCAGTAATTATGTAAATTTATTTCTTAAAGATAAATATAATACAAATGAATTTATCTATTTCTTGACTGGCATTCTCAACAGTGACCTTATGTCATTTTATGTAAATACTGCCATTTACTCTAAGAACACCGAGACAGCTCGCCACTTAGACAGTTCTTATGTACAAAGATTTCCTCTTCCTTTTAAAGAAGAACAATTTTTAGATACGTTAGATGTTAGTACAATATCAGAAATATCAAAAATATCAAAAGATTTATGTAGCTACAATCCTCAGGATTGTGAATATTTGAATCTTATTACTAATTTGAATGCACAAGTATTTAAACTTTTTGAACTTTATGATTCACAAATCGAAGCGATATATCTAAACTTAGGAAATGCACAAAAAGAATACAGTTATATTGTATTAGACAAATATCGAATTCTTTAACTAATACATTAGTTCCAATTTTATTATTAGAGATCGACCGCCTCGTGTACGAATTGTACGGCCTAACGGAGGAAGAGATTAGGATAGTAGAGGGGGCGTAAGGATGTATAGAGATATTTAGTCATGATTTCCTTATTTTCGCCTATGCACGAAAGACAATATATAACCGACAAGAAGTACGAGGGCGCGGACTTCACCGAGACGCCCCTGGCGGCGGGCGAATACGATTCCTGCTCGTTTATCAACTGCAGTTTCGCCGAAGCGGACCTCTCGGAATTCGTTTTCGCCGACTGCGAGTTCGAAGCGTGCAATCTAAACTCGGCGCGGCTGGACGGCGCCGCGCTCCGCGACGTAAAGTTCAGGGAGTGCTCTATGAAGGGGCTGCAATTCGAGAGCTGCAACGACTTCGGGCTCGCGTTTAGCTTCGAAGGCTGCAAGCTCGATTACTCCTCGTTTTATCGCGCCAAGATAAAGAAGACGACATTCTCGAACTGCCAGTTGCGGGAAGTGGATTTTACGGAGTGCGATCTCGCGGGGGCCATGTTCAGCGAATGCGATCTCGCCCGCGCGACGTTCGACAATACCAATCTGGAAAAAGCCGATTTCCGCAGTTCCTATAATTACTCAATCGACCCCGAAAAGAACCGCATGAAGAAGGCTAAATTCTCGCTTACCGGCGTCGTAGGTCTTTTGGATAAATACGATATTGTAATTGATGGAAAGAGATAGTAGAGGTTTGAAAATATTTTGTTGTTTTACTTTATTTTCAGTAACTTGCATTTCGAATCAGTATAGTTGAATTCAATTTTGCGGTAAGATTTATGACTAGAAGCGACAAAGCCAGGGTATCTAAACAGATCATTAGAACATGGTTCGACTCAGTGCTCACTCCGATGATACAGGGCTTAGACGAGGTTGAATATTTGCTGAAAAAGCGAAATCTAACCTGGAAGCGGTTTTATCGCGATTTCGAAGACATTAAAACGCTCGAAGGGTATGTACATTATGAATACATGCCCAATTACGAACAGATCGTAATGACTAAGTTCCCTGAGCTACAAGAAATCGTAACGGCTTTCGATCAGAAGCGTGCGGAGCTGAGCGCAGCGTGCGGAAAACTGTTTGATTCTTTAATAAATGATGCGTCCTTTACTTCTACGCTACATAAAGCTATTGAAAGCTTGGAAAAAGTCGATCAATTTGAGAGCGGTAGTCAAATCGATCCGAGCGATATTGAATACCTTAAAGGCGAAAAGACAAATTTAATAATAGCCGAATATCTTATCAATAACACCCAAGAATTGGACTATGGAAATACTTTTCGGCCTCTCTGGAATTATCATCGGGAGGAATTTTTCAGGTTGTTATCGGGGCCCTCGATTCAACCGGTCTACATTAATTTTGAATCGCACTTCGAAGAATTCCAAAAAGTCGCAATGGAATCCAAAATAAGAATCAAAGAATTTGTGAATACAATTTCCCTTAATTACGGCATTCCGATTGTAGAATTAAAAAATAGATAGCAACTCTATGGCAATAATTCCTAAAGCGGTTATGGATACGTGCGCTTTGCTCGACGCTTTGATCCTAAATTATTATTATGAAGTAAGTCCGCACGATTTTATTTCTCGCTATGTCGAAAATGTCTTTAAAAATAGATTTATAAGAAGAAAAATCTCCTCGTTTTATAACAGTATTCCAGTCTTCATAACTTCGTCGCATGCTATAGGGGAGTTACAAGGACTTTTTAATAGCCGCGTAAAACCCTTTAATGAAAAAGAAAATTCAAAGAATATAATTAAGTTAAAATTCTGGCGCCTATCTATAGAATACCTGAAATCCAAAAGGTTGAACGAATCTTTAATTAAACTTATAGAATTGTCATCTGAAAGAACCAACTTCGAATTAATGCAAAGTGTTGGTTATATAGATGCCGGTATAATTAATATAGCCTTGAGAGAGTCAATGCCGATAATTACAAAAGATAATAGAACTTTAAAGGCTTCCGTTAAGAATAAAGACATACCAGTAATCATAGCGGAAGAATACGCGCAAACATATCTTTGACAATTTACTGAATTATAAAAGCCTATCCAATTAATATATAAAAGAAGAAAATACGATGGAACCTAAGATTACAAAAAAACCCGAAATGAAATTCGTCGGTTTGCGAATTCTGACATCGTTTGTAAATAATAGGACATTCGAGATTTGGCGCGGCTTTATGCCGAGAAGGAAGGAAATTCCCCACGCTATAGGATCGGAAATTTATTCGATAGAGGTCTACCCCGAAGGCTTTTACGACGCGTTCGATCCCTCGGCGGAATTTGAGAAATGGGCCGCCGTCGAAGTTACTGGGCTCTTGTCGGTTCCTGATGGCATGGAAACTCTCGTCTCCCCGGAAGGCCTCTACGCAATATTTATCCATCGGGGTCCGGCCTCGGAAGGTCCCAAAACTTATGGATATATCTTCCAAACCTGGCTGCCCACGTCCGGGTACGTTTTGGACGCGCGACCGCACTTCGCCGTAATGGGCGAAAAATATAATAACGATTCCCCCGACTCCGAAGAGGAGCTTTGGATACCGGTTAGAGCAAAGTAAACATATCTTCATTAATCGATTGTTATTTATTCGTAAATTTCATATTTTGCATGCGCCTTTATTGGGAGATTTCTCTTAACTATATAAATACGGAGGCGTTTATGTTCAGGCGCGTTTTATTCATCGTAGCTATTGCAGTTAGTTTAAACGCATGCGGCGACGAAGAGGATAAGGACAAAATCGATATCAGCGGAATCACGAGCCGCAGCATAATCTGCGAAGTTTACAAAGTCGACCCTGACGACTGGAAGCCCCTGCCCGGGTTGACCGATATTTCCCTGTGCCCCAACCCGGTAAACTACACCAGCTCCGCGGAGCTTAAATTCAAGCTGGACGAGCCCGCCCGCGTTAAGGTCTGGGCGGTAAACTCCCGGGACGAGACCGTGCTAAACATCTTCGACGGCTCGCTGACGGCCGGCTACCGCGCCATTCTATTCAGCGGCCTCCCCGTCGGGCTTAGCCGGATATACATTCAAGCCGGGAACAAACGCACCTACGGCGACGTGCTGGTAAACCAATGGGGGGATGATTAAGAGGAGGAGAAATAAACCTGAACAGCAAGGATCAATTTAAAAGGCCCGCCCCTTCGGAAATCAACAAGCTACCGAAGGAGGAGAGGCGCGCCCTGCTTAAGCGGTTGACGAAAGAGGCGAACCCATCGAGGATTACGAGGATATAGAGAAGATGGTGGAGAGGTGGAGGGGGGAGTAGAGGATTCCAAGGTTTCAAGGGTATAACTAATAGGTATAAAATACATTAACAATTCACCAACATTCATATGAATAAAGTAGTAACTAAACGAACTTCTTCTGCTACTGCAGAAGTAACAAAAGATTATGAATTGTCTCAAACTGGAACTACGAGAAAAGTATTTAAAGCAATAATTCTTGATAATCCCAGAAATTCTCAAGCCTCAGTTAAAGGCTTTTTGATTCATCAAAGAAAGTTGAAGGAGGATTTATGGGAAACAATTTGCGATAAAAAATTGAGTAGTTTAAAGTCAGGAGAAGGTATAAAGATTGAATTAAATAGTGAAACCTTACTCAATTTATATGAATGCTTATGCATGTTTTATTCAATAGGAAAATCAGGCATAAAAGATGGTATTCAAGAGTATAATTTAATTTCTAACGAGGAATTAACTAATTATATTGAAGTTCCAAAAACAAGAAAGGATTTAATTAAGAAATTATTAGATCAAGAACACTCTGAAGAAATATGGGATGCAATTGTTTCCTCAGACCCAGATTTAGCAACAAGGTTATCATGGGCTAAAATTCAAATTGATAGGAATAATGCTTTAAAAGAATTTGAAGAAAATATTAATAATAAAGAATTACATGAGAAGTATTGGCAAAAGTTTTTTTCCGAAAATACGTGGATTTTTGGCTACGGCCTGAATTATATATTTACTAATATTTTCCAAGAGCAACCTAATTATGGAGGCGGATCCGTCGATAATAAGGGCGATCAAAGAGGAGACTATCTTTGTCACACTTCCGCTAATAATCGTTTTACTGTTTTAGTGGAAATCAAAAAGCCTAACACTGAATTAATAGATCGCCCATATAGAAATGGATGTTATTTATTAGAACAGGAATTATATGGAGCTGTATCCCAACTTCAGGCAAATTTAAACACTTGGAATATTGGAGATTCAAGAAGTCGTAAAAATGTAAAGAAATTAGAAGATAATAATATATATACATGTCAACCTAAGGGTATATTGATTATTGGAAATACCGCCAAATTTAAGAATGATGATGAAAGAACTAGTTTTGAATTATTTAGAAGGAATATTTATAATCCTGAAATAATTACTTTTGATGAATTACTTGAAAGGGCTAAATTTATTGTTGGTTATATAGAGAATAGAAGTAAACCATGCGATATTGATACCGACGAAGACGAGGAAGTACCTTTTTAATATCGAGATTAAACATTTTTTATATATTTCTTAGGTAAACACATGAATATAACGGCGCAACATCCCTTTTTTAAAACGTTTCTTTGTATTTATCCTTATCTTTACCTTTTCCCCTCTCCTTTCGCAAACTAAGGATAACATTGTTCATGGATTTACAAATTGTTTACTCCCCGGCTTG
The DNA here is from genome assembly GCA_050260015.1 of Chloroflexota bacterium. Lineage (GTDB taxonomy): Bacteria > Bacteroidota > Ignavibacteria > Kapaibacteriales > UBA2268 > JBLNBN01. The sequence continues at coordinate 17,654 of JBLNBN010000050.1, read as the reverse complement.
TTATGCGCATGATAAATGATCATTGTTAATTGATAATTGTCGATTTCCCTCTTTCTATCTCCCCTAAATTTCTTATTTTGCGATTTGTTCTAATAATATTTTTATGAACCAGATCCAGGAAAATTAGATGAGGCTTAAAGACTTATTACGCGCCGCCGCGCTGCTATGCGTCGCGCTCTACGGCGCGCCCGCCCTCGCGAAAAGCGTCGCCGTTAAATCCTCCGATTTTATGGCTTTTACGGTAAATTCAAGTAAATACGATAAAACGCTCTCCGGGGCCACAACGCTCCGGGTCAACGCCGCCGCGCTCCGCCCCGCCCTCGCAAAAGCGACGGAACTCACTATCTCCGATTTCCCGATCTCGGCAGACGGGCTTACCGGCTCGCTCGAACTTAAAAGAACGCATTCCGTCGTCGACGGCCGCACGAAGTTCGTAACGCAAACCGCTCTCGGCGAGCTCGAGCTCGACGCGCCCTTCGTGGAATGCTTCGCAGGTACGGTCCAAGGCGACGCCTCGTCGAATGCTTTCCTCGTCTGCTCCGGCGATATGCTCTTCGCCATGGTCCGCCGCGGCGAGGAAACGACCCTGATCTCCCCGAAGACCAATAAATCCAATACCGGCGAGCACCTGCTGGTCAGCGAACGTTCGCTCGCGGAAGTCTCCCCGTTTAAATTTACCTGCGGCCTGGAGGACGAGGGCGCGCTGCTCGCTAAATCCTTCGAGCCCCCAAAAACTCTCTCCACAGCCCTGCTCGAAACCGAGCTCGCCGTAGAAACGGACACGTACTTCTACAACGCGACTGGAAAATCTCTTAATAAGGCCCAGTCGTACGTTGCGGCTCTCTATGCCCTAATGAGCGCGGTCTACGAGAAGGAATTAAATATCTGCTTCCGCCTGACCTGGGTGAAGATCTGGACCGACAGCCCCGCCGACCCGTACAACAGCGGCGGTCTTTGGATCCCGCTAAAGGACGCGGCGGTCCCCTACTGGGACTCTCACTACCAAAACGTCGAGCGCGATCTCGCGCAAGTCGTCACAGCCGATCCTTCCGGAGTCGGCCAGGGCGGCTGGGGCGCGCTAAATACGGTTTGCCGGAAGGGCAACTCCGCGGGCATGAGCTTTATCTCGATTAAAGGATTCGAACCGCTGCCGACCTTTGCCTTTACCTACGACGTTTATACGGCAGCCCACGAGATCGGCCATAACTTCGGCTCCGTGCATACGCACCACTGCTTCTGGAATCCGCCGATAGACACATGCTTCGTAAGCGAGGACAACGCCGAATGCGTGCCGCAGGGGCAGCAGCGCATCCCCAACCCGGGATCCATTATGAGCTACTGCGTCGTAGCCAACAACGAAGCCTACGGCAAATACGAATGCAATATGACGTTCCTGCAGAAGCCCGGTCAAGTAATCCGCGCCAACGCCGAGGCTGCCGCATGCCTCGAGCAGCCCGCCGCGCCGATGGTTTCCCTGCTCTCGCCGAACGGCGAGGAAAAGTTTTCCCCCGGCGATAAAATTTCAATTACCTGGGTTTCCGCCCGGGTCAACGCGATAAAAATCGATTACTCCCTGGACGGCGGCGCAACCTGGACTGAAATAAAGGACGTCGTGCAGGCGGGCGTAAAGAAATTCGATTGGACCGCGCCGGACGTATGCGGAAAGGTCCGCATGCGAATCTCCGACGCCTCGAACGCTTCCGTCTCCGACGCTTCGATAAAGGACTTTTCTATTATTAAGATTTCCCCCGAAGGGCTTGTCGCTTACTATCCCTTTAATGGGAACGCCAACGACGAGACCTGCCGCTTAAACGACGCTACGCTCAACGGCGGCGCGACATTCGCAGCAGATCGATTCGGCGTTGCGAATAAAGCGGTTAAGCTCGACGGCGCTTCCGATCTTAAGGTCGGCACGTTCGATCGCAACGGCGCGGACTTCAGCGTTTCGCTCTGGTTTTCAGTAGACGAATTGACAAGCGCGTTCCAGACGCTCGCAGCCCAGGACTATGCCGCCGGCGGCTCATTCCAGATTATTATCCAGAACGGAAACTTAGCGGGAGCCGGCTGGGTGGACGGCGTAGGCGTGCCTCCCGTTGCCTGGAGCGGGAACATAATTCAACCGGCCAAATGGTACCACGCCGTCGCAACATATTCCGCTTCGACCCTAAAAGTATACGTCGACGGCTCGCAGGTCGCTACGGTAGCTCTGCCCGGCCCGATAAAGAACTCGCTTGCCGCATTGCAATTCGGTATGCGAGGCGCCGCCGAAGCCTTCAAGGGCAAGATCGACGACATAAAGATATTTAATAGGGAGCTTACCCCCGCGGACATCCAGACGCTCTACAACGAGATCGGAGTCGCGCCCGGTAAAGCGGAACTTACCGCCCCGGCTAATAACGCAATCGACCAGAAACTCGAATTAGAAATTGAATGGAAAACCGTCCAATACGCCGAGAAGTACCATGCGCAGGTCGCGACTTCGCAGGAATTTAATGCCGGCAGCATAAAACTCGAAAGCCCCGAGCTAACTTCGACTAAAGCCAACATAACCAATCTCAGTTTCGATACAAAGTATTATTGGCGCGTCGCGGCGATCAACTCCAAGGGCCAGGGCGAGTGGTCGGACGTATTTTCCTTCACGACGCAGAGCGACGTCTCGGCGAACGACAACCCGGCTGGAAATCTCTTTAATTCGACAATTTACCCGAACCCCGCGGAGAGCTCGGCGGTTATCCGTCTGAGCTACGTCCCGGCGGACCTAAAGATTACGGTCATAAACGACCTTGGCGAGACGCTCCCGGTCGACCATGAAATTAGCGAGAACGGCGCATCTTTAAACTTATCGTCGCTTCCAAGCGGCTGCTATTACTATAAGCTTCAATCCGGGAATCGGATTGAAATAAAGCGCTTCTGCGTAGTTCGATAATCGCACAAAGCAATGCAAAGGAAAAGGCCCGGCTTCGATAGGAAGTCGGGCTTTTTTTTAGGAATCGGCCTTTTCTTACCACTTATGAAAAACGGCCCGGGCCGCCGCATCCAGGGCGGCCGAAAAAAGTTTTGTGACGTTTCGCCTTTTTTTTGCTCTTAGTGGTATTACAGTCGCCAAAAATGGGAGCGTTTATGAAGAAGATCGTTATTCGGCTCGTATTATGTTCCGTCCTCGTCGTTATCTTTTCGGGCGCCATTGCAATCGCGCAACCCTCCGGCTGGGAGGATAAAGGGGATTATAAGGAGCAGAGGCTCGTAAAGCCGGGGCTGCAGGCCGTAGCTGTAAGCCCCGATAGCTCAACTTTATATACTCTTCACGACAATAAGATAGTATACTACTGGGACGTCGGGACCGGAACCCTGGTGGATTCGCTGATAATCTCCGAAAGCAATTTAGTTTGCTATTTTTCTAAGGATGGAAAAAACATAATATATACCTATCCTGGTAGGTTGTTACAAATTGGCGCGGCTTCTCAGCTGGCAATTGTTGATTTATCCTCAAAAAAGCAAATCTGTAAATCAGGGGTTTCTATTCCAGGCAATATTCCTAACGATCTTCCTTATAATAATCCTTATTATTTATACTCATATAGTGAAAGTAATATTCGATTTACTTTTGTAGACTATAATTCTACGACAAAAAAATGCTATTGCGGATTTTCTTTCGATTATGAAAAATCTACAATTGGCATTACTGCGGAATCAAGTACGACTAAAGGGTTTGGCGGCAGCGCTATTTTTGACGTAAAGCCGGATACAATTATCCCTATTAGGAATTTTTCTATCTACCCCGCATCGGATATTCTAATAAGCGATAGCCTGGCCTTTTTTACAGATTTCAAGTATACTTATCAATACGGACGAGTAGGAACAATTATAAAGTATACGAATGTATCAAAGGAATGGGTTGCCTGGTATACTAATTTAAACAAAGATACTGCATTAATAGCTAGAAGGGAGAGCTATGAAAGAAAATACGAATGGAATGAACGAACCGGCGTCAAGGAGTCTGTAAGCGGAAGAGATTGCCCGCTCACTAAACTATTTTATCATAGAAGTAGCAATCGATTATTCGTTAAAGCTGACTCGGTATATTACGGTATTTCAATTAAAAATAAACCTTCTATAAAGGATACGATATATCTTCAACGAAACGCAATTTGTGAATATCTTGATGATATAAACGATAAATTCTTTTATGTCGCTAAATTCAATATTATAGTTATTGATATTAATGATAAATATAATATCGAGACAATAATGTGTCCTATCGTACCTAATGATTTGAGGTTATTACATAATGGAAAAGATATTTTAATAACCGATCGCGACGGGCGAATGGTTCTATTTGAAAATTACCCAATGCATTATTTGCCTCGTTCAGGATGGAAAATTACTTCAAATAAAAAAGAGCAAATACTAAAGCTTGACAATCTCACTAACGTCGCTTATTCGTCAGAAAGAGCAACCCTCTACTCCCTGCACGATAATAGAACCGTTTGGTACTGGGACGCTAAAACGGGCGTCAGGTTCGATTCGCTAAACGTAGATTCAGCTTCTGTCGCGGTTTTCTCAAAGGACGGCAAAACGCTTTGCGTTTATACTAAAATGCCAGATAGCGATAAGAACAACGCGACTACGACTCTAACGGTTTACTATTTGCCCACAAAAAGGGTATTCTTTAGGAAAGAAATTGATTTTCCCGGACTGGTCAAATGCGACGTTCCATTAAAATTTGGACTCAAGGTAAGTTCGCGACGATTTACAACCCTCGATTATAACTGCGCCTGGAATGATTTAACCGCCGGCATCGCGTTTCAGTACGATCTACTGAGCGGAACAGAGGACGTCCGACTGAGCTCATTTACTCTCGGCGGCGCGGCAAGGTGTTACGCTTACAACGATAGTTGGAGTATCGAGACGCCGATTTCTTCCCAAATGCCTTTCTGCATTATTACGACCGGGGACTATACTTTTTCTACGCTATATACCAATCAATTCGAAAAGAGCAGCTACAAGGGCGTCGATAGCATATTTACTACGTGCAACTTTATACTTCGTAAAACGGATATGAACACGGGGAAGAGCGAGGATTTGATCAGTAATTCTTATGAAAAGATTGATAAGTATGCGAACGGAAAGCACGAATTGGATATGATTGTTGGGGCGTTTAAGCCTTTAACAAATCTATTCTATATTGATAAGTATTCCTCCCTTTTGGTTCGCGAGGAAGACGCCTATTATACTTATAATATAAAGTCAAATCAAGTCACGGACACGCTTAGCCTGCTTCCGGGCGCCGCGCTGGAGACGTTGAGCAGGGATTCCTCCGCGCTGTACTTCTCCGTCGGGAAAGAAGTTTACCTGCTGGATATTTTCACTAAAGAGATTCTGGACACGATACGATGCGATTTCGAACCTGTCGCTTTATGTCTTGCTCCCGACGGCATTCTTGCGGGGGGCGCCCATGGCGAAATGGCGATATATAAGGAAAAGCCGAAATCCGCATTGGATTGGGTAAAGTATTCATCCCTGCTAATTAATCCCAACCCAGCCCGGAACGAGCTTTTCCTTCCCACAAACGGCGATTTAACCGGCAAGCGCGTAGAGATATATACCCAAGCAGGGGCGAAAGCTCTTGAAGCGCCATACTCGGAACGAGTTGACATCTCCTCGCTTCCGGTGGGAATGTATTTCCTTCGCGTGGGAAATAGGATTGGGAAGTTTGTAAAGGAGTAATAATCCTTTATTCTTTTAATCCGCCCTCTTCAACACAACCGCGTGCGTCCTGCGCCCCGGCGGCAGCCAAAGGGAGTAATCAAACGTCTTAATGACGCGATAACCGGGGATGACGCCATGCGAGACGACATACTTATCGTCCTCGACCCACCACCAGTTCTTGCCAGGCTTCTTCTTGTAATGGAAGTCATAGAGATGCCATGCGTTAAACTCGAATCCGCCGTCTATTTCCTTTGGAGAAATTTTCAATTCGTTAGTAAGGTAGTCGAGCCCGCGCCAATGTGCGCGTTCATAAGAAAGCAAGTCATGTGTTTGGATAATTGAATAGATGCCCCATATACCGATTGTAATTATTAGCAATCCCTTATTGAATTTCGACTTAATCACTTTTATATTTAAGAATAATATCAAACCGATTGTTATAGGTAGTATAATCAATAAATACCTATTAAATAAATTTTGAGACATTATAATCAACAGGTAAAATAGCGCGATAACCGTTAAGAATATAGAATCCCAGGGACGCTTTTTTTCTTGACTATACAGTTTCTTATTAACGCTGAGTATAATCCAAAGGAATATAACGCCTGCATTAAATGCAATTAGGGAAAGCGCCGCGATCACCCCTACTGAAGGGATCCAAATTAAATCCTGAGAAATTGTATGCACATTGGAAAATAAAGAATGCATAAACATCAGGTCAAACAAAAATTCACGAAAATAGACCGCTTTCGCTCCCTGCATGGCTAATACAATAATTATAGCTAACGAACCTGCAATACATACGCTCCAAAAACTTAATCTGGAAAATTTTCTCGAGGACTTTAGCGTATTACTAATCATGAAAAATAATATAGGGGAAAGGCATAATCCAAAAAAGGAAATACTATAAAAGAAGTTTTTTCCATATCTCATCATTATTTGTAGGGGACCGGATGCCCAAATACTAAACAGCACGTTCTTTGAAAAGTCCATCATGCCTGTCATTCCGTGGATATTTGTCAACCAATAACGATAGGCAAAGTACTCCGCGGCGACTAACAAATTAATAATTAGAACTGCAGCTAATTTATCAAACCTAAATTTATTCTTTAATCCATAGGCAAGGGCGAAAGCCGGAGGCACGACAATCGCTACGTCGCGTATCAGGAACGAATACATAATCAATAAAACGCCCAGCGCGTACTGGTAGAGCTTTTCCTCTTCGACGAAACTCAATAAAAAATAAATACCCCAGAACGCGAAACCCAGAAACGTTACGTCGGTGCAAAAGCTGAACGAATATCTAATGAAATGTGGAGAAATCATAAATATTACGGCTCCAAGAAAGCCGTAAAATGAGTGCGTAGTTAATCTCCGTATAATGCAGTAGGTAGCCAGGATCGCCGATAAAGCCATTGTAAGGGTGGAGATTCTTAATACGTCGAACGAAAATCCAAATATCTTCGTAAAAAGCGCTCCCCACCAAATATGCCCCACGAGCGTCATCGACGACCAATCAGTAATATGCATGCGCCCTGTCCGGAGGAATTCTTCCACTGGTTTCGCATAAGCCCAATCGTCGCCAAGGGGGAAGTTCCCGGTAAAATTAATAATTATGCAGATGAAAATCCAGAAAAGCGTCAAAAGTGAGGGATAAAAGAACTTTGCGTTGAATAGCTTATTAGTCTTCATCGAGCTTCCATAATTACTTTATACTTGCATAATAATGATAAGGGTTAAACCTCTAACGGCAAATATAATTATTCCTTAACAAGCGGCAAAATTTGGATGAACAATTGTCCTTTTACGCTTATTAATCATCTTAAGATGAGGGGCGTATCAATCAATCGCCATACCTACTCCAAGCGAGGCGCCGTAGCTTACGAGGTAGTTAATATTGCGCGTACGCCCCAAGTTTATAATATTAAATCCACCGTAATTATTATGGTAATTCATAAAGCCTGAAAACGACATAATTACTTTATAATATTTATAGTTTAAGCAAAATCCCCCGGCATAGGAAAAATCATATTTACGTGTCGTAGCATTATTGTAGTAGTCATATAAGTTGGATGATAAATGGCGAAATCTTTTGCTGGATAAATGAAAGCGACGCATTTCGGTTCTGGCAAAGACATCAAGATAATACTGGTTGTTCATAAACTGGAACTCTTTACTCTGCCATAATTTATAATGGGCGCCAAGTATAAAGCCTTCGCTCTGCAATTGGCCGCCGCTAATTTCCTCCCATATCCCGATATTAATATTCTCTTTAAAAGCTCCGAACTTTATTCTCGTTTTAGGAGATATTTCGTGCGTCACGCTAAGGCCGTGGGAATAATAGCCGTTCAAGGCTTTGTAGCCAATACTTTCGTTCCGTAAGGATTGCCGCCCAATTTCTGATTGCAACAATAAATTCCTTTGAATAAAATACTGATATGAACAATCGAACCAGATAATTGTTCTTTTGCGATAAATGCTATCTATATTTCTGTGAGTTATACTACTATCCTCCTTGGATAGATTTGAGTTTTTGTATTTATAATTGATTATTTCAGGCGGGGCTATATTTACGTTGTCTTTATTTTGATAGAGAGCCAGTTTCCCGATATGATCTAAATTTTCCCGGAACAGCAGTTTTTCGCCCTCAATTATGGGATATGGCATTCCATTTATTGATTTGATATCCCTGTACGAAATTGGAAAGTATAATTTCGCTGATTTATCGTAAGAGTTGTTGGGAATAATAAAAATAGAATTACTATCGCAATGGATGATATAGCCGGACACCCACATATTATTCATGAGCTTTATCCTAATTGCTTTTTTTGAATCGTTCGCGTAAGTCCGGATTTTAATAATGCCTGATAGTTCTTTTGAGTTCCTTGGATACTTCCATTTACCAGCCAAAAATTCTTCGAAGTTTTCCATTAGTTCCCTCAAACCCGCCAGGGCGGAATCGCTGATCGGATATTCTATTTCCCTGCTTCCTGTTTCTACCAGGAAATAGCGCTTTCCGCCTTCCGAGTGCAAAGCGGCCGATCGAAAGTCATTAATTTCGGGGAAGAGGCCGAAATAATTACGCGCTTCAAGCGTAAGGCCCTTCCCCGACCGTGGAGATAACTCGATTTCTTTGGCGAATAGAACGCCTTCCGAGATAATCAAAGCAAATAAATATAATGTTAATATAATTTTCATACTTCGTAGTTTACAAATTGTATGCCAGCGAGTCGATCTCTATGAACCTATACTACGAGCCAATTCTCAAGACAGCGCGATTTCCGTTTTCGCCATAGTGTGAACTTTTCCTGACTATACCGTAAAAAAAGTTACACAATAGATGTCGGCGCTTTCATACTTTTAAGATTTTCTGGTTTTTATCCCGACCGGGCGCCCCGAACAATCCCTTCAATACGGCTTCCCAAGCGGGTTGAGAAAAAAGTAAAATATTTTTGTGACGAAATGCCATTTATTCGCTCTTATAGGTATCTTGCGCGCGCGCATTGCAAAAAGTTTTAGGAAATTGAATCGATCGGAGGGGCTATGTCCAGGCAATTTACTGTTTCCGCGTTGATCTTATTTGCGGCCCTATGCTTTCCCGCAGGCCGTGCCTATGCGCAGCCCTCCGGCTGGGAGGATAAGGGGGAATACAAGGAGCAGAAGCTGAAGCTTCCGAACCTGCGCGCAATTAGATTTACCGAGGACGGTTCCTACTTCCGCACGCTGCATGGGAATGATACCGTTTGCACGTGGCATACGAAGACGGGGCAACTGCTGGATATGTTCGTCGTGCCGGAGGCGAAAAATCATCCATATTTATCAAAAGACGGTATGACTATATGCTATTATTCATTTGTGAATAATTATATCTGCGATAGTTTGGTTATAATAATAAGAGTAACTGATATATCTAAGAAAACAGATATAGCTATTGATACTTTGACCGCTCCAGGCGATATTGTTTGTCAACTGCCGTATATTGGTTCAAATAATGGATGGATAAATTTAGTTTATGGATTAACTTTGCTTGACTATAATTATAAAGGTCAATTTCTTATTTGCGGTACGACCTTTGAGTATTACCATAGTGAAAACTTGTTTCAACAAACTTATCTTTATTATACAACCTGCGGCGGTTTAGCAAAGTTCAAAGTCTCAAACGGAAAATTTACAAGGAGCGCAGTATTATCGACAATTACTTCTAATGATTTTATTGAGACCCCACAAGCCAATTTTCTTACGTCATTGTCAAAAGAGAAAAATGAAGATGTTACCGGATCTGTCCGATCTAAATTTACAACCTACAATTTCCTTTTATCAAAACATGATCTTATTAAAGATTCAACCCTCTTATTATTATCTTATCTTTATAGTTTAGCTACATTAAGTTATGGATATACCACCGAGACTCATATTAGCGGCTTATATCGTCCTTTAAACAGGTTAATTTTTTCAATAAATACGGATAATCTTTATGTCAAAACCGATAATATGTATTTAATAATAAGTTCTGGAACAAATTCTCTTACGGATACCCTCGCTCTCCTTTCTCTAAACGGTTTCGAAGACCTCAGCTACGACGGCTCGAAGTTCTATTATATCTTCAATAATAAGATTATCGAGCACGATATTGCAAGTAAGACTATCCTCGACAGCGTTCCTAGCCCGTTCCAGGTAAACAATATGGCTTTAGTCCCGAATGGAGGCGGACTAATTATTACTAGCATTAACGGCGACATCGCGTACTACAAATCTCTTAATCGCTCGCCCGAATTCAAGGAATTGACCTGGCTCGACCGCGGGGCATACAAAGAGAACGCAATTCAAATTCCCGGCCTGCAAGCGATCGCGTTTAGCCCCGATAGCTCCATTTTTTATACATTGCACAATAATAACGTAGTATATTATTGGGATCGGATAACTGGAAAATTGTTTGATTCTCTAATTTTCATTGAGGATAATATACGGTGTTCATTTTCTTCGGATGGAAAGTCTATGCAATATTACGAACATTATCGGCGTGTTCTCAAGAATCTTGTAATACCTGTAAAAATAGTTGATTTGAAAACGAAGTCAATTATAAGTTCTTACTCGCTAAAGATTCCGGATGACTTCGATATACCTTTGCCGGAAGATACGTATGAACACTTTAAATGGGGGCAGCTAAACGATGTTTATTTTACAATTCTGGACTATAACTTTGACAACAAACAGTTAAAAGCAGCTTTCGAATATAAATTAGAAAGCACGTCTTCCAGTATAATAACAGTTGAAGTTAACAGAAGCAAACTTTTTGGTGGAAGTGCAATATTCAATGTAATGCCAGATACTATGATTCGAATTCAAAAGACTACGGTAGACCCGACAAAAAGTTTGTTGTATTTAGGAAATAAAGCCTATAAAACTCTCTTTAGGTCCGTTTATGAAACTGTTAGAGACAGCGATTTATCTTATGAAAGCGGAAATTCCTATGAATTCATTTTAAATAAAACTGATTTTACTTCTAATAATGGTTTAGATTTAAAAAAAGGGGGGTATCATAATATATCTATTTGGAGTAAATACTTTGGAACAAAAATTGATTCTGGCGGCGTGTATCGTCCCTTCACAACTCTTCTACACGATTCGACTAACAACCGCCTCTACATGAAGGCCGACAGCCTCTACTATATATTCGATTTGGCGACAGACGAGCAAATCGACTCCATCGCCCTACCCGGCAAGAACTGCCTCGAGGCGTTCAACAAGAACTTCAGCAAGGTTATCTATTTCTTCAACGGGAAGATATACTCGAAGAGCGTGCCCTACGATTACCTAATCGACAGCCTGGACTGCCCGTTCGTTCCGAATACTCTCTCCCTCGTGCCAAACAGCGAGGACATAGCCCTTACGAGCGACTCGGGTCGCATTATTATCTTTAAGAAATTCAATACAATCCCGTCGCGGCCGGTAATAACGCAGGAAATTTTCATTCGCCCCAACCCGGCGCGGGACGAGATATTATTATCCACAGACGAAGATTTATTAGGCAGCCTGATCGAAGTTTATACGGCCGCCGGCGTTAAGACGCTCGAAGCGCCCTATTGCGAAAGGCTCAGCGTCTCAATGCTTCCTCCCGGCGTATACTTCCTGCGCGCGGGGAATAGAATTGGAAAGTTTGTAAAGGAGTAAAAATGCCGCGCGAAGCAAGCGCGCGGAGGGGCGCAGTTCGCCATTCATTTCAGGGTACGATTGAAGAATATTTCTAAATTATTAAAAATGCGTTCAATAATAGGCATTATTTGTTATATTTGCTTAATCTCAAAACTGGCCGTTTATATATTAGAATGAAGGCGCCAATTTATTAGATTTAATAGCTGCTAAAATACGGCTTCGATTATGATGTTTTGAGTTACTATACACAGGCGAGTCTCCCGCTTTCAAAGATCTTAGTTTTTTAATAGACTGTTTGATTAATTATGCTGCGGGTTTATTATGAAGCAATTTTATATTAACGGATCGGGTCGGCCGATAAACGTCGAAAATTATCAAACCTTCCTCGTGACGGGCGCCGCGGGATTTATAGGATCCTACGTAACGCTGCAGCTTCTGCAGTCGGGGCGAAAAGTAATTGCGCTGGACGATCTGTCCACCGGTTCCCTATCGAATTTGGCGGCCGCGCAAAGCTTCCCCAACTTTGAATTTATTAATGCAAAAATGCCGAGCGAAGCCCCGGAAGTTATCGCGGCATTTAAGAGGGCCGATTTCGTCCTGCACTTCGCAGCGCGGGTAGGAGTCGAGCTCGTAATTAACTCCCCGACTGAATTGATGGTCAATAACTTGCTCTCGACCGAGCAAGCCGCGCGGCTTTGCCTGGAGTATTCCGTCCCTATAATAATATCAAGTTCCTCGGAGGTCTATGGCAAGCGCGAGCGGGACTGCCTATCGGAGGGAGACTACTCCTACCTTCCGCATCCTGGCCTTTTGCGCTGGGCGTACTCTATTTCAAAGATATCGGACGAATTCATTATCCATGACTACAAGCGGCGGGGTTTACGAGCGATTATTGGAAGGTATTTTAATTTTATCGGGCCGGGTCAGAGCGGCGACTACGGCATGGTTGTACCGCGTTTCGTCCGGCAAGCCATTAGCGGCAAGCCGATTACCGTTTACGGCGACGGGAGCCAACGCCGGACTTTTTGCGACGTGCGGGACGGCGCGCGCGCTATCCTGGGGTTAGTGGAGAACTTCGATCGGCTAAGCGCGCGCGAATGGATAGCCTACAACGTCGGCGGAACGCGCGATTGCTCGATACTGGAATTGGCTGAAATAATTAAGGAATGCACCGGCAGCGACTCGACAGTTGAATTCATACCAATATCGGCCCTGCCATGCGGTTTCGACGAAATTTACAAGAGAAAGCCAAATTGCGAACTAATTCAGTTGGCGGTGGGTTGGGAGCCCAAGTTCGATCTGCGGGCTACAATCCGGGACATAATAAAAAGTTACGCGTATGAACCTATTTACGATTGATCTCGAGGATTGGTTCTGCCTGCATAATATTCCGGGATTCGCCGGGCTCGATTGGGATTCTTGCAAGCTCCGGTTAGCCGATCCTACCAGGCGGCTCCTGGAGATCCTAAAAAAGCGCGAAGTAAAGGCTATATTCTTCGTGTTAGGCTATATCGCGGACCGCGCGCCAGACCTGATCAGGGAAATCGCCGACGAAGGGCACGAGATAGCCTCGCACGGATACGAGCACAGGTTGCTATTTACCCAATCGGAAGCCGAATTCGAACACGACGTCTCGCGATCGCTGGAGTCGCTCGCCCGAATAGGATTTACCAGAGTGCGCGGATACCGGGCGCCTCACTTTACTATGAACGAGAGAACACCGTGGGGGCCGCCTATACTTAGTAAACTGGGCTTCGAGTACTCTTCCTCGCTTTACCCGACAAACATGAACTGGGAATACGGCGCAAAGGGAGACCGTCGCGAGATCTTTCGATATGAATGCGGCCTTTTGGAGATCCCGTTATGCGCCGCAAAAATCCTCAACTTCCTGCTGCCATGCTCGGGCGGCGCATACTTTAGATTTGCTCCCTATCCTTTCTTTAAGAAATTAGCAGAAATAAGCTCCAGGCAGAGCAACCACTACGCGTTCTACATCCATCCGTGGGAATTAGACCCGGGCCAGCCCCGCATTAACACCTCGCTAATGGGAACCGTAAAGCATTACTATAACCTGGGAGCGACCGAGATAAAGCTGAGCCAATTAATCGAGGATATTAGCTTTGCAAAAATAAATATCGAAAAATTATGCTAAAACAATTGTAACCTTCCGCCTATAAAATGCGTCTTAACAATGAGGCCGGATACAGAAACCTGTTATTAGAGATAAAATGGCTGCCGGTCTCGCGTTTTTGACGATAAAACTAAGTCGGCGGCGGAAGAGTTATCTGTAAGCTAAATGGGCGGTTTTATCTTAGCCCATGCCAAGTAAGCCAATTTGCGCACGTTTATCTAAAGTTATTTTGGGAGGGGATTGGAATTTTTGCTCTTTGCCGTCGACTTAGTTCCTACATATCTTTTCTTTTATACATCAACCCGACTACCCCCGTCTTCTTGTACTCCATCGAGCCAACAAATTTAAGTTCCTGCCCGGGAAAACCTTCGAGGAAAAGCCTTACGCCCGCGCCAAGGAGAACCGGGATGATGAAAACTATAAACTCGTCGATAAGCTTTTCTTTCAGGAGCTCGCGAACTATCTCGGCGCCGCCGTCTATAAAGATGTTTTTGCCGTCCCTGCTCTTTAAATCCTCAATTAATTCTTTCAGATTGCCGGTATAGAATTGCGCGGAGCCCTGCGGCGGGCGCGGCGTGCGGGTAATTATGTAAGTTTCCTTATCGGCGTGCACGAAGTCGGGCGCATTCTTCATTACCCAGTCGTAAGTCTTGCGCCCCATAACGATAGTATCGACGGTCGAGACGAAATCGCCGTAGCCGTAGTCCTCGCCCTTCGATTCGGCTATGTCGAGGAATGACAGGTCGTCGCCCGGCGCGGCGATAAATCCGTCGAGGCTCGCCGCGATATAAAGTATAGTTTTTCTTTTTGAATGCATAGCCGTTTCCTTTGTCTAAATTTTCTTAACTGGTATTTTCCGGCGATTGCCGTCGCACTTAGGACGACCGAAAGGAATAAGTATTCATAATATCTTTTGGCGTCGGGCCGGAGCCGGGCATGGGCTTCGTCTTCGAACCCACGCTATATATTCCTCCAACCCAAAGAGGGCAATTCATAACTAAGCCGAATGACACGACGAGAGCTATTTGGGGTTTCAGCTATTACCGGGGAGAAATAACTTTAATTTAACCCGAGCAAGACCATTTCCTGCCCGGTTTTTTTATTTTTAATTATTTTCGTGACTTATCCCAAATTAATGTGTCTTAGTAGAATATATTTTATTAATTTGAAATATTAACCATTTACCATTGATAATTAACAATTAAATATAGATGCCTTTTATTTGAGACCGGTAATTCCTGTTTTCATCATATACAAAAGGATTAGGCTCTATGAAACGCTTTCTTATCGCCGCAGTAATGGCGATGTTATGTTTAACTTCCGCTCTTTCCGCGCAGGCGGGGACGGGCGGCGACACGGTCTGGACGCGCGCCATCGGGGCGGTGGAGCAGGTGCGCTTCTCTCCCGACGGGCAGGCGATCTACGCTTCGTACCTTTTTGGCAGCGGCAAGCCCGCCGTTGCCCTCGACGCGCAAACAGGGGAACTAATAAGGCAATTCCCCGGAATGAACGCCTACCGAATCGATCTCTCCGCCGACGGGCAGTTCCTCGCCGGCTGCGAACTTGCAGGCGGCGACACCTCGCACTACAGGGTTTACGAATGGAACGCGCTTACAGGAGAACTCGTCGGGAAGTACGGGCAGGAAGGCGCCGAACTTAAGTACTTCCTTATAAACGATTTATCCTACTCGCCCGACGGAAAGTATCTTGGAGGTATTTATTACCGAGACATAGAGCATAACAAAAAGGTATTCGGTTTTTTGATCTGGGATCGCACCACCCGGAAATTAATATACCAAAAAGACGCGGACCCGGCAAAACGGCTCTTATTTTCACCCGATGGAAAATATTTAGCGCTATGCTATATTCATGGCTCAACCGGGAAGAACTACGTAGAACTCTACAAAACGGACGACTGGAAATTTTATGCGACCTTTGACGGCCATACGGACGCTATCGAAGATATGTCTTTTTCTCCCGACGGGAAATACCTCGCTACGGGAGGCGGCGACGGCATACTAAAGATTTGGGACGTAGAGAAAAAAGAGCTCTATTGGGAAGTGCAGAAAGCACATCAAGTGACTGAAGTATCTACTTCAGATCGAGGGAACATACATTGTTTATCTTTTATAGATAAGCAATATTTACTTACAGGTGGTGAGGGAATGTATATTTCACCTGCTACGCTAAAGCTATGGCATTTACCTACTAAACAACTAATCACAACTTTATTTTCACTTGCCGATCGTGATATCGATCCGTGGGACCCAACTCGGATATCAGTTGGCAACAGTTTCGGAGTTAATTTACTTGACTTCTCACAATATTTAAGTGCCAACGATAAGAATAAAATAGAGGGGGCCAAAATCCGTCCTAACCCAGTAAAAAATAAAGCTACATTAGAATTCACACCCGAAAAAGGCGAGTTCTATACAATCAAGCTTTATGACGGTTCTTTTAGGGAAATTAACACCCTACTAGAAGAGTTCCTTGATAATCAACCGCAAAAGATATTTTTTAATACCGATAAACTCTCGAACGGGGTTTATTATATACAAATCTCAACGGCTACATCTACACAAACACTCTCCTTTATTGTGGAGAGATAGCCATGAGAAAAATATCGATTCTAATTGCGTTGCTTTCAATAGCAACTCATTCTCTATTTTCCCAAGACAGAGCGCCTTCTCCATTACGATTCAATTACCAATACGAAGAGCGATTTTATCATGACACAGTCTTAAGCCAAGAGGTATTCAAGCAGAAAAAGTTCGTTCTCGGTTCGCAGTGGGGCATGCATCCCCGCGTAGCGCGCGCCCTAAAGATGAACGTAAATCAGGGGTGGCAGCCGAAGCCGGGAGGCCCAGCCGATCAGCAGCTCTATAGAAATCCGTTTACGGACTATCCGCTATACCACATCTGGAATTGCGAACAATACGAGCCAGGCATGGGCTTCGTCTTCGAGCCGACGCTATACATCCCTCCAGCTCAGCGCGGGCAGTTCATAACTAAACCGAATGATACTACACGCGCTATTTGGGGTTTCAGCGATTACCGGGGAGAAATAACTTTAATTTAACCCGTGCAAGAAAAATTCTTGCACGGGTTTTTTATTTTTAATTATTTATGGGACTTATCCCAAATTAATGTGTCTTAGTAGAATATATTTTATTAATTTGAAAAATTAACCATTAACCATTAACCATTGATAATTAACCATTAAATATAGATGCCTTTTATTTGAGACCGGTAATTCCTGTTTTTTCCATTATACAAAAGGATTAGGCTCTATGAAACGCTTTCTTATCGCCGCAGTAATGGCGATGTCATGTTTAACTTCCGCTCTTTCGGTGCAGGTCGGTACGGGCGGCGACACGGTCTGGACGCGCGCCATCGGGGCGGTGGAGCAGGTGCGCTTCTCCCCTGACGGCACGACGATCTACGCTTCTTACCTCTTTGGCAGCGACAAGCCCGCCGTAGCTCTCGACGCACAAACAGGGGAAATTGTAAGGCAATTCCCCGGGATGGCCGCATACCGAATCGACCTCTCCGCCGACGGGCATTTCCTCGCCGGCTGCGAACTCACAAGCGATACTTCGCACTATACCGTATACGAATGGAATGCGCTTACAGGAGAACTCGTCGGGAAGTACGGGCAGGA
>JBLNBN010000049.1:0-15512 GCA_050260015.1 Chloroflexota bacterium | reverse complement strand
AATGGGCGCCCAGTTAAATTTACTGGTCGGCAAGCAGCAGTCGTTCGAGCTTGATTTGGGCGCGGGAAATACCCCGGACGAAAAAACGTACGAACGGATCCTTACGCTCCTGCGCGCGCATACGGGAAACGACTTTTCGCTCTATAAGCCCAATACTATCCACCGGCGTATAAATAGACGCATGAACGTCAATCAAATCGAAAGCATGCCGGCCTACCTTGACTTCCTGCGCCGCTCCCCGAGCGAAGTCGAGACGCTCCACAGGGAATTGCTGATCGGCGTGACCCGATTCTTCCGGGATCCGGAGGCGTTCGAAGTTATTGATAAAAAAGTAATTCCGGCGATATTGAACGCCAAGGTCGCCGACGCCCCCGTGAGAATTTGGTCGACGGGATGCTCGACCGGCGAGGAGGCTTACTCCCTTGCTATCCTTATGTTGGAGCATCTTGAAAAGATGGGTTCGCAAAGGGAAATAAAGATATTCTCGACGGATCTCGATAAAAACGCGATCGAATTCGCTTCTTTGGGCATCTACCCCGACAGCATCGAGTCGGACGTAAGCCCGGAACGGCTTGAAAAGTACTTTACCAAGCTTAACCGCTCCTATAGGGTAAACGAGAACGTAAGGCGGCTCGTTATCTTCGCAACGCATAATATATTAAAGGATCCGCCCTTTACCAGGATCGATTTCGTCGCCTGCCGGAATTTATTGATCTATCTGCAGCCTTCCATGCAGAAAAAGGCCCTTGCGGCGTTTAATATATCGCTGGTGGACATGGGATTTTTGTTCCTGGGCACGAGCGAATCGCTCGGCGCTCTCGCTTATTTGTTCAACCCGTTTGATTCGAAATGGAAGATATTTACAAGCAACTCTATACGCAGGCTTTCTCCACTTGACGTCGCGAGCGGCGAAACCGACAAGAGCTCCTCCGAGAGGCATTTAAACAGTTCTCCGCTCGAGGACAAGGAAGCCGCGCTTAGGGATCCGATTTACCGCGCGTTAGCCGCTAACGTCGCTCCGCCCTTATTTATAGTGGACGAGCGCGGGTACCCGGTATATTCTTCCGGGGATTTGGCCCCTTTCCTAGCGTCGTCGATAATGTGCCTTCCGCGCGGGATCACCCCGCCGCTGCACCCGGACCTGTCGATTGCTTTTAAGGCCGCCCTGAGAAAAACTCAGAATTTAGGCGTTGCCGCCGTATACGAAGACATACTGATTTCCTCGCCCACCGGCAGGCTAAGCGTAAATTTAACCGCAAAACCCTTCGTGTCCGACGAAATTACTGAGAAGCTCACGATAGTGACGCTCGAGACGGTCGAGAGGCGGAGATTATCGCCCGGCCCGGCCTCGCAGGCATCTGTTTCGGAGGACGTCTCGCGGCAAATAGAAGAGCTCGAACGCGAATTGAACTGCTCAAAGTCCAGGCTGCAATCCACTATTGAAGAGCTTACCTCAAACGCGAAAGAAATACAGAGCGTGAGCGAACAGCGCTTCCGCTCCGTTATTGAAAATACTCCCGTTGGGCTATGCATCACGGACGAATCGGGATTCTTTGAATACGTTAACAGCGCGTATTGCAACTTGCTTGGCTATAAGCCCGAAGAGCTGATCGGAAATCATTTTACGATCGTAATTGAGAACAATCAAAAGATGTTCTTAAACGAGATGCACAATCGATTTATTAGCGGCGACGAAGGATTCAGGGGCGAAATATGCGTAAAGGACATCTACGGGGACTTAAAGAACGTAATAGTCGACGCAACGTTGATCAATGGACTTGACGGAAGGCCAAAGAAAGCGACTTTTATAATCGACGCAACCGAAACCCGGAAGAAGGAGCGCGCGCTTAATGAAGCTATGGAGCGATATAAGATGCTCGCCGAAAACTCGCGCGATATGATCTTTAGATTTATTTTTTCGCCGGAGCCCCATTATGAGTACGTCTCCCCCGCTTCCTCGGAAATATTTGGGTTTACGCCCGAAGAGCTCTACGACAGTCCTAAGCTGATAGGGAGCCTCTACGAACGATTCGCGGACATAGCCGGCGGAGAAAGCTTTGATTCTTTATTCGCAGAAGGATGGACATTAAAGATACGCCGCAACGAAGGAGCCGCCTTTTGGATAAAAGCCCGCGGCGGCGCTCTGCGCGACTCCTCGGGAGAAATTATTGGGATCGAAGGCTCGGTAAGCGACGTTACGGAAAGAAAACGGTCTGAGTTAATGCAGGAGGGATTTACTCTCGTGCTGGAAAACATTGCAATCGGGGCCTCGCTCAACTCGACTCTCGACCTGTTATGCCTTACGTTCGAGGAACTAAATTCGGATTTCCATCCATTTATATTCGTATCGGACCCGCAAGCAGACTCGATGGAGCTCGCTTCCGCCCCGCACTTTGAGTCTCAGTTTAAGAGCGCTTTTGCCGGCGCGCCGAATTTTAACCCAAGAGATCTATTGACCTTTGCCCAGAGAAATTGCGTTTGGATAAAGGAAGAAACTCCAACAAATCCCGCAATGCAGGAATTCAGGAAAATACTTATTTCCGGCGGTTACGGCGGCTTTAAGGCGCTTCCGCTTTTGGACGCCGGGAATCAGATCATAGGCATGATCGGGTTGCTCTACTGGCATAAAAATTCGGTTGTTACGGAGGACGATTTTCTATTGAAAAGCGCCGCGCGAATTGCGAAGCTCGCCATCGAAAAGAGCCGTACGGACCTGCAACTAGTAAAAGCGAAAGAGGAAGCCGAGCTCGCCAATAGAGCAAAATCTGAATTTCTCGCCAATATAAGCCACGAGATACGCACTCCAATGAACGCGATACTCGGATTTGCGGAAGCTATCGCCTCCATGAACCCGCTCGAGCGGAAGATACGCGAATACGCGCGCGGCATAAAGCTCTCCGGCAAGAATTTACTCTCGCTCATGAACGATTTATTGGATCTGTCCAAGATCGAATCTGGCAGGCTCACGATAAATCCGGAGCCGGTCGACATTTCCCTTCTGCTAATGGAAATGAGGCAGATCTTTTCTATGATGCTCGCCGAGAAGCGACTGGAAATACGCGTCGATATGCGGAGCGCGCTGCCGACCCTCAGCCTGGACGAGACTCGTCTGCGGCAAATCCTTTTTAACCTCATAGGCAATGCGGTAAAGTTTACGGAAACCGGCGGCGTGATTATTTCCGTCTCCTCCTCCAATCAAACCGATGAACGCCTGGATTTATCGATTAAAGTTATCGATACAGGGATCGGGATACCCGCGGACCAGTTTAAATCAATATTTGATCCGTTCGTTCAAAGGCAAGGTCAAAGCGCGCGTAAATACGGCGGCGCGGGTCTTGGCCTCGCTATTTCCCAGCGTTTGGCGAAATTAATGGGCGGAAGCATCACGGTCGAAAGCAGGATCGGCGAGGGCTCGACATTTTGCGTTCACTTGCCCGCGATCGGGATATGCGCTCAAAGCCGCGCTATAGCGCGCGGCCCGGAAGAAAACATCGAACCCGGGGCGAGGTTTAGCCTTAAAACGATTGAGGACGCCGATTTGGAAGGGCTTTCGGCCGATTTGTTCGAAAGCCTGACTAGCGACTTTTCCATAATGTGGGAAACCGCCAATTCGACTATGATGCTTAGCGAAATAAAAAATTTCGCCGACGCGCTCGAGGGCTTCGCCGAGGATAAGAGCTTCGAACCGCTTAGAAATTACGCCAATGAATTAAAGCTGAATATCGATTCGCTGAACGTCGAACGCATAATGGATATCCTACGAATCTATCCAAAGATTATAGAGAGCCTCGCTAATAAGAAATAGCGCCGCGAAGGTTTACTTTCCCTCCTTGGGAGGCGGCTGGCTAAAGAATATGCTCGAAGGATTCTCGCTGAGACCTCGCAAAGCCTTGCGGAGCTGCTTATTCGTCGATTTAAGTTCTTCGAACGTTTCCGTCAGACCGAACAACGCGCTTTCCGTACGGAAGCCGACGCGCGACATAAACGTATTAGCGGCGGACATAGTCGTATCGTATTTCATGTAAATGCGCGAGATGTACTCGTCGAGCTTCATCCCGTCGATTTGTTCGTTTAGCCTGAGAGAAGCTTTTCGTAAATCCTGCGCCGAGTAACGCAGATCCGCCGTCATCGCCTCGACGTTATCTAGCATGCGCGAGCTATCCGCCTGCGCCGCGACGTTGCGCATATGCATGGAGGTCTTATCCAAATTATCTAATATCGTATAAAGCTCTGGGCTTTCGAAGAAACGCGTGCTATGCTGCAGGAAACTAATAATCTCGTAGTTAATTTCCTGCACCTTCAGCTGCTGCAGGTTATTGAGCACTTCCCGGGCCGCGATCGTCATCTCGTCAAGTCCTGAAGGCGAACTCTTAATAACGGGATACGGAGGCTTAAAAGTGAGTTGAGGGTACATTTTCGCCATCATCGAATCCGTCGGTATATGCAGCTGCATGAATTTTCCGCCGGCGAGACCGGCCATTTCGACTTTCGTGCGCAGCGAATCAGTAATCTTTATATTTTTATCGATCTGCATTATTATTTCGATTAGCTTGCCGTCCTCGGCGACTTCAATGTCCGTAACGCGGCCGCATGTAACTCCGAGGAATTTGACGGGCGAACCCTTCTCCAATCCTTCGATTGAACCGTCGAAGTACGTGACGTAGTATTTCTGCTCCTTTAGGAATTGATTTGCTCCGAGCCATATCAGCGAACCGATCAGCGCGAGCGATCCCGCTATAACGAAAATTCCTATTAAGAAGGGGCTTGATAGGCTTTTACTTGCTTGCCTTGCCATAATTAGTCCTCTATTTAATCCATATCGGGTATTCGATTGAAAAAATTATATACTCTTGGGTTGTCCTTCATGTTTTTAAGTTCGTCCGGCGTACCTATCGCAATTACGCCTTTTACTGTCTTGTCGAGCATCACTATCCTGTGCGATACGTTGAGTATGCTCTCGAGGTCGTGCGTCACTATTATCATCGTCGTGCCGAGCCCGCGATTCAGCTCCATAACGAGTTGATCCATCGCGGCGGCCGTCACCGGGTCCAAGCCGGAGTTTGGCTCGTCGAAGAACAGGACTTCCGGGTCGAGGGCCATCGCGCGGGCAAGCGCGGCGCGCTTCTTCATGCCGCCGGAGATCTCCACGGGGTAATAATGCCTATAGCCGTCGAGCCCTACCGAAGCGAGACGAATGTCGACTATCTCGTCGATTTGCCTTTTATTTAATTTCGTATACGTTTCAAGCGGAAGGGCTATGTTTTGCCCAAGCGTCATCGAAGCGAACAGCCCGGTCGATTGGAACAGGACGCCGAATTCTTTGAGTATGTTATTCTTATCATCTTCGGTGGCATGCGCCAGGTCGGCGCCCTTAATCAGGGTCTGGCCTTCCGTGGGCTTTTCCAGCCCGATTATCTGTCGAAGCAACGTGCTCTTTCCGCATCCCGAGCCTCCCACGATGCTGATAATCTCCCCGCGATAAACGGTGAAATTAACGTTTTCAATTATAACGGTACCGTCATATTCCTTAGTTAGATCAATTACTTCAATTATTTTATCGCGGTTTTCCATAAGCGCTCCTATTAGCTAAATTCCTAATGATTGGAAGACGAACGTAAAGACCGCGTCGACGAGAATAATTAGGAATACGCTGCTGACGACCGAGGAGGTAGTGTAGCGTCCCACGCTTTCGGCTCCGCCGCTGACCTGCAGCCCTCTGAAGCAACCCATCATAGCGATTAAGAAGCCGAAGACCAGGCTTTTTATCAGCCCGGTGATAACGTCCATTACCATCACGGCTAATTGCAATTGATTAAAGTACGTGGTCATAGTAATATCCAGGGCGGAGATCGCCGAGATCAAACCGCCCAATATGCCGACCAGGTCGCAGAGCAAAACGAGAATAGGCATAGCGATCACGACGGCCAGCACGCGCGGAAGCACGAGGAACTTCATAACGTCGAAGCCCATAGTAGTCAGGGCGTCGATCTCCTCCGCCACCTTCATCGTGCCGATCTCCGCGGCGAAAGCGGAACCGCTACGGCCCGCGACGAGTATCGCCACCATAAGCGGGGAGAGTTCGCGGGTTATCGAAATGCCGATTAGATTCGCGATAAATATATCGGCGCCAAACTCGGCGAGCTGGATCGCGCCCTGGTACCCTGTAATTAGTCCTATCAGGAAAACGATAAGCAGCGTGATCGGAACTGCGTTGACTCCCGAGCGCGTAAAATGCTGGGGAAAATCCTTCCAGCGCATTTCCCCGGGCTTGAAGATCAACCCGATCATCTTTATGGTCAAAGTCCCAAAAAAGGAGACGAAGGCGTAGAAGTCCCGGAAGAAATTCAGCCCTACGTCGCCGATCACCATTATGTATTCGATTAAAAAATTCGTTTTCTTTTCAACCGCCTTTACTTTTGGGGCGCGTTCTTCGAAAAGCTCGTAAAAGCGGGTAATATCTTCTTTCATATTTCGGGTTTCGAAATTTTTCCCCGCTTTTTCCGCTGCTCTCTCCAATTCGCCGCGCAAAACAAGAAAATACGAATCGTACTGCTCTATGCGCGAGCAATCAAGTACGAGCGTAGTACTCTCAGAGAGCTCTTTTTTGAATTCGTTCGAAAGTTTAAAGCTTTCTGCCCGGCTAATAACGACGTCGCCTTCCGCCACGTAGCGCAGTTCGTCGCCCTCTCGCTTTAACGAATACCCCAACGGGCTCTCAAGTTTATTTCGCTTTTTCATCGCTTCTTAAATCATGGTAATTTATCTGTAGGAAGACGAAAGTTTTAATTAATAATTTATAAAGGGAAGCAATTTTGTTTTGCGGCGCTTTTTCATACTGCAAATACGGGTAGGCGGAGCCGTTCGGGCCCCGACCGTCAGGGGTGTTTTTTGGAGTTTGTAAACTTAATAAATCTTTGTAGCGTAAGCCAATTCGCGGGCAAGGTCCTGCGTTAGTTTCCGGCGATCGAAGGTAGCGACGTACTTCGGGTTCGGAACGGGCAATCTCTTAGCTTTCCACAGCGAGTAGAGCTTGCCTATCGCTTCGGCTATCTCGGCTACGTCGCGCGGATCGGTAGTAATCGCTCCTCCGCTGTCTTCGGCCGTCTGCCGGATAACGCCGCGGGGGGCGCTGACGAGCAATGTTCTGCCCGCGCCGAGATACTCGTAGAGTCGGCTGGGGGTCGCTATATTATTCGGCATCATCATCCATAGAACGTCCGATTCGCAAAGATGGCGCACGGACTCCTCGTGGGGCACGTAACCGACTATGCGGGCGTTTTCCGACAGGCCGTATTTCGTAATCATTTTCAAATACCCTTTGCGCATTACCCCTACGAAACGAGCTTCAAGGTTGCGCTTTGCTTCCGGATTGTTCTTAAGGAATTGCGCCAGCGCCCGCAGGAAGTATTTTGGAGTTAAGTCGTCGGGGAACAGGCCGACGTGCGAAATAACGAATTTCGACGGGTCGGGGCGTACGTCGCGATGCGGCATGAAGTCCTCCGGATCGTATCCATGGGGGATTATTGTAACGTCCTGGTGCGAAAGGAAGGAGTAGCGCTTTATCAGCTTCTCCTTCAGGTTCCTTGCGGTTACGATAGCCTTCTTGGAGTGCGTCAGTATCTTTGCCTCCAAATTGGAAGCCCAAAGCTTATGGAACGGGGTCGCATAGAAATAGTAAGCGTTGTCGACCCAAAGGTCGCGATAATCGACGACGAGCGGTATGTCGAATTTCTCGGCCAGCTCGAGCCCTATCCAAAAATCAGTAAATGGCGGAGCGGTCGCGTAGATTACGTCGATATTATGCTTGGAGATGATTTCCTCGCCAAGCTTTAGCGCCGGTTTTCTCCAGGAGCGGCGGCTGTCCGGCTGGAGAAACGTCTGGAGAGCTATGCGGCGTAGCTTTTGCGCGAAGCGGGAAGGATACTTTAGCGTCGAGCCTTCTTTAGGTTTTACGTACTTCGTAATGTCCGGCGGCGTTCGGTAGATATGAGTAAATTCCGGATCAATATCCCTTTCGAGCGTATCGTCAAAGGCGTAGTACGCGGGCGAATCGGTCGTCAAAACGATCGGCGACCAACCGTGCCCGGGCAAATATTTAACGAACTTCAGCGTACGCTGAACCCCGCTAAGCCCCATTGGCGGGAAGTAATAAGCTATTACGAGGACGTTTCTATGCTGCATCGGATCCTGTAGCTCTTGTGGGTAATCGTTCGCCTTCGGACTTGTTTACGCCCGCCGGCCAATCGCAAAATTAAGAAAGTCTGGGAAAATAACGAAGCCGGGTTGAAATAAAAGCGCCGCGATTTTTGAAAATCTCGGCGCGTCGGTATCTTCTATTTGCGCGGATTACCAGCCGTAGCCGATCTTTACGCCGTAGTAGGAATAGTTGTTGCGATCGAAGCCCTGGACTTTATTTACGCCAAAGCCGAAACCAAGGTTGGGCTCGAGCACAAAACCGTCGAAGACCCATTTATAGGAAGCTTCCGCGCCGATAAGGAAATCAGCCCCGTTGTCGAACAAAGAGTTGTCCGCGCCGTCCCAGGAATGATAAGCGAGAGCTACCCACGGGCCGAGGGAGAATCCTTCTAATGGAACTTTTCTAACGTCGCCTAAAGGCAGGTACCATCTGTACTGACCTTGAATCACCATAGTATTCCAGGAGCCGTAAGAGTCGTATGCCAACGTTAATGCGACCGAGTTCTTCGGAGCCGTACGCCATTCGTACGTTAAGTTGAATACGTCGGCTGCAAGAAACGAAATAGGATCGATCGTAAGGGATGAGTTGTATGCCGCACGGGCGGGAGCGCCGAATGCGACGAGCGCAACCAATGCGATAAGTAAGGACTTAAGTTTCATGAAAACCTCCATTTATAATAAAGATGAAATTTGATGCTCAATTTACATGAAAATGTAAGCCTTTGTTAAAACGGATTTAGTTAAACTATATTGAAAAAAAATTACTATTAAACTTGACTCAATGATAAAATTTACAAAATTTATAGGGCTAAGGAAATAATTATAGCGGCAATGCCCAAAAGTAAGGAAAGCGCTACAAGCGCCTTATAGCTATCGAGCTTCGGCTTACTTTCGGAGAGCTTTTCATTTTTTAGCACATTTAATTTAACTTCCAACTGATTAATCTTCGACTCAAGCGCCGTAGCATAAGTATGTACGGTTTCAGTGTTTAATCCATTGTTTGAGACGGAATCGCCGAATAGCATACTGCCCGAGTTAAGTTCCCGAAGGGCCAAATCAATATGCATGAATTTTTTATCAATCTCAGTTTTTAGGGCTGCAATCTTATTCTTTACTTCTTTGGACAGCTGCTGCATTGAAGTGTTTACCCCGGCGATAGCCGCGCGCAGCCGGTCCATCCGCTCGCCAATTCTTCTCGTATTTTCCGCGAAGTCCTGGCGCACCTCCCAGAAGGAGTTCTCCATATTTATCATCCTGCCTTCGATAAATTTTTGCCGAAGGTCGATCTTGTTCTCGATCCTCTTCCCTTCCTCGGCCATATCGGCAAGCATATCCTGGTAAACGCTATCGGCGACTCCTTTCAACGACTCCTCGAGCGCCGAGGCGCCCTTTTCTATCTGCTCTTGCCTGTATTCGGTAAGCTCGGCGTTTAATTCTTCGTAGCGGGAGAGTTTCGGGGCTAAAGTAGTTTCAAGCTCCTTTAGTCGTAGGGCCATATTCTCGGCGACGTTAAGCGTAAACTCGATGTCTTTCAGGTATTCGACCCTGCGGAAGGAATCCTCGTAGACGTTATCGATTTTCTCGATGTAGGTTTCAATTTTTTGAGATGTGTCTTTAAATTGCTCGTCGAGCTCTATGCGGAAGCTATCGGAAAGATTTTTCAGTACGCTTTCCAGCCGGTCGATTTCCCTGGCCTTTGCCTCTACGATCTCGAACGCGCGGGCGTACTCGAGAGCTTGAGCGCGCACGACCTCGAAGAGAGCTTTTACCTGAGGGCTCAAAGCCCTTGTTTCATCGTATAAAGTCGGGTTCATCTTCGCCTGTTAAACGTGTGTATTCCTGAAAAAAGCTAAAGCTATGGAGCAACCTTTCCAAATAGATAAATTCTAAAAGCGAGGACGGGTCGGGCGATCGCTCGTAGATTAGGTCGAGTATGCTCTCGCGGAACTCGGCGTCGGTCTCGAAACGCTCGTGGAAGCCGTTCGCGAGGTAGTCGTCGAGCAGCCCCATCTCCGCAAGCTCCATATAGTACGTCTTCGGACGTATCTTCGGAGTCTCGCCGAAGAAATTAAATATTCTTCGAATAGCCGTCTTCATTTATATAATTTGCTTTTGTCTTCGTTAAGTCCTATTTTTAAATATTCGGACAAATGAGTCTATACTTAAATCGTTATCTATGATTATTGAGTATTACAAAAATTAAGCCAAATAAACACCTTGGAATTTATTAATTTTGTAATCTATAAATAGTCGATTTTAAAACAGTTATATAAGCTGATATAAAATGCTCAATTTAAGGCGCGGCGCTGAGAAGCTCGATCTAACGAATTACAAAACCGGCGAGGACGTCGAACGCGATCTCGAGGCGTTGCTCGTAGAGTGCGGGAAGTACTTGCCCGCGCATAACGAGGCGCTTATACGGAAAGCTTTTTACGTTTGCCGCGACGCCCACGTCAATAGAATTCGAAAAAGCGGGGACCCCTCCTACACGCACCCCTTGGAAGTAGCGCGCATAGCTTTGAAAGAAATTCCGCTCGACGATACTTCCGTCGTTGCCGCCCTGCTTCACGACGCGACTGACGGCGACAGGTTCAGCTATAAGGACATCCAATCCGAATTCGGCAGCTCCGTGGCCGACATAGTCGACGGAATATCCAAAATTGAGCATATAGAAAGCCAGAGGATGGACCGCGCCGACCAGCTGGAAAACTACCGGAAGCTCCTACTGTCATTGTTTAAAGACGTCAGGATTATCCTCATAAAGCTCGCCGACCGGCTGCATAACTTGCGCACGCTCGACTACCTGCCGGAAGCAAGCCGCATTCGCACGGCGCAGGAGACCCTGGACATTTACGCGCCGTTCGCCAATAGGTTCGGCCTGCGCAATATGAAATGGGAACTCGAGGACCTATCGTTTAAGCATTTAAATCGGCAGGCCTACGACGAAATAAGAAACGCCCTGCGCTATACCCGCGAGGAACGGGAGGAGTATATTGAACGACTCGCCGCGCCTTTGCACGAAAAGCTTTCCCGCGACGAATTTATCAAAAGAAATAAAATCAAGGTAGAAATAAACGGGCGTCCCAAGCACATTTATTCAATTTTTAATAAAATGCGGCTGCGCCAAAAGTCAATCGACGAGCTATACGATTTGTTTGCCGTGCGCTTGATACTCGACACGGACGATCCAAACTTTTGCTTCTACGTTTATGGCATGATCGCCTCCGTCTTCCCGCCCGTGCCCGATACGTTTAAGGACTACATATCGGCGCCAAAGAAGAACGGTTATCAATCGCTTCATACGGCCGTGGTCGGCCCCGACAAAAGGGTGGTCGAAGTGCAGATCCGCACCCTAAAGATGCATGAGTTCTCCGAGGAAGGCGTCGCGGCGCACTTCCGTTATAAAAGCGGAAAGGTTGCCGCGCAGTCGATACTCGAGGACGACAATATACTGCAATGGATGGGACTCGTTAGGGAAATTTTCGAGAACGCGCGCGAGGAGAACGATTACGCTCTGCTCGAAAACGTACGAAAGAACGTTTTCGCCGACGAGATATTCGTCTTTACTCCGACCAATGAATTCAGAACGCTGCCGAAGGACTCAACGCCGCTTGACTTCGCTTTTGAAATCCATTCTGAAATAGGCCAGCGCTACATAGGAGCGAAAGTAAACGGTAAAATAGCTCCAATTGATTATAAGCTAACAAGCGGCGACCAAGTGGAGATATTAACAAGCAAGAATCAGAAGCCCTGCAAGGAATGGCTTAATTATGTTATCACAAGCAAAGCGAACGGCTACATAACGAAATTCCTTAAGGAAGAAGAGCGCGAGATCGAGGAGCAAGGCAAATTGCTTTGGCAAAAGGCAGCCCAGGAGCAGGGCTTCGTTCTAAGCGACTCGGAATTTAATAACCTGATCGGCTCGTTGCGTTTCGAGAATCAGGCCGACTTTTTTATCGCCATGGGCAAGGAACGCGTCGATTTAAATAAAGCATACCAGTTTATTAGGTATAAGCTTAAGAATGGATTTAAGCAAGCGCAGGAATCGGTTCAAAAAGAAATGGAACGGGAGGCGATTAGAATCGTCGAAACGAAAACGAACGGAAAAAAGCAACGGGCCGCGCAAACTCTCGGCTCCGCATTGCCTTTTCTTTCCTTCGATAGGCCGAAGCAAACGATAACGGCCGACGTACGCGTCACCGGCGCGGAAGACGCCGCTATGCTGGGAAATATCTCCGGGGTGATTAATAATTACGACGGCGCGCAAATTAAGGGCATTACGTTCGATATCTTTGACTTTAACTTCGAGAGTATTATTACCGTTGAAATTGACAACGAACAGCGATTAACGAACTTAATTCATGATTTGACTTTACTTCCGGGCGTTTCGGAAGTCGAGACGATATAGTATGCAGCGGAGAATAAAGGCCTAAAATGAAAAACGCCCGAATCTATATGATCCGGGCGTTTTGCGGAGCTGACGAGACTCGAACTCGCGGCCTCCTGCGTGACAGGCAGGCGCTCTAACCAAACTGAGCTACAGCTCCAAATTTTTGTGGATCCAAGGAGGATCGAACTCCTGACCTCTTGAATGCCATTCAAGCGCTCTCCCAGCTGAGCTATGGACCCTTTTTTCCTTGGTGTTTTTCTTTATGCGCTTCAAAAAACGTTTACAAAAATATGACTTTTTATAATAAGAGCCAAATTATTTTTTTGTAAATTTTTTAGTATTTTAATCTTTTAATAAGTCATAGGGGCGGAGATATGCCAAATGTAATTATTACCGGGAGCGGCCGGCGAATTGGGCGGGCCCTGGCTTTACGGTTCGCCGAAAAAGGATGGGGCGTGGGCGTCCACTATAACGCTTCGCTCGAAATGGCGAAAAAGACCATTGCGGAGGTCGAGGAGCATGGGGTCCTGGCGGTTAGCGCGCAGGCCGACTTACGCGACGGGAATGCCCTGCGCAGAGCGTACGAGACCTATTTCGATAGATTCGGCTCTATTGACGTACTTGTCAATAACGCGGGCGTTTACCCCAAGCCGACATCTCTTTCCGAGATCACCGACGAGATATGGGACGATACGCTCGAGGTCAATTTAAAGGCCCAGCTAACGTCTTGTAAAATCTTTGCCGAGCTAACAGGAAGTTCGCCGGCGCGGATTATTAACTTCGCTTCGCTCGGCGCGTTCGAGATTTGGCGCGGGCGGATCCCCTACAACGTATCGAAGACCGCGGCGCTTAGGCTTTCGGAAGCTCTCGCTCGCGAGCTCGCCCCTAGGATTTCCGTTAATTGCGTTAGTCCCGGCGTTATCTATATACCGGACGAACCCGCCAGCGAACCGCTCAGAATCAGGCCGGAAACGATTCCGGCGCAGCGCTATGGCTCCACCGACGATATTTTCGAGGCGACTTATTTCTTCGCTACTGCGACTCAATACGTGACCGGCCAAAATTTGAAAGTTGACGGCGGTTTAAACTTAATATAAATTACCATGAAACAGAAAAAAATTATAATCGAGCACCCGAAATATGAGAACGGAATCGTTACAAAACTTCACCCGGCCGGCAAAGCTTACGATAACGAAGAATTCATACATAGCCGCGACGGCCGCACGATCAGGATATTAGCCGAATATCTTTACCCGGAGCAGTACTTCCGTAAGCACGGCATTCGCAGGACTATTGTCTTTTATGGATCGGCGAGAACGCTCCCTCTTGAAACCTATACGGCCAGGGTGGAAACTTTAAAAAAGTCGCTTGCTGAATCGACCGAAGAAAGCCGCCCGGCGATAGAAGCCGAATTGAAAAAGCTGCTCTCGATGGCGGATATGACGAAATGCTACGAGGATGCGGTCGTTATGGCCGAAAAGTTCTCCAATTGGTCAATGACGCTGCCTAAGCGCGATAGGTTCTATATCTGCACGGGCGGAGGCCCGGGAATGATGGAGGCGGCAAATCGCGGAGCGGCGAAGGCGGGAGCGCCTAATATCGGGTTAAATATTAGCTTGCCCTTCGAGCAATACCCGAACTTTTACATAACCCCGGACCTGAACTTTGAATTCCATTACTTCTTTATGCGCAAGTATTGGTTCGTATACCTCACCAAAGCGATCATAGCTATGCCCGGGGGATTCGGCACGCTCGACGAGCTATTTGAAATACTAACGCTGAAGCAAACGCTCAAGGTCACAAAGCCGCTGCCGATTGTGCTATATAATGAAAGCTTCTGGAGAAATTTAATTAATTTCGATTACTTAGTCGAAACGGGAATGATAAATGAGCAGGACTTAAATCTATTTAAGTTCGCTAATACTCCCGATGAAGTGTTTAATTACATAAAAGATTTTCTTTCTCAATTTGAAAACGTGCCTGAACGAGGCGCGATTTAATCGTCGCCAAAGGAGGCAAGTATTCCCATGGAGACGATAGAGGCCGTCTCGGCTCGTTGCCGGGTCGGCCCGAGCCTCCATTCGACCGAATTGTCGAGGCTTTTTATCGCGGCTACCTCCGATTCGTCGAATCCTCCTTCAGGGCCGACGAAAACTATTGCCGAGCCCTGCCCGGGGCTATATGGCGGAGTTCCGTCTATATCGGCTAGTATTCGATGATCGTATATATTTGTAACATCTATATCTGAGAGCTTTACCGGATTAGATAATTTAGGGGCGACGCTTCTCAGGCATTGCTTCATCGCCGAAATTATTTTTAACTCCAATCGGGGCAAATTTAATTCTCTTCTTTGAGAGCGGCTTGCGACGACGGGTATTATTTCCGAAAATCCAAGCTCGACCGCTTTTTCAACTATTAACTCGTTTTTCTCCCTGTCCGCTAATATCCCGAATGCAATACCCATTTTCCTCCGGGGCTCGCCCATATTTTCTATAAATCTAATAACTCTAGCCATGGCTGGGCCATTCTTACTCATCGAATCGATTTCAATTTCCGCGGCCAATCCGCCTCCGTTTACCGCGTAAATACGGGCGCCTTCGCGCTGTCTTAGCGCGCGTAGATGGCGAACTTCTTCCAGGGGAATATTTATTCTATCGCTTGATCTCTCAAGAGCCGGTATATATATGCTTTCCATTCGAGAGCCTTATTAAAACAAAAAGGGCGCTCCGTCAGGAGCGCCCTAATATTCCGATTTTATTCGAAATTTATTTTACGTTTAAGAAACGCAAACGATTATTTAACGACCGTCAGGTTTCTAACTTCGGCGTTATCGCCGTTCTTAACGACTACGGTGTACGAGCCGGAGGCGAGGCGCGAAGCGTCCACGCGGACCGTCTTCGCCGAGCCGTTAAGCTCGCCGTCGAAG
>JBLNBN010000048.1:0-19511 GCA_050260015.1 Chloroflexota bacterium | reverse complement strand
CGCGAGAACGTGGTCTTCCTGGGCGTCGACTGGCGCCACGTAGGCGACCTCGAGCGCATCTTCCGCGCCACGTTCGACTTCATCGAGACGAACGGCGGAACGGTTATCCCGGTCGAGCTTACGGCCTTCGACGCCAAGGCTCGCAACCGCAACGTAGACTTAACGTGGTCGACGGCCAGCGAGACGAACTCCTCGCACTTCGAGATCGAGCGCGCCGACGCCGTAACGGCGGGCGCCCCCGAATTCGAGACCGTAGCCCGCGTATCGGCTTCGGGCAAGAGCTCGACGGCTCGCAACTACTCGGCCACGGACATGAACCTCGCCCCGGGCAAGTACGCTTACCGCCTGCGCATGGTCGACCTTGACGGCTCGAGCCGCCTGTCCGGCGAGCGCCAGGTAACGGTGGCTTCGCAAACGGAAGCTCTCGCGCTTTCGACTTTGAGCCCGAACCCCGCCTCGACGTTCTCGCAGTTCGAGATCTCCGGCATGGGCCATGCGACGGTCGAAGTCTACGACGCTTCCGGCGCGCTGGTTCTCACCGCCTTCGACGGCGAGCTTAACGGCTCGGCGAAGACGGTCCGCGTGGACGCTTCGCGCCTCGCCTCCGGCTCGTACACCGTAGTCGTTAAGAACGGCGATAACGCCGAGACGAGAAATCTTACGATAGTCAGATAAGCCGAAAGGCAAGCAGAGTAAGATAAAATGGGCGGCTCCGGAAGGGGCCGCCTTTTTTTGTATGATTTAATTTCATAATTTTATATTTTGGTAAAGATTTGAACTTAAAACGTTGAGGGCGATATGAAAATTATTATTTACTCTTTATTATTCGCTTTTCCTGCCCTGCTTGCCTTTTCAGGCGGGAATGAATTGCAGGAAGAGCGCGAGCGCGCGAGCGGCGCATATAGAAGGCTGATGGAGGCGGCGCACCCGACTCCCGACAAGAAGAAATATAAAAGCGAGCCGCAGTTGCTCGAAGCTCCTGCCCCGCTTCCCTACTTCCTTGACGTAAGCGCGACGGTAAACGAAGGCACGGATCCGAATAAAATGCAGAACGAATCTTCTATCGCCGTTAATTTTACAAATCCAAAGAATTTGATCGCCTCCGCGGTGGACTACCGCGGAGAATCCTCGACATGGGTTTACGTTTCCGACGACGGCGGGGCCTCATGGATCAATCTTAATTTAGGCAAGCCTTTCTCAGGCTGGCGCTCGACTAACGACCCTTCCGTAGCTTTCGATAAGGACGGGACTGGATACCTGGTCTATGGCGGCATGGGAGCTATCGCTGTCGAGAACGGGCTTTTAACGGGCGAGAACGGCGTCTTTATGGCGCGCACAACCGACGAAGGAAAGAACTGGAAAGCTCACATGCAAGTAATAGTGCATCAAGGACAACAATCGCTCGATTCTAATTTTGAAGATAAATATTATATACAGGTCGACAACTCGGAAAATTCCACGTATCGGCACGACCTCTATATCCCCTGGAAGCGCGTTACTCCGCGCGACTCCGCCACGCAGATAGTAATATCCAAATCGACCGATCGCGGCGAAAGCTGGAGCTCGCCTATTGGAATCAGCCCGCGCCTCTCCGGCACGAGCGAGGACACGACTTACGGCCAGAGCTTCCCGCTGGCGACTACTGGGCCGAACGGCGAGGTATACGTAGTATGGAACGACGGGATCGAGCACGCGGTCGGTTTCGCTAAGTCTCTCGACGGGGGAAAGACATACTCCGCGCCGCGCTTAATTCAACGCTATAACATCTTCGGCGTTACGCGCTTGCTGGAAGGGCAGGGCTGGCGTCACTCCCTAAAAGTTAAGGTCCGCGCCGAAGCTTACCCGGTAGTATTGGCGGACGTAAGCGCCTCGCCTACGCGTGGAAATCTCTACCTTACATGGGCCGCGGACAACATACCCAATATCTACTTCTCCAAATCCACGGATAAGGGCGAGACCTGGAGCGCTCCGAAAATCGTTCACAGCGACACGACTAACGACCAATTCTGGCAGTGGCTAGCACAGGACCCGATCTCCGGCGACCTGGCGATAATGTACCTCGACAGCCGCAACGATACGGAGAATTTACTGACCGAGTGCTACGTCAGCTACTCCTCCGACGGCGGCGAGACATGGATAGATAAGCCCGCCTCGGCCGCCTGGAGCGACCTGCGCCGCAATCCATTCCAAGGGAACTCCTTCGCCGGGGATTACTCCGGCTGCGCGTTCTACGACGGAATAGTCTACCCTTCATGGGTCGATATGCGCAATACGTTTGAAAACATAACCGACAGCGACGTATTTACGGCGATAGTAAATACGAGACTCCCCGAACCGCCTTTAGCGTTCAAATCGGTAATCGATCCGAACGCCCCGGGACAATTAAAGTTACAATGGCTGGATCCCGTTAACACCGTTTTTAACAAGCCCATGATCGCCGATTCAGTAAAGATGCTACTGTACCGAGACTCCGTCCTTATAGCGCAATTGCCAATAGGCGCGAAGAACTACCTCGATACCGGTTTGGCTCATTATTCAAAGCATTTTTATGCGATTAAGGCGGAATATAAAGGTTATCAATCCATGGAAAGAACTCTCGTCGGCTATCCCGGCGGAGCGAAGGAACCTATGGCGCCCGTCCTGACCGGGGTTGCGTCCGACGATCGCGTTAATTATACGGTAGGCGCAAAGCTTCCCGCTATGCGCGCGGATTCCGTCACCCCGCTGTCGAATCTCGCTTCGATTGATTATTACCTGGACGGCAAGAAAAGCTTTACGAAGGAATTAAATTCAACGGACACAAATTCAACTCTTAATCAAACAATTGAATTTCCCGGGCAAGGCTGGTATAGAGTGGAGGCGGTAGCGGTTGATGCCGAAGGCAACGAGAGCGCGCGCTCCAACGCTCTGGAAACTTACGTCGGCCCGTTCGACTTTTCCTATTCGGATAATGTCGAGGAAAATCTGCCCAAATACCTTGTAAAGGGCGGTTGGGAGGCGACTAACGAAATAGCTTTCGACGGCGCGATGTCGTACTCCAACGCTCCAAAGAAGAGCTACGAGAACGGCCAGCGCGATACTCTCACGCTCTACCCCGTAGCTTCGGTCGAGGGCAGTTTAACTGTCGAATTCGCGCATATAGCGGAAATAGCTAAGGGAGATTCGGCCTATGTAGAATGGGGCTATTATGGCGATAACAAATGGAATAAAATTTCCGACGAAAGCGGCAAGCCGATAATATTTAACGCCGCGACCAAGGCTAGCTGGGGCGACAAAAAATTGACCGCCGACGATTGGAAGCAGGAAAAATTCTCTGTCAATCTTACAAATCACGAACCGGTCGTAGTTCGCTTCATCTTCCGCGCCAATGCGGTGATAAATTCATTGGGGTGGTACCTGGACGACATCGAAATCAACGGGGCGGTTTCAGTAAGCGAGCGCGCCATAGAAGCTTCCAAGGTATTCCCTAACCCGGCGAACGTTTCCGTAAACGTTAAATTCGAAAAGGAAATTCCCCCGGGAGCTCGTTTCGAACTAATGAACTCGATGGGCGAGCTTGTTTACGCTCCATACGAAATCGGCGCGGAGCGCACCGTCGTTACGGCTTCGATAGCTTCGCTTCCCGAAGGCGTTTATTTCTTTAAGTTAATCGGCGGGGGCGAGACTGCGTTCGGCAAGTTTATTAAAATCGGCGAATAATTTGAGCATTACGAAATCGCTCGCCAGGAAGCGCAGGTTCTTCGCCGAATGCTTCGGCGCAAGGCTCTCCCGCAAAAAAATTTGCGGGGACGCCGTCGCTGTTATTCAACTTGCGGGGATGGGCGACGCGGCGTTGCTCGCGCCGTTCGTCCGCGCCCTCGGCAAGCGGAGCGAAAAAGTTACTATGATCTGCCCGGCCGGCTTGAAGAGCTTCTGGAAATACTTCTTTCCCGGTATGGAAATAATAGCAGTTCCGGAAAAATATTCGCTCGACCAGGCGCCGCCGGAAGAATTATTAAATCTTAAAAGGCGCAACATCGCCCGGGCATACTGCTTTTCAGTTCCGCGAAACGCGGTCTATGCCGCCTCGTTGATAAGAAAAGCAAATAAATACGCCTACTGGGATAACGATAAAAGCTTTTCGCGGGGAAAGTTCATCTTCGACGCGGTTTACGAGCAGCGAAAGGGCGAGCATATCCACGACCGATTTTTAAATACGATTCGCCTGGGGGAGAGCGATTTCGATGTCGACTTCTCCCCTTTCGCGAACTCGCCCGGCGACGGGCGGATCGCATTGCATCCCGGCGCTAAGTGGAAGCCGCGCCGGTGGATGCCCGAACGCTGGTTGGAGCTTGCCAAAAGGCTCGTCGAACAAGGGAAAAAAGTGGAACTGCTCGTCGGCTCCTTCGAGGAGGATCTGTTCGAATACTTTTCTAAAGAAGCAGATAGCGGCGGCTTTAAGGTTTACAATCCCGCGAGCCTCGAGGACTTCTTCGACAGAATTAAAACGTGCAGCCTATTCGTCGGCAACGACTCAGGTCCGGCGCACGTAGCGAATCTATTCGGCAGGAATACTATCGTCCTGTGGGGCCCGGGGGAATACGAGCGGATTCGCCCCTTAGGCGAACGCGTTCATATTATAAAGAAGCATGTGGACTGCCGCCCCTGCAGGCAATACATCTACCCCGACCGCTGCGAGCGCGGTGAGAACGTCTGCCTGCGGCGAATTTCGACCGACGAAGTTTTCGCAGCCGCTATGAATTTATCGATAAAAGTATAAAAAAATTCCGGCTTTTGGCCGGAATTTTTATTTATTAACTATCTATTCGATAAATACTATTCCTGAGCGAGCCTATGCTCCAGGGCGGCTTTGATAAAGTCGATGAAGAGCGGGTGGCCGGTCACAGCGCGGGACTTGAGTTCGGGGTGGAATTGAACGCCTACGAACCACGGGTGGTTGGGCAATTCCATGATCTCGACCAGCTTGCCGTCGGGGGAAAGTCCGCTGAGCGACATGCCGCGGGACTCCAATTCGTCGCGGAACTTGTTATTAAGCTCGTAGCGATGTCTATGGCGCTCGGATATGTCTTCAGATTTATATGCCGCATGCGCTTTCGATTTAATCTTTAGCGTGCAGGGATAGGCGCCTAATCGCATTGTGCCGCCCTTTTCCTTGACGTTTCGCTGCTCGTCCATAAGATCGATTACGTTGTAGTCGTTTTTCTCGAATTCCGCCGAGTTCGCGCCGACCATGCCGCATACGTTGCGCGCAAATTCCACAACGGCGCATTGCATGCCGAGGCAAATGCCAAAGAAAGGTATCCTGTTCTCGCGCGCGAATTGGACCGCCGCAATCTTGCCCTCGATGCCGCGATTGCCGAAGCCCGGGCCTACGAGAACGCCGTCGAGCTTCGAAAGCTTTTCGGATGCGTTAAGCGCGTTGATCTCTTCTGAATTGATAAGCTCTACGTTTACCTTGCAATTATTTATCGACCCCGCGTGGATGAACGCCTCGATGATTGATTTATACGAGTCGCGGTACTTCGTGTACTTGCCGACGAGAGCGACCGTAACTTCGTATTTCGGGGAGCGTATGCGCTGAACGAATTTGTTCCATTCGTCAAGATCTAATTGCGGAACTTCCATGCCGACCTTCCTGAGCAATATCTCGGTCAACCCGCGCTTTGCGAGCATGTTCGGCACTTCGTAAATCGTTTCCGCGTCGGGCACTTCGATTACGGAGTTCTCCTCGACGTTGCAGAAAAGAGCGATCTTTTGGCGGATGTCCTTAGCGAGCTTATGCTCCGTGCGGCATAGCAGTATGTCCGGGCGAATACCATACTCCATCAGCATCTTTACCGAGTGCTGGGTGGGCTTGGTTTTCAGCTCGCCGGCCGACTTAATGTACGGCACGTACGTTAAATGGATATTCGTCACGCGGGAACCGCCTAACTCATAAAGCATCTGGCGTTGCGCCTCGAGGAACGGGAGCGATTCAATGTCGCCTACCGTGCCGCCGATCTCGATGAGAACGAAATCCGTTTCGCCGTCGAAGCGCGTCATCCTGCGCTTTATTTCGTCGGTGATATGCGGAATGACTTGAACCGTCTTCCCAAGGTAGTGGCCCTTACGCTCGCGCGTGATCACTTCGAAGTAAACCTGCCCCGCGGTAGTATTGTTGCGCTTGGAAAGCGAGCTGCCGAGGAATCGCTCGTAGTGCCCCAGGTCCAGGTCCGTTTCCGCGCCGTCGTCGGTTACGAAAACTTCGCCGTGCTGGAACGGATTCATGGTGCCGGGGTCCACGTTAATATAAGGATCGAATTTCATGATCGTCACGCTATAACCGCTTCGCTTAAGCAGAAGGCCGAGCGAGGAACACGCGATGCCCTTGCCAAGCGAGGAAAGCACGCCGCCTGTTATGAAAACGTACCGGGTAATCTTTTTTGAATCGCTCATGTTTTATATTTTTAATTTTTCTTCTTTGATAAAAAACAAAAATACCTATATTTTATGTTACGACAAATTTCTTTAAGTTGATTTTTTCGAGCTTAAAAAAAATTAAAGAATTGAGCAAATAAAGACTTAATTTTGAAGTCTGGAATTGACGCATTTTAACAAAAAAACAGATAAGAACGAGATGTTTAAATCGGTACGCAATGTGCACTTTGTAGGGATCGGCGGTATTGGAATGAGCGGGATCGCCGAAATTTTGATCAATCAAGGCTTTTCCGTCAGCGGTTCGGACTTAGCCCGCTCGGAGAACACGGAATATCTCGAAAATAAAGGCGCAAAGATCTATTACGGCCATTCGGCTGAAAATATCGCCGAAGCGGAAGTTGTCGTTTACTCCAGCGCAGTAAAGGTAGCCGACAATCCCGAAACGCAGGCCGCCCGCGCCGCGGGTATCCCACTCATCCGCCGCGCAGAGATGCTTGCGGAGGTCTCGCGCCTAAACTACTGCCTCGCCGTTAGCGGCACCCACGGCAAGACGACCACGACCTCGATGGTAGGATTAATACTTATCAAGGCCGGCATCGACCCTACCGTTATAGTAGGCGGAAGGCTCCGCGACTTCGGCGGGACGAATGCGCGTATGGGCGGCGGGGAATGGACCGTCGTCGAAGCCGACGAGTTCGACCGGTCGTTCCTGCAATTGCTTCCCACGATTGCTATACTCAACAACATCGAGCCTGAACATCTCGACATATACAAAGACTTCGACGACCTGAAACGCACATTCGCAGAATTCGCCAATAAAGTCCCTTTCTACGGCTTCGTCGCAGTCGGGCTCGACGACGCGGGGGTTCGCGCCGTCCTATCCGAAATAAATAAATCAGTCGTTACCTACGGCCTCTCCCGCCATGCGGATATACGCGCGGAAAACATAACTTACGAAGAAAACTTAACTCGCTACACCGTAGTGGAGCGCGCCACGGGCGAACGCGCCGAGGTTGCGATAGGCATCCCCGGGCTTCATAACGTGAAGAATTCGCTCGGCGCGATAACGGTAGCACGGCATCTCGGCGTCGCTTGGGATGTTATCGTGGAGGCGCTCGGCGATTTTACGGGAGTGCTGCGCCGCTTCGATATTAAGGGCGAGCGCGACGGCGTTCTTATCGTCGACGACTACGCGCATCATCCCTCCGAGGTTAAATCAACTCTCTCCGCGGCACGAAATGGCTGGCCGGACCGCCGAATCGTTTGCCTCTTCCAGCCGCACACATTTTCGCGCACGGCGCATCTCTACGAAGAGTTCGGGCAGTGCTTCGACGAAGCCGATTTGCTTATTATTACCGACGTTTATGCCGCCCGCGAGGCCCCGATCGAAGGCGTCACAGGAAAATTAATCTCCGACGCGGCTACGAAATTCGGCCATACGAACGTCGTATATTTACCGGACTTCGCAACGCTTGGCGAGGAGGTCCGCAAATTACTGCAGCCCGGCGATATGCTGCTGACGCTCGGCGCAGGGAACGTTTATCAAATCGCTAATCAACTTTCGGGGAAATAAATATGGGAAGGATCGCCGTAA
This sequence comes from Chloroflexota bacterium, assembly GCA_050260015.1. Classification (GTDB taxonomy): domain Bacteria; phylum Bacteroidota; class Ignavibacteria; order Kapaibacteriales; family UBA2268; genus JBLNBN01. The sequence goes on along the minus strand of JBLNBN010000048.1, from coordinate 11,500 downwards.
GCGAATACGCCGCCGAAAATCGCGCCGAATGGGAAGCTTTCGTCGACAATTCCAATAACGGGGGAATGTTCCATAAACAGGCGTTTTTGGATTACCACGCCCCGGGACGCTTCGATTTTACACATTTATTGTTCCGCGACGAGTACGGCAAGCTGATCGCAGTTCTGCCGGGCGGGTTTAAGGAAGGCGGGCGGGTTTATTGGTCGCCCGTAGGCGCGAGCTACGGTTCGCTCGTCTCGGGCGATATCGCTTTCGGCGACGCGCTCGAAGTCGTAGACGCGATGCTGGAATACTTTCGCTCGCGGGGAACCGAGGAGATATTCCTGATCCCTCCGCCGCTGATCTATTCGAAGGTATACAATCAGCACCTCGAGTACGCTATGCTTTACCGCAAGTTCGACTTCGAGAATCACTATATCTCCCACGCCGTGGACCTAACCCCCGGCGTAAATACGTATATGACTTTCGACTTAAAAGCGCAGAAAACTATATCGAAAATTCGCCGCGAAGGCGTTATAGTCGTAAAGGAGAGCGACAACTTCGAAGAGTATTACCCAATTCTCGAAGAAAACAAGCTGAAGCACGGCGTCAAGCCGACGCATTCGCTCGAGGACTTAAACAGATTAAAGACGTTGACCCCGAATAACATTAAGCTTTTAACCGTTTACAAGGACGAGGAGCCCGTGGCCGGCTCGATGTTGTTTCTAGTTAACGATAAAGTGTCGCTCTGCTTCTACGTTATGATGAAATACGAACACCGCGCGCTCCGGCCCGTATTCCTCGCCCTCGACGAATCGATTCGCTGGTCGGCTGCTAAAGGCTACGAGTGGTTCGATATTGGGGTTTCGCAGGACACCGCCGCCGAGGACCCGATGACTCCCGCATTAAGCCTTATCTATTTCAAGGAGAGATTCAACGCGCGAGGCATTTTCCGAAGCACTTACCATCTGAAACTTAAATAATCGCGATATGTCCCGGGAAAAGTACGACTGCGTAATAGCGACTTTATCGGACATAGCGACGGACGGACGGGCCCGCGCGTTCGCCGAAAGCTGCGTCGCGCTCGGTAAGCGCACGCTGGTTATTTGCCGCGATAATTCCGACCTGCTCGGCCTTCCCTACGAAGCCGTTCCAATCCTGCCCAGGGCTGCCGGGCGAGTCGCCGCGCAGTGGAAGGATTACGTTATCGCGGTTCGAAGAATCTTAAAGAGCATCGACGCGGACAACTACATAGCCGCGGAGCTCTATTCCCTTCTCGCTTTAACTCTCTCGCGGCGCGCAGCCGATTCCATCCTAGTTTACGATTCGCGGGAAATATTTTCCGCGCTCGCAACGCTCGGCGGCTCGAAGAAAAAGCAATTCGTTATTTCCGCAATCGAGCGCTTTTGCATCCGTAAAGCCGACGTTGTAGTAGCCAGCGGCGAGCTCGACGCGGAATACCTTCGCAACAGGTTTAATCTAAAAGAAGTCCCGGTAATAATGAATTTGCCGCCCTTCCGCGAGAGGATGGATTCCGAAATTCTTCACAAAGCATTCCCTATACCCAAAAGCCAACGCATCCTGCTCTACCAGGGAGCAGTGCACGAAGGACGCGGGCTCGTTCCCGCCGTGAAATCTCTTAAATACGCCGAGGAGTTCACGCTCTGCATACTTGGCCGCGGCCCGTTCGAGGACGAGCTGGCCCTGCTGGCGGAGGACGAAGGAGTCGGCGAGCGAGTAGTTTTTTGCGGCGAGGTCCCCTACGAAAAGTTGCACGAGCACACATGCTCCGCCGACGTAGGACTTTGCTTTATCGAGCCAATAAGCTTTTCGTATTCGCTCTCGCTGCCTAATAAGCTATTTGAGTACATTATGGCGGGCCTGCCGGTTCTTGCAAGCGATCTGCCAGCGCACAGGGCTATACTGGAGGAAACTAACGTGGGCCTTCTACTGCCTGCGGAGGCTCTCCCCGAGCAAATCGCTATCGCGCTACGAGCTCTCCTTGAAAAGAGAAAATACCACTCCGCAGGCTGCGCGCTCGCAGCGTTAAAGTATAATCGAGGCTCGCTGCCGGAAGTATTCTCGAAGTTCCTTAAGTAATGGTTAATGGTTAATGGTTAATGATTAATGGTTATTTGTCGTAAAACGGCTTAATAAATGACGCGGGACAACGCGGAGCGTCAATACTGCATTCCAATGCCGGGGCGTCGTAACGATATTGAGTAGTCCTAAAATAGGTATACTGAATTAATAGAAAAAGGGCCGCCTTTGGAGGCAGCCCTTTTTTTATTCTATCAAATCTTAATCTAAATAGTCCCAGGGAGAAACATAGATATACCTGCTATGCTCCTCGTCATCGGGTTGCTTCGTGTCGATAACTTCAATTATATAGATCGACTTGCGCAGCTTGCTCACCTTTTCCGGGAGGCTGAGGCTCTTCAGCGCGTTTTCGGGTTGAATTTTGCACTCGATCTTGTTCTTTTCGAAGAAGTCCTTAAGATAGCTTGACTTAATCGAGTAAGCGATGTTATCGGTCCGGGAGGCGACCGCATTAACGACGCCTATTAAATTGCCGCTCGCGTCGAATAAAGGAGAACCGCTATTGCCGGGTTGAGCAGGGGCGGAAATCTGGTATGTATTCGCCAAACCGGTATAACCCGTCGTTGAGCTGACTATACCATTGGTTATCTTAATTTCCTCGCCCAATGCAGTAGAAATAGGGTAGCCCATGATAAATACTTCTTCGCCGGGATTCTTCGTCGCGTTGGCGATACAGAGCGGCGTCTCGTCCTGGATTGCGCCGGGCTCGTTTAGCCTGATAACCGCCAGGTCGTTGTCGCGGTCGTACGCTTCGAGCGTAGCGCGATGTCTTGTTTCGAAATCGCCGTTGATGCCTTTAACGTAAATTTCCTTGGTTTTTTCGCGGTCGTTTACGCCGTGGTAGCAAGTAACTACGCGACCGTCGCCGACTCCGAATCCGGTCAGGTCGGCTTTCACTTCTTCGTATTTCGCCGTCGTCGGCAGTATCTGCCTGAAGTATTGCAAGCCATGGTTGGAAACCGTGCGGAAATAGCCGTTCTCAAATTTCGCCATGGTAGGTTGGTTAACGTATTTATTATAATCGACAATTCTTATCTCGTAGAGACCCGGCGTTGCGGACTTTTTGATGAAAGCCGCGATGTCGCCTTCTCTCCAGTAATTATCCAGCCTGTGAATGCGCCAGAACGCCAACATATCTTCGAACCCGCCGAGATAAACCATGAGATAATTCGATTCGTCCGTTTTTACGATGCCATATTTTATCTTGTAACCGCTGTAGTTGGTTACGATTTGTTCAATTGGGAGTTCATAAATGCCTTCCAGCTTATCGGTCGTTTTGCTCTTAAAGAGCGAAGTAAGCTTTTCTTCAGTATAGCTGGCGCTTAAATTTGACTTGTAGTAATATACTTTTCCCTTTAGGTAGGATGCCGTAGCTAAGGATTTGTCCTTTTCGATCATGGCCAAATTGCCGCCGTAGTCCAGTATTTCGCTTGCGATCGATTCGGCCAGTTCTTCTTGCGTAGGCGCGACGTAGGAGGTCGGCTTATACTCCGTCGTAAATTCCCCGATGAAAGTCGCGGACTCCGGCACGTCCTGATCGTCCGCGTAATAGAGATATACGGGCTCGTCGCTGTCCAGGCTTTCCAGCTCTTTTTCGGCGGTAACGTCGGTATAAAAATTCGCGCAAGAGGATAGAGCGGCTAACGCGAAAAAAAGTAAAAACACATTTTTCATATACTTCCTCAAATTATAATAGAAAATGTCGTGATAAACTTCTCAGTAAATATAAAATAACATTAAATGCCAGGTAAGGGCCAATAGGGCGCCAGCTTCTGTAAGTTGTATTAAATCCTTTAATTTTATTGGTTAGCGTATGCAAATTTAATAATATAAATAAATGTATCAAAATATTCTTTATATAGTATGTAATTATTTTTTACAAGCGAAGGGAATAACTATGATAAGACTGCAATGGCGGTTCATTCGTCGACATCATTAAGAATTTCGCTTGTAAATTTGAATATTATAAGTTAAATTTGCAACGTATATTTGTACAAGCTAAACAATGAATAAAAGACTGATACATAGCATTGCCGCCTTTATGATCGCGGCGCTACTGGTCTCCGTGACGGGCGTAGCGCTCAATAGGCATTCGTGCTTATCTACCGGCTACACAGGCGTATCGGTCGTTACAAACGCTAGCCATGGCGAGGATCCCGATTGCCCGCACTTGAAGAAAGCGCATAAAGCGGACGATAGCGAAAAGCTCCCCCCTTGCTGCGCCGCCGCCGCTCGCAAAGCTCATGCCGCATCCGAAGCTAAAGCATGCGAAGCGAAATCCGGCCTTAAGGATTATGTCGGCTCCAATCTTAGCGGCCCGGGCGATTGCTGTAAAAATTTCACAAAAGTGCTTTCCATCGATTCCACCAGCATCGTTGTAAAGCAAGCCTCCAAGCTTGCCGCGCCTACGTTTATAATCTCCTTTATCGACAATTTCAACTTACGCGACAAGACCGATAAATTAAAGATCTACGCCCGATCCGTCAAGGAGGCGGTCCGCGCCCCAATTGTCGGATTCATCAAAATTCTTCGAATTATCAATCCTTCCAGGCAAGACTCCAAGGAAGCCGCCTGACGTTTTTCCAACCGAACGAAGCCCAATAAATAAAGGCTTTACTCGCATGCGCGCTTTTTAGCGCAACATATAATTCATTTTATCGAATATTATATTGGAAAAACAATCAATGAAAAATTCAATTATAGGATTGATATTTATACTCGCAGCCTCTTCGCTATTCGCCCGCACAATTAAAGGCGTAGTAAGCGGCCGCGATCCCGACGGCGCAAAAACCCCTCTGCAAAAAGCGAGCGTTTACGAACCGCACTCCAAAAAAGGTACTTTAACCGATAGCCTGGGCAGGTTCGAATTGGAAATCCCCAACGCTTCGCATTCTATTATCTGCAGCTACACAGGGCACCTCAAGGACACTATTGCGCTCGTAACGGGCCAGGAGTTTTACGAAATTACTCTTGACGCCGCGTTTAAAACCGGCACGGTCAACGTGACCGGTGAAATGCCGGCGGCCCTTATCTCCCGATCCGACCCGATTAAATCGGAGACGGTTACGCTCGCCGGCCTTAAGAAAGCGGCATGCTGCAACCTCGGGGAGAGCTTCCAAACAAATCCCTCGGTAGACGTCAATTATTCAGACGCCGCCACGGGCGCGAAGCAAATCCAATTGCTTGGCCTGGCGGGCATCTATTCCCAAATTCTCGTTGAAAAAATCCCCAACCTTCGCGGCGTCGCCTCGACGTTCGGCTTAAACTATATCCCGGGCCCTTGGATGGAATCGATCCAGATATCCAAGGGCGCGGCCTCGGTCGCCAGCGGGTACGAATCCATTACCGGGCAGATAAACGTCGAGTACAAAAAGCCCGAAAGCTCCGATCCGCTTCACTTTAACGCCTACGCCGACGAAACGGGGAGATTCGAGACGAGCCTGAACGCGCGATATAAGCTATCGGATAAGCTCTCCACTATGGCGTTGCTTCACGGCAACATAATGGAAAGCTCTATCGACCGAAACGGCGACAGCTTTATGGATCATCCTATGGCGAAGCAGCTTAACTTCATTAATAGGTGGAAGTACGAAAGCGGCCTCTGGGAATCCATGTCCGGAGCTAAAGTATTGGTTGAGGAACGCCAGGGCGGGCAGGCTAATTACTTTGAACGCAAAGATCCTAACGCATTCGGCATCGAAATTAAAACGAACAGGTATGAATTTTTTACCAAGAACGGTTTTATCTTCCCCGGCGAACGCTTTAAGAGCCTGGGCACGATCCTCTCCTTCACATCGCACGACCAGGGCTCGATGTACGGCAAAAATATGTACGACGCGGAGCAAAAGTCCTTCTACGCGAACGTGATCTACCAGACGAGCTTCGGCCCTATGCAGTCAAAGGAAAATAAGGACGCGAAAACCAAAGCGGCCCAGCCTACGACTATGGAGCCTATCCATAGCTTAAACTTCGGCGCCAGCTATATGTACGACAGCTATGACGAAATGTACCGGGACTCGACGATGAAGAGAATTGAATCCGTCCCGGGCGCATTTTTAGAATACACATTCACGGGCATACCGCGCCTGGCGGCCATCCTTGGCGTACGCGTCGACGAGAACTCCCGCTTTGGTACGTTCTTTACCCCGCGCGCGCACCTTCGCTACGAAATGTTCGACGGTACCACCATTCGTCTATCTGGCGGAAAGGGCTACCACACGTCGAACATCTATTCCGAAAATTCAAACCTCTTCGCCTCGAGCCGTAAGTTCATCGTAGAGGGCAATTTGAAAGCCGAGGAAGCTTGGAACTACGGCGCGAACCTGACTAGCGAATTTGAATTGGCGGAAATGCCGATAACTTTCAATGCGGAATACTATCGCACCGATTTCGTAAACCAGGTAACGGTCGATATGGAACGCGATCCCGGAGCCGTTTACTTCTATAACTTAGAAGGCAAGAGCTATTCCAACAGCGCGCAGGTAGACGTTATGATCGAGCTATACCCGGGCTTGACTACGCGCGCAGCCTACAGGATTAACGACGTATGGTCGACTATCGGCGGCAAGCTTACGCAAAAGCCGCTAATAAGCCCCCATAAGGGATTCCTGAATTTGGCTTACACGACGGTCGACGACGACTGGAACTTCGACTTTACGGCGGAATACAATTCCAGCGGAAGGCTGCCCGAGAGCATTCGCGAGTTGCGCGGGGAAACTTTCCCCGGCTTTGCGCTGTTCCATGGGCAAATAACTAAGAAATTCGGAACATGGGACTTATACCTTGGCGCGGAAAACATTACGGATTACAAGCAACCTAATCCTATTATCGGCGCGGAAAATCCCTACGGAAAGTACTTCGACTCCTCTATGATATGGGGACCCGTCGGCGGCCGAAAAGTTTACATGGGCTTCCGATACAATGTATTTAACTAATTTTGTTTTATTATAAAATTTAAAGGAAAAAGAAATGAGAAGCATTAAATTATTCGCGGCATTGGCCATCGCATTTGTAATAATGGCCGTTTCCGCATGGGCAGCCGAAGCAAAAATTAAAACTTCGGCCGTCTGCGGCGAATGCAAAGATCGCATCGAAAACGTTATTGGTAAGCTCGACGGGATAGAGAAAGCCAATTTGGACGTTGACACTAAAATTCTCACAGTCAAATTCGACGACACGAAGATCTCTCTCGATAAGATCCGCAAGAAATTAGCTCAAACCGGCTACGACGCCGACAACGTAGTACGCGAAAAGCGCGCTTACAACAAATTGCCGAAGTGCTGCCAGGACGGCGGCCACGACGCTGAAAAGACGGACGAACACAAAGAACATCACGATTAATTATCCTCAGATAACAATACGAAAAGTCGCCGGTCTTCAGGGGGCCGGCGACTTTTTTTATTGCTTCAACGCTCCGGCGTTGAAATATGTTAGGCGGAGCGATCGCTATATTATATAAGTTAACCTCTCCTACGAGGAGAAAGCCAACTTAAAATCCGTCGCAGGTTCCGTCAAAACAAGGAGATATCACGCCGGTTTGACAATCCTCGCTTGTAAGAATACTGGAACAGGGCGCGATAGAAAGAGTTGTAGGCGCATCAGCTGCCCAGACCCAATCGCCTTGAGTGCCAATAAATTGATCAAATGTGCTGTAACAATGGTAATTCCTTGCGCAACATTTATACCCCCAAATGACTGGTTTACAACGTTTACTGTATCTAACAGTCTGTCCGTTCTCAATTTTGGTTTGTATTTCTCCGTCGTTCGTTCCTCCGGGATCGCAACAATCAAGGGAAGCGTCCTCGGAAAGTTTCATAGTTATACATGTCATCATTAAGCAGGGTCTTTTGTAATATACCTTAATGTCTTTACTAAATTCAAAATGTGGAGCTTCGGGTGATCCACTTTTTAACGCGTAAAGAACGGCGCTTTCTTCTAAGAGTCTTTTTAACGCGTCGTCTGACAAGTGATCTGATTGATTATTTAAAGTACTCCAGTCCATTACGACCTGAATTTGTCCGTTTACTTCGCGGGCTTTATACTGCACGCTTCCACCCAGACCGTAATAATTGCTGTATGAAACTTCCGATGGATTCCAGGCTACCGACGATCCGCCGGGGCAATCCGGGTCTGATTGCGCGAGAAGGTTAACGGGTAATGCGGCGATTAATCCAATTATCAACGCTTTCCATAAATAAGCTTGCTTTTTCATGTAGTACCTTTTCGATTTTAATTTTTGATAAATGAAATGACTTCCGACTGCGCTTTATCGTCGATCAACCTGAGGAAGTATGCTCCTGAAGATACGGTCTCGATATTAACTTCATTGTTAACGTTTTCGCCCTGTAATGTCTTTCTCCCCATCGCGTCGTAAAGCTCCCACATGGTAATTATTCTAGAGCTTTTAATTTTTATCGTATGCGCGGCAGGGTTGGGATAGACTTCAATTTTTTCGTCTGCTGCCGTTATGTCGTTCGTCGAGAGCAGTAAGGAGGTGGGGAAACGCAATATGCCCTTTTCTAATACTAAAGTCGTTTCGCCGTTAATATCTGCATGTAAATGTATTATTTTTGGAGGCATGGGCGTGTTATCGTCGTGTAATTCACGTAAATATTCTATCCCGTTAGAGCTAGCGAAATAATTGTTTGCCGACTCGAACGAGGCTGAATTTAAGAATTTCTCAAGATGCAAAGATCTTAGATTATTCTGAGTATCCATGATATAGATGCGCTTTGTACCTAATACGAGATATTTCTCGGCATTTAATTTTGCGATCCTGTAAATCACCCTATATGTATTTTCACGGATTATATCCAGGCCGTTCGACTCGTTTAGCGCGGTCCACTCGCCGTTTTCGTACAGGCTCAGTCCGGAGCAGCAAGTCTTCATCGAATCGGGATGCGGATAGTAAGTAAATTCGGCGAAACAAAACCAGATTTTCGACTCGGTTTCCGGGCAAATATAGGCAATGTTCTTGTTGTAGTCGTCGAAATCTTTACCGGAGGGAGTATGCGCTTTAATCCTTTCGTAAGCGCCGTCCTGGTTAATTAAATAGATATCCTCCCAGTGTTTTTCAGGTTCCTCCTCTGCGGCATCGCCTAAAATCCGGTGCACGCAAATCCTGCCGTCCGGCAGCGCGGCGATAGCATTGCTTTCGTATGGGCCAGAAAAATAGCTAAAAGAAAATGTAGTATTAAATTTTAATACCCTGTTAAAATTCGTTCCGTCAAATTTTAATAATTCGGAGTATGACCATCCTTTATTTTTATTGTAGATTGAGGCCGTTATCCATAAGTTATTGAATTTATCGACGCAGAATTGCTCGTAATTTCTCGTACCGTTATACTCGTCATCAATAAAGTACTTTGTCCATTTTTTTTGCGTCAAATTATACTTGTAAAGCGCTATGCCGCTAACCCATATAGACCCCGTTGAATCGAATCGCACTTGAGCTCCGGAGGAGCTAATAAGAGCGGTATCTTGTATATCCTTTCCAATCCCGGAACTGAGCTCGCGCCATTCGCCGTCGTATAAGATTACCCGATACGGTTTAAACCTACCTTCCTGATAACCGGCTTCACCCATAACTACGACTTTTCCATCGCGCATATCGGCGTTTGAGTAACTTGATATCTGGTTCCCGGAGTTTGTGATCTTCACTTCTGCGAAGAGGCGGGGCGCGCCTAAAAGGGCAAGCGCCGCAAAAAGAAATAAAACTTTCGTAATTGATTTCATTTTCCGCTTCCTTATTTTAATTACAAGAACTATTGCAAATAATCGGAGCTCCGGTCTTGCAATCGAAGAGGTTTAACTGGTCGCATTCCGAACCTGGCGCCGGATTCTTAGTAACGCCAAGTATACGGGAATTCACTGTTAGGCTGTGTTCGACGTTGTATACGAACTCGCAGCATTGCGTTCCGCAATTAACGGGTTTACTGCTCACCAGATATTTTACTCCCTGATGCGTGTACGTTTCGGGGTTGGGGCCGGGCCAACCGGCATCTGCGCAGATTATTTCGATAGATTGGTCTAATTTTAGATAGCATTTTCTCGTGGAACGGCATTGGGTCGTTTCGTAAAATACAACCTGTATTATTCCATATTGTTGATTTGGTAATCCGTATTTGAGCAAATAATCAATGATTCCTTTGCGTAACATCATTTGAAAATCCGCTTCTGAAAAGCCATATCCGTCATGTTGGTACATTGTTGACCAATCGACTTTTACTTCATATCTTCCGTTGTTGTTACGCCATTTGCAATCAACACTCCCCCATTTTGAAAAATGGTCCCAAGAATAACCAATTAAATCCAAATCTTCCCAAGAACCGTCATTGAGGTTAGGCGGGCATAAAGGCGATTGAGCATTTAGAGCTCCAACGGAAAAAATTAAAAATAATAATACGTACTTGTACATAAAGCGCCTCCATATATTGTTTCAAAACCAGTTATAATTGACTGTATTTTTCGAAATTTTCTAAGGCAACGGAGAGTATCATCATCAAGTCTACATATCTAAATTAGAGGATTTCATTCAAATAATCAAACTTTTCAAAAAAAAAACCAACATTAACATTAATTAATCGTTATTGTAGAGAGACAAATTAAAATTGTAACAGCCGAAGCCGATTTGCGGCGTTTCCCAATCGAAATTATTAATTATAACTAAAAATACATATATATAAAATAACAAGATAGCCTTGTCACATTAATTACTACAAATGAGCATTTTAATTAAGAAGTCGGTCGCCGAGTGTTTTTGCGAGCGAAGCAAGTAAAAATGTATCGAGGCGTCTTTGTAACAGCGAAGGGCGGTTGCAAGATATTGATTGAGATGGATATTTAATCATTACCCCCTCTCTAACTCTCCCCTCCTGGCTATCTTTGTATGTTAAATCGTGGGTGTGACGCGTAAGCGCATGATATGGAAAGACCTGTCATTCCGAAATATCATAAAAGGCTTCGCCTTTTACTCAAATGGCAGATGACATTAATAGCATTTCTCGTCCAACGCCTACGGCGTAACTGTCGGCGTATTATTAATTAGATCCTCGACGCAATAAACTAATAAAGAGCGCGTATCTTACGAACCGCGCAGCGGTTCAACGTCAATAGGCAACGCCGTCCCACCCCCGGCCTCCCGCCGCGGGAGAAAAGCGCGTGGGAAGCGGGCGCTACGCGTTACAAAACTGTAACCCCGCCGGGGTTAAGAAATGAGTATATTCCCTTGTAAATATGTTATTATCTTATTCAAAATCCTTTGGACTCTTCGCTGGCGCTCAGAGCGACAAACCCTTGGAATGACAAGCGCTTGCGCGCCATTATTCCCTCCCCTCCTGAGTCCAGGAGGGGAACGAGGGGTGGTCGTCTTTAGGCGCTTCGACTGGCTCGGCGGCCGCGCTTACGCGCGATCCAATATATT
>JBLNBN010000047.1:0-95907 GCA_050260015.1 Chloroflexota bacterium | reverse complement strand
GTTTCAGCGCCTGGGAGAACCCCTGGGGAAGGGCGAAGGATATGTCGTTGTACGGTATCAGGTTTATTTTCGAAGGGACCCGGCGGGCTATGCGCGCAAGCCTTTTTACGTCCTCGACGGTGTCGTTCAGCCCTTCGAAGACTATATATTCATAGGTTATAGGCATCTTCGTCTTTTGATAATAATAATCAATCGACTCCAGGAGCTTTTTTAGAGGGTAAGCGTTCGCTATAGGCATCATTTTCTTTCGAAGCTCGTCGGTCGTCGCGTGCAGCGAGAGCGCAAGCTTGACGGCTATGCTTTCGCCGGCCAATTGCTTGATGCGCGGCGCTATCCCGCTCGTGGAAAGCGTTATTCTCTTTCTCGATATCAGCTTAGCGTCGGGATGGGTCATTATCTTCAGCGCTTTCAAAACGTTCTCGTAATTGAGCAGCGGCTCGCCCATACCCATTAGCACCACGTTCGAGACCTTCACGTTTAGGTTCATTTCGACCTTGAGTATCTGGTCGACTATTTCAGCCGGGTTTAAATTTCTTTGAAAGCCCAGCGCCCCGGTCGCGCAAAAGGCGCAGCCTACCGGGCAGCCGGCCATAGTGGAGATGCAGAGCGTCGTGCGCTCCGTCTCCTCTCCAGCTTCGTCGTAGTAGGGCATATAGACGGATTCTACCTTCCTGCCGTCCATTAGCCCGAAGAGAAATTTAATCGAGCCGTCTATAGATTTCTTAATGCGCTCGACGTCCATCGTGAGCACGCGATTGCCTTCCTTGAGTTTATTCCGAAGTTCCGACGGCAAAGTAATCATATCGTCGAAGTGACGCCTGCGGTGAACGTAGATCTCGCGCCAAAGCTGCGCGGCGCGGTACTTTTCAAACCCGAGGGATTTTACCAATTCTTCAAGCTCCGAGGGGAGGTAACCTTTAATACCTTTTCTTTCCATGATTGAGGCTTAAATATAAATTAAATATAGATAAGGAATTTTTAATTAACATTTACAAAAATAGGAAATTCTTTGAATATAACGCAACTTACGTAGCAATATTTGAAACTTTAATACGATTTTCGTGTATAATATAAAATGAATTGAGATGCAGTCCGTTAAAAAAGCAGTTTTTTGTATATTTTTAGGAGAAGTGATGAGATTTTCAAAATACCTTACGATGGCGGTATTACTTGCCGCTGCCGGATTCTTTAGCGCTTGCAGCGACGACAAGAACGATCCAAACAAACCGGGCGACAACGCGAACTACTATCCCTATGAGACGGTTGGTTCTTACTGGGTCTATGAAAGCTCCGTCATCGACACGGCAGGCGCTAAATCCGACCAGACAGTAGACTCGATGTACGTCGCTAAAAAAGAAAATTACGAAGGCAAGATGGCTGCCTTTATCGATTCATATAGCGACGGCGAATACGCGGGCACGCAAATGAAGCTTAACGTAGCGGGAGCGATACTCAACGCGTACAGCGATATGTTGCTGCCTGTCGACTCCGAAGGTATTCCTACGGATTCTATACCCAAGATGTGGGTGACGATTGCAAATTCCGGGGGAACGGAATGGACCGTAATTCCCGTTACCCAGTTGCCTGAAGTTCCATTCGATATGGGCGTCGTGCAGGGTAAGATTAAGCTTACTTACAACGCTACCGAAAAGAAAGTAGGGCAGGAAAACATGACTTACCAGGGCGCTACCGTTAAAACCTGGAAGTATACCGTTACGAATCACATCCAGGGCAACCTTACGATAACCGGCATACCGACGGCGATACCGCTTAACTTTGACGTTAAGATGCATGTTTGGTTCGGCGAGAACATAGGCTTAATGCGTCAACACGTAGAGCCGACCGTTATAGATTTAGGTCCTTTTGGCAAAACTGCCTCCGACGGTTCCGAACAGATATTGATCCGGCACAATATCAAGAAATAATCTTTTGACAGGCATTTATACAAAAAGAGGAGCGCGGGTTGCGCTCCTCTTTTTGTATATCTCGTGTTATCCCTGGCGGTTACCGCATGTGCTCGGAAAGGAAATTAAAGAACTCGCGGTACCAGAGTATCTGCTCCTGCGGGTGGAGCACCCAGTGATTTTCCCTCGGCAAAAAGAGCAACCTTGCCGGAACGCCCATAGAGCGCGCCGCCGTAAATGCTTCAAGAGATTGCGTGTAGGGGACGCGGTAGTCCTTTTCGCCCGTTATAATTAGTATGGGAGTTTTCCAGTTTTTAACGTAATTGTGCGGGGATATCTTTTCGTAATAGTCCCGGTTCGCCCAATAAGCTCCGCCATTGTCCCAATTCGGGAACCACAGCTCTTCGGTCGAGCCGTACATGGAGACCATGTCGAAAAGGCCGCAATGAGAAATAAATGCCGAGTAGAGACCGTTATGAACGCCCTCGAGCCAGAACGTAGCGTAACCGCCTGCGCTGCCGCCCACGGCCGCCAATTTCTTTGAATCGACATAGGGCTCCTTCGCGAGCGCTTTCGTGCAGTTCATTATGTCCTCCATCGGTTCGCCGCCGTAATTTTGATTGATAGCGTCGACCCACTTCTGCCCGAATCCGGGAACGCCGCGGCGGCTGGGCGCGAGCACGATATAGCCCCTGGAAGCCATCGTGAGGAAATTCCACCCGTAGCTCCAGAACTGGTTTACCGCTTGCTGCGGTCCGCCCTGGCAATATGTGATTACCGGGTATTTTTTATTTGCGTCGAAGTCCGGCGGGTACATCACCCAGCAGAATACTTTCTCGCCGCCGGCGCTTTCAACCCAACGGCTCTCTATGCGGCAAGTGTCGAGCGTCGACCAGATCTCGTCGTTGATGTTAGTAAACTTGCTAACCCGGCGCGTGGCGAGGTCCAATTTGTAAATTTCCGACGGTCGGTTATAATTGCGGCGCGTGAATAGGATAAAGTCGCCTTTAGGGCCGACTTGGATCCCCTGGTCGCCGTAGTTGAAGTCGCCCGAGGTAAGTATATCGTATTTACCGTCCGGCACGGATATTCTATAGATCTGCGAAGTTCCCTTGTCGTTGTCCGCGCTCATATAGACGTACCTGGAGTCGGGCGACCATTTAGTGTTGTGCGCCCATTGATCTATGTCCCGGGTGAGCTCGGTTATCTTGCCCGTCGCCCTATCGTATAGCATAATGCGGATCTTATCGGATTCGTAGCCTGGGCGGCTCTGGCTGTGGAAAGCGATCCATTTGCCGTCGGGGGAGTACATTGGGTCCATGTCGTACCCGGGCATATTAGGCGTCATTTCCCGCGTGGCGCCTGTTCTTACGTCGTAAAGATAAACGGAGGAGTTTGTGCTTGTCGCGTAATCGCTAACTTTCTTTGATGTATAAGCTATTTCCAGGCCGTCGGGGGAGATCGCGATCTCTTCGCGGCCGCCGAAAGGAGCGAGAGGCGAGTCGTAGCGTTCGCCGGGCATTATGTCCAGCGCCTTTTCGTCGCCGTCGCGTTGAATAAACACGTGCGAATAAGATTCGTCGATCCAATGGTCCCAATGCCGGACGGGCAATTCATCGTACGCCATGGCCGTAAGCTTCGGCAAATCCGGGTTTAAATCCCTAAGAGACGAATCGAGCTTTACGTCCGCAGTGAAAGCGAAAATGCCGGCGCCAGGCACAAAGTTGGCAATGCCGCCCTTGCGCGTCGCGATCTTCTTTATCTTTTTGCCTTCGACGTCGATATAGAAAATAACGCTATCGTTGTCGCCGGTAGTATAATAAATCGATTTACCGTCGCCGGACCATTCGACGTTCCCTACGCTCTTCGCCGCGACGTCTATCCTACGGGCCGGGCCGCCTGAAACGTCCTGGATGAAAAGCGAGGAGCCCGAACCGTTGTCCTTTAGGTCGGGACGGCCGACGGTATAAACGACGTATGCGCCGTTCGGAGATACTTTAAACTCGCCGAGCCGACCGACTTCGGCAAGCTTTTCAGGAGTCATTCGGGCCGCGAACGCGCCGGCCCCGGCAAGCCAAATCAGGGCCGCCAGTATGATTCTTTTCATTATGTAAATTCGTTTATGTGAAAAAAGCAAAATTAATATAAGTTTGCCAATTGGAAAGGTTCCATTCAATTTTAATACGTAAAAAACGTTTATATTGCGTTACATTTATTGTCAATTAAGCAAAAAGAAATGTTAAATTTTATCTCGAAACTGTTAGGCGGTAATAAAAGCGAGAAAGACGTAAAGTTAATAAGGCCGATCGTCGACGAAATAAATCGCTATTACGCTGAGTTGGATAAGCTTACCGACGAAGAGCTTCGCGCTAAGACCGAAGAGTTTAAAGCTCGTATACGCGAAGCAGTTCAGGAACTTGAGGATGAAAAAGGCGAGCTGCTCAATCGGCTAAAGAACGAAACTCTAAGCGCCGCCGAAACCATAGACGTTACCGATAGACTAAAAGCAGTCGAAAAAGAGATTTACCAGACCTCGAACGACATGCTGGACGAAATACTGCCGGAAGCTTACGCGTGCGTTAAGCAAGCGTGCAGGCGCTTAAAGGATAGCGGCTACCACTATGAATACGCCGGGCAGCTCTCGAAATGGGATATGGTCCCCTACGACGTTCAGCTCATTGGCGGCATAGTTCAGCACCAGGGAAAGATATCCGAGATGGCGACGGGCGAGGGCAAAACGCTCGTGGCCGTGCTTCCGCTCTACCTGAACGCGCTCGCCGGGAAAGGCGTGCACCTCGTTACGGTTAACGATTACCTGGCAAAGCGCGACTGCGACTGGATGCGCCCCGTTTATGAATTCCTCGGCCTCGAGGTCGGCGCGATTCAATCCAACATGGAGAACGACGAGCGCAAGCGCATCTATAATATGGACATTACTTACGGCACGAATAACGAGTTCGGCTTTGATTACCTGCGCGACAATATGGTCGTCGAGTACGACCACATGGTTCAGCGGGAGCACTGGTTCGCTATCGTAGACGAGGTCGACTCCGTGCTTATAGACGAGGCTAGAACTCCTCTTATCATTAGCGGCCCCGTCGAGCAGAGCGATCAGAAATTCGAGGAAATGAATCCGCGCGTTCAGAGGCTCGTCGACGCGCAGACTAAGCTGGTCAATCAGATTGCGTCCGAAGCCGCGGCCCTTTTGGAAAAAAACACTAAAGAGGATCGCGAGCAGGCCGGCATACAGCTGTTCAGGGCTACGCGCGGCTTGCCGAAGCATAAAAGGCTTATAAAGCTTATGCAGGACGCGGAAAATATTAAGCTGAAAAATGAAACCGAGCTGTTCTTCCTGCGCGACCAGGGCAGGAGAATGCCGGAAATTGACGACGAGCTTTATTATACTGTCGACGAAAAAAATCACCAGATAGATATTACCGAAAAGGGCAGGTTACTTCTCTGCAACTCTACGGAAGACCCCGATATGTTCGTTATCCCGGATATCGCCGCCGAACTGAGCGCGCTGGAAGGAGATAACGATCTAACCCCGGAAGAGAAGCAATTACAGAAAGATAAAATTCACTTGCTCTACGCCGAGCGGTCCGACAGGATACACACGATCTCGCAGCTCTTAAGGGCTTATTCGCTCTACGAGAAGGACGTCGAATATGTCATCCAGGAAGGCAAGATCATGATCGTCGACGAATTCACGGGACGTATTCTCGAGGGCAGGCGCTACTCCGAGGGCTTGCACCAGGCTATCGAAGCGAAGGAGCGCGTCAAGGTCGAACGCGATACGCAAACGTTCGCCACGATTACGCTTCAGAATTACTTCCGCCTCTACCATAAGCTCGCGGGCATGACCGGAACGGCTGAAACCGAAGCCGGCGAATTTGAAAAGATATACAACCTTGAAGTAGTAGTTATTCCGACCAACCGCCCGATCGTCCGCAAGGACGACGACGACTTGATCTACCGCACGAAGCGCGAAAAATACAACGCTATAGTCGACGAAGTCAAGAAGTTGAATAATGCGGGCAGGGCGGTCCTCGTGGGCACGGCAAGCGTCGAGGTGAGCGAGATAATAAGCAAGATGCTCCAACGGCAGGGAGTGCGCCACAACGTACTCAACGCGAAAAACCACGCTCGGGAAGCCGAGATAGTGGCCAACGCCGGTAAGAAGAGCGCGGTTACCATCGCCACGAACATGGCGGGCCGCGGAACGGACATCAAGCTCGACGCCGACGTTAAAGCCTCGGGCGGTCTCGCTATTATCGGCAGCGAACGCCACGAAGCCCGGCGCATCGACAGGCAGCTACGCGGCCGCGCAGGACGCCAGGGCGATCCCGGCAGCTCGCAGTTCTTTATCTCGCTCGAAGACAACTTAATGAGGCTCTTCGGCGGCGATCGAACGGCGTGGGCTATGCAGCGCCTGAAAGTCGAGGAGGGCGAGCCGATCCAGCACTCTATCCTTACTAAAGCCGTCGAGCGCGCCCAGAAGAAAGTCGAGGAAAATCACTTTTCCACGCGTAAAAGATTGCTTGAGTACGACAACGTAATGAACCAGCAGCGCGTAGTTATCTACAACCGCCGTCGCTCGGCTTTGCGCGGCGAACGACTTCGCGGCGAGCTCTTCGAGTACATCGAGGAAATAGCCGAGAATTGGTTCGAGGACTCGCATGACGATGGGAATTTCGAGGCGTTTGTAAATAATTGCCGCACGACGCTTTTGACCGAACCGAAGTTAACTAATGAAGAATTTAGAACGATCAAGGTTGACGAGGCGGTCCAAAGAATAGTCGAAGCCGCAAACGAATTCTATACGCGCAAGGAAGAAATGCTCGGTCACGAGTTTATGCAAAAGCTCGAGCAAGTGGCAGTTCTCCAGACGATCGACGATAAATGGCGCGATCATCTCCGCGCTATGGACGAATTAAAGGAAGGTATCTACCTGCGCAGCTATGGCCAGAAGGATCCTTTGCTAGAGTATAAGTCCGAAGCGTTCAAGATGTTCGTAGAGCTAATCGGCGAGATCAACAGGGATTCCGTAGCGTTCGCGTTTAAGTACTTCCCGCGTATGGTCGAGCGCCAGGTGCGCGTAGCCGCTCCGAGCCCGCAGCTTCGCAGGCGTCAGCCCGGAGTCTCCGCGGAGCAGGACGGCGAGGTCGAAGCGCAGCCAGTCGGCGCGGAGGACGCGCCTACTTTGAAGCGTTCCCGCACGGCCCAACGCAGCTCGCTCGTTTATAAGCACGAGGACACTAACCCGTCCTTCATCTCCGGCTACGAAGCGCCCCAGGCCCAGGAATCCGAAGCTCCTATGGCGTCGACTATCCATACGTTTAAGCGCGGAGAGGACAAAGTTGGACGCAACGATCTCTGCCCCTGCGGCAGCGGCAAGAAGTATAAGAAATGCCATGGCGCGAAAGGCGAAGCCGGCGAATAAATTTCAAAGGCAGAATCAGATAATAAAAAAAGCCGCCCCCTTCGGGGCGGCTTTTTCTTATTTTATATCGGGTCCTACGATTAACGCCAATCAATCAATAGCGAGAATCTCATCGTGTTTGCCAACGGGTGATTTTCTTCTATCGTATTAATAAAGCTCATATCGACCTTAAAGATGTCGTATTTCAAGCCGGCGCCGAAGTTCCAGTACTTACGATTGCCAAGCGTGGAAGGCTCGGTAAAGTAGCCGGCGCGGAACGCGACGACGCCCTGGTACCAATACTCCGCGCCCATGCCCAATTCCACCCCGGGGTTCTCCCAGGCGGTGACGAGCGACTTCGGGATAACGTCCGGGCCCGCGCTGTCGCGGCGAACGAGCAATTTAGACACGTCGGCGGAAACCTTCAGATCGTTAAACTCGTCCTTAACGAGCGTGTAAGCCGCGCCAAGACGTAAGTTAGTCGGCAGAGGATCGGATTCGGACTTATAAGTGATCTTCGGGCCGACGTTCTGCAGGTTTAGGCCTACTGAAAGGGCGTCGCCGACATAGGGAAGGTCCTGCGGCTTCCAGAGCAAGCCCATATCGAACCCGCCGGAGATGCCGACGCCAGCGTCGTTGCCGGCGGTGGCCGGGGAGAGATCGCTTTGTATGTAGCGCAACTGGAACCCCCACGCGAGGTCTGGAGCGATAATCGTTCCGTAGGATAGGCCTACCGCGAACTCATGGGAGTTGAATTTACCGAGCACCCTGCCGTCGTCCCATGTACGGGTAAATTCGCCCAGGTTCATAAAAATAAAATTGAACGCCACCGTGCCGTCGAGCGACGGGAAGAATTGCCCGATAGTGCCGTAGCTATAGAAAAGATCCGAGTTGAACTGGGGCAACCACGGCGAGAACGAAAGCGCGACCTGGCGGAACGGTTCGCCCTCTTCTTCGTCGCCCGTCGGAGGGAAGTAATCCAAGAAGCCTAACCCGGCCGGATTCCAATAAATTGCGTTAATATCGTCGGCGATAGCCGTGCCTGTTTCGCCCATACCGCTACTGCGAGCGTCCGGGGAAATCAGCAGAAAGGGTACCGATGATCCGCCCGCCTGCGCATACAGTTTAGACGTTTCCGATAAGCACACCAGCGCAAAAGCTGCAAGCAGGGTCGTTTTCAACGTGATTCTCATCTGCTGTTACCTCCATTAAATATCCTGTTAATCATTATTTTTCCTGTATTAATTTTAAGACCCTCTTAAGAATTCAATTATTTGCCCTCGAGGATTGCCATGTGGCCGCTTATAGCCTCGCCATTGGCGACAATCTGGATAAAATAGGCCCCCGGGGGCAGTGCCGAGCCGTTCCCGTCCTTACCGTCCCACTTTATCTCGGTATACAGAGACGTCGTCGCGGTCTCGCGGAGGGTTCGCACCGTCGCTCCTATCGAATTAAATATCTTTACTTCGACGTCGAACGGAGCCGGTAAGTTATGTTTAAAAGCAATTGTCGTGCCGTCGCGTTCAAACGGGTTCGGATAATTTTCCGATTTCGAGATACTAAAACCTAAATCGACGGCGGAAACGACAAATTTAGTTTGCTGAACGCTGTAATTATTGAAAATATCCCAGGCTCTTATTTTGATGATATGCTCGCCGGGGGTTAGCTTCGAAAGGTTTACCTTCGCCGTTCCGCGGCGTCCGTCCTCGATCGAGCTCTCGAACTTGGAATTTAAGTTAATAGATTGGGTAGCGTCGTCGAGCCAAGCCTCGATGCTGTGCCCAATGCCGAGCCCGGTCGTATTTATTCCCGATTCGTCGGCTATATCGACTATCAGCATCGGGCTCGATTGGACTACGTCGCCCGGGTTGAATTTACGCGAATCAATGTAGATATCGATGTCTGGACCTTTCTCGTCCTTGAACGAGCTGAAATCAATCCCGGTCACCTTAAATTTTTGCGATTCACCTGCGGCGAAGCGATCGTCGTTTGCTACGGCATAGGCGAACATGCGTCCCGTCTTTTCGCTGAAGTTAATATCCTTAGGCAACAGGAAATCGACGGTCGCGCGGCCGCCTTCCACTTTACCCGTTGCGCGGGCGAGCGTCGGGCCGTATTTCGCATATTTAAAGTCGTCCGCGCCCGTGGGAGGATCCTCATTTCCAACGTAGTTTACGTCGCCGTCCAGCGTGTTAAGCGTAATCATGCCGTTAAAGTTATCCGAAAGCGAGGAGTCCTTCGGATTTAATACGCGCGCGACCACGGTTACTTTTGTTAATCCTTTTAATTCGACAAAATCGACGGAATCGGCGGCAACGCCGTTTATCGAATCGATCTTTACGATGTACTCCGGCGCAGGCAGCTTCATTGAAGGATCGCCGGCGAGGTAGAACGTCCGATCGTTATGCCCGTTCTGCATAGCTTTCGTATTCCGGATAGCTTCGCCGAACGTCGGGTAAAATCCGTTTGCGTTGCGCTGGAATAGCTTGCTAAAGAAGTATTTATTGAACACGAAATTGTCCGGTCCGAAAACGATTCTCGTCGCAGAGTAAACGGCGATCGCTCCGCCGTTGGGATTGAGAACCATTTCCTCGGCCCCGCAGCGGACGTCCGGGTTGTCGAAGCGGCCGTATTCGCAAGTGCCCGCGAAAGCAAGGAACAGCTTGTCCTTATTAATCATTCTCGGGATGTCCTCGTCCCTGCGCAATACGTTCTCGGCCGCCCAAATTCTTGGGTTGCCGTGCCCGATGTAATTTACGACGGAAGCGCCTGCGGTATTAATGGCCGAAAGTATATCCTCGTTGGCACGGGGCTTGGTCCTGCCGGCGCTGCCCGGCGAGGATGGGTACTCTATCAGGTAAAGCTTTTTTGCCTGCATGCCGGGGGCCAGGAAACTGTTGGCGACAGTCTCGGTCTGCGACGTCCATTCGCCGCCGTCATGCTCGCCCTGGTTCCAGCCGTCGTCGGCTACCATTAACGCGGTATTTCTCCAGGCGTCCTTGCTGGAAGCCGTTTCGTAATTCCGCACCTTTTCCAGTATCTTTTGCCCTTCGTCTTCGCTCTCAATGTTAAACCTGCCGACCGCTACGTCGATAAGCCAATCGTCGCCGCGTACGCATCCGAAATAATCGTCGGTCGGGTAGTAATCCTCGGATTCGGTGAAGAACGTATCGAACGGCGACGCTTCGTATTGCCATGTAGGTATATAAATCGGCTTTTTAGTGCGAACGTACTTAATGTCGAAATGCCCGTCGCCCCAAAGCAAAACGTAATTCGGCTTCACGTCCCAGCTTGCGTACGCCTGCGCAACGTAGTCGCGGATGGCCGTCGGGTCGGGTATGCACGACGCGAATTCGTTATAGAGCTGCTCAGTCGTAACTACCTTTACCTTTATCCCGCTTGACTTTGCGCGGTACTCGGCGTATTCATTGGCGGAATTGAGAAATTCCTTAGGCGTAACAAGGATCATGTCCGCGTTGGATTTCTCGTAGCGCAAGCCCGCAAATTCGATAGATTGGATCGAGGCGGGAGCTTTAAATTTGGAAGTCGCATAGAACGAGTAAAGCGTGGAAGGCGAAAGATCCTGCTTAAATATGATCATTCCCCCAGTCGAAGCGGTATTCGTCAATAGTTTGGGCGAGCGCCTATTGGTCGCGTCCCAGCCGAGCGTCTGCCCGCTAAAGCCGCTAACGTTGAATTCAGTAACTCCCGTTAAATTTAAATCGGGTGAAAATGAAAGCTCGCCGTCGATCGCATGGAACGAGCGCGGATAATGGATCTCGTAGTAGTCGAGGTAGGGCGTAGCAAGCGTTTTGGTGGAGCTTGGCGTGTATTTTACTGAAATTACGCTGCGGGAATCGGAGCCGATTTTCGCTGCCGGGTAATTTGTTTCAAGGAAACCGCGCGATGCGAAAGAATGATTCGACGCGTTGACCCCGCTTACGGATACTTTGCCCAGGAAGTTCTGATTCTCGGTAGCGGTAAAGAGCCCGCCCCCGTCGGATTTGTTGGCTAAGGCTATTCTAAAGAATATGTCCCGGGAACGATCTAAATTATGTAAGACGTCGATGAAAGGCGCGTCGAAGGAGCTTTTCCCAAAGTATGTTCTTCCGCCGCCCCAATCGAACGGGTTAACCAGCTCTTCCTCGAAGAATATCCTGTGGAGATACGACGTGGGGAAGTTTACGGCTTCGGCTTGGGGAGCTTCGACGGGGATCGCTCGCTTACCCGGCCTTCCGCCCCATGTCAGCAGGTAGTAATTGCTTTTGCTATAGGCGTTTGAGTAATGCGCGATTTTCCCTTCGGTTTTTTTAAACCCGCTCGCGGGCGCGCCATAGAAGACGATAGAGCCGAGTTCCGAGCCGTTTTTATTTACTATAATCTCCTGCTCGTCCAACTTGTTGTTAACGCCGGCGCCGACTTTCTCATCCAAAATGTCGCCGCCCTCGCCGAATATCTTTATAGTTTCGATCTTGTCGGCTGGAATATTTATACCTTTGGAGGAGAGATACGCCGCGTCGAGCTTATAGGCGCCTTCCTCGGCTATCTCTATCCTAAACCATGAGCCGGAGGAAATATCCCCGAGCTTTTCGTCGCCTTCGAGCGCGAGGTCCGATACGGAAGGCGCGCTCCACGCGACGTTGGAGTTGAGAAATAAATTGTTCCCGGAAGTCGCGACGCGGGCCTTCCCGTTCTTATCAAAATGAATCGTAACGCGGATCTTTTCCGGGAATTGGACGAAACCTTCCGGGGATTGGCGGACCGCGGCAAGCTCCAAATGCGTTATCGCGCACTCGCGTAGCATTCCAAAGTCGGAAAGCGTCGCAAACTCGCGCGGAGCGGCGGCGTAGAGCGTTTCGTCGGCTCTATATATTAATGTGGGCGAACCGTCCTCGCCCCAGGCAGTCGTAGGCGAAGGCGCTAACCGCCCTGCTTTCTCGATCATTGCGCCTAAGTATTCAATTTTCTCTATTTTCGCGCCGTTTAGGTTTGGAATGGAAATGATCTCGCGGGAGCCTAAAAATGAGGGCGAGCCGGCCTTGCCAGGGTAAAGTTCAGCATTGCTAAATTCTGGCGACAGGAATGCTTCTCCCGAGGGGGAGGCTATGGTTTTTATATCTATCAGTCCAGGGATATATTCGACGATAAGTCGCTCGCGACCGCTTTCAATAATTTTAACGTGGGGAGCGGCAAATAGATCGGAGGTAGTGCATAAAATGCAAAAAACCAGCCCGAACGCGCCTGCTACAACGTTTCTAATACTCATAACGCACCTGTTTTTTAGGCAAAATAAACAGAAATCGTAATTAAAACAAGCGTAGAGTATTTTCGATAGCGTTCCGACCGATTTAAAATGTAATAAAAAAGCAACTACAAAATAATAAAATTTCAGATAATTCCAAAACATATTTTTTAGACGGCGGTCGAAAATGAAAATTGTTGAAAAAATTGTTATTTCAATGAAAAATAGAATAGTATTAAACAACATGAAACCTGGCATTATCAATATGCCGATAGGAGTTCCCGCTTTGTATTTACTTAAATCTGCCAATGGTTATATCCCAAGGACTATTGCCATGCAGCCGCCGATCGCAGCGCCCCCGGCGATGATTTGAACGAAATAAGCCCCGGCAGGCAGCGGGGAACCGTTCTCGTCTTTTACGTCCCATAGCGACTCGGAGTAAAGCGAGGTCAAGCTGATATCATGAAGCGATTTAACCCTAGCGCCCAACGAATTATAGATATTTATTTCCACTTTGAAGGGGACGGGCAAATTGTGCTTAAAGGCGATTACCGTTCCTGTGCTCCCGATTGGGTTCGGGTAATTCCATGATTTCGTAATCCTATAGTTCGCTCCTTCTTCGGAGACTGTAAAATTTATCCGTGCGATGGAATAGTTATTAAAGATATCCCAAGCTCGCACTTTTACGCTATGCTCGCCGGGAGATAATTTTGATAGGAGTACTTTAGCCGTGCCGCGCCTGCCGTCCTCGATCGAGTTTTCGAATTTAGCGTTTAGATTTATAGATTCATTGGAATTGTCGAGCCACGCTTCGATGCTGTGCCCAATGCCGAGACCCGTAGTGTTTATTCCCGTTTCGTCCGCGAGATCTACTATTAAAGTTGGGCTGGATTGCACGAGGTCGCCCGATTGGAATTTCCTTGAGTCGATGAACAAATCTATATTGGGACCCTTCTCGTCCGAGTATGACCCAAAATCGATTCCCGTGGTCTTTATTTTCCGCGTCTCGCCCGAGGCGAACCGATTATCCCCCGACACGGCGTAGGCGAATATCCTGCCCGTTTTATCGCTGAAGCTTATATCCTTGGGGAGTATGAATTCTACTGTAGTTTCGCCGTTCTCAACCTTGCCCGCGGCCCTGGCGATAACGGGACCATATTTCGTATACTTATAATCGTCGGTTCCGGTCGGCGGATCCTCGTTACGAATAAGCGAGACGTCGCCGTCGTGCACAGTTAAGGTTATGACGCCTGAAAAATCCTTAAGCGGGGTTGAATCGAGCGGGTTCAATACTCTCGCTTTAACGGTCGCAATTGCCAGCCCTTTTAATTCGACAAATTCTATGGAGTCGACGGGTATGCCGTTTATCGAATCAATTTTAACGACGTATTCGGGTAACATTAGCTTTAAAGCCGGGTCGCCCGCCAGGTAAAACGATCGAGCGTCCGAGCCGTTAAAACGAGCCTTCGCGTTTCTCAGGGCTATCCCCAAGGCGGGCAACTTCCCCTGCGAATCGCGTTGGAAAATCATATCGAGGAAGAACGCATGATAGTTGTAGCCGGGGTCGCTACCTACGACTCTCGTCGCAGCTAAAACGGCTATAGCCCCGCCGTTAGGGTTTAATATCATCTCTTCCGCGCCGCTGCGAACGTCGGGGTTATCGAACCGGCCGTATTCGCACGTCCCGGCGATAGCGAAGAAAAGCTTGTCCCTATTGATCATCCTGGGTATGTCCTCGTCGCGCCTCAGGACGTTTTCCGACGACCAAACTCTCGGGTTGCCATGCCCTATATAGGATACTATAGCGGCTCCGCTTGTATTTATCGCGGCTAATAGCTCTTCTGTCGCCCGTGGCCGCGTTCTTCCGGAGCTGCCAGGGGCGGACGGGTATTCCACTAAGTATATTTTTTTAGATTGAATTGAAGTGGGAATATGTTGGTTAAATAGATCTTCGCATTCGTTAGTCCACTCGTTTCCGTCGTGCGCTCTGTCATTCCATCCGTCGTCCGCGACGAGTATTGCGGAATTTCTCCATGCATCCCTGCTCGAACCGGTCTCGTAAAGCTTTACCTTATCCAGCATCAAATCGCCCTGCGCGTCGGATTCTATGTTGAACCTGCCTACCGCGATGTCAGGCATTGCGTCCTCGCCGCTAATGCATCCGTAGTAATCGTCGGTGGCGTAAAATTTACTACCCTCGCTGAAATCGGTTTCAAATATCGAATTTTCGTACTGCCACGCCGGGACGTAATTCGGCTTTTTCGTACGCAAGTTTTTGAAGTCGAAATGGCCGTCGCCCCAAAGCAGGGCGTATGTCGGCTTTACGTCCCAATTGGCGAAGGCTTGGGCGAGGTAATCTCTTATAGCCGTAGGATCGGCAATACCGGAAGCGAATTCATTATAAATCTGCTCGGTCGTTACTACCTTAACTTTTATCGAGCTCGACTTCGAGCGGTATTCGGCATACTTTTCAGCCGAAGCCTGGAACTCTTTGGGAGATACTATTATCATGTCCGCGTTCGGCTTTTCAAATCGTAGGCTCGCAAATTCAATAGACTGGATCGAGACCGGCGTTTTTCGCTTAGACGCGGCATAAAATTGATTCAATGCGCCAGGCTTTAGATCTTTTTTAAAAATAATCATGCCGCCCGTTGAGGTTTGATTGGTAAGCAGCTTAGGGTTTCGCTTGTCGGTTACGTCGAATGCGATAGCGCCGCCGCCGAAGCCGCTTATGTTGAACTCCGTAAGCCCAGTCATTTTAAGGTCAGCCGCGAAGGAGAGCTCGCCGTCGATCGCGCTAAAACTACGCGGGTAGTGTATTTCGTAATAATCCATATACGGCGACGAAAGCGTTATCTGCGAAACGGGATTATACTTAATTGAAAGCGCGCTCCGCGAATCCGAACCTACCTTAGAAGCAGGATGCTTAGCTTCGATGAAGCCGCGCGTTGCAAAGCTGTGGGACGTGGGATATACTCCTCGAAGCGTTAATTTTCCTATTTGATCCTGGTTTTGGTAGGCGTTGAAAACGGCGCCGGAATCGGACCTGAGCGCAAGCGCTATGCGATAGAATATTTCCCCTGATCTGTCGAGATCGTGCAAAAGATCTACAAACGGCGCGTCGAAGGAGCTTTTTCCGAAGTATGTTCTGCCGGCGCCCAGGTCGAACGGATTTATAAGTTCTTCCTCGGAGAAGATCCTATGGGTATAAGTAACCGGGAAATTTACTGCCGCGTCCGTCGGCGGAGCGACGGGCGCAGCGCGCTTGCCGGGCCTGCCGCCCCAGGTAAGGAGATAATAATTATTTTTCGAATACGCGTTTAAATAGTGGACTGGCTTGCCCTGGTGGAGCATGAAGCCGCTCGCAGGCGCCCCGTAGAATACTATAGAGCCTAGGTCCGCACCGTTCTTGTTAACGATTATCTCCTGCTCGTCCAATTTATTATAGACTCCGGCGGAGACGGATTCCTCCAGTATCTTTCCGTCCTCGCCGAATATCTTTATAGTTTCAATATCGGCGGCGGGAATATTTATGCCCTTCGAGGAGAGGTAGTCCGCGTCGAGCTTATAAACGCCTTCCTCGGCAATTTCTATTTTAAACCATGCGCCGGAAGAAATATCTTCCAATTTCTCCTCATCCCCCAACGGTTTTTCCCTGGTAGGAGAAGTATTCCACGCCACGTTGGAATTGAGGAAGAGGGAGCGGTCCCCGGGAATTGAGGACGCTTTTTCCGCCTTATCGAATTGAATTGTCACAAGTATCTTATCGGGGATTTGTATAAACCCTTCCGGGCGTTGGCGCGCGGCGGCTAAGTCCAAATGAGCTACAGGCGTTTCGCGGAGCATGCCGAAATCGTTCAGCGAAGCGAACTCGGTAGCGGAGGCTCCGTAAGCGCTATCGTTAGATATATAAGCTGTTCTCGGGAAGCCGTCAGCGCTCCATTCGGTCGAGGGCGCGGGCAGTAGTCTCCCTACTTTTTCCGTCAAAGGGCCTATGGTTTCAATCTTTACTATCTTGGCGCCGTTTAAGCGCGGCGCTGAAATCAATTCGCGGGAGCCGAGAAATGCCGGGCCGCCGGGCTGCCCGGGAAGGCGCGCGGCGTTGCGGAACACGGGTTCAAGAAACGATTCGCCGCCAGGCGTCGTAATTGTTTTTATTTCTATTAATTCAGGTGAGTATTCGATTACTAATCGCTCGCCGGAGCTCTCGATCACGCGGACGACCGGCGCCGCTTGGGCGCCGCAAACTGCGAACATGAAGAAGAAAAAGAATGGAATCGGGCAAAAGCCAACTTTGCTGGCGATCATAGCATACCCTCGCTTAATAGAAAATGCGTTTATTCAATTACTTAAGCGTAAAGTGTGGTCGTTAGCGTGAGTCCGAATTTTTGAATAGTGAACGTACAAAATTGCAAAAAATAGGGGAAATAAAAAAGAATATTTTTGCTTATAATAGTAGTTTGTATCGTTACCACGCAGTACACATCACCTAACCCCTTCTTTACAGACTATCTTTGTAGATTAAACAAGGTACGATGCGGGTAAATTAACTTATAACTAAAAATTGGAATGTTAGAATTATTTATCACATATGAATGCATGGACTTGACTTTTGTAAATAACGCGATAAGCTTTTGGGAATTGAAGACTTGGTCCTCGCCCCAACGGGGAGAGTTAGAGAGGGGGTTTAATTCTATATCCTTTTATGGTAAAATCGACTTAAAAAAAACACCTGTTTAAATACAAATATTCATGCCCCTCATCCTAACCTTCTCCCCGGGGGAGAAGGAACCAACTTGTTAGATCCCAAGCGCTTGCGCGCCATTATAAGAAGCCAGGATTTCATTTTGCCAATTTGAATCCGCGTATAAAGCCTTACTTATTAAATATTTACGCTATTCCACGCTGAATTTTAGCATACATATATATTCTTTCTATAAGGGGAACCGATTTTGCCGGTATTTAGCTTTTTCGCGCTATTTATCGGCGCTTATCTCCTTCAGCGCGCAATAAATATACTCCTTCGTGTTCTCATCGCGAAGGTGCAGCGCGCCGCCCCCGCACCGCTTATATTCCTTGCAATCGCGGCACTCGCCGACGCGCGTCCAGCGCCTGTCGCGCATTATATGGAAGCGGTTTTCCCAAATTTCCCAAATGTTGTCGCGGTATATGTTGCCCTGTATGAAATCGGCGCGCAGGCTTGGGCAGGCCGAGATAGAGCCGTCCGCTAATACTGAAATGATATTTACGCCCGCGCGGCAGAAGAAGAAGCCGTCGCGAACCTCGCCCTCGAATTCGCCCAAATACCCTTCGCAACCGAAGTAGACGCTCATTCTACCCTCGGCTCGCTTTTTCTTTATAAAGTCGAACAGCTTGAAGAGCAATTCCTTGTCCGGCAGCAGTTCGGCATGCTCCGCTGCGCGCCCCTTGGGGAAAATCGTGAAGAGCCGCCAGCGCTTAACGCCCGACCCGAGCAAAAGCGAATAAACCTCTTCGAGCTCTTTTATGCTTCTCTGGTGGACGGTCGTGGCTACGTCGTAGGTCAGTCCCGGCGTCGCTGCAACTAACTTGATTGCGGCGAGCGCCCGGTCGAATGAGTTCTCGCGCCCGCGCAGCCAGTTGTGATTTTCGGCGAGCCCGTCGAGGCTTATAGTAATTGACCGCAACCCGGCGTCCAGCAGCTCTTTCAGCTTGCTCTCCGTCAGCAGGAAACCGCTCGTGACGAATCCCCAATTGTATCCGCGTCGCATGAATTCGCGGCCGCAATCGGCTAAGTCCTCTCGCAGCAGCGGCTCCCCGCCGGTCAGCGCGATAGTGGTTTTCCCCGGGTCTATATTTGGGGATAACTTGTCCAACGCGCCGAGGAAATCGCCGAGCGGCATATCGGGTTGGACGGCGCTTGCCAGGCAATCGCTGCCGCAGTGCAGGCAGCTCATGTTGCAGCGGAGCGTACACTCCCAAAAGATATAGCTGAGCTCATGGAGCCTTGCGGCGTTGTTCCTGTAGCGCGCGTAGAGCGACAGCGCGATTTTTTTCTTTATTCCGAGCTTATTTAGGGGCATTATTTTTTCTTCTTGCTCTTTATCGGAGATAATTTAAAGACTATCGAGTCCTTTATCGATTCCGCGCGGACGCCGCTCGATTTAATAACCGTATCCGCAGGGGCGAGTCTCTCTTTACCGTTACCGTCCAGCGGGGTCGCCTTGATGCGGTATTCTTTGTCTTTCTCTAAGAATCCGCTGTAGGAGATATGGAAAAAGCCGTTCTCGTCGGCGACCGTTAGGTGGGCGGGCGTTGAGCCGGAAAACAGCTGAACCTGGGCCTGCGGGATAGGGGAATTGGTCCTGGAATCGATTACTCTCCCGAAAACGTCGACGCTAGCAGCGATTTCAATAGGTTCCGCGGCATTAGGGGGAGGCTCAAGAATGCCATAGAGCGGCTGCGGCGCTCGCACGCCGTATTCGGGTTGGGGCTGAGAAGCGCCGATTGAGGGGAACCCGGCCGCGGCTATCGTCGAGATTAGCGCCCTGCTGCCGAGCTTTAGTAATATGTTCTGGAGATTTCGCTTCTTTCCGGTCATCGCGTCATACGTTCGACTTATATTGAGTAGACGTTGTGTCGGGCGCCCCGTAGAGCGGATGAACGTCGTCTTTTTTCTTGGAACAGCCGTCGGCGCCGAAGACGATGCCTATCGCCGCAATAAGAGCGAGGATAGCTTTGCCGCCGATTTTTAGAGCGGATCGTTTTAGTCCTTTCACAGTAAATCCTCCGCACATACATAACAAATAGTTCTATAAAGAACAAATTACAAAAAAATTTATTACGATGCGCCTAAAAACAAAAAAACCGGTTCGAAAGCCTTAGAGAAGCTTCGAACCGGTTTTTAAAATTTATATAGCGTATTCGCGGCGATTTGCCCGGCGGGACAAAAACTATTTTTTCTCGGGTTGCGCGGGCTGTTGAGCCGGGGGCAATGCCTGGCCGGGATTAGCCGGAGCTGAAGGCAACTCGACGCCTTCGGTAACGGGTTTGGGAGCCGTTTCGCCGCCGCCGACGAAGAATAAATTCGTCAGGAGCGAGATGAGAAGTATAGCGAGCGCGAGCCCGATAGTCGTTTTAGAGAGAATATCGGTAGCGCGGCGCGTGCCGAACATCGACGAGAAAGTGTTCGTCAGACCGCCCATGCCGGTCATCATATCGCCTTTGCCGGGCTGCAAAAGAACTACGCCGATCAGCAAAATGGCTATAATAATTAAAATTATAGAAATAAACGCCAGCATCTTTAATCCTTTTATTAATTACGTCTTTTACGAATCATAAAATTAAGAAAATTTTTCCGATTGAGCAAGGAAAAATCTTTCCCCGTTTACGCAGGTTGAACCGGGGCCGAAAGACAATTATCAAATAACACTGATCAATTAGCGGGGGCGCAATGAAGGCGCTTCCTCTTGATAATAACGCGCAAAATTTTATATTAAAGGCAGTTAGGTCATTAGGAGCGCAGCGAAGAATCCAAAGGATGTATGGATTCCGGGTCTGACGCCCGGAATGATGGATCAATGATATTATTATCTCATTCCCATGCTCCTCGTCGGAATGCATACCGAACGCTCCGCGTTCATTACTTTACGGAACGATGCCGCGGCTGCGCCGCAATTGGTAGTGGAGGATAGGCGCTTTACTATAGACATGCGAATCCTTCGGATTCGTTAAAGGAAGTGGTAGTGACAGTAATTCTGCGTTATCCGGAGCGTTTTTGTTATTTAAATATCCTATAGACTCTTCCTCGCTTCGCTCGTCTGAGTGACAAAGCTTTCTATTACCAAGCGCTTAGCGCGTCATTCCTAAGATTTAATCTACAATATTAGGCCGCAGGAGTGGAGGCTGGGATGTGGCGGCATTCGGCTACTGACGTTGAACCGCTTCGCGGTTGTTAGATTTATGCATTCCTAAACGCTATCACGTCTAAAGCCTATTGGAATAAATTCCAACATTTACGCCGTAGGCGTTTTACATCTGTAACAGGCGCTTGCACAAGAACACGCTACGCCGTAGGCGTTGGACGATCATAATTAATATCCATAAAAAAACAAAATAATTGTAATAAAGCCGGGATATTTGTAAATTTGCACGAAATAATTTAATATCATTATATGTAAGGAATTTATGAAAATCGCGATCGCCCTGCTCGTTTCCTTTGTCCTGACCTACCTGCCATCTTACCCGGCCGACTATTCGCCGGAAGTCAGCATGAAATTCGATACCCCTTATTTTCTTGACAATTTCGGGAAGTTTCCAGCCGATACGCTTTTGCTCGTCGGCGTTTTAGCGAATAAAGATATTACGAAAGATATTAAATTGTCGAATACCGAGAGCATTGTAGCGAAAACGAAAACAACCTTCACTGCATTCATGAAACCTGCTTCAGTTCTTGAGCTTTCGCGGAACGCAAGCGTATTAAATATAAATTTTACAATAAAAAATGTAGTGGCCGGAGATCATAACCCAAATTATACGTATATTCCGCAAAAATTTAATTTTAAAGGTCCTATCCAACGCGGGATTCGAACTGGGGGAATGGAAGAATACCTGAAAGATCCCGAGTTAAATAAGTTCGACGGCAAGGGAGTTCTAATTGGAGTTATCGAAGCCGGCTTAATTGATTTTAGACATTCAGACTTTTTAAACGCCGACGGCTCCACGCGCTTCCTCGCTATTTGGGATCAGCAGGACGATTCGTCTATAACTAATAGCGCTTTCAGATACGGAAGGGTATGGAGAGCCGACGAACTTAACGCGATAATCCAAGGCAAATCGCAAGCGTTGACTGACTTTGGAGAGAGTTGCTGTCACGTAACGAACAGCGCGAGCGTAGCCGCCGGCAACGGATTCGCTACGGGGAACTACTGCGGCGTCGCGCCCGGAGCGAATTTAGTACAAGTCAAATATTCGTCTTGCAGCGCGCTACATTTAATAAACGCCTGCCGTTATATATTCAATCTTGCGGATTCCCTTGGAATGCCTTGCGTAATAACTATTTCGCAGATTACTTTCGCCAATGCGTACGACGGTTCAGATATCGCTTCAGTAGCTGTTTCTGAGATGGTTAAAGAAAAGCCTGGAAGAATCGTATTTTCGAGCGCCGGGAATAATGGAACATTAAAATTTCATAATAGATACGTAAATAAGGACAATAATCCCGACGGTAAGTTCTGCTGGATGGTTGCGCCATGGGGTCTCTCTAAATACTCGAGCTTTTATTTAAAAATAAATAAAAACGACGTAAAAAAAGCTGAGTTTTCTCTTGATCTTGATACGATGAAAGATGGAGATAACGATTATAAACCGAATTGGATCAAGCTTGAAAATTGCTTAAAAGACCCAATGAAAACTTACAAGGCAACCTGGAACGATTCAACCGAATTGGAATATATTATAAAACCATCGCATTTATCGGATTCAACCCTCATCGTCTATGTCGGCGTGAGGAGTTATAAAAATGCGCCTTCAGAGTACGCCTTATTGAACAGATTTAGCATACGAGGGGATATGACATGCGATTTCTGGGGATCGCTTTATTGGCAAATTATTCTCGAGGAGGATATGGAAGGGAAAACGCCTCCAACCAATTATATAACTCCCGACAATAAATATTTAGTGCAACCCATCGCTTGCGGCAAGGACATTATGGCAGTCGGGACTTATTATAATCAAATAGAATTTGTCGGGGAAGGCGGCGCGGCTCTTAAAAGCAGCGACGAAAACGATCCAAACTCCAAAACCGGGGATCCATGGTTTTCAACCCAGCAAGGGGGCGATCTTTCAGGTTTTTGGAAGCCGGATTTCCTTTCGCCCGGAATGGGAGTCGGGGCGGCTTTTCCATTGGATTTGGACAAAAAGGAGAGCGGCGAACCAGTTTTAGAGGACGGCTTGCATATGATTTACAGCGGCACAAGCGCCGCCTCGCCGGTAGCGGCGGGCATGGGCGCGCTCTTCCTGCAAAAAAATCCAAATGCGACGTTCGAGGATTTCCGCACGGCAGTCCGCGAAACAGCGGACGTCGACGAAACGACCGGCCCAGTCCCGAATGCTAAGTGCGGCTACGGCAAGATAAACCTCTATAAATTGATGAAATGGGAGAAACGGAGAGGGGAGTAGAAATGTACTACAGGCGAAAAGTAATATTGGCCGTCCTGGAACAATTCGGCGGGGAGATGCCCGAAGCGGACCTTCAGTCAGCGCTATTTCTCCTTTGCGATAGGCAGGAGGAGCCGAGCTTCGAATTTCTTCCGTTAAGACAGGTCCGTATTCCTTCCAGGCGGAGCAGGACCTTCTAACGATGGAGAAATACGAGCAGGTCGGGAAGGCGGGCGGCGCGTGGCGCCTGTTGGATGAAACGGGTTACGCAGCGGCCCTCAAACCCGGCGATAGGTTTAATCTAACAAAGCTCTATGGGGAAATCAAGAGCGTCCGGGGCGCGGAACTTCAAAAGCGGATTTTTTCCAGCCATCCCTATTATGCGATCAATCTCGGGAACGCGGGCGAAACGTTCGGCGATAAAGAGCAGGAAGAGATTGACAAATTGAAGCCAAAATTTGACGAGCCTGCGCTATTTACTATAGGCTACGAAGGGAAGTCAGTTGAAAAGTACACGAATCAATTAATTGCGAACGACGTACGCGCGCTCTGCGACGTGCGTCGGAACCCGCTCAGCATGAAGTTCGGATTTTCCAAGGCGCAATTGAAGAGGATCGTCGAGAGCGTCGGTATTGCCTATATTCATATTCCCGCGCTGGGCATAGATTCCAGTAAGCGGAAGGACGTTTCCACGCCCGAAGAGCGCGAAGCCCTATTCGATTACTACGAGAATACCTTCCTCCCTGAGCGCCAGGAAGAATTAGACTACGTCGACCGCCTCTACCGCGAATACGACCGCATCGCCCTTACCTGCTTCGAAGCCGATCCAAACGACTGCCACAGGAGCCGGGTAGCGAACGCATTGGGGATGGGGTGGAAGGACATAGGGTAATTATTAATTATTAATTATTAATGGTTAATCCCTCGTTCCCGCGGTCCCCGTGGGAATGCGCTGCGAACGCACCGCGTTAATTTCTTTGCCGTACGATGCCGCTCCGCCGCCGCAGGGGAGGAGTTTAAACGGTGGAAAGCCGGTCGCTGAGCCTGTCGAAGCGCCCGGCGTTTTGCTTGACCGTACCCTTCGACGGGGCTCGGGGTACGGCGCGCGGAATGACGGGTAAAAGAAATGACGCGCAGGCGCTTGCAACTGCAGGCTTTGGTCATACTCGTGCAGACGAGTATCCAAAGATCGCTTGCTGCGTAATCATCGTTCGTAATGACGAATCAATATTTGTATCGATTCGCTCTCGAGGAATCCGAAGGATTCGCATATTTTAGAGTCAGATTACCCCCAAACTCTCTTCCCCGCGGCGCAGCCGGGGAAAGAAGGAAGCGTGGGGGCAGGCGCTTCGCGTTACAAAGCTGTAACCCCGCTGGGGTTAAGAAATGAGTATACCCGCTTGTAAATACATTATTTTCTTATTCGATATCCTTTGGACCCTTCGCTGCGCTCTGGGTGACAGATGGTTTCATTCCAAGCGCTTATGCGCTATTCCAAAAAATTGCCCGCGCACGACTGTTAAATAAAGAAGGGCGGACACATGGGTCCGCCCCTACTAATATATTCATTAACCATTAATAATTATTTCTGCAGGAACGTCTTCTCGACGGCCCAGGCGCCTTTTACCGAGTACTTTAGGAAATACACGCCCGTCGGGAATTCGCCGAGGTTTAGCTTGCGCGAGCCCCTGGGTATGCGGCCGAAATTCGCTACGAGCTTCCCGGCGATATCGGCTAAATACAGTTCCTCTATGTCCTCCGCGCATTCTATCGTCAGCTCCCCGTCCGTCGGGTTCGGGTAGCATTTCAGAGCCGGGGCCGATTTGGGTTCGACCCGGTTCTCGTTCTTATTAAATACGTTGTCGGCTACGTCCAGACCCGCAATAGGCGCTTTGGCGTCGCAAGCCGGAGCCGTAATGAACTGGTCGATAACGCGTACGAAGAGCGCGTTCAGGAATTCTACGTCGTACTTGTCGGTCGTGGGCGCTATATGGTCGCCGCCGATGCCGCTGTGGTTGGTCAGGAAGATATACGTGCCGTTCGTGGCCAGCGCAAGCGCGCGCATTAAGTACTCTGTTGACTTATCCACCCCCGAGCAGGCCACGGGCACGATCCGAACGCCCATGAGCGCGGCCTTGCGGGCGAGAATATCCATTTTATCTTTATTGATTTCATTATTGTGGGGCGGCGCGTCGAGTATTAGGAATAGTATTTTTCCGGCCGAGCTCTCGCTCCAGGACATATTGTCCAGGGCGGTCTGCAGTGCGTTTTCGACCGCTTCGGGCGTGTCGCCGCCGCCGTCGGCCCCCTGAGCTTCAATGAATTTTTGAATGGAATCGACGTCGCGGTTGAAATCGAACTTCTTAATGAGATAGTCGTCCCTGAAGTCGCGGTAGAAGACGCTGCCGAGATTCAGCTCTATATCCTTATGCTTTTCGGCGACCTTTCCTATAATATCTTTTAATTCGGCTTTGAGGTACTCGATTTCGTCGCCCATCGAGCCCGTGGCGTCCACTGCGAAGAGGATATCCGCGCGCTTTATCTCGGAGCACCCCCCGTTAAATTTGATAAAGTTAACGCCCTGGCCAAAGCTTTTTATATTGTCGTAATTTACCGTCTCGCCGTTAATGGAGGCTTCAATGCTTGCCGGTTCGCCGAAACTTGCTTTTAAGGAATCGCGCATTTTAGACCATAATTCAGCTTTGCCGGTGTTGTCGCTTACGGCGCGCCATATCTCCAAGCCCTGCGCGTCGAGCAAGCGAACCGTCGCGCCGACGGCGGGCAGCCCGCTGCCGGTTTCAAGCTGCGCGACTATTCTGCCTGAAGGATAGTAATCCCATTCCCGCCTGTTCGCTACCAATTCATCGGAAGCGAAGTCCTGCCACTGCTCCCACTTCCTGAAGTCGTTCACTTCGCCGGAGGTGAGCTTGCCTGCGGAAATCTCCGCCGCCTTTTTAAAAGAAATAGAGCTCGCGCCTGAAGGGATCGGGACGTCGATAACGGCCCCGTCTATTATTTCGCCTTCTTTATAGGGCTTTAAAGGGCTTTCTTCCCCGCCGCCCGCCTCGCCAAATTCCGTCGAATAGCCGCCTGATTTCGCTTTAACATCTACAGTAGCATACATGGGCATCGACGGATCATCCATCATGCCGGAGCCGCTAGCGTCGCTATGCATCGCTTTTCTTGCCATGGCCGTGCGCCGGAGGTCTTCGAGACTTATATTTTCGAACTTTGGAATAATTATAAGGGAAATATCTTTTTCGGAGGGTCCTAGCTCGACCTGGAAAAGGGTGTCGGGTTGGCCCATATAGCTGACGCTCATATCGTACTTGCCGGGCTCGTAGTTGATTTTGAACGCGCCGTATTCGTCGGTGATAGTTCTAAAGGATTTCTTTTCGCCTTTGATCTTGATCTCCGCGGCTGTGAGGTTCTTCCCGGTATTCTTATCAATTAGCCTCCCTCGGAGAACGCTAAAGCTCCCCTCGGGGGCGGAATTTGATACGGCGAAAATAGCCGTAAGCAGAATAAATAGGTAGTTCATAATTCGCTCGTATTAATTAAACAACGGCTTCGGTCACGTTAAAATGACGCATTGCGCGCTTCGAAAGTTACACTTCGCCGCGCGCAATGCTGGAAAAAAACTAAGTTTTTAGATTATTTAATTACGGTAAACGCCGTTTGAGCGGTAACCGGGCCGCTCGAGTAGACGACGTAATAAGCGCCCTGCGCCAGCCCGCTTAGGTCGACCCGCACAGCTTGGGTAGACGCTACGCCTTTTAGCGCGAGCGCCCCGAACGCGTCGTAAATCCTGATCTCGCCGCCGGGCGCAGCCTCCGAAGGCAACTCGAAAGTAACGCTCGAACGCGCGGGCTGGGGAAACGCCTTCATCTTTAAGATGGAAATTTCCTCGCGGGCTGAAAGCGCCTTATTCATGCAGTTCCTCATTAAGGCCGTCAGCTCTTCGCGGGTTTCGGCCGCCGCTACGCATACTTCGCAAACGCGCTCGGCCTCGTCCGGGAATTCGCCGTTGAACCTCATACCGGCCACCATGCTCATGTCGTCGACCCCGTCGTGCTGCATAGTCGTGCCGCTGTTGAGAGCTGCGATCATTTCCTGGTTTTCAAACGTCTCGATGTAGGAATAAGTTAACGCGGCGGCCTGGGCTCGCGCGTCGTTTTCGCCGGAGTATACGCCTACGGCGTAGAACGCTTCGCCGGGTATCGTCGATTCGGCTATCATTACGGCGGAGTTAACCCCCTGTTTTTCAGCTGGGATCATCCCATTATTTAATGAAATCCTGTTCGAATCGGTATCCACCCCGATATCCCAATCCATAAAGTATCCGACCGCGGGATTATTTAACGTCGTTCCCGACATATTCTTTACTTTCAGCCGTATCTTCGTATAGGAAGTATCGCCCGAAGGTAAAAAGACTTCCTGGGATATACGAAGGCCGATAAAGTTCTCTTCGTTAGCGCGCGTATCGTCAACTATTCCTATGTTTCGATTCGGCGGCAGGAACGGCTTGATCGAGAAGAAATCTTCGTTGAGAGTGGCGACTACCTTCGCGTCGTTGGCGGAAGCCATTAGTCCGCTCGTCTCATAAATCGCGTTGCCATGCCCTTTAAGCGTGAACCCCGAACCGTGGGCGCTTAGGCCCAAGGCGCTAAATCCGAATTCCCCGACGTCGGAGAGAGAGAAGACGAGCGCCTCGTTCTCGAACGTAGAATAATCCTTCGTGGGTATAAAATCAAATTTAAAGAAATCGTGGTAACCGTCGTCCCCGGTAATATCCACGCGGAAGATAATCGGGGCCTCGTACCTGCGGATAATTTTAAAGACGAAGGAGCTAATTGCGCCGGCCTCGTTAGTTTGGAGCGGCGGAAGTTCAGCCGTCTCCTGAAGGATTTTTATTGAGTTCGCGGGGTCGTATACTACGGATAGCTTGCACGTCAGATTGCCGGCGGAGCCTAAAAAGTTACGAACGTCGATTTCCAGCTTTGCCGTTTGGTCGACGTCGAATCTATCCGTCTTCACGCCGGCTTCGTCATAGTATCTAAATGCGAAAGGCAGTATCGCGGGTTTGGAAAAGGGATTGGCGGTAACCGCGTTTAGAAGATTTACTCTTTTAGGGATTAACGCGGAATCAGGATCACCCTGGTTTATAAAGCTAATATCGTCGCCAGTCTGTCGAAGCAACTCCATGGCTTGCAGAGCCGAAAGGTCGGGAAACTTCGAACGAACAACTGCTAGAGCGCCGGAAACGACCGGCGCGGCGAAGGAAGTGCCCGGGGTCGTAGCTTCGTACATCCCTTCGGGAGCAGTTCCCCAGTTGCCCCCGCCCGGAGCCATTATGCGCGCCGGCGCGGAAATCGTCGTTCCGCTGACGACGACGTCGTTCTGGTTAACTTCGCCCACGCCCAGGACGCCGTAATATCCGGCCGGGAAAAAAGTGGAGTACTTTGTGGCCCCGTTGGAGCCGACGTTGCCCGAAGCGGCTACTATCGCCAAATCGTTCGCTAATGCGTAGTCGATGATCTCCTGGTCAAGCAGGGAAAATTCCTTGGGAGAGCCCCAACTGCAGTTCAATACTTTGAATCCGCGCGAAGCCGCATAAATTATCGATTGATAGCCATAAACGATATCGGTTTCATCATCGGGCACCACTTTAAGCGGGAAAATCCTGCATGCGCCGGCCACTCCGGCGATTCCTTTACCATTGTTTTGCGTGGCGGCCGCAATGCCTGCGACGAGCATCCCATGGTCGTCCGATTCGCTGCGCGTCATGTTGGGATTCTTTCCGTCTTCCTCCCAACAGAAATTGTAGCCGGAGTAATCGTCGACGTAGCCGTTGTCGTCGTTGTCCTGATTATCGTTCGGCGTCTCGGCGGCATTAACCGCTAGCGAGGAGGCTATGTCCTCGTGATCCTGGTCGACGCCCGAGTCGCTAATGCCGATGACGACGTTCGGGCTGCCCGGCGCGATGTCCCATGCATTGAACGCCTTGATAGTTCCTAGCATTTTTTGCCTGTCGATCAAAGGATCGTTCGGGGTTCCCAATCTGTCGTATACGTAGTAGGGCTCGGCGTACTCGACGTACCGGTAAAGATCCTTAAGGATCAATTTTGAGAATTCCGCGGGATCCAGAGCGCCGTCGTAGGCTACGACGTATGTTCTGGAAAGAGGTTCCTCGGCGCGAAGTACTGCGGCAAGTTTAGCCGGGTTGGGGTACTTCTTTTGAGCAACAATAGAATTGAGATTGGACGCTCGCGAGTCGGCGGGTAAAAGCGTTTCGTAGCCGGTTATTTTGTACTCCGGGGCAGGGGGAGCGATTAGAATTTGCGTGAAATCGACGCCGCTTTTAAGCTTTACTAAAGCGACCCCCGCGAGAGCTTTCCCGTATCGGTTCTTACCCGGATCGGGCGCAATGCGCGGCTTTCGGGCCAGATCCTTCATTATGTCGCGCCTTATTTCGGGAGCGGCTGAAGATACCCCGGCGGTAAAGACTAATATTATAATCGTTAAATAGTTCTTAAAAGACATTTCCAACCTCAATTGATATTATATTTTTCTGCTATGACACACAAATCATCAAAACGTTACAAAATTATATTGTCTTTTCGTAAAGACGATATTTCTTGTAAATCTTTCCCAACATAGTGGTTTCGAGCGCGCGGTTCATCATCGCGTTGTCCTCGAGCACCCAGCTCGCTTCGCCGTAGAGTATATTGCGCGTTAGTCCGCGCTTGCCCATCTCGTAGTACATAACGGCGTCGATGCCCGTGCGTTGGTACTCCGGCTTTACTCCCAGCACGATTATTCTTAGCGTGTCTATCTTTTTCTTTTTCGTTAATAAATGCCATGCGGCTCCGAGCAATCCGCCGCGTTTGTTGTAGATAAGGGCTTGATTAATGTCCGGCAAACCGAGCGCGAAACCGGCAGGCTTGCCGTCGATCTCGGCGATGTACGTTAAACGCGAATCAGCGATGGACTTTAAGTCGGCCGCCAGGAAATCGAATTCCTCCTCGGTCATCTTAACGAATCCCCAATTCGGCTGCCATGCGGAGTTATAGAGCTCCTTAAGCGTATCTACGTCGCGCTTAAATTGCTGCTTATCCTTGAAGTTGACTTCGCGGATAGTCACTTTATAACGCTCGCGCACGATGCTTTGCATCCTTTCGAGCTTATCGGATATATAACTATGGATGTCGAGTATCCAGGCGTAAAGATCTTTAGCTTTCGTAAGGCCCGCTTTTTCTATTAAATCTATATAATATTGAGGGTTGTACTTCATGAGCATGACCGGGGGCCTATCGAATCCTTCGATGAGCAAGCCCAGTTCGTCGTTCTGGGAGGGGTCCTCCGGGCCGCGCATGGAAGTAAGCCCGCGCTCGCGGAGCCAATTCGCCGCGGCTTCGAAGAGGGCGTCGGCTACGGGTTGCTCGTTGACGCATTCGAAGAAGCCGAAGAAGCCGACCTTGTCGTTGTGCGTCTTGTTGTGATTCCCGTTTTGAATAGCGGCTATCCTGCCGACTACGTCGCCGTTGCGGGTCGCCATAAATAATTGCATATCGGAATGCTTAAAGAAGGGGTTCTTTTCCTTATTAAGAAGCTTTGCCCGGTCGGCGATAAGCGGTGGAACAAAATTCGGGTCGCCGCGGTAGAAATTCCACTGGCTGCGGATAAAGCGCAAAAGCGAGGATTTATCCGTTACTAATTCGATTTTTATATCCATTTGTTTAAATGATTAATTTAGAAAACCGTAAAGCCAAAATTAATCAATAATCGAATCTTATAAAAGCTACTTTTTCTTAGGTATAATTATAATTAATGGCTTTTAAGATGAATTGCGCGGCGTTATGCGAGGCGCCGCTCAGCCCTAAACCGCGGCGGATCCCGGCGAAACGCTCCTGGAGCTCCGCGTAGCATTCGGGCGAAGCCGCCAATTCCTCCAGGAAACCGGCTATGTTGGCCGGCGAAGCGTCCTTTTGAATAAATTCGGGGATTATCTTACTTTGCGAAAGGATGTTGACGAGCGAGATCGATTCGAGATTTACGACCGATTTGCCGTAGAGATAGGTAAGCGACGAGGCTTTATAGGCCATTGCGAACGGCATCCCGAGCAGGGCGGCTTCAAGATTTGTCGTGCCCGTCTTGACTACGCCTAACGCGGCGCGGCTCATTAACTCGCGGGAATCGTTCGAGATCTCCGGGCGTTCGCCCCCGGGCAGAAAGCCCAGGAAGTCGCGTTCGGAAATTCGCGAGGGCTTCGCGTACGCTATTTGGAAATCTGGCCTGCGGCGAAGGAATTCCTTGCCCGCCGCGGCGAAGACCGGCATATTGAGCTTCAGCTCCTGCAAGCGGCTGCCGGGCAGAAGCGCCAGTACCTTTTCCCGCTCGCCGAATTTCTTAAATTCCCCGGCAAATTCCGGCGCGTCCAGCAGCGGGTGCCCGACGAACGTAGCGTCTATGCCCGCTTTATGGAAGAAATCGACTTCGAAGGGGAAGACTACCAATAGCTTATCGCAGGCGGCGGCGAGCTTTTGCGCGCGGTTCGCGCCCCACGCCCAGAGCTGCGGAGCGATATAGTAAATAGTAGGAATCCCGAGCGACTTTGCGTGCGCGGCGAGCTTCATATTGAAGCCGGGATAGTCGACCGCTATAAATACGTCCGGGCGCTCCTCCTCGAGCCTGCGCTTACACGCGTCGAGCAGCGACTTAAAGAATTTAATGCGCTTCAGGACCTCCCAGAACCCCACGACGTGCAGCCGTTCCGGCGCCGCGAGCGCTTTAAGGCCGAGCGAGATCATTTCCTCGCCGCCCAGCCCCGTAAAAGAAGCGGCGGGCGCCGACTTGAGAAGCTCGCGCATCAACCTTGACGCGTGAAGATCCCCGGATGGATCGCCCGCCGATATGAAGACTTTTAAGATATTCTTATCCATTTAATAATATCGCCTATAGAAGGCTTTTTACCGTACATTAATATTCCGACGCGATAGACCTTCGCAGCCAGCCAGATAGCCCCGAGAAAAGCCCCGATAAGCAATGCGATCGAAAGCAGCACCTGCCAGATGGGCACGTCCGTCGCCGCGACGCGGACTATCATTATAATAGGAGTGAACAGCGGTATCAGCGAGAGAACTACCGAGAGCGTACTGTCCGGGTCGTTTATTACGGCGCTGATGAATAATATCGGGATGATGATGGGGAGCGTAACCGGCCACATGAGCTGTTGCGCGTCCGATTCCTGGTCGACGGCCGAGCCTATCGCCGCGAAGAGCGACGCATAGAGGAAATACCCGCCGATAAAGAAAAAGATAAACAGCGCTACTAAGCCGAGCGGGAACGAGGGCATCTGGAACGCCGCGGGCATGCCTTGAGCCGCTCCTGCCGCCGCACCTGCGTTCATGGCCATCTGCGGATGCATCGAGCCCGACATCGAATTGATTATCGACGGGGCGATGGCGAAGAGAGCGCTGCCGAACGCCGTCCAGATCAGGACTTGCGTAAGTCCCACCGCGCCGATGCCGACGACCTTGCCCATCATTATTTCAAACGGGCGCGCGCTCGAGGCGATGATCTCCACTATCCTATTGGCCTTTTCCTCGATAGCGCCGCGCATCACCTGC
The DNA here is from genome assembly GCA_050260015.1 of Chloroflexota bacterium. Lineage (GTDB taxonomy): Bacteria > Bacteroidota > Ignavibacteria > Kapaibacteriales > UBA2268 > JBLNBN01. Next base: position 63,573 of record JBLNBN010000047.1, on the reverse strand, counting down.
GTGCCGTAGAGCAGGGTTAATATATAAATGATAAACCCGAGCGCGTAGCCTACCCCGGCGTACGCCGCCGTATAATCCGTTTCGCTGCCCTTTTCGGTTACTTTTTCCGTTTGGACGTCGACTCTCCTGTCTATTACTTCGAATAATTTCGGGTCCGCGCCCTTGCTCTTTAAGTACTCATGCCGCCAAACTTCGCTCGCGACGTTCTCGAGCTTCGTTATAAACCCGAGCCCGCCGCCTCCGCCGGTAAATACGCGGACCTTTGCGGACTCGATGAAATCGGACGGAACTACCATGTACCCGTCAATCTCGTCGCTAAGCGCTTGCTCGTGGAGCGACTTTTCAGGCTCGGCCGACAGGAAGTAAAGCGACGTGTCCGCGGCGACAATCTTTGCCCCAAGCCCGGCCGCGTTGTCTACGACGGCGATTTTCCTGTTAGTCGCGTCCGCGGTTAGATACATTATCAAGCCGGGGATCAGGATCAATGCGAACATAGCGATCGGGCCCAGGGCCGTCGCAATTATGAAGCCCTTCGAGCGCACCTTCGTAGTATACTCGTGGGAGATTATCGTCCATATTTTGGAAGTTCTATTCATTGTCGCTTACCTCCTTGACGCCGGCTGCGGCTATAAAGATTTCGTTTAACGAAGGCTCGCTAAGCTCGAACTTGTAGACGTCGAGCTTTTCGAGAGCTTTTTTAAGTATTTCGTTCGGAGCTATTGCGTGATCGATTATCCTGAATTCCAATCTGTTCATTGACTTATTTATGATCCTAATCGAGGGCAGGGCTTCGATCCCGCTCGCGTCGCCGGAGTACTCCAGCAGGACTGAATCGCGCCCGTAACGCTCCTTGACTTCGCGCAGCGGGCCCTGCAGAACGGCTTTCCCTTTATTTATAATAACTATCTCGTCGCAAATCTTTTCGACCTGCTCCATGACGTGCGTGGAGAGCACGATCGTCTTGCCGGCGGCGCGCATCTCGAGCAATATGCTCTTCAAGGCCTCGGCGTTGATTGGGTCGAATCCCGAAAATGGTTCGTCGAGTATTAGCAATTTCGGGTCGTGCACGACGGTCGCAATAAACTGCACCTTCTGCTGCATACCCTTGGAGAGCTCCTGCACTTTCTTATTCTCCCAGCCGCGCGCGCCGAACTTTTCGAGCCAGCGCTTGCCCTCGGCGGTCGCGTCCGAAGCGGACATCCCCTTGAGCCGACCGAAGTAGACGATCTGCTCGATCACCTTTAATTTCTTATAGAGCCCGCGCTCCTCCGGCAGGTAGCCGAGTATCTCGCCGTGAGCGGCCGTAAAGGGCTGCCCGTCGACGGTTATGCGCCCCTCGTCGGGGGCTAATATGTTGGTAATCATGCGGATTGTAGTCGTCTTCCCGGCCCCGTTAGGACCGAGCAGGCCGAAGATGATGCCGCGATTGATATTAAAGGAAAGTCCGTCTACCGCGGTAAAGGAGCCAAACCTCTTAACTGCGTTTTCGATATTAACCATTTTAGTTCCTTAATCAAATTTTAGAACCGTTTGCTTTTGCAAAAATAATAAATATACGACGGAAAAGGCGGAGAGTTTCTTTGATAATGTTTAATGATTAATGGTTAATGGTTAGGGGAATCCATTTTGTCTGAACCTGGATTAAGCTGATTTTTATGATTATTATGATTAAGAATTACGGAAACGACGCGCAAGAGCTTGGGAATTGAAGGCTCTGTCACTCTGACGAGCGAAGCGAGGAAGAGTCTAAAGGATATTATAATAACGAAAACGCTTGCAATAACGCGCAAATACAGAGAGAGCGCCCACATACGAATCCGAAGGATTCGTATGTATATAGTAAACCATGAACCAAACTACATCCCCTGCCACGGCGCAGCCGCGTGAAGGAGGCGGGGGCGGGGCGGGCGCTTCGCATTACAAAGCCGTAACCCCGCCGGGGTTAAGAAAGAGCGGTACTCGCTTGTAAAGACATTTTGTCTTATTCGAAATCCTTTGGACTCTTCGCTGGCGCTCTGAGTGACAAACTTTTCAGCTCACAAGAGCTTGCGCGTCATTTCCTGGTAGCGCTTCCGGTCTGCCGCCAGGAGATTCCATAAAAGGCTTCGCCGTATACTCAAAAGCCAGATGACAGTTGTATTTCTTATCCAACGCCTACCGCGTAGCGCGTTCGTCGCAAAGCGTTTGTTACAGATATAAAACGCCTACGGCGTAACTGTCTGCGTATTATTCAATAGATTTTCGAGGCAATAAACTTATAAAGAACGATAATCTTACGAACCGCGCAGCGGTTCTACATCTGTAACCAAAGCCGCCTACCTCCAGCCTCCATCCTGCGGCGCAGCCGCGGCATCGTCCGGAAAAGAGCGAACGCGGAGCGTTCATGCTACATTCCCACGGGGACCGTGGGAACGAGGGAAATAGTTCTGAATCCACCCCCTGCCCCCCACCGAAGGGGAAAAAAAATTGTGTCCCCCTCTGGAGGGGGTGGCGCGCAGCGCCGGGGGTGGAAAAAATAGTATCTTCGACACGGATGGTATAAAAGCCGTTTACCTTTAAATATTAAAGTTCCCCTCCGAAGGGGGAAAAAAGGAAATAGTCCACCCCCTGCCCCCTCCGAAGGGGGAAAATTAATTGTGTCCCCCTCTGGAGGGGGTGGCGCGTAGCGCCGGGGGTGGAAAAAGCAGAACGCTCGAACCATTAATCAAATTTCCCCTTGCCTTTGAAAAAAATTTGCTAATTTCTATTAGTTAGTATAATTAGGATTATTCCGGGGGGAATGTTTATGCGTAAATTGTTACTATTAGCTCTTCTTAACTTATTTTTCATTCCTTGTTTACTTTTGAGTCAAGTTTCCGTTATTCCAACCGACTCGACCCAGAAGGATTTCCTGCGCGCATATAGACTTGCGGCGCTCGAAAGCGACCAGGATTACCGTTTTACCGGCGCGAATTACGATAAAACGCTGTTCCCGGAGTTCTCCGAAAGCTCCGTCTATTGGGTAAGTTCCGGCGAAAACCGCGGCGCTTTCGTCGTCGCGGCTGCCGTCCGAAGCGATTATTCTTCGATAACTTCGAATCCAGCTTCAAACTACGACTGGCGCGCCGCGTCGCATCTCTCTATTCAATTTAAGAATTATGCGAAGCGCGTGGCTATTTTCTCTAGTTCCGTCGCTCTGAATAATAACACGGTTTCGTGGGAAGCCATTTACTTCAAGAATTCGTTCGACAGTTACTTAGCCGATAATATATCATATTACGTCGACGAAAAAGCTCTCGACACGACGGACATCGACTACGGAACTACATTTCTCATAATTCCATCGCTCTCGCTCAGCGGCTCGAACTACGGGTTCTACGCGGACAGTATATCGAAAAAATATCCTAAAATGGCCGACCGCTTAAAGAAATTCCTCGCTGGAGGAGGAACTGTCTACGCAGAGGGAACCGGCGGCTTGCTATTGGAAAAATTGGGAATACTACCCGCGGGAACGTTCGATTATTCGCGGCTCTCGCAAGCAAACGCGGCTTCGCTTCACGAAATAAATTTCCGCCCGACGCAGAATCCTATAGCGTTTACATCGGGCGCGACGGGGAATAATCTCTACGGCGTGGCTATCCCTTCCGTAAATCCCGGGAAAGCCGAAGTCATAGCTGAAAAAGCCGGATTCTCTCCCGTTGTTATTTCCTTAACTGGGGCGGAAGCTTTCGGCGGTAAGATCGTATGCAATACGGGACTCCCCACCGTGGGCGGCTTCAATGAATTAAAGAAGGGCAGCAGGCAATTGACCTGGCTATTCAATACGTTCTTCGGGGCGCATGCCGGCGGGCTGGACGTAACGCGCTCGGTTTACAACGACCTACCGGATTCGATTACCGCGGGCAAAAACGCTATCGGCTACGACGTCGAGGACGAATTCGAAGTTCGTCTTAAGCTGAGGAATTTAACCGACCAAAAGATAAGCGCAATAAAGCTGACGGAATCGCTGCAGCGCGCGCAGATCGACGGTAAATGGAAGAATTACTTCAACTTCGCGGGCGTCGTAACTCCCGACGTAGATTACGAGATCGTAGAAAATAACTTGATTTTCAAAGATATCTTCGTTCTACCCAAGACCGAAATTGAAATCGTATACAAGCTGAAAACGCCCGCGGACACTTCCACAATGCGCGGCTTCGTCGATAAATTCCTCGCATGGAAGAACTACGCCTACGCCTCGGTAAATACGACGGAGTATTCCGATCCGCTCGGCGCGCATAGATTTAATAAATACAGGAATTACGTCGACTTTATGTTCTCAGCGTTCCTCGCCGCCGACGCCGACCTGAACTGGAAGAACTTCCTCGGCATTTATTACCAGCCCTTCCGGGTTTTCATGATAATGGAAAACAAGGAGCGCACTTCCGCGGAGAACGTAGTTTATACACAATACATCCCCAAGGACGTGCCTTTCTACTGGTCGGATAGAATTATCAATATGCCGATACTAAAGACCCCCGGCGGGAAATTCATCGACGTTATGAGGGGCTCGAACGACCAGAACAACCCGGAATACGATTTCGACAGCGACGGCAAGCCCGACGTTTGGCTCGACACCGCTTCGATATATCCTAAGAACTATACGATAACGGAGGAAGAAGTCTATTGGCTAAATCCTTGGGAGCATCTCCGCACCGGCAATAAATTCTACTACGAAGATATAGACCACGACGGGCTTCGCGCACAGGACACTGACGGCGACGGCAAGGTCGATATTGAGGAGCCCGGGGATAAGATAAGAGTCTGGAAGGTTACGTGGAATATCAATCGCGTAGCCGGTTACGACTACGCCGATCCCTATTGCTACTATGATATTTGGGTGGATCCGCCGGATCTGCCCGGGCTTTCGGCGGGAGTCGGGTACGTCAACGGAACCTGCGATTCGCTCACGGGTATGATATATCCCTATACTAAAGATATTTCCAAAGCGGATAAAAACGATCCGCATTGGAAATACTGGATGGAGACCGACGATCAAAATAGACCGATTTGGAAGCAATATATATTCCAAAGGATAAACAACTACGAGGGATACACCTATATCGACACCGCCGCCACCGGCTACAAGTTAAAGCCGACCGACTACTGCGCGGGAACCGTTCCGCAACCGCATAACGAGTTTATCGCGGTTCTCTCGCTCGGAGGGGAGGAGATAGATATGCGTCACGTGCGCCCGCAGCAATCTCTCTACTCGAAGCTCGATTATAAAACGATATTCAACGAAAGCCGCACGACGCCTATTCGCTCGACATATACTTATTATGCGCCGCTGCCCAACCCGATGCAGTTCGAGTATTTATCGAATAATTATTTAATAAAGGATATGAACTCGGGCGATACTCTGAAGTATCTGCCGAAGTGGGGCAAGGCGAAGCTCGAGTTCGATATGGACGCCTCGACCGAGTACAGCTACTACTGGATTCGCAACGCGGGCCACGACGTCGACTACAACGACCCCAGCGAAGCGCAGGAAAAGAACGAAAAGCTCGGCGACGGCGTGTTCGGGTATATGATATACGATTTGCCCAAGGGGATAGGCGGGTACAAGATCGATCTCCCGCGAAAATCCGACGGCAGCTACGATATAGACAATATACTACAGGTCGACGGGAAGCCGTTCGTGAAGTGGCTCGAGAACAAATGGACCGCGAACGCCCCGGAAATATGGGAGGACGCTTTCCAATATCATATTTACGTCCCCCAACTCCTCATCCCCCCGGCGATAGACGACGACAACCGCGACGGCATAGACGACTGGATAGACGACCGCGGCGATAGATTTCAATCCTCGACGGGATTTCTTCACGACGGCTTCATGCTGGGAGACGGCGAAGAGTATAAAGACTATCCAAAAGAGCCGTTTATAGACGACATATACGGCCAGGTTAAATCCGGTTGGTACGAAGGCGGGGACGGAACTCGCGGCGACGACTTCTTCGAGAATCTCGGCAAGACGCACTTCAAGATAAACGCCATCTACGAGGGGCGCGGCAAGGAAGGCCTGGTGGATATATCCAAGGGCGGTTGGCTGGTCGTCGAGGAGATATTCGGAGGTTCGCCCTGGGTCATCTTCTCGCATACTCTCAACGGCTATTCGCAAGGAGTCGATTTCGCTTTAACCGCGCAATCAAACCCCTCGCTGATTAAATTCGGTCGCGACACGACTTACATTAAACATATACTCGAGGATCGCGGCGAGCCGCATTACTTCAACGCGGACTTCGATCCGTGGTACGTTTCCTACGGCGTAGGCGAAGCGACGGTCACTACTTATCTCGGCGGTAAGGACCCATGCTCGTTGATTTCTCCGCCGATCGATATGCCAGCTTCCATCGATCCAACTAAAGATATTAATACTATTACTCTTATTCCGAACGCGGATAAAGACAATCCCGACCTTAAGGATTACCCCAAAACGGTCAGCGGGACGTTCGCGGAGATAAAGATAGAAGTAATGAACGGCACGGACGACAACTGGTTGAATACGAAAGTCGAGCCGCAACTCCCGGCATCGCTTGGCGCAAGCGAAATCGTAATGAGCTACGTAGCCTATCCGCGGCCGCTCGTGCCTGCGAAGGTGGACCCCGCGACCGGCGAAATTATACAGGGCGGGGACGACCCGGGAGCATTCCGAGCAGGCTGGAGATTCAATCAACCGGAAGGCGAAGTTTTGGTTAAAGCGGGCAACATATTGCCATTGCTTCAACCTTCCCGCAGGGCTTACTTTATATTCTTAGTTAAGATAGATCCGAGCCTTCCGAAGGACGTATACGAAATAGACTTTGCGCTCAATACTTTGAGAAAGAATTATAAATCAGCGGAAGGGAAGAACTATACCCGCGAAGTTCCGCCGGCTAAGTTCCAGATAACGACTAAAAACGATAACAGAATTCCTACGGACTACCAGAAATTCGTGATCGGGACTGCTTCGCTGCAGGACATGAGCGTCGCCGCAAGCAAATACTTCGCGCCTACTTCCAAAGTTAAATACTCGACCCAGGACGTGAACGCAGGCAACTTCCCGACAATTACCAAGACCGCCGTCGCGCAGTTCGATTCTACCAGTAGAACCGAATCTATCGATCTGTCGCAAATAGGGAGCTTCCCCACAAAGGACGCGAGCAAGCTCTACATACTCGAGCAGGGAATCGTAAATAGCTCCGAAACCGGGACGAACGTGAATTTAACGAAAGAGCAGAAGCTGAATTACATCTACGACTCGGGCAAGCCGCACGAAGGCGAAGCCCTGGTAGTAAGAATTGATTCGATAAAGTCAGGCGCCACCTATGCCAGAACTACTGGGCCGAAGGTGACGCTCTACAAGGAAATCGCATACGTAAACGGGACCAAGCCCGCTTACAAGGATTCCGCGCTTGTATGGAAGGGAAGCGGAATAAATTCCATCGGCGTTTTGGTCGAGGTCTACAACGCCGGCAACGACATTAACGAAGAAACGGAATTGGCCGTAAGCGCCGGCGAGTACTTCTTACCGATAGCCGATTCTCTGCTTAAGGACTGTTACGTCGACGGGAATCGAGCCATGCTTAAGCTCGGCTCGATTACACCGGGCCAAAAAGTAAAGACCATCGTTTACTTCTCCGAGGCGCCGACTGCTTGCGCGAACATATACGACAAGAGCGCGCTCGTGCCTAAAGTCGATATCTCCTATATGGGGCACGTCGCAGGCGTTCCCGCTAAATTCGAATACGCCGACGAAAGGCTCGTAGATTTCCCGGCGGCGGACTTTAAGTTAGTTAAAGTCGAGGCCCCGGACGCGGGCGACGTGACGTTCGGCAAACCCGTAACGCTTACAATGACCGTTCGAAACGGGCTAACCCCGATAAAGGACGCAACTATCGCGCTTTATGCCGTGCTCGATAAGAAAGATACGGTTAAGGCCGGAGAAATCGCGAACGTCGAATTCGATCGCGGCGAGACGCGCTCGATGAGCTTAGTCTACGCCGTCCCAATTGAAACGCGCTTCCTGGAATTCTTCGCCAAGGCGGATCCGTCGAATGAGATCTGCGAATTCTGCGAAGGCAACAACACCAACGCCGTAGACCTATCGATACAGGGGCCTAAGTGGATCGTTGGAACCGCAATATCGCCAAATCCCGTCGGGGACAAAGCCGTAATTAAATACAAGTTGCCGAGGGCAATGCGTCAGATCACTATAAAGATATACGACACGAAGGGCGACCTCGTCGGAGAGATACCAAATTGTCCTATTGCCTACGGCGAGAACGAAATAGAATGGATTGCGAAGGGATTGCCTCCCGGAATGTACATACTTAACTTCAAGGGAATAAACGAGAAAGGCGAAAACGAAATACACTACGAAAAAGCGATAAAATAGGATAAAGGAAAAAACAAGGCGGGCTGCGGCTCGCCTTCTTTATTTTGTTTATTGATGAAAATACTGTAATTTAGCTGGTTGTTTTCCTATTTGCATAAGGAGAAACGAAATGCATACTACGATGACCGTACCGGGAAGCCGCTCGCATTCAAAGGGTAAGAAATACCTCTCCTGGTTCTTATGGTTCTTAGCGTTCATTATAGCGGACGCAGCTCTTTTTGTTTACGAAAAACATGCGATCGATTCCGGCATTTACCAATCCGGCGGCTACGAATCGTTGATCGAGGACGCGGCGATACTCCTATCAATATTCTTCTTTGCGGTAGCGACTACTGTTTCATACTCGCAATTTTACGCGTTCAGTAAATTTAAGAAATGGGGTCTGGCCCTGCTTGTGAGCATAGTCGGCCTATTCATTTATTGGGTAGTAGCATACGCGGTCAATTGGTTTATACTCGATCCAATATTTTAGCGAAAAGAGTAAATCAAAATTTTCAGGCGGGCGTGAGCTCGCCTTTATTATATTTTTGGGGATCTAAAAGTATTATCCTATATTAGCTAAGTATAATAATCGCTAAACTTTTATGTAAAAATATTCGTATGGAGATACCATAAAAGTCATTGACGTATAATCAAGGGGGGATGTCGGTTAAAGCATTTCTTATCCAACGCCTACGGCGTAGCGTAGGTTCTTCAAATCGCCTGTTACAGATGTAAAACGCCTACGGCGTAAATGTTAGAAATTTTTCCAATTGGCCTTCGACGCGATAGCATATAAGAATGCACAAATCTTACGAACCGCGTAGCGGTTCTACATCTGTAGCCAACATCATGCCCGCCCCCCGCCTCCTTTCTGCGGCGGAGACGCGGGATGATTTTAACACATTGTTTATCTTTAACCAAGATTAATATGTTTACAAGAGAAGATCTGCTGAGATCAAAAGAATATTGGCTGGGATCTATCCAAATTGATCTTTTCAATCTTGTTGAGGATTACCTAAAAGAGAAAGGGATGAACCGAACCCAATTCGCCGAAAAGTTGGGCGTAACCAAGGGATACGTCTCGCAAGTTCTGAACGGCGATTTTAATCATCGAATTTCCAAGATGGTAGAGCTTGCGCTGGCCATTGGCAAGGCTCCAAAGATTGAATTTGTGGATTTGGATAAATATATGATGGCGGATAAATACGATATTACCGATTACGACGAGGAGCAGCAGATAAGTTTCTACAAGAATTTAAAGAAATTCAAAGATCAGGAAGATATTCAAAAAATTGAAGCTGCGTTTGGTATATCGTTAGATAAAGAAAAGATGCCTACATTACATTCAAACGGAAAAATAGAACAAACAAAACATGCTTAATAAGAATTCGTACGCTGTGCTTGCATGTATACGGTAGCGAATAGTCTAGCCCCTGCGGAGCCGCTATCTATGTATAGCAAATAGTTGAGGTTGGTATTAAGCGCCTATATTTAGGAAGGTTATGCTATTCGGAGCGCAGCGAAGAATCCAAAGGATTTTGAATAAGAAAATAATGTATTTATAAGCGGGTATACTCATTTCTTAACCCCAGCGGGGTTACAGCTTTGTAACGCGAACCGCCCGCTCCCCACACGCTTTATTCCCGCGGCTTCGCCGCGGAGGGGAGGCAGGGAGTGGGATGGCGTTGGCTATTGACGTTGAACCGCTGCGCGGTTCGTAAGATTCGCGCTCTTTATATGTTTATTGCGTCGAGAATCTATTGAATAATACGCCGACTGTTACGCCGTAGGCGTTTTACATCTGTAGCAGACGCTTTGCGACGAACGCGCTACGCCGTAGGCGTTGGACAAGAGAAGCTATTAATGTCATCCGCCCTTTGAGTAAAAGGCGAAGCCTTTTATGGAATCTCTGAGTGACAGAGCCTTCAATATCAAGCGCTTGCGCGTCATTTCTCAAATGCTATCCTGTTAATCCGCTTAATCCTGAAAATCCTGGTTCAGACAATATGGATTCCTCTCTTCGGAATGATCTATCATAGCTATTCTCAAGCGCTTACTCGTTATTCTGATATTTCACAATACAAAGGCAGGCGGGGCCGGGAGTCAATTAACGATTTGCAATTTGTTCTGCCCAGTAAGAGCCGGTGAATATAAATTAACTTTTATCTCCATTTCTTATTCCTTAATTTCGTAAAAAACCATTGCTGAGCGTCAAAAGACCGACGCCCGCCATGTGAAGGAATAAAGAATTATCAACAGTATCGTTCGTTTCATGTCCAAAAAAATCAACGTTTTAGTTATTTGTATCGTCCTCGCGGCGGCGTTCGCAGCTTTGATGGGTATATTCACGAACGCCGGCGGCGGCGAGTTCGATTACCTCTCCATCCGCGGCGAAGCAGTTAAGATATTCGGGAAGGGCGTCTACCGCCACATGTCCGCTGACGTGGCGCCGCAGGGCATCGCGCAGGATTACGTTACGCTCTTTCTCGCAGCGCCATTGGCCTTAATTGCTCTTTATTTCGCCAATAAAGGCAGTTCCCGCGCGCGCCTTGCCCTTACCGGCGTCGTTGGCTATTTCCTCGTAACGTACAACTTTTACCTGCCGATGGCGGCCTATAACGAGCTATTCCTCGTTTATGCGTTCCTCCTGGGTACCTCGTTCTTCGCGTTTACGCTTCTTATGCTGTCGTTCTACCGGGAAATTGTGAAGGACGGCGAGGTCTTCGCAGCGCGATTCAGCTCCAAAGCCTCTACTGGCGCGGGCGGGCGATTTCTAATATTCAACGCGATCGCCATCTCACTACTATGGCTGGGCGTCGTAGTTCCGCCACTTCTGGACGGAACCATCGTTCCGAAGGCCGCGCAACATTACACTACTCTTATAGTCCAGGGATTCGATCTCGGCATGGGGCTGCCGCTCTCGTTCGTGGCGGGCTGGGGCTTGCTGAAGCGCCGCTCGTGGGGCTACCTACTTGGCTCCGTCTATCTAATCTTCCTGTCTCTATTAATGACCGCCCTCGTAGCGAAGATCATAGCGATGGCCTTGCTCGGCGCGAACCTCGTGCCCGTAGTTTTTATTATCCCGTTATTCGCGTTTGCGTCTGTATATTTGGGGATTAGGATGCTGAGGGCGTTTAAGTAATTATTTATAATTAGAGAAGCGTTTTTATGCATATGCAAAGATTATTTATCCTGGCTTTCATCTCACTTGGCGTTGTGGCCTCCTTCCTTCCTTTCGAGATTATCGGCGGGAGAGTTGGGCGCGGAGTTGATGCGGGTAGCATCGGCATTATAATAAATGCGTTTTTCATTATCGCCGGCGCGACTATAGTCTTCGTTCCGAGTTTTCGTCGCCCTATCGGTTTGAATGTAAAGCTGTTCGTATTGGGGCTTTTTCTTGTAAACGCTTGGTTGCTCGTTCTTCACTGCCTCGAAATGAGTTCCATTCAATTCGAGCCGCAGGCGCCGGGGATGCATGGAATTCCCGCCGAGGCGCATTTGGGAATTGGGTATTACGCGGCGTGGTTCGCTGTGGTAGGCGGGATACTTTCGCTGTTTATTGATTCCCGTTGGAAAAAGAGAGGAATTAATACAAAAACGCTGATTAACGCACTTGTTAGACTATTTAACTGATCTTGTAAATTTATTATATTTGCAGTTATAATAACGATTCGTATGCGATTATAAAGGAGTGATTCCAAATGAAAAATCAAAGTTTCGTTGCATGGTTTCTACTGGCCGTCGCGCTGTTTGCCGCCTATGGAGCGTTTGCTGAGAATAAGACTGCGGCCGCTCCCGACGCGAAATTCAAAAAGTTCTTCAATGAGTTCCAATCCGCCGTTGCTGGCGGCGATAAAGAAAAAGTGGCTGACCTTACGGAATATCCGCTTGGCGGGGATGAATTCGTATTTAAAAGCGACGACGGGAAGCGCATTTACAGCAACGATAGGATAGGCTTCGTCGCCTTCGGCTACGATAGACTCTTCGACCGCGAGAGCGTTAAGCGATTGAAAAAAGTTAAGAGTTCCGCGAAGGGCAGGATAGATAAGTTTACCACGTACGAATTCAAGCCTCTGCCCGAGCTCGAAAGGGAAGGCTACCTGCCGAGTTACATAGAGCGCGGCGCGCAGGGCTACTGCCTTACCGTTACGATAGACATCCCCGAAGCCAAGACCCGCCACGAGGACGAATCCGCCGTAATGTACTACTTCGTGGACGTAAAGGGCGTTTACAAGTTCTACGCCGTTGGTCGCGCAGGGTGAGGAATCATTTAACATTTATCATTGATCATTTATCAATGTTTAGACAGCGTAACTGCATATTATTAAAATAAGATGCGTGGGATGTCATTCCGGGCGCCGTACCCTGAGCCCTGTCGAAGGGTACGGTCAAGGAAAACGCCGGGCGCTTCGACAGGCTCAGCGACCGGCTTTCCACCGTTTAAACTCTTCCCTTGCGGCGCAGCCGCGGAAAGGAGGTGAGGGGCTGGGACGGCGTTGGCTACTGGCATAGAACCGCTACGCGGTTCGCAAGGTTTGCGCTCTTTATAAGTCTATTGCGTCGAAAAACTATTGAATAATACTCTGATAGTTACGCCATAGGCGTTATACATCTGTAACAGACGCTTCGAGTCGCAAAGGCTACGCCGTAGGCGTTGGACAAGAAACGCTCTTCCAGTCATCTACCCTTAGATTAAAAGGCGAAGCCTTTTATAGAATCTCTGCATGACAATGCATGCATGGCGCGTAGCGGCAGCTTAAGGGCATTTCAGGCTTCAGTATCCCGGCTTATAACGAAGTATTCTTCAAATACGTAATAGTAGCGCGCTTCAAGTATCCTACCCAACGTCGGGAAGAGGTCAGAGGCGGCTCCGTAAGCTCCGTACTTCGTGCGGAAGCTCTCCTCGGCTAATTGAATCTGCTCATCCAGCGGCTTCTCGGACATCTCGCTTTCGAAGCGAACTTCGCGGAAGTGGGACGCTCTCATGGCGTTCATGAACCCCGTCGGCGTAAAGCGTTCGAATTTTACTTCTATGTATGGTAGGAAGCTCGCGCGTTCTGCTTCGCGATTCCCGGCGGAGCGTTTCTCCTTTTCTATTTGCACGCGACTGTTGGTTTCCTCCACGGCTCCGTCAAATTCCTCCGGGGCGACATCGAGCGCGGTTCTGAGTTTCTCCAGCGTTTCCTGCGTATACTGTCCGTTTATTAGGCGAATAAATGTTCCCTCCGCTTCGGAGTATTTTGTAAATCCAAGCTTGCGCATCAGCTCTTTCTTCTTTGCGTGGTCGTTCCCGATCCTGTCGTAGATTAGTTTCGTTAAGGGATACATAGCTCTTCTCCTATAAATATGATTTAATAATTGCAAACTTTCCGGGATCGACTTTGCGGGGTAATCCGTAGGGGCGGAGCGCAAAGAAAGGCGGCTTCGCGCTTTCTTCTTCAGAAAAATGGAAGGGGATTACTTTTCTGTTCCTGATCTTATCGCATCGGCTATACGGCGTGTAGTGGCGGGTGTCGTCGCAGTTGTATTTAAATATCCTGTTGAGTTCGATCTCCCGCGGGTCACCGGAGGGCGGCTCTATCCAAAATCCCTCCCTTAATCTCTCTATCTTATCGATGAAGTTCGTCTCGTCGGCGAGCTTGTGCTTAACTAACCAGCATGCGAGAATAAGCGCTACTCTTTCCGTGTCTACCGGGGCATGCAGCAAAACTTTCTTTCCCGCCTCGAGCAGCTCGTCTATCCGTTTGACTACCATATCGACGTCGGGTCTTTCGATTAAATGTCTAAAGGGTAGTCTGAAGAGATTGACCTCAATACTGTTGATGATAAAGCGCTTTTGCGTGAAACGCTCAGTAGGGAAAAAGTGTCCGTTTATATCGATCAGGGCGTCGAATGGTCGGGCGGCTCTCAGTATGTACCGGGAAGCTGAAAATTGCGATTCCTTGAACGGGGTATGAACTATGCAAAACCGATTTGGGATTACCCAGAAGGAGTGAAGGTTTCGCGGCGTCGGGGCTTTCAGGTTTTGCTCTATCGCGGCGAGCGCCTCGTAAAGCGGGGTGCGCTCCTCCATATCGAGTTCGTACCCGTATCGATAAAAGAGCTTATGGGCAAGCTCGTCGTAGTCCAGTCCGAAGTGGTCCAGCATTGTGTCGTCGCTTACGAAGCATAAGCTTCGCGGCTGCTCGAGAACGTCCTCCATAAAGTTCAACCCGTAGAGAATGTCGTAGCGCTTTGAGAGTTTTTCGTCGGAGACCATGCAAATCGAATTGATACGGCTCATTGTTTCTCCAGATTATCAAATCAACAACATACAAAGATACGCAGAAGAGCGACAATATGCGTCGCACAAAAGGGTCGTTATTGTTTTTATAATTTTTTTTGAAGTATCAAAAGAAAAAGTTTTAAGCAGGGAAATTTCGCCTCCGGGTTTGAAATGAGCGTTAAACTTTGATTTGCTTATTTAAATAGGATTTGCTAAATTACTTTCGTTATATTAGTCAAGTTGCGATAAAGCTGAAAGAATGAAGGAATTGCCAGTTTTCTTATCTAAGTCACAATAAAATTGACGGCACAGAATGGAAGATTCCTGGCGTTATTTGATAATTGTCAAATAGCGCATAATGTGGCATAAATATAAAAGGGGGACTTTATGAAGAAGTCTATTTACGCAGCTTTAATCGTTTTTACGCTTATGGCTCTTTCGGCGTGCTCGGACGATCCTGCAGACCCGGCGAAACCGGACCCCAACGACCACACTGGCTTTTACGCGGGGAATTTGATCATTCCCATGACGACTACCATATACTATGCTTTAGAAACTGACGAACCGATACTGGGGTATAAATTCCTTAAAAAAGATATTTATAATTGCTCGACGGGAAAGTACAGCCGGCTTCATTACGAAAGTTTCTCATCAGACGGTTTAGATACTCTTTGCTTAATCGTCGTGCCGAACGGCGACGATAAAGGAATGTATTACGAGGTAATAAATCCGAATAACAAATTTTTCAGCTATATCGAGAAGAATTCAACCCCGCCATCGATAATTTGCTTTGCCGGCAAATACTGGACGTACGTCGACGAGGTGGAGATCTATAAGGAAGTTAACGGCTACTATACGGGAGTCAACGTTCACTCGTATTCCAACGACGAGTTGGAAGCGATCATTTGCTTAGGCGATAAGGATTACCAGTTTATAGGCATATATGTGCCGAGCGTTAGCGAAACAGAGTTCGCCTACGCGCAAAAGGGCTATCATGTGTCTCTTTAATCGGTCGCTTTTATTAGAAAAGTTGAGAACGAACCGGAATCGGCGCCCGCGCTATTATGCGGACGTCGATCTTTTGTTATTAAGGCTGAGCGTAAGCGATTTAAACGATGATTACTTCTTCCTTATCACTACTCTCGCCTTCGAGCCTACCGGCAAAAAGGAATAAATGGCGTTCAGCCAGGCCTTGCCGGAATAGGTTTCCCATTTTATTAATTCGAAACCTGTGCGGCGACATACTTCCTCGAAGGAGCGGCGCGCGTACTCGTTGCAGTGCCCGGGCTTGTAGCTCTTGGAATAGCGCTTTTTGTGCAATCCGACGCGCTCCATCCAGCGTTTTAGCTTGAAGTCGAACGCTTCGATATTGGGAAATTCCATAAGAGCCGAACCGCCGGGTTTAAGCAGCCCGGCTATTTTACGCATGGCGCCGAGCGGATCGGGGAGATGCTCGAAGACGTGCCGCATTACTACCAGGTCGTATTCGCCCGCGCCGGGTATCGAATCTCGAGTGAAATCAAACGTATCAACCTCTATACCGTATCTCTTTGTAATTTCTGCTGCGTAGTAACTCGAGAGTTCAATCCCGCGCACTTTCCAGCCGGCTTCGCGGGCCAGAAGAAGTATCTTGCCGTTGCCGCAACCGATCTCCAGCATCCTGCCGGGCAGAGGGAAGCGTTTCGCTATCTTGTTGAACGTAATGCGCTGGTTGCGATTTATCTTATGCTCCTCGCGCTCGGGCTCGAGGTAGCTCTCCGTGTACTTCTCCTGGTTCAACCCGCCGGCAAGGTCGTAGTTGACCGCCGTGCAGTCGTCGCAAATATAATATTTATACTGTCTTAAATCGCCGGTGGCATAGTAGAAGCTTAATTTATCGGATTCGCAAACGCGGCAGCGCATATCTCTTATTTCCTTATCAATCTTTGGATTATTGCAAAGTTAAGTATTTTGGAAGAAATATCTCGATCCAAATTTGTAGCGCATATTCAAAAAAATACTTATTTTTCAGTTTCAGTAACAACAAATATGCTTTTTTATAAAATTAATAGGAGAGTTTATGGCGACAGAAAGTCCCGTTAAGATATGGCTTGCGCAAACGCGCGCGAACTTCCTGCTATTAGCGGTTTTCTTGGTGTTTATCGGTTGGGCGTTGGCCTGGAAGTACCTCTCGGCGGCCGGCTACACAATGAATTGGTCCGACGCCATATTGATCTTGATCGGAGCAGTGCTGACGCATGCCTCGGTCAATCTTTTTAACGAGCATTCGGATTTCCATACAGGGATAGATTACCACACTTTACGCAATCCGTTCAGCGGCGGCAGCGGCATGCTTACCTCCGGAAAGACCAGGGCTGGGCAGGTCCTCCTGGCTGCCGTCGGCGCTCTCGCGGTCGCGGCCGCGATTGGCGTCTACTTTACTATTACGGCGCATTGGTCGATAGCGTTAATTGCGCTCGTCGGCGCCTTCGCAATCGTTTTCTATACGAACTTCCTCGCTAAGATAATGCTGGGCGAGTTCTTCGCCGGGCTGACGCTCGGAACCCTCGTAGTTGTGGGTACGTTTGTCGCGCTCGTCGCTAAGGCCGGCCCCGGCGCGATCGAGCTCTACCCTTTGGAGATGATATTGATCTCCATACCCCCTGGCATTTTGACGTTCCAATTGCTCTTCCTGAACGAGTTCCCGGACGCGGACGCCGACCTGCAGGGCGGCAGGAAACACCTCGTTATAACGCTAGGCCACGAGAGCTCCGCGAAGCTATATATTGCGCTGCTCGCGCTGACCTATTTAGTGATTCTTGTTACCCCGTTCGTCTCGACGGCTTCCAATTGGGTCTTGCTGGGCCTGCTGACAATTCCCATGGCTATTAAGGCTTCGAAGGGAACCCTGGCGAACGCGAACAGTAAAGAGGGGATTATCCCGGTTATGGCCGTAAATGTGGGCATTGTGCTGCTGACGGACGTACTGCTCGCATTAGGCGTCTTCTTAGGCGTTTTGTTGGGGTAGCGATACGCTTTTCGGTAAACGGCCGCGCCCTTAGACTAATCTATAGGCGCGGCTTTTGTATATAGTCGCTTCTACGGCGGGAAAGCCTTTGCGTGGCCGTGCCCTGAGCCCCGTCGAAGGGTTCGGCAAATTGCGCCGGCGCTTAGGAACGTATGCCCGTATTGTCATGCGGAGCGCAGCGATGCATCCATAGGATTTATGCAAAATAAATACCGCCGGCATAACGGATAATCGTTGAAAGACAAAATTTCCCCCTCCCTACGCAAAAAAATATTTGTTTTCCCCCTAAAATTTGCTATTTTACGGCATTCGATTTCCGTCCCTATTTTATTGCGAATTCAATCGATCAACATAAAAAGGCGTGGTTATGAGATCTTTTTACTTTTCTTGCGTTATCTTATTATCTTGCATCATCATTTCCGGTTGCGCCGGCCCCAACCCTGCGAAGTACGCCCGGGGGCCGAGGCTCGTCGAGGCAAAGGGCGACTACCTCGACAGGCATTCCGGGACGCGGTTCCCCGATACGCTGCTGGGGAGCCCGAGGACTGAAATCATCGCGTTTAATCGAGACACGAGCAACGTCTCCGCGAGTTATGGCGCGCTGGAAGGGATGTTCCCCCGGTTCTCCATTATTATCTATCCTGCAAAGATCGCATACGAAAACCGCTTGCTACGGGAATATTCGAATGCAATGTCCGATATGACGACGGCTATCGGGGGGAAACCCAAGATAACGCACGAACGCGTTGCGGCGATGAAGGACGGCGTTAAGCTGCTCGGGCTCAGGGGACGCATTACTATAGGCGATCTTAACAGCGTCGTGGTTTTCTTCGAATGCGGTAAGTACTTCCAGAAATTTTATATCTCTTCCTATGCGCTTAGTATGGAGGAGCTTGTACGGACCTCCGACCGTTTAATCGACGAGTTCCCCCCGCTGGAGCTCGTCAAGAGAACTCCGCTGAAGAAGGACGTTATTTACTTCTTACCTAGGCAATATGCTGAAGATTTTACCTGTAGATTGCCGATCGTGGCTTCAATGAACAAAAAGAAGACATGGGCGCTAACGAACATAGATTCGCTCGAGCTCTGCGCCGGCTTCCCGAGCCTATACTTCCAGGCGCACAAGGAGTCCATAGAGGCCATGATAGACGCATGGCCGAAGGTGGACACGTCCATCATATTCAGGGAATCGATAATAAAGCCCTACATTGAGGAATTGAGGTACATCCGGGACTGCGACATGCTGGACGAATTCATTTACGACTCCTACAGCCAGCTGCTCTTCCTGCCCGAGGGAACGATCCTGCACATGGACAAGTACCGCCGTTGGAAGGAGAAGCGCAAGCCCAAAGTAACGATAATCGGCACCCCGCTCTACCAAATATTCGTCCCAACGTGGGAGGAGTAGGGGGGAACTAAACAAAATAACTTAGGTACATAAACCTATTTTGATCAATATAGACTTGATTCATATATATCTAGGAATCATAAATCAATTTTGCTAAAAAACATTTTTCTATCTTTGTCAACTTCACTTTCGATAAATTCTTTATTTGAAAAGTAAAACTCTTCGAATTTTTTAAAAGTTGAAAATGGATTTTTATTGTAATAAAGGCGATTACAAATAATGCTATGTGACTTTTTAAGATCGCATTCTCTTATTTTAGCATAAAGCACAATCACTTTTGCGTATTCCTTCAAATCAACTTTATTAGGTCGAATATTACATAAACCATACACATGAATTAATCTGTTAACTAAACTGTCATGAAGTATGGAATTTAATTCAAAGTACTTCCAAGCTTTAAGAATTCCAAAAATATCATTTTTATAATATTTATCTTGCTTAACATTATAAATAAAATCTAAATGGTAAAGTATACTTGAGTTACTCCCAAGCTTTTCCTCCAAGTTACAAAATGCTATAATAATAATCGTAGCTAATTCAATAGCTCTTTTTGCATCAATATCAGTGCAGAGTATTCCCTTATGTGCGATACTATTTCTTAAATCAAGAATTCCTTTTAATTGATCTGAATTTACAATATATTTCTTATAAATATTTGATCCAACGAGAGCCTCAATTCTATGTTTAAAAATCTCCATCTTACTTTGTCCAGTAGACAATAATATTTCCATTGTAGTAACAGCTCCTAGCAATTGTGTCATAGGGGAAGGCACATACATATTGATATAAAAATATGTTAAAGCTGAAGACAATAGGGTGTTTTTTCTGTCTTTAATATTTTTATAAACATATTGAAATTGCTTTTTCTTTAAAATACCTTCAAATTCCTTTCGAGAATAAACTAAAGTGTGATAAACCTTTATTGGATACTCACCATTCGTAAATTTATCTATAGAGGTAACTGTTTTATTACCACTCAGTATAAACTTCTCGCTTCCATTACCTAAATCTAATTGTTCATCTAAACAAATAGCAATCTTCAAATCAGATAAATAAAAGAAGACAAAAAATATAAAACTTATTACCTCTAAGGCTCTCATCCTAGCTTTATTTAGGTCGATCTCTTCATTGTTTCCGTTTATTATCGTTTGTACAATCAGATATGTAATGTCATTTTCTCTTCCATAAAATTTCAACTTTGAAAAATCATCATTAAATTTAGACTTTTTTAAGTAAGCCCTTATTTGCTTAGTATTAACTATTGTAGCATCGTCAAAGATGAAATTTCTCCATTCAGGCTGGTTCTTAATATGTAAACCATAAACCGGAAAGAAGTGCCATCTAACATTACCTTTATCCAATGTTTTTATTCCTTTATTTGCCATTTCGTATTTCCTTATGAAGATATATTTAAGAAAACTGATTACGGAGTCACTCCCCAAAATAATCGTTATCTATCTTTTTCAATTCGTAAGTGGCGAAGTTGGATACGCCGAGGCCGTAGTCGATCATGTAGTCGGCAAGCTGCTCGCCGTCGATTAGGATGATTTTGCTGGGAACCATTTTGGCGTATTCTATGGCTGAAGATGCGAATTTCGACGTTGTAATAAATACGCCTTTATTAGCCTGCATTCCAGCGAGAGCTCCTACGAAATTCTGAATGTCGGGACGACCTACGCTGCTGTTAGTCCACTTTTTTGCTTGTATGTAAATTACGTCCAAGCCAAGCTTATCTTCCTTAATAATGCCGTCGATACCGCCGTCGTTGGTTAGGCGGGTAGCGCGTCCGGCGTCCTTCAGGGAGCCGCCATAACCCATTTTAACGAGCAGTTCCACCACAAGACGTTCAAAGAACTCTGCAGTACAATTTTTCACTTTTTCTAATAATTCGTGAGCAAGCGTACTTCGAATTTTTTGATAAGACTCTTCTAATAGTTCAGCTGGTGTTGAGCGAGTAATCTCGTGATGCTCAATAATTGGATTATTATGATTGTTATTTCTTGGAGTAGCAAATTCAACATATTCAGGGTACTGTTTTAAGAAAGTCATATTAAGGCTGCTGGGATTTTGAGCCAAAATATTGATCCCCCTTTCTGTAATTCTAAAATAGGATCGACGAGGCGATTGCAATAAACCAGCTTTAAGCAAATGAGTTTTACTCCAACCTATTCGATTATCAAAAACTGGCTGTGCGCCAGAGGGTAATAGTTTCTGTTTTTCTTCATTAGTGAGATTAAAAACACTTCCTAACGCTTCAATAGCTTCTCTTAAAGTATGTTCCTGATTATCGCTAGTAAATTTTAAAAGGGGCAACATCAAAGTCTGAAAATCTGGTATAGGCATTATTTCGTTTCCGGCTAAATTTCGTATTTATAGGTTGTTAATTTCAAACCCTAACTTAACAAATTTTCTGCTAAACTTCAAAATTTAATTAATAATTATGAGCGAAATGTAATTGTGGCGGGGAAGCATTCATACAACAAAAAAAACCCGCAAACATTGCTGTCTGCGGGTTTCCGTGGTCAGAGAGGGAATTGAACCCCCGACACGTGGATTTTCAGTCCACTGCTCTACCATCTGAGCTACCTGACCATGTGCGTCCCAAAAGGGAGTACAAAATTACGGCGTTTTTGCGAATTTACAAAAAGTTTTTTTCCACAGCCGTAAATTTTCTTGCGCGGCGCGGGCTACGCCCGCTCTATCTCCTCGCGGATGCGGGCCATTAGCTCGCGCTCGGCCGCGCGGCTGCCGTCCGGCGCGTCTATCGGGTCGGATATGCGCACGCGCACGACGCCCCCGCTGAACTTTCGCTTGCCCTTGGGGAGTATGTCCCGCGTCCCCTCTATGCGTATCGGCACTATCCGCTTGCCCGCGCGCGAGGCCAAAAGGAATCCGCCGCGCTTGAACTCGCCCAGCTCGCCGGTTTCGCTGCGCGTCCCCTCGGGGAACACCAGCACGGACGCGCCGGAACGGATCTGCTCGAGCGCTTGGTCCAGGCTCTCCATCGACTTGCGCGGGTCGCTGCGCTCTATCGGGATGTAGGGGGACTTCCGCAGCGCCCAGCCCCAGATAGGCACCTTCTCAAGCTCGCGCTTGTAGATTATCCGCAGGCCGTCCGGCAGGCTGGCCTGCACGACCGGTATGTCGAATAAGCTGTTGTGGTTGGCCACGTAAATGAAATTCTCGCCCTTGGGCAGCTTTTCCTTGCCCTCGACCCTCAGCTTTACGCCGGCGATCCAAAGCAGCGCCCGCGAGTACTTGTAGATTGTGCGATGGAATGTCGCAATGCCCTTCAGCCACAGTCCCAAAACAATGGCGAGGGAGTAATACACCGTAACGGCCACAATGCCGATAACCTGGAAAATAAACTTTATGAAAGCAGCCTCCTGTACAGTTCATGGCCCGAGCGGGCAAATTCTTCAAAATAGCCCGTAAACCATTGATTTAAAACTATTCCGCTCTTTGCGGAGGACTCGAGGTCCTCGCGCGACATAACGCCGCCGCAGCGCACGACGACGAACTGCTCGCGGAGATTCTTCGCGGCGAGGTATTCGACCGCTTTTCGACTCAGCAGCAGCGATGCCTCGCGTAACGGCGCGCCGGAAACCCCGCCGCCAAATTCATTAACGAAGTACTCGAAGGCGTGGCGTTCCGAGGGCGCGAGCTTCATCTTATAGCGATTGTAGTTGGTGGACGTATTGCCCAGCACGACGCCGGCAAAGCCCAATTCCGTAAGCGCGTCCAAAAGCGCGGGGAGGTCCTCCGGGCGCAAATCGTTGGAGAACTTAACGAACACGGGAATTTCGCGTTTCGCCTTGCGGATAAATTCCTTCGAAACGCGCTCGAGGCGGGCCGTAAGGTCCGCGTCGCAGGCTTCGCCGTGGGGCACGTTCGGGCAGCTCTCGTTTATTTCCATGAAATCTACTCCCCCCCTGGCGTAGAGCTCCAGCCCTCGCAGCAAGCCTTCCTCGGCTTCGAAGGCGTTAGCTTCAGGATCGACCGCGAGCGAAGCCCCGATTGGGCAGCCGGAGATCTTATCGATATTGGAAAGTCTCCTAGCGACCGTTTCGTGACCTAAGTTGGGCAGTCCCATCCAATTGATCGCCGCTTTGGAGCCGGGCAAGCTGAGGAAGGGATGGCGTATTCCCGCCTTCATATTGCCGGAGCGCGGATTCGAGGTCGTGGTGCCGGCGAGGAACGCTCCCGCGCCCTGCATAGCGACGGTAAGGTAGCCGGCTCCGCCCTTGAACATGCCAGCTGCGTTAAACAGGGGCGCGCCGAATTCGACCCCGCGGACCTTCACGCGGCTGCTCGCCGGGGCGCGGAAAGTCTCGGACGGGCGTTCCGCCGCGAGCATCTTAAGAAAAGTCTTCCGCCCGCGCGAATATATGCGCGTCGCGGTGCGCGGCGCCATAAAGGTAAAGGCGTACCGCGCGTAAGAATCAGTTTTCGATATTAGTTCGGTTAATGTCATTTAGCAAAATTAACTATTTTTCCGCGAAACGTAAGCCGCGGCGCCCGAGATATTATCCGGCGAGTATGAACAGCAAGTATAACAATGAATTAGGGCTTTTTCCGCTCCGCCCGAATTACGACGGTGCGGCAGTAAAACCTGCCCTCGGGAGTCGAGTTGTCGAAGAGCAAAATGGATTCGCCAATTCCTACGGCGCTGGAGCCGGGCACGGGTATTAGCTTGCGGACTTCCTCGGCGCGCTCCCGCGAGAGCTTTTCGTTGTAGCCCGGCGAGCCGGTCGCGTCGGAGTACCCGAGGAAGCGCACGGAGAATTCGTTCGGTGGAAGCTCGGAGTAGCGTTCTGGCTTCATCATCTTCTTTATTAAATCGATAGAGGCGCGGCCGTGCTCGGCAAGCTTCGACTTTTCGAAATCGAAGAGCAGCAGGGCGTATTCCTCCGCGACTCCGTAGTACGCGCCGGGAGGGGCTTCCTCGAGCATATCGTAGGCGACGTACGGGGCGAGAATGCGCGCGTCGTCCGAAGCGATCTCTACTCGGCGGTTCTCCTGCGCTCCAATTCCCGAGATATTCCGGGAAGGGGTTTCGGGCAGCGCGCGTCCGGAAGCAACTAACCTGTTCCGGTCTATTTTCCAAACCTCGGACAAATACAAGGCGATAGCCTCCGCGCGCTCTTTTCCGAGCGTCGCAGCTTCGTCGGGGCCGGATGTGCAGCCGGTTAAAGCCAGCTTAGCGTCGGGGAATTTCCGGAGCCGATACCCGATAATATTGAGAGAGGTCCTATAAATGGCCAAAGTATTTTGGACTTCCAGCGCGGAATCGGTAAACTTTGCGGCTTGCCCTGCCGTTAGGCGCGCGTAGCGCGCAGGGAGCGCGGCGGAAGCGGAATCGAAGAAAATATAATTTAGGAGCGGATAGAGCCGGGTAACTTTTTGCTTTTCCCGCAAGTCTTCGATTTCATCTCTCTTCGGGGCCGATTCGGCGGGAGGAATATCCGGCAGGACTTCCATGGGGGCGGATTTCGGCGGCGCGAATACAAAAGAGATCCCCGCCCGTATCGAATGGGTCGTCCAATCGATTTCCTGGATATTTTTAGTCAGCGAATAATTACCGATAATATGCGGCGAGAGTATATATCTTCCTTTCCTGTCGAGCGGTATATCGTAGGACAGGCCGAGAGTCAAGCCGCCCGTTATAGATTGCAGCGAATGGATAGAGCCGCTCTTGCGGAATCTCTCGCTCGAGGAGTCTGGGAAGAGGAATCCCTGCGCGGAGGGCAGAAATTCGTAGCGGTCAAAATACGATCCAAGGAGGACTTTAGCGAAAACTCCGGCGTCGAGCCGGAGCTTGTCGTAAAGCCGTACCCGAATAGTAGGCTCCAGCAGCGCGCGATCAATCTTCGTTTTTTGATAATAATTCAAGCGCGCCCGGCGGACGAGGTTCCCGTTGGGAATATCTATGGTATCCGCAGCGGAGAATTCGCCGTTTTCGCGCGTTAGGCCTAATTTTAAGGAAAAAATTGAATTCTTTCCCGCCGGGCTTTCAAAAATGAATCCCGCCGCTAAGGAGCCGGAAAGCTCCGAATCCCAGTATGGATTGTAGAACTCGACGCCGGGAAGCTGCCGGAAATGGGAGAGGTGCGCGCTTGCCGAGTAATCGACAAACGCGCCCAACCTAATCGAAGCTGAATCCGTTCGGGCAAAGGCGCACAGCGCCAGGGCTTGCGCGGCGAACGCCAGGAAAGTCAATTTTAATCGCATAATTATTTTTGTTGATCTACATTCATAGCATCGTGATGCCGCCGTCGACGGGGAGGTATCCGCCTGTGATAAACCCGGCGTGGTCGCTGGAAAGCATAAGTATCGCCCCGGCTATGTCCTCGGGCTGCGCTATCCTTTTTAGCGGGGTGAGCTTCGACATTATCTTCTTACGTTCCTCCGGGAGCCAATTCGTTGCGTCGGTGTCGGTCAGCCCCGGGGCGACGGTGTTAATCCTAATGCCCTTCTCGCCGTACTCGATCGCCAGGCTGCGCGAGAAAGCGTTCAACGCGGCCTTCGAAGCTGAATGGATTATCATGCCTTCGCCGGGGCGCTTCGAGAGCCCGCTGGAGACGAATACGATCGAACCGGCGCCTTTCTGCAGCATGGAAGGAATAATCGCGCGGGTAATAAAGAATGCGGCCTTCATTTCCCCTACGTATTTATGGTCGAAGTCCTCCCAGGTAAATTCGTAGAAGGGACCGACCTTAAAATGCAATCCGGCGTTGACGACGAGCAAATCGGGCGAGCCGAATTTCTCGCTCACTTCCGCGACCATTTTATCTACTTCTTCCTGCTTAGTAACGTCCGCGCAAAACGGTTCGGCTTCGCCGCCGTTGTCGCGAATGATTTGCGCGACGTGCTCCGCCGCCTCTTTGCTGTGAACGTAGTTAATAGCGACTCGCGCGCCTTCGCGAGCGAAAAGTATGGCGGTTGCGGCGCCTATGCCGCGACTTGCCCCAGTTATTAACGCAACTTTGCCTTTCAAAAGCATAACCGCTCCTTAATAAACAATTGGAATATACAAATATAGCTTAACTGGCCAAGAAAAGAAAATGAATAACGGCAGGATTGATTCTGAAAAAAAATTTAATAATTAAATATTCGTTATACTACCATAATATATTTAAAATACTGGAGAATTTATGAAATCATTAGCTTTACTTATTGCGCTGTTCGGCGTAATCGCCGCATCCGCACAACAGCCGATAGTTTTGACGCGTCAGAACTTTGGCGTAATGCCGACCGGCTCTCAACGCGATACGATATACGTAAGCGACACGGCGGTAGCCCGCGCTACGGTTGGCATAGGTCAATTATGGGATTATTCCTTCCTGACAATAGATACATCGTACGTAAACATACGCTCGGCATCGACTTTGCCTCAATTCCCGAACGCCTACGCACGATTGAATATGTTCGAGAACTTAACGACAAACAAAGGCTACCTCTACGACGATTATTATGCGATAACCGACACCGGCGTCGTCAACTTAGGCTATCATACTTCCGCGCAAGCGTGGAACATTGGCGAATTTACTTCGGGAGCGAACGACAGCATTTTTATACAGGATTACGTTCACATCTACGATAATCCCGTCAGGACGCTTCCATTCCCGCTGGCCTACGGCGGCTCCAATGAAATTAATACCGTAATCGAATCGAACGGTTTGATAAATATCAGCGCGATGGGTATGAACCAAATACCAATAATCAAACGCAGCTACACAACTACCCGGGACACCGTAACCGGTTGGGGAACTCTTATACTCCCGGTAGGCTCCGGGAAGTCTGAGCCTATACCCGTTTTACTCGTTAATTCCACGACCGAAACCACCGACAGCATGTTTGTTGCAGGCCAACCAGCGCCTGCGCAATTCCTTGCCGCTTTTGGATTGACGCAAGGGCAATATACCGAGACCTCCTCTCAGATATTCTACCGGGAGAACGAGATAAATGCCGTAGCGGCCCTGTTCTTTAATGAGGGCAACGAGGATTCCACGGCCGTATTCCAGTTCCATTCGAAGCTTAAGGCCCAGCAAGGCTCGGTCGGCGATCCGGCGTTAGCGAAAACACTGTTGGCATATCCCAATCCGGCTGATAATACTTTCACGATAGCGCTGCCCGAAGACGCAAGGGGCATCGTTTACGCGCAAATAATAAACTCGGACGGCGCGAGGGTCGCCGCTTTGAAGGCGGAAGCGTCGCAGAGCGTCGTATTTGAGCTGCCGGCTAACCTGGCCCCGGGCGCATACTATGTTATAGTTCGCTCCGCAAACGGCAAAACCCTCGGGGTAGGCAATATTATAAAGAATTAGTTGATCCCGAAAATATTGATATAAGTTAAATAAATTCAGAAGGTTCCGGCGAAGGTCGGAACCTTCTTTTATTTTTATTCAATTAAATTCAGAAACATTTATCTAAAAACTCGGCCGGGCTTCGGCATGCAGGGTGGGAAAAGAATATACGTAAAAGTAAGGCGAGGTCAAGCGCTTTGTATCATTAAGCTTACGTGCCGATTAGTAGAGCCCGGGAGCGCACGTAAATAAAAATATATTAATCAAACAGTCATTTATAAAAAATACATATCAAAGTAAGGCGTCAAATAAAACAACAGAAAAGCGCGGAAATCTTGGCGCTTTTCTCATTAATAGGCATAAAGAGAGTAAAGGGAAAATTTATGAAAGAGCCGAAGGGAACGTTAATGATCATCGGCGGCGCGGAAAGTAAGGAAGACGAGACCCAGCTTATTATGGAAACGGAAAGCAAGGACTTTATTAAATTTGAAATATTAAAGCACTTACTTCCCGAGCATAAAAAGCATACCACTATGGAGCTCGTCACCACCGCTACGAGCGAACCCGAAGAAGTTGCCGATGCGTACCGACGCACTTTCCACACTCTCGGTTTTGAGAATATGAATATTATGCACATCGAATCCCGCGAACAGGCCGAGGACGAAGAAATAATTGAAAGGATTAATAAAGCGCACACCTTAATGTTTAGCGGGGGCGATCAGTTTAAGCTTACCACGATCCTTGGCGGGACGAAATTCATTGAAAGAATAGCGGACAAGTACTGTTCAGATAAGACGTTCACCGTCGCTGGCACGAGCGCCGGCGCCCACGCTATGGCAAAAATCATGATCTACGAAGGCTCCACCCTGGAGTCCATCCTCAAGGGAGACGTAAAGACTATGTCGGGCCTCGGCCTTATCGACAGCTGCATAATGGACACCCATTTCGTTAAGCGCGGGCGAGTCGGCCGAATAGCTTCCGCGGTAATAACTAATCCAACTTGCGTCGGGATCGGCCTGGGCGAGGACACCGCGTTAATCGTAAAGGGAACGGGGCACATGAAGTGCATCGGCAGCGGCATGGTGACGATTATCGACGGGCATGATATAAAGTATACAAACATTAACGAAACGGAGAGCGGCGAGCCTCTCTGCGTTGAGAATCTGCGCGTCCACTTGCTTTGTCGCGGAAACGAATTTGATCTATTCGAAAGAAAATTTTATCCCGGAGATATTATGCCCAAGGAGACCAAATGATAAATATATCAATTGCCGTTCACGGCGGGGCGGTCAATCGCACCCGTAGCGAGATAAATCCCGAGCAGGAATGGGAATTCCGTAAAGGAATACTTGCCGCGCTGGAGGCGGGTTGGAAAATCCTGGAGAACAACGGATCCGCGTTGGACGCCGTTCACGGCGCAGTCGTAAAGCTCGAGGACAATCCCATTTTCAACGCGGGAAGGGGTTCGACGCTAACGCGCGAGCGTAGCGTCGAGTGCGACGCCGGGATCATGTGCGGCTACGAGCTAAAGTCCGGGGCGGTTTGCGGCGTTAAAACGGTGCGAAACCCCGTCGACGCGGCCCGAGCGGTTATGGATAGGAGCCCCTACGCCATGCTTCGCGGCCCGGAGGCCGATTCATTCGCAAGCGCCATAGGCTTGGCGACGGCGACGAACGATTACTTTATCGTGCCGCACAGGGTGAAAGAATGGGAAATATCCATTAAGGACCCCAAAAATATTTTTGTCGAAGGCGATACGGTTGGCGCTGTCGCGCTTGATTCGCAGGGAAATTTAGCCGCGTCCACTTCCACCGGCGGACTGCCCGGGCGGATAGAAGGCAGGATCGGGGATAGCCCGATCGTGGGGGCTGGATTTTACGCGAATAACGAGGCCTGCGCCGTTTCGATAACCGGGGACGGCGAGAAAGTTATTAGAGGAGTCTTTGCGCACGAAGTCTACGCGCTAATGAAATACGGAGGCAAATCAATCAAAGAAGCTATTGAACAGGTTTTTCAATTCAACGATAAGCAAATAAAAGCGGAAATGGGAATAATCGGGATTGATTGCGACGGAAATATATACATAAAACACAACACCCCGACAATGTACCGAGGATACAGAACGCTTGATCGCGCCGTTGCAGCTGTCTTTTACGAGGATGAATTACGATAAATTTTTAGAATTATACTGGCGGCTACAACGTATGCCGCAAATGCCAGGGGAAAAGCAAAAAATAGGGAAGACGTTATGAAAATCATAGAGCTTAGAGCATTAAAGGGACCAAATTATTGGAGCGCCCGCCGTAAGAAATTAATTCAGATGCGGCTGGACATAGGATTGTACGAATATCATCCTACGAATAAAATTCCGAGATTCAGCGAAAAAGCGTTAGCAGGCATGCCGAATCTCGTTTCTCATCACTGCAGCTACGGCATCGAGGGCGGCTTCATCCGGCGAATGAACGAAGGGACATGGGCGGGGCACGCTATAGAGCATTTCGCGCTCGAAATGCAATGCATGGCCGGCATCGACACTGGCTGGGGACGGACCCGCTCTACGTCGGAATTGGGCGTTTACAACGTAGTTTTCAGCTACGAGGAAGAGGCCGCCGGGATACTCGCGGCTAAGCTGGCCGTTAAGACATTTCTTGACCTGGCGAACGGGATGGAGGATGCGGAGTTCGAGGAGACCGTTAGAAATCGGGTCGGGCAAATAAGAAAGCAATACCTGAAAACTAAGCTCGGGCCAAGTTCCGCCTCCATCGTGGACGAAGCTCGCAAGCGCGGCATACCGGCGATACGATTGGACGACAATTCGCTCGTTCAGCTTGGCTACGGCAGTCGCGCTAAAAGGATCGAAGCTACCGTTACGAGTTCGACGAACCTGATCGCGACCGAGATCGCCTGCGACAAGGCTGAGACCAAGAAATTACTTGCGTCCATGGGCATCCCCGTCGCCAAAGGTTTAGTATGCTCCTCCGTGGAGGACCTGCCCTGGATACTGGAAAAGATAGGGTACCCGCTTGCGATTAAGCCGGTCGACGGGAACCATGGCAGAGCCGTTACGACTAATATAAATAATTTTGACGAAGCGCTCGCCGCGTTCGCGGAAGCAAAAAAGGTATCCCATAAAGTAATAGTAGAAAAATTTGTTACGGGCTCCGACTACCGCGCGCTAGTAGTGAACGGAAAGCTTGTAGCCGTGGCCGAAAGGCAGCCTCCGACTATTACGGGCACGGGCGTTCATACGGTAAGCGAATTGATCGAGGAGCTTAATTCCGACCCGCGCCGCGGCGAGGACCACGAGAACTTCCTGACGAAGATAAAAGTAGACGCAACCACAATAGGGTTGCTTACGCGGGCCGGTTACACCCTAAACAGTATACTGCCCGAGGGAGAACCTTTAGCGATTAAATCCTCCGCCAATCTCTCTTCCGGCGGGCAAGCCATCGATAGAACGGACATAGTGCACCCGGACAACGCATTCATGTTCGAGCGCATTGCGAGGATAATCGGGCTCGACGTATGCGGTATCGACGTTATAGCGCGCGACATTACTTCCCCGATTTGGCAGGGGAACGGGGCGATTATCGAGGTGAACGCCGCTCCCGGCTTCAGGATGCATTTAAATCCAAGCCTGGGCGAGCCGCGAAACGTAGCCCGCCACGTTGTGGAAATGATGTTCCCCAATCCAAAGGAAGCGTCGATACCTATCTACGCTATTACAGGCACGAACGGCAAGACGACTACGACGCGACTTATAGCCCATACGCTTCGAATCGCTGGTTTTAAGCCGGGCTTCACTACAACCGACGGCACGTATATTTACGATAAGTTGGTCGAGAAGGGCGACAATACGGGATATTACTCCGCTCAACTCGTGCTGCAGGATCCGATAGTAGACGTCGCCGTGCTTGAAACCGCCCGCGGCGGTATCCTTAAAAACGGCCTCGGGTTCGAGGAATGCGACGCCGCTATTGTTACGAATATAAGCGAAGACCACCTTGGGCTGAAGGATATAAACGACATCCACGATATGGCTCGCGTTAAGTCGGTAGTTCCCAAGAGCGCGAAACGGAACGGCTACGCTATACTTAACGCGGACGACGAATTAGTTTACGATATGCGCCGCGACGTCAAGTCGAGAGTGGCTCTCTTTTCTATGGAACCCGGTCGCCCCGAAATAGTGAATCACGTTCGCAGGGGAGGCTTGGCCTGCGTGTTCGAAGGCGGGGAAATAGTAATTAAGCGCGGCGCCGAACGCACAGCGATAGAGCGCATAGAGAACGTCCCGTTGACTTTCGCAGGGAAAGCCGAATTTATGATCCAGAACGCGCTTGCCGCCGTAGCGGCGCTCTTTTCGCAGGGCGTCGCGCCCGACGTTATCCGGAAGGGACTCGCTACGTTTAACTCGGCTATCAGCCAGACCCCCGGCAGGATCAACTTTATTAATATGGGCTACTACGACGTATTAATTGACTACGCGCACAACCCCAGCGGATTCATCGCGTTAAAGAACTTTATCAACAAGCTCGGGCATAAACGAATTATCGGGAGCTTCGGCGCTACGGGCGACCGCCGCGACGAGGATATCCGAACGCTCGGCGAATTGGCCGCTAGCATGTTCCATAGAATAATCCTTAAGGAATCAGGCGAGCAACGCGGACGCGCAAGGGGCGAGATGAACAGGCTGCTTTCCGAAGGCATCGCTAAGATATGCCCCGAATTGCCTGTCGAGGAATTCGACGGCGAGGAGGAAGCGACTTATAAAACATTAGCGGAAGCCCAGGAAGGAGATTTGCTGGTAATACTGGCCACCGATATTCAGGCCGTCGTCGAAATTGCGCTCGCTGAAAAGGCGCGTCTCGAGGCGGAATCGATCCAAAAACTTGTAAATGTGGGATAAATTTACAATTATTTTGAGAATGGGATGAAGGGAGAGGAATATGTCTTTGATCTTTATAGATTTTCCACGGAGGCTATAATCCAATGGTCTTCGTGGAAATTTATATTAGAGTTCTAATAATGTATCCTTTTTTTTCCACTCTTTTGCTATGTAGCCAAAAATTGCGTAATTTTGCCTTTCTAAAATTTTGTAACCTGCGATAATAGGGGGCAATATGGCTAAAAGCGTGAGACCGGCCGTTAGAACGACTACGGCTAAAACGCAGAAAGCGCCGAAGTGGCGCTTCCCTTTGAGACGAGAGAATTTTATCTGGATGGCGATCGGTTTAGGCGTCATATTGTTAGGTTACGCCCTCATGGCGACCGGCGTTACTGAAGAGCCCGCCGTGCCGCAGGGCAAATGGAATAACTTCTTTGCCGTTACTCTCTCCCCGATCGTTTTAGTGATCGGCTATTGCGGCGTTATTCCCTATGCGATACTTAAATACTTTGGCAAAAAAGAAGACGAAATTAAATAATTTGTTGAACGAACTTCCGAGATAATATGCCGACCAAAGCCGGATATATGGCGATTATCGGCAAACCAAATGTCGGTAAGTCCACTTTAATGAACGCGGCGATAGGAGCTAAGCTCTCCATCGTTACGGATAAGCCTCAGACCACTCGAAAGAGGGTGCTGGGCATATCCACGCGCAACGATACGCAGATCGTTTTCGTCGACACGCCCGGGATACTCAAGCCCCGGTACGAGATGCAGCGCAGCATGATGGGGTACGTCTCGGAAGCGTTGGAAACCGCCGACGCCATTACCGTTATGATCGACGCGCCAAAGATTGATCGCGGAGAAAAAATTCTCCCCGACGAAGTTCTGGAAACTTTGATAAAGCTGCCCCAGAGCAAGATCCTGCTAATTAATAAGATCGACGAATTTAAAGACGTAAAGCTCTCGCTGCCGATAATTCAATCGGCGGCGCAGCTTAGTTTATTTCAGGAAATCCTACCGGTTTCCGCGCTTAAGGGCGTTAACGTCGATAAATACCTCCAGATAGCCGAAAGCATTATGCCCGAAGGCGAGTTCTACTACGACCCCGAGATACTTTCCTCGCAACCCGAACGTTTCTTTACTTCCGAGCTTATCCGCGAGCAGGTCTTCCAGATGTTCAGCGAAGAAGTGCCGTACTCGACCGAAGTGAGCATCCTTGAATTCAAGGAGCGCGCGGCCGGCAAGTGGTTTATACACGCTGAAATAATCGTCGAGAAGGACACGCAGAAGGCGATAATACTGGGCAAGGGCGGAGTAAAAATAAAAGAGCTCGGCGAGCGGGCCCGCCGAGCGTTGGAAAATCATTTCGAATTGCCGGTTTATTTGGAGCTGTTCGTCAAGGTTCGCGAAAAGTGGCGCTCCAAGCCCGGCATGCTAAAAAGCTTCGGATATTGATCCAAATTCCTTTCTTATAGATTAGCGCACTCGTCGTAAGCGAGAGCCGCGGCTTCCATTGCCGCCTCGCTGAGCGTCGGGTGAGCGTGTATCGTCTTGAATATGGTTTCGCCGGTAGCTTCCAGCGAGCGGGCCAATCCCATTTCCGCGATTAGCTCCGTTACGTCCGGGCCGATCATATGCGCGCCTAAAAGCTCGCCGTACTTCGCGTCGAAGATCAATTTAATAAAGCCGACCGGTTCGCCGATGCCGTTCGCTTTTCCGTTCGCCGTAAAGGGGAATTTACCTATTTTTAATTCGTGGCCGGCGGCGCGGGCCTTTTCCTCGGTAAGACCGACGCTCGCGACCTGAGGATGGCAGTAGGTGCAGCCCGGGACGTTTGCGTAATCAACGGGAACGACATGCTTGCCGGCGATATGCTCGACGCATGTGATACCTTCCGCGGAAGCTTTGTGCGCGAGCCACGGCGGGCCGGCTACGTCGCCTATAGCGTAAACGCCCTCGACGTTAGTTCGGAGCATCTCGTCGATCTTTATAAAGCCGCGCTCGACCGCGACGCCCATTTCCTCCAATCCCAGGTTTTCTATATTCGCTTGGATGCCTATAGCGTTCAAAGCGAGATCGGCCGTAAGGGTTTCCTCGGAGCCGTCCTTCTTTTGAATTACCACCTTCACAGCTTCGCCTTCAGTCTTTGCGGACACGACGCGCGTGGAGGTAAGCAGCTTGATTTTGCTCTTGCGGAAGTTGCGCTCAAGCTCTTTGGAGACTTCGGAGTCCTCGACCGGGAGAATCCTATCCATCATTTCAATTATAGTAACTTCCGTACCGAAGGTAGAGAAGAAATAAGCGAACTCGACGCCGATAGCTCCCGCGCCCATTACTATCATCGACTGGGGGACCTTTTTCTGGATCATAGCTTCGGTGGAGGTCAATATCTTCCTGCGGTCGACTTCGATGCCGGGGAACATCCGGGGGCGGGCCCCGGTAGCGATAATAACATTTTTGCAGGAAACCGTGCCGGTCATGTTACCTTCTTTATCGTAAAGCTCGACTAAATTGCGCGATTTAACTTTACCGTGCGCGCGGAGGTGCTCAATTTTATATTTTTTAAAGAGGAAGCCGACGCCTTTGCTCATCTTGCCTGCAACGTCGCGGCTGCGTTTAATTACCTGGTCAAAATTTACGGAAACGTTCTCGACGTTAAAGCCGAATTCGGAAGCGCGGTGGATATTGTGCCATACCTCGGCGCTCTTTAAGAGAGCTTTTGTTGGGATGCATCCCCAATTCAGGCATACTCCGCCGAGATCTGAGCGCTCGACGCAAGCTACCTTCATGCCCAATTGAGACGCGCGTACGGCGGCGATATATCCGCCCGGGCCCGAACCGACTATTACTAAATCGAATTCCATACTATTCATATTCTACCCGAAAGTTAAGTTGAATCAATTAAATATCAGCATAGACGAACAAAATATCTTTTAGTTGGGATGCGGCTTAACGAATGGGGAATATTCTATTTGCGTTATAATAATGAAAAAAGCCCTGAACTTTCGTTCAGGGCTTTTTAGCTGCCCCGCCAGGGCTCGAACCTGGACTCTCCTGATCCAGAGTCAGGCGTGTTGCCAGTTACACCACAGGGCAGTATTTCATTATTTCTTCTTTTCCGGCTTTTAGACTTCGCGCCCTCAAGCGAGATTCAAAATTACGGAAATTATTAATACGATGTTCTCTTGTCAACGAAAAAAATGAGTCAGGCTTTGCATTTATTTTACATTTACCAAATAAAGCCATTCAAAAAAGAGGCGCAAATTGTTGAAAATTCATGGGTCTGTCATACGAGATTCCATAAAAGGCATGGCCTTTTACTCAAAGTGCAGATTACGTTAATAGCTTTTCTTGTCCAACGCCTACGGCGTAGCGTTTTCGACGATGAGCGACTGTTACAGATGTATAACGCCTATGGCGTAACCGTCAGCGGATTATTCGATGGATTTTCGACGCAAATAATTTATAAAGAGCGCGAATCTTACGAACCGCGTAGCGGTTTCACATCAATAGAGAACGCCGCCCCCCGCCGCCTCCTTTCCGCGGCTTCGCCGCAGATATCTAGTGGATGTGGGTGGGCGCTTCGCGTTACAAAGCTGTAACCCCTCCGGGGTTAAGAAATTGAATTAGGTTATGCGGCCCAACATTAATTCATTCAAAAGATCCCATGGACTCTTCCTCGCTTCGCTCGTCAGAGTGACAAAACATTCTATTTACAAGCGCTTGCGCGCTATTCGTAGCGCTTAATACGATTAAGAATGATCTTGCCGTTGTGGGGAAATTTATAGATATTTATCACCAGTCAATTTTATCCCTAGTCTCTTGATCGATGTTCAATATTTTATTATAAATTCTATATTGATCCCAGCTCATTCCGCGGTAAACGCATACTTCCCCTAACTTCCCATACAGATATATTCTCGTTTCCATATTCAATTCTATTTCAATAATCTCATCGATCAATTTGTGAAAATCGGCTCTTGACAGGGCATACGCGTGCTTGTCAGAATAGCTGCTATCCTGCTCGTTTTCTGGAATTTTCCTTTCTCTAATTACATCTAACATATTCGGGCGATTATTTCCCGGCCAATTAATCTTATCCAGCGTCTCCTGGTCGAGATCGATACGTTTATATATCTTATCGAATTGCTCTATACTCATCTTGCCGCGCGCAAATTCTTCTTCATATCGGCCAAGCCAAAAAAGTTTCGTTTCGACGTTCTGCTCGGCGTTTTTGATCATGCTGATTATGTATCTGAAATCCTCCGCGGCCATAGCGTTTTTCTTACGCTCGGCGGCAGTCCCAGTTTTTCCTTTCATTGATTCCTCCTGATAGACATTTGCAAATGAGAAGCGTTTCGTTTGCATTTAAATGGGGGCATTGGAACGATGTATGCAAAGATAAGATCAAGGAAGAAAGGCTGTGTCGCCGGAAAATTTAAATGTACCATCAGCCAAAATTTTCTTTTAATACCTTATATCGATAAT
This sequence comes from Chloroflexota bacterium, assembly GCA_050260015.1. Classification (GTDB taxonomy): domain Bacteria; phylum Bacteroidota; class Ignavibacteria; order Kapaibacteriales; family UBA2268; genus JBLNBN01. The sequence continues at coordinate 26,834 of JBLNBN010000047.1, read as the reverse complement.
CGAATATCGTTTTTAATTTATTCGCGACGAGGCGCGAACCAAAGAGCCTACCGAGGAATCCAAATGGTAAGGCGTAGATTACTTCGTCGGTCATTAGCGCGCCCTCGTTGGAACTCTCGAACGTGTGCTTGTGGTACCAAAATTTATATGGGCCGAACCGCTGCTCGTCTATAAAAAATTTGCCTTCCTCGACGTGTTTAATTTCCGTTATCCAGCGCACCCTGAGGCCGGGAATAGGTCTTACGAAGTATTCGATAATTAATCCTGAATAAATTTTTTCGGGGAGTTCGCTTAAAATTTCGAAGGACATGCTTTCGGGGGTAATCTTCGATAAATTAAGGGGATCGGTAAAGAAAGCCCATGCTTCCGCCCGGCTAATCGGCAGGGATTGCACGCGTTTCAGGCTGTATATTTTCATTATTTTTCCTCGTACCAAAGAAATTAGTTATATTTGTAAAATAAGATTACAATAGTCCGATTTACCTATCGTCAGTTGCCTTAAAGACGAGCAAAAACATGTTAAGATTTTCAAAAAAGATAGAATACGCTCTTTTAGCGATGCAATTTATGGCATATCGCGGCAAGGAACTCGTTTCCGCGAAGGAGATGAGCGAGAAGTTAGGCATTTCCTTTGAATTTTTGTCGAAGTCGTTGCAGGGATTAATGAAGGGCGGTCTAATCGTCAGCGTTCAAGGCATACGCGGCGGCTATCAATTGGCAAAGTCCGCGGAGGAGATTTCCGTCGTGGACGTGCTAGCGGCGATGGGGGAAAACAAGGGAATAGTGGAGTGCATGACAATGGACGAGCATGATTCGGCTTGCCATCGCGAAGGCGTTTGCACGATACGCAACCCGTTGGGCATCATACAGAAGAGAATCGACGACATACTCCGCGCGACCACGGTCGCCGAGCTCGCCGCTCCGACTCAAGCAATTAATTTTATACCGAATATAACAAATATTAATAACGGCGTTAATAATGGATAACAATAAGGAAAAAGCAGGCAAAGACGACGAGCTTTTGAAAGGTCTGACCGAAAGCGAGTATAAATACGGCTTTACCACGGATATTGAGCAGGAATTCGCTCCTAAAGGTTTAACCGAGGACACAGTCCGTTTTATATCAATTAAAAAGGGCGAACCCGAATTTATGCTTAACTGGCGGCTGAAAGCGTTCCGCCACTGGCTAAAGATGCGCGAGCCAAAATGGGCGAAGGTGCATTATCCCCCGATAGATTATCAGGACATCCATTACTACGCCGCCCCAAAAGAGTTTAAAAAGGCTGCGAGTCTCGACGACGTCGATCCCGAAATTATTAAAACATATCAAAAGCTCGGCATCCCGCTGAACGAGCAGAAAAAGCTGGCAGGCGTGGCGGTCGACGCCGTAATGGATAGCGTTTCCGTAGCCACTACCTTCAAGGGCGCGCTCGCGGAAAAAGGAATAATCTTTTGCCCGATAAGCGAGGCGATACGCGACTACCCGGAGCTCATTGAAAAATACTTAGGCAGCGTTGTGCCCATTACTGATAATTATTTTGCCGCTCTCAACTCGGCGGTATTCAGCGACGGCTCGTTCGTTTACATTCCGAAGGGCGTCCGCTCGCCCATGGAGCTCTCGACCTACTTCAGAATTAACGCCGCTTCAACGGGACAATTCGAGCGCACGCTTATCATAGCGGACGAAGGCTCTTTCGTAAGCTACCTCGAGGGCTGCACGGCGCCGATGCGCGACGAAAACCAACTCCACGCCGCCGTAGTCGAACTATACGCGCACAAGGACGCGGAGATAAAGTATTCTACCGTGCAAAATTGGTACCCCGGCGATAAAGAGGGCAAGGGCGGCATCTATAACTTCGTTACTAAGCGCGGGCTATGCGCAGGGGACAACTCCAAGATCTCCTGGACGCAGGTCGAAACGGGTTCCGCTATTACGTGGAAGTACCCGGGCTGCATACTGAAGGGGGACAACTCGCAGGGAGAATTTTACTCGGTCGCTATGACTAATAATTACCAGCAGGCGGACACGGGGACGAAGATGATCCATTTGGGCAAGAACACGCGCTCGCGCATCGTCTCGAAAGGCATTTCCGCAGGGAACAGCGACAACAGCTACCGCGGGCTGGTGCAGGTCGGCAGGAAAGCCGAGAACGCGCGCAATTTTTCGCAGTGCGACTCTCTTTTGCTTGGGAACAACTGCGGCGCGCATACCTTCCCCTATATAGAGGTAGGGAACAAGAGCGCGACGGTCGAGCACGAAGCCACGACGTCGAAAATTAGCGACGATATAATCTTTTACTTAAACCAGCGCGGAATCCCGACGGAAGACGCGGTGGCGTTGATCATTAACGGCTACGCCAGGGAAGTTCTGCAGCAACTGCCGATGGAATTTGCGGTCGAAGCGCAAAAGCTAATTTCAATAAGCCTTGAGGGCAGCGTAGGTTAATAGGATTTATTCAATAAGATCAAATTTAAGAACAAAAATAAAGATAAACTAAAATGGCATTACTTGAAATTAAAGATTTGCACGCTAGCGTAGACGGCAACCAAATACTTCACGGATTAAATCTAACTGTAAATCCTGGTGAAATTCACGCGATCATGGGTCCGAACGGCTCCGGCAAGAGCACTCTCGCCTCGGCGCTCGCCGGAAAGAGCGAGTACGAAGTTACGGCGGGCAGCGTTTATTTCGACGGAAAGAATTTACTCGAGCTCGAGCCCGACGAACGCGCCCGCGCAGGCGTATTCTTAGCCTTCCAATACCCGATGGAAGTGCCCGGCGTATCGAACGCTACTTTCATCAAGACGGCCGTTAATGAAATTAGAAAATCCCGGGATATGGAACCGCTCGACGCGATGGACTTCCTTAAAATGATGCGCGAACGCGCAGCGCTCGTCGAAATGGATACGAAGTTCCTCCAACGCTCGGTTAACGAAGGGTTTTCGGGCGGCGAGAAAAAGCGCAACGAGATATTCCAGATGGCTATGCTCGAGCCTAAGCTCGCGATACTCGACGAGACCGATTCGGGATTGGACATCGACGCGCTTCGCATAGTCGCCGACGGCGTGAATAAGCTTCGCTCCGCGGACAACGCCTTTTTAGTAATTACTCACTACCAGAGACTTCTTAATTACATCGTGCCGGACTTCGTGCACGTGCTCTACAACGGCAAAATAGTTAAATCCGGCGGCAAGGAATTGGCTCTCAAGCTTGAAGAATTAGGCTACGACTGGCTGAAGGACGGCGAATAATAATGGATTCGATAGACGCAACAATAGAAAAGCCGGCTTTCAAGCAAAACATACTTGCTCTGGCCAACGGTATTAAACCGGACGGCATCGAATGGGGAGCTTCGCGGGCGGAAGCCGCGCAGTATATCGAGGAGAACGGAATGCCGACCCTTAAGAACGAATTTTGGAAGTATACCAATATTGCGTTCCTGAATGAATTTACGCTGCATTCTCCCTCGATGCCGAGCCCTGCGGAATTGCGGGATATTCGCATCGCCGCTTTTTCGGAATACTATCTTGTATTTGTAAACGGGTTCTTGAGTAAAGAGCTTTCTAATCCGAACCCGGGCCTCCAGATATTGTCATATTCCGAGGCGCAGGCGCGCTACCCGGAGCAGATGGGCTACCACTTAAACAAGAAGAATATCTTCCCGATGAACCCGATGCTGGCGGTAAATTTCCTTTCCGCGCATGCCGGGTATTGCATTGTAGTTCCTAAAAATTACGAATCCCGCTATCCGCTTAACTTGCTCTTTATTAATTCCGCGACAGGCGGAACGCTCATCTCTCCTAAGATATTCTTTATCGCGGAGGAAAACGCGAAGCTCGACGTAGTGCAGACCGCCGAGAGCAAGGCGAAGGATAGAATTATAATAAATACGAATATCGATTTTTACCTTTCGCGCGATTCCCGGATCGGCTTTACCCGCATCCAGGACTACCCGGAGACGGTGGTTAAATTCGATTCGAATTACGTGTACCAGGCAGGAGCAAGCGAATTCGAAGGGCTTTCCGCTACGTTCGGCGGGGCTTTCACACGTAACGACGCTTACGTTATGCACCTCGGGGAACGCTGCGTGTCGCATCTCAACGGATTTTACTATGCCGACGGGAAGAGCTTCGTAGACAATCATACTTATATTGAGCACGCCCAGCCGAACTGCGAGAGCAACGAATTCTTTAAGGGCATTCTTGACGGCGCGGCGACGGCCGTATTTAACGGCAAAGTAAAGGTCCACAGGATAGCTCAAAAGACCAACGCATACCAATCAAACAAGAACGTATTGCTTTCGGATGGCGCCAGGATAAATACTAAACCCGAGCTCGAAATTTATGCCGACGACGTAAAGTGCAGCCACGGGGCGACTAGCGGCTTTATCGACCAGGACGCCATATTCTACCTGCGCTCGCGCGGGCTCACTCTCGAACGCGCCCGCGCCGTGCTCCTTTTCGCGTTCGCCGGGGAAATATTGGCGATGATCAAGGCGCCGGGCTTGCGCGCGGAGATAGAGCGTAAGCTCGCCTCGAAATTTAACGCCGAATTTTTGTTGAACGATGAAACGACGGGCCCCGCTAAATGAAACCGCTATTGAACGCAACCGCAATAAGGGAGGATTTCCCGATATTAAAAAGGCTCGTGCACGGCAGGCCGCTTATCTACTTAGATAATGCCGCTACTTCCCAGAAGCCGCAGGTCGTTATTGATAAATTGGTGGATTACTATACAAATTATAATAGCAATATCCACCGCGGAGTGCATTTCCTTTCGCAGCGCGCGACGGAAGAATACGAGAAAGCCCGCAAGACTCTGCAAAAGTTCCTCCATGCAAAATCGTATGAAGAGATCATCTTCACGCGCGGCACGACTGAAGCCATTAACCTCGTCGCGGCGACCTGGGGCAGGCAAAACGTCGGCGAGGGCGACGAGATTATCCTCACCGCCATGGAGCACCATTCGAACATCGTGCCCTGGCAACTGCTCGCGCAGGAAAAGCGCGCCAAGCTGAAGGTAGTCCCGATCGACGACGACGGCAGGCTTATGGTCGAGGAGTACGAAAATTTAATTACTGATAGAACAAAGATAATTTCTCTTGTTCATATATCAAATTCGCTCGGCACTATTAACCCGATCGCGGACGTTATTAAGCTTGCGCATAGCCGCGGTATTAAGGTTTTAATTGACGCGGCGCAATCCGCGCACCACGTCAAGATCGACGTGCAGAAGTTGGACTGCGATTTCCTCGCCGTTTCAGGACACAAGATGTACGGCCCAACGGGGATAGGCGCGCTCTACGCTAAGCGCGAGCTTCTGGAGAGCATGCCCCCGTACCAGGGCGGCGGAGATATGATAAAATCAGTTAAATTTGAGAAAACAATTTACAACGATTTACCGTATAAATTCGAAGCGGGCACGCCAAATATCGCCGGGGCGATTGGCTTTGGGGCCGCAATAGATTATATCAAACAAATCGGGCTCGACACCATAGCCGCCTATGAAGCCGAGCTGTTGCGATACGCCACCGAAGTAGTCGAATCGATAGAGGGCTTAACCGTTATTGGCAAGTCGGCGGATAAGGCGAGCGTCCTTGCTTTCGTTATGGAGGGAATTCATCCCCACGACATCGGGACTATACTGGACGTGGACGGCATAGCGATACGCACCGGGCATCACTGCACCGAGCCCGTAATGTGCCGCTTTAATGTACCGGCTACCGCGAGAGCTTCCTTCGCTTTTTACAATACTAAAGAAGAGATCGACGCGCTTGGCGTCTCCCTTCAAAAACTTAAAAGAATGTTTGGGTAGGCGCTAAAATGAACGAACTAAAAGATCTTTACCAGGAAGTGATCCTGGACCACAACAAGAATCCGCGCAACTTCGGGCAATTGACAGTATTCAACTATTCGGCCGAAGGGCACAACCCGCTCTGCGGCGATAGGATCGACGTATACTTGCAAATCGAGAACGAAAAGATCGCGGACATTAAATTCGAGGGAGCCGGTTGCGCTATCTCTAAAGCTTCCGCTTCAATTATGACTACGCTGCTAAAGGGCAAAACTATCGAGGAAGCTAAGAGACTTTTTGACGAATTTCATGATATAGTCACCGCCGACGCGTCCGAGGACATCGACCCGATGAACCTTGGCAAGCTTGCAGTCTTTTGCGGCGTGCGCGAATTCCCAGCACGGGTAAAATGCGCGAGCCTGGCCTGGCACACGATGAAAACCGCTATCGAAAAGCAAGCGGGCGCGGCGATCTCTACGGAGGAATAAATAATGGCTGAAAGCGAAAAACAAGAAATAACCCGCGAGGAGCTCGAACAAAAAGTAGTCGAGCAGATAAAGACCGTTTACGATCCGGAAATCCCAGTGAACGTATACGATCTTGGGTTAATATACGACGTTGCCATCACGGAGAGCCTCGAGGTCGTCGTGCTAATGACGCTGACCGCGCCGAACTGCCCGGAGGCGGGCGCGCTTCCGACGGAAGTGCAGGACGTTATTCGCGCGATCCCGGAAGTTAAGGACGCTAAGGTTCTGCTTACGTTCGATCCGCCGTGGGACAAGAGCATGCTCAGCGAAGCCGCGGCTCTTGAATTAGGCCTTTATTAATATTAAGGATAACATGGAACTTAAATTCTATCGGCTAAAAGTAAAGCGCGTCGTCCGCGAAACGCCTCTCGCATGCAGCGTGGTATTTGAAATTCCCGCCGAATTGCGCGAGACGTTTAAGTATAAATCGGGACAGTACCTTACTATAAAAGTAAATCTTCCCGACGGCTGCGAGCGCAGGGCGTATTCGATCAGTTCCGCTCCCTCGGTTTCGCCGGAGGATGAGATCGCGATAACGGCTAAAAAAGTCGCCGATGGCAAGGTCTCCATTTATCTCAACGACGAGCTAAAGGAAGGGGACGAATTGGAGGTTATGCCGCCGTTCGGGAATTTCGTGCTCGACGACGAAAACTACGAAAGCGAGAACTATATACTCTTCGCGGCCGGCAGCGGGATTACCCCTATTTACTCTATACTCCTTACGTTGCTCGCCGAGCGGCCTGGGACAAAAGTCGTGTTAGTTTACTTAAACCGCGACGAAACAAATATTATCTTTAAGAAAGAGCTGGATAAGCTGCAGTTGGAACGCGACACGCGATTCAAAGCGCATTATTTCCTGACTAATCCGCCTGAGAATTGGACTGGCTACAAAGGCAGGATTACGGCAAATATCGCCAAGAATTTGCTCGAGACGCACGTATCGCTCCCGGTAGACAGCTCGCAGTACTTTATGTGCGGGCCGAACGGATTTATGAAAGAAGTGGAATTGGCGTTAGCCGCGCTGGAAGTTCCTCAAAAGAAGATCCACCGCGAATCCTTCACGGCGCCTATACCGACGGAATTCCCAGTAGCGGGTAAGGATGCCGGGGAAACGCCCGAGGTAGTCAGAAGGAGAATTCGAATTAAGATATATGGCGAAACGGGCGAATTCGACGTAGAGCCGGACGACACGGTTCTTACGGCCGCGCAGTCCGCAGGGTTCGATCCGCCGTTTAGCTGCCAGATCGGCGCATGCTCCACTTGCAGGGCGAAGGTCGAATCGGGTAAAATTATGATGGACGAAAGCGAAGGACTGACGGAGAGCGAGATCGAGGAGGGCTATTGCCTGACCTGCCAAACGCACCCGTTGACCGACGACGTTATTATTAATTATGACGCTTAAACTATTTATAATAATTAAGGCAATTCAATGGAAACTATAGCAAACGGCGGAGTATACGAGCTCCCCACGATGATCAACGGCGCGCCCGCCGACGAACCTATCAAGGTTACCGAGGCCGCTCTCGAAAAAATTATGGAAATCCGCAAGGAAAACAGCGTCCCGGCTGAATACTATCTCCGGCTTGGCACTCGCTCCGGCGGATGCCATGGCATGAATTATATACTCGGATTCGACGCCGCCCTGGACGAGGGCGATCGCTCCTTCAAGCTCGGCGATCTCGAGCTTGTCGTCGACAGCAAAAGCGTTTTCTACCTGATGGGCGTAACGCTTGACTTTATGTCCAACGAATACGGCTCCGGCTTCGTATTCAATAATCCGAACGACTCCCATACCTGCGGCTGCGGAAACTAAACCGCCCGCTTTAAATAGCATAAAAAAGGCGGGATGCAAGTCCCGCCTTTTTTTATGCGTAAAAGCTTTTCAAATTATTTCGCAAATTCTTTCGAAGCGAAATCCCAATTTACTAATTCCCAGAAATGCTCGATGAACTTCGGGCGCGCGTTCCGGTAGTCGATATAGTACGCATGCTCCCATACGTCGAGCGTAAGCACGGGCTTCTTGCCCATCGTCAACGGGTTGCCGGCGTTGGAAAGCTGCTCGATGGAGAGCTTGCCATCGGCGTCCTTGGCGAGCCATGCCCAGCCGCTCCCGAAGAGCGTGGCGCCCGTCTTGGAGAATTGCTCCTTGAACGCGTCGAAGGAGCCGAAAGTCGTATCGATGGCCGTCTTTAGTTCGCCGGTCGGCTGCGAGCCTCCGTTTGGCGAGAGGCAATTCCAGAAGAACGTGTGGTTCCACGTCTGAGCGGCGTTATTGAAGACTCCGCCCTGGGCGTTTTTGATGATTTCCTCAAGCTGCATTGATTCGTATTCAGTCCCGGCTATCAGTTTGTTCAGGTTTTCAACGTAAGCCGCGTGGTGCTTTCCCCAGTGGTATTCGAGGGTTTCTTCAGAGATATGCGGCGCGAGCGCGTTTTTGTCGTAGGGTAAAGGCGGTAGTTCAAATTTCATCGTAATACTCCTTTAAGATTGAAAAACGTTAAATTGTTCGTCGCAGCTAAAGACTATCAAATAATTAATAAATTTTAAAATAGGGAAAAAAAAATTATCCACGTCCCGGCGGCAAAAAAAAATGCTCCGGCAATGCGTTGTAGTATAAAGAGTTACAAACCGGCAAAAAAAAATTGAAAAAAAGTTGGGACGTTTTGCATATTAATGTGTCTTATAATTTGAAAAACGACGTAAACTAAAAGTTCTTTGTAAAACCGGAATGTGGAAAAAAAAATTGCAGGAAACCGTTAAAATTAAAGAAAGTTTTTGGCTAGGGGTGTTGAATTTCTTAAATTGAAATTATCTATGTCAAAAATTTACGAAATATATAATTAAACGGTTAAGAATATGCAAATCAAAGGTTCGACAGTATTGGTGCTGGGCGGCTGGGGATTAGTCGGTTCGGCAATATGCAGGAAGCTTATGGCTTTCGAACCAGGTAAGTTAATTGTTTCATCCCTTAAGAAAGCTGAAGCGGAAGACGCGGTGGCGCAACTTCGCAGGGAGTTTCCAAAATCGGACCCTTCAATGTTCGAAGCTCGTTGGGGCAACATCTTTACGCGCCAGGAGTGGAAGGATGAAAACTGGGCTGAAGTGCTAAAATCGCCCGATCGTAGAAAAGGCTTTATTAAGGATATCTTCTTCGAACTCGACGATAATATTTATAAATCGAGCGCTCTCTACCAGTTAATTACCGAAACGAAGCCGAATTTGGTCATCGACTGCATCAATACCGCGACTGCTATCGCATACCTTGATATCTACAACACGACCCTGAACACGATCCTTTCAATCGAAGGCGGCAAGGTCGACGAGTCCGTAGTAGAAAACATGATGAGCTCAAGCTACATCCCGCAATTGATTCGCCACGTCCAGATATTGAATAATTCTATGAGAGAAACCGGCGTCGAGATGTACTTTAAGGTCGGCACGAGCGGCACGGGCGGCATGGGAATGAATATTCCCTATACCCACAGCGAGGAACGTCCTTCGCGCGTACTGCTTTCGAAGACGGCCGTTGCCGGCGCTCAAACCCTCCTGCTTTTCCTTATGGCGCGCACGCCGGGCGGCCCGCTCGTAAAGGAAATAAAGCCGACGGCGACGATCGCCTGGAAAAAGATCGGCTACGGGGAGATAAAACGACGCGGCCAGGCTATTAAATTAGTAGATATGCCCTACGAAGGCGCGAAAGCGGCCCAAGGCGATTTCGTCTTTGGCGACTTCGCCGGGGTAAACGACACGGGCAAGTTCTTTGAATCCGTATTTATCGACACCGGCGAGAACGGCATCTTCTCCCGCGGCGAATTCGAAGCCATCAGCGCGTTAGGCCAGATGGAAATCGTAACGCCCGAAGAGATCGCCGAATACCTCGTGCACGAAGTTCGCGGCGGCAACACGGGCCACGACATAATGCAAGGCCTGGACGGCTTTACGTTAGGCCCGACGTACAGGGGCGGCATGCTTCGCAACATAGCGGTTGAAAAAATTGATAAGTTGGAAAACGAAAACGGCGTCGCAAGCGTGGCGTTCGAATTGCTCGGCCCGCCGAGACTGTCGAAGCTGCTCTACGAAGCTCACCTGATCAAGAAAGTATGCGGCTCCGTACGGCAGGCCCTGGAGCTGCCGGCCGAGGAGATCTCCGCGGGCGCGGAAAAAATATTGGCCTCGGACGGGGCGCTTCGCGCGCAAATGCTTTCGATCGGATTGGCTGTGCTGCTCTCCGACGGCAAACGCTACCTGCGCGGGCAGGACGTTAAGATCCCCGTACGCCGCGGACGCGAGAAGCTCGAAATGACGCCCGAAAACGTGGACCAATGGTGCTACGAGGGCTGGGTCGACCTTCGCCCGGAAAGCTTTAAAGAATGGCAAAAACGCTTTAACGATATCGTTAAGCAAGCGGAAGCGATACCCGCCGACGAAACAGGCTCGAGGTACACTTACACGCTGGATTACTGGAACAATTTCAATACGGTGGAAGAAGGAAAGATCGCCGGCTGGGTCTTCGAATTCGAAGATAAAGGCTGGAGATTCAAACGGTAAAATACATTTTTATAAATTCGAAATAAATGCGTATATTTATACTTGATTTAAGTATAACTATCACTTGTAATTCATTTTTAGAAACTATAGAATACTTTTATTAATTTGTTTATTAACTATTTTTTGGAGACACTCGAATGAAAAAGTACTTTCTACTTTTTGCATTAGTCTTCGGCCTAACGATGAGCAACGCGTTTGCTAACGAGAAGCAGAAGGAATCTAATGACGAGACGTTAAGAAAGAGCGAGTTTCAAGAGAGGCCGACGTTCTGGCCGGCGCCCACGCAGGCGACCCCGGACGATACGAGCTTCCCGAGAAACTTCAACGAGACGAGCAACCCCCGCACAGAAGCTGCGGTTTCCACAGGTTACTACCTCGTTGACAACAAAGAAATCATTCCGCAGCAGTACCGCAATCCGGACAACACCCACATGTGGCAAGTCAACGCGATACCGACCGACACGACTGTTGAGCCCGCTATGTGGCGCAGAATTCTTTCCGGTCCGCGCCAACTTCCGCGCGAGTACTGGGATAATAACAAGCAGGAAGGCTTGCGTTTCTTCCGCAATCCTATCCAAAACCTGGATTTCTTCGATCATACGCTCCGTAGCGACGGCGCGATCGACTCCACGGACGACGCTATCGCCGGTCCTATTCCGATAGGCATCACGGGCGGTTTCTATTTTAACGGTATCCGTTACGATTCGTTCTACGTATCGACCAACGGTATCATCGCTTTAACCAACAGACGCTACTTCTACGACGCATCGGGCAACCGTTACGTTCCCGAAGGCGCCACCAGCGCATACGACCCGATGTCTATGGACTGGTTCGTTAAAGGCTACCCGTTCGGTTCGACCGGTCCTTGCACGCGTTGCCGCACATATGCGGACAACGGCGGCGGCCCCGGCACGGGCGATAACACCCGCGACGACTTTGGCTATATGCATTCGGTATTAGGTCTCGATCCTAACGACTTTACGGCCAACAACGGTCTGTTTAACCCGCTCGGCGGTATCCGCGCGCGCGGCGGCCAATTAAATACGACGGCGTTCTCCAATACGCGCGCAGCTCTTATCGCGCCCGTATTCGGCGATATGATGCTCTCGCAGTACAATCCCGAAACGCGCCAGGTTGAAGACTACGGTCGCGCTTACTATAAGAGATTCTTAACTGCGGACAGGCTCATCATCTCTTGGGTCAATATGCAGATCAAAGGCTCCGTTAACCACTTCTATGGAACGGCTACAGTAGATCCTAACCTCCGCCCGCAGAATTCCGACGTTTACGTCGCAGTGGACATACAGGTTACTCTCGATCGCCGCGATAGCTCCATCACTTTCATCTATAAGAAAGTCGACGGCGACTACAACCCGAGCGATACGTACGGCTACGCTATCATCCGCCGCAACACAACCGCAGGCGTTTATGGCTGGGCCCGCCACGTCAACTACCCGACCGGCGTTCCGAAGAGCAACGAGAACTATCCCTGGGGCGGCGAGTATAACCAATTTACTCACTACTTCATGAAGTTCCAGGACGAATCCGGCACGGTTCAGGAATTCCCGCAAACGAGCCAGGCCGTTAAGTTCAAACAATGGCAAAACACTGTTCGCGTCGCCTCCATCAAATACATGGTTCGCGATTCGAAGAACTTAACTATTCCGCTCGATCAATTCCCGGTAGAAGTAACCGAAGACAAGGCTGAAAACTACGAATTCTTCGCAGGCATGCCCAGGATCGGCGCCTTCCAGCCCGTCGCATTGGTTCAAAACTTAACTAACGACATCCAAGGCCCCGCAGGCGTTAACTTCGTTCCCCAGGACCTTAAGTTCCGCGTTAGATTCCGCGTAGTTAACCTTGTAACTAACAAGAACATCTACAACAGATTGGCCCCGATAGACTCTATCTGCCTTTCCGTCGGCATGAGCGCCGACCCCGCGCAGAGAGTTAAATGTAACGGCGATCCTACCGTTCGCGTACGCCTGGCAGGAAGCGTAACGAAGAACGGCGCTAACTACACCGTTACCCCGGAACCGAATTTCTCCGGCACCGGCTACAATGGTATTCCTCCGTACAAATTCGTACAGGTATACTTCCCGCCGTTCGAGCCGAACGAATTCCTCGAAAACCATATCGGCCGCCTCCGTTCATTCACTACCGCCGAACCGGTAACCCCGAACGGCGATCCGATGGAAGACCAATGGCCTTTCGACGACGAATCCAGCTTACGCTTCTTCGTAGTCAACAGACTTAACGGTTTGAACGACAACGGTAGCGAATTCCACAACGTAGAGGGCGTTAACATGCCTTCGGTTTGGAAATGGGTCAATATCGACGCAGAAGAAGTTGCCGGCGAACAAGTATCGGTTTACCCGCAACCCCCGAGAAGAATTGAATACGCAGCTATGGACAGAAAGAATTTGAGCCCGAACATTAAGCTCGCTTCTCCCTGTATTAAGCTTAACCGCGTTACTCTTGGCGGCGGCGAACATCCGCAACGCTACAAAGACGGACGCTCGCCCGCAAGAAACGGCGACCAGATCCGTTCGTTCCCGATCGATCTTCGCGGTAAATTCGGTTCGGTAATTTCACTCTCCGTACAGAGAACTACTAAGCAAGACAACTGGCCCCGCGGTTTTGGCGATCAATCTATGGTCGGCCCCGAAGCTCGCGTTATCCAGGCAGGCGACGTATTCGCTCCCTTAACGGCTCCTAACGCCCAGACTACTCCTCCCGACGAGTTGGTAGTTGAAATCGCTAAGCCTAGCGACGACGGCTTGAACGGCATCGTTAACCTCGACGAACAAAAAGACTGGTCGGTTCACCCGGTTCGCAAAGGCGGCAAGCCCGTCGGCGAAACCGAGACTGCTCAGAACCCGGCATTAACTATATTTGGCGGCGGCGGCTATATGATCGGCTTCCTCGAGACTGATAAAGACTCTTCGCTTGCATTGCCTGATTTGGCAGCAAGAAAGGCTAACGGTCTCCGCGCCGATATGTACGACGACGGTATCGACTTTGAATTCAAGCGTTACTTCATCGCTATCCCCGATACGTTCATCCGTTGGAAGAACGAGGGCGCGCGCAACTTCCGCTTCAGAATCAGAGTATTCGCAACCGATAACACCAAGACCCAGTTCTGCCCGAACTGTATTCCTGACGACCAGGACGACTTCTATGTAGATAACGTAGCAGTTTCTACTCCTACTGAAATTCCTGACCTTGAAGTCACTACAGTTAAGATACTTTGGCCTTACACGGCAGTTCCCGCTTCGCAGGCGACTTCGATACCTGTACGCGTTAAGCTGAGCAACAACTCCAGCCATAACGCTCCGAACCTCTCGGTTAAGGTAAAGATTTACCGCGCTAACTCGCAGGGCGACCTTAGGGATAAAGAACCTATCTATTGCCGTACGGAGCCGATATCGAACCTTAACGCAGGCAGCCAGCTCGAACTTACTATGCCGGCATGGAACGCTCGCAAGAGCCAGAAAGACACCTTGTCCTTCTACCGCATAGAAGCAATCGTTATGCTTCCTGAAAAAGACCTGGTATCCTACAACGACACTAACTTTACGTTCTTCCAGCTTCGCTTCGCCGACGTATTCGCATACGACCCGGTAGGCGCATCGGCAGAAAAGAACACGGTTGGAGCTATCGTTGGTTCCAATGGTAAAGGCTTGAACCTTCCCGGCTCCAGCTTCACCGGCTACGGATCTTACACCGGTCCTAGCGGCGCCTGGGGCGGCTGGAATCCTATAGTAGACGCTACCGGCACACCGGCCGTTTGGACCTCCGGTCAGATCGCAATGAGATTTGAAGTAAACAATACTGATACTCTTCGCGGTTTCAGCGCTTATTGGGCAACCCTTAACCAATCTCCCGATCCGGTTGACTTCATCGTCTATCGCGAAGTCGGCGGCATACCCAGCGAAGTATCGCAATCTATCCCCGGCACGTGGGTACAAGCGGTACGCGGCAACAGAGAAAACTTCGGTTTCGAACGTTACGTCGATTACATACTTACTAACCCCGTAGAGCTTCCCCGCGGCGCTTATTGGCTCGCAGTCGCTCAGCTCGGTTCCGTAGGTTACGAACTTGGCGGTTCCAGCTCCCGCATGGGTATGAGAACTATGAGCGTTTACGTTAACCCGACTACCGGTTTACTCGGCGAGGGCGGCACTTCCTTCCTGGTCGACAAAGACTTGCGCCAGGCAAGCTTCGGTAATAAGCAGGTTAATATGAACCTCTTCGCTTACGAAAACTACCGCTTCTCGAACAGTTGGGTCCGCTTTATGCCTACGACCGGCAACCCGGCCTACCCGCATAAAGACCACTTTGGCCAAATCGGCCTTGGCGACGGAACCCTTACCTTGACTCAGGGTACGTGGATCCCGATGCTTCGTCCGTACTTCGGCTTCAGCACGTTCGGCGCAGATTCGAACGCGTTCCAGTGGTGCCCGGACGATATTCCCGTCGAGCTTACATCGCTTAAAGGCAATAGCCGCGCGGCTGGTATCGACCTCCGTTGGGAAACTGCTTCGGAAGTTAACAACAAGGGATTCTATGTCGAAAGACGCAACGTTTCCCGCAGCGAAAATGAGTGGTCCGCAATTTCCTTCCAGGACGGCGCAGGCAATGCTCAGAAGACTACTTACTACAACTACCTCGATCGCGACGTAGCTCTTAACAATACTTACGAATACAGACTTCGCCAGGAAGACTACGACGGCACGCAAAATTGCGGTACGTCCAACATCGTAAGAGTTAAATTCGAAAGAGTTGGCGCTTTGACGATCAACAGCGTAGGACCGAACCCGTTCACGGCCCAGACTACAATCAACTTCAACTTGCCCGAAACGGCTAACACGAAGCTTGAAGTACTCGACTTGTTTGGTAACGTCGTTAAGACGCTCGTTAACCAATCGCTCGATGCCCGCGAACACGCATACACTTGGAACGCCACTAATGAAGCAGGCTTGCAGGTACCGACCGGCGCTTACATCATTAGATTGACTTCCGGTAACGAAACGCTCACGGCTAAGGTTTCTTTCGTAAAGTAATCTGATCCGTTAGTAAATTCTCAGCCTCCTCCGCGCGAGCGGGGGAGGCTTTTTTAATTCTAAAATTGTTTATATTATTTACAATTTATTCATGTAAAATTCTTCAATGATAAATATAAACAAGTATTTATTCAAAATGGAAAGAACAATGAAAAAGATCTTCGTAGCTGCTCTATTGCTTCTATGCGCGTATGCAGCGCAAGCGCAAAACAGATATATAACCCGTAACGGACACATTTGGATTTACTCGAAGACGCCTTTGGAGAAGATTGAAGCGCACAACAATCAAGTGGCAGGCGTTTTGGACGCCTCCACCGGCGCTATGGCATTCGATGTCGTTATGAGATCGTTTAAGTTCGAAAAAGCTCTGATGGAAGAACACTTTAACGAAAATTACGCTGAGAGCGCCAAGTACCCGAAGAGCAGTTTTAAGGGAAAAGTAACAAATATCAACCAGGTCAATTTTAAGAAGGACGGCTCCTATGACGCGGTTGTGGAGGGCGATCTGACTATTCATGGCGTTACGAAGAAAGTAAAGCATAGCGGCACGATTACTATCTCAGGCAACCAGGCATACGGCAAGACAAAGTTTACTATTACGCCGCAGGACTATAACATTCAAATTCCTTCGCTGGTTAAGGATAAGATAGCAAAAGTAATTGATATAAACGTAGACGTTAAGTTCGATAAGCAAGGGAAATGAGCCTTATGAAACGGAAAACCGGGTATATAATGGCCGTGATCGCGCTTTTGATCGTGATAGGAGCGGCGTTTGCGATTTACCTTTATCAAAAGCCAGTAAAAGATTTTGCGGCTTCCGAGGCTGATATAAAAGTATCGGCAAACCAACTAATAAAGGACTTTATTGATAAGCCCCAGGTTGCGGAAAAAAAATATGTAGAGGGCAATCCTACGATACAAGTGACGGGGAAGGTAAAGGACATAACGATAAACACCGGAAGCCCTGCGCTGATTTCGCTGGAAACATCGATCGAGGACGGGGTAGTAAGCTGTACCTTGGCCGACGTGGCGGACGATAAAGCCCGCAGCGTAAAGCAGGGGCAAAGAATTACGCTCAACGGCCAATGCACCGGGATACAGGAATTATTGGGAAGGGAAATAATCATGATTAGATGCGGCATCAAAGAAATATAATTACAACCGACAATTTCCTTAAAAAGATAAAAAAAGTCCGTTTAGAATAAGCATTATAAAATAATTGGGGATAGAGTTAGAAAAAGATAAAAAAGCGGTTTATATAATAAAATTTAACCGTATGTTAATTGTTTTTTGCCGCTAAAAATGATTAACTTGCATTCGAGATTAGTTAACTCAATGCAAAGCCAATGAAAAAAATATTAGTTATCGACGACGCCGAATTTATTCTAGAAAGCACCTCGACTTTGTTAAAATTCGAAGGTTATGACGTTTTTACAGCCGGCGATGGTATCGAAGGCGTTAACGCCGCATTAACCGAGAATCCTGATTTAATCCTTTGCGATATATCTATGCCGGGCTTGGACGGCTACGGGGTGTTAGATAAACTACGTTCGACGCCTGAAACTTCGACGACTCCCTTTATTTTTCTTACGGCTTTCACTGAAAAATCTAATATGCGCGTCGGCATGGAGAAGGGCGCCGACGATTTCCTCGTAAAGCCCTACACCCGCGAAGAGCTGATGGCCGCTATCGACGCGCAGTGGAAGAAGCACTCTATCTTCGAGCGCCAAATACAGGAAAAGGTGGAAGAAGTGGGCAGGAACGTGACCTACGCTTTGCCGCATGAGTTCCGCACAGTGCTCAACCAGGTTGTCGGCTCGGCCAAATACCTAAGCGGCAACTCCGAAGAGGCTACCCCGGATGAAATACGGGAACTCGCGGGCGACATCATCACAAGCTCGCAACGCCTGCTTCGCATTACTGAAAATTACCTGATATTCGCAAGGCTGGAAACGTTTGCGGCGAGCGCCGCCAAGCGCGCGCAGCTTCGAAACTACCGCACCGACGAACCCGCCGCCATGCTGGTCGACATTGCCGCCCTCGTTTCGGAGAAATACGACCGGTACGACGATATAGATATCGAAGGCAGCGTGGAGGATCTATCGATTGAAATATCAACAGAGAGCTTCCATAAAGTCGTGGACGAGCTTTTCGATAACGCATTTAAATTCTCGGACAAAGGCACGCCGGTTAAAATTAAGATGTGGTTGGAGGAGAAGCAATTATACCTATCAATAACTGACTTCGGGCGCGGCATGAGTCAAAATCAAATAACAAACGTCGGCGCATACGTTCAATTCGAACGCCAGATCTACGAGCAGCAGGGCGTGGGGCTCGGTTTAGTTATCTCGAAGAGAATGGTGGAATTGCACGACGGGACGTTCGAGATCTTCAGCAAGGAGGGCGAAGGCGTATGCGTTACGTTTAGCCTGCCCTGCCAGCAATTGGCTGAAAATTAGCCAACGATCTTATTTCTTTCTTTCTTCAATTCGCCGATCAAATAGTCGAGCTGCGGCAGTTGGGCCTTCTCCGCCGATGGGAAGAAGTCGCGTTCGACCTCGCTCATGTACTGTATCGGGTTATAAACCGGGTCGAACGTGAGCTTCCTAAAGTTGTCCAAATGCTCCGCCATCCAAATTACCAGATAATCGCGGCAGGGAGTCTTGGAATCCACGCTTTCCTTGAATTGAACCTTGTCCGGGTATAGCTCCAGGTACTTAGTGGACTGATTCAGCAATTCTATCAGGAAGGCGACGTAATTCCCAAAGTTATAAGTAATAATCTCGCGCGAGATATTGCTGGTCGTTTGGTAGATGTCGTGCAGCAGCGAGGCAATAATAACGTCCGTATCGTAAAGCTCGAGCTCGCAGATAATAATCTTGCAAACGCGCGTAACATGGAAAAAATATGGAGAGCCGTGATCCATCGTGTGGTCAATATGGGCGTTTTCCGACATTTCGTATGCCGAAGAAATTTTGTTAATATCGACGGGATCTATTTTCCCTGCCAGAAGACTTTCCAATTCGCTTTTACTTAAATAAGTATCTGCATAGCTCATAATACGCGCCTAAAATCCATTAATTTTTATTATTGAACGAAAATGAACGCTAAATGTTTTTTGCTTCGCGGAGCAGTTCGCCCGCGCTTTCCAAGCCTGCGGCCGAGACTTCGTCGCCCGAGAACATCTTTGCGATCTCGAGCATTTTCTTCTCGCCTTCGATTAGTATCGCCTTCGTAACCGTCCTTCCGTTCGATTCAGATTTCTCGACTGAGAAGTTGCGCTCCCCGAATGCGGCGATCTGCGGCAAGTGAGTTATAGCGATAATTTGATGCTTCTTCGATAATCTTTTCATTACCCGACCAACCCTTGCGGCCACTCTACCCGATATGCCTGAATCAATTTCATCACAAATCAGTATTGGCAAGCTTTCGCCGGCCGAGGTTATAGATTTAATTGAAAGCATCACACGGGAAATTTCGCCGCCGGAGGCCACTTGCGCGAGCGGCTTCGGGTCCTCTCCTTTGTTGGTCGAAATTAGGAATTCAATTTTTTCTAGACCATGCGGGTACGCTTCGAAAAGCTTGCTGCCGACCTCCGCCGCTACGCGTTCATCCGCCCCGTCCTCTATTTCATTGCCGGTAAACCTGACCGAAAAGCGCGGGTGGGCTATCGCCATATCGCGCAGGAGGTCCTCGACCTTCGTGGAAAGCTCTAACGAAGCCTTTTCGCGTTCATGTAGCAAGTTCCCGCCCAGCTCGCCCAGCCGCCGCTGAAGCTCATGTATCCTTACGGTCATTTCGGCGATCTTCTCGTCCGCGTTATTCACTATTTCCAGGTAATCGCGAATTTCGTTCTTAACTTTAATAGCGTCCTCGAGCGTGCCGTATTTCTTTAGCAAAGAGCGCAACTGCAATTGGCGAGCGCGCAGCGATTCGATTCGCGCCGGATCGAATTTGATCCTGTCGGTATAGTGCGAGGCGAAGCTGGCTGATTCGCTTGCCGAAATAAGCGCGGCTTCGAGCTCGGGCACGTACTGCGAGAATGAAGGATCGTACCCGGATAGCTCCTCGATTAACTTTTTTGCGCGGGCGAGCCGCGTAGTCGCCGAATTGTCGTCGCCCGAAAGGAGCGAAGCCGCTTCGCCTGCCAGCGAGAACAGCCGCTCGGAGTTCATTAGTATCTTTAATTCGCCCTCGATTTCCTCTTCTTCGTTCGGCTGAGGCGCGATCTTTTCTATTTCCTCGAGTTGGAGCCTTTTGTACTCATACTTTTCGCGGAAAGTATACTTTTCGGAAGTAAGTTTCCTTAAAGCCGCGATCTCGCGCGCTAGCTCTTCGCGGGCGGCTTTATAGTCGTCCAAAATCGGGGCGTACGAGCCGAATGCGGCGTCCAACAGAGCGACGTGCCGCTCGGGGCGCAGGAGCGATTGGTGCTCGTGCTGGCCATGGAAATCGACCAACAGGTCGCCGAATTGGCGGAGCAGGCCTGCGCGGACCGGCGAGTCGTTAATGAAACCGCGGGAGCTTCCGCCGGAGAGTATCTCTCGCCGTATGATCAATTCCGAACCGAATTCGTCCACTTCGCTCTCGCGGATTAGCGCTTTGGCGGGATGATTGGGCTCGATCTCAAACTTAGCTTCGATTACGGCCTTGCTCTCGCCGCGACGGATAAAATCCGCGCTGGAGCGCTCGCCGAGCGCTACCATTAAAGCGTCCACCATTATGGACTTGCCTGCGCCCGTTTCGCCGGTTATGATATTCAATTCCGGAGAAAATTCGATCTCCTGCTCGTCGATTATCGCGAAATTTTTTATATATAAGTTCTTTAGCATTCGCCCGGTAGTGTTTTTTCAGCGATTGTTTGTCATTTCAATATATGCAAATTTAAATAATACAAACGAGATAGAAAGACAATTTGTTGTTCCGAAAAAAAATTGAATATTTTAACGCAACTATTTTATATTGGATTGCGTAAAATACACATAACTAATTGAACTTGGAGAATACGATGAAAAAATGTTTGACAATACTGGCCATAGTAATATTTTCGATTTTCGGATTGCAAGCGAAAGCGCAGGTTAGCCAACCCTACGAGGAGGAGCCAAAGGTAAATCTTGAGGATTTCGGATGGGTAAACTTCGGGCTTGGGCTGCAATTGAGCTATCCCATGGGGGATTATAAAAAAGCTTACGATAAAACGAGCGTCGGCATCGGCGGGAATATCGGCTACCAGTTCCGGGACGTCCCGCTGCAAGTCGGCTTCGACGGCGCCTATATGATTTATGGGTCCAACACTGAGCGCCGGCCCTGGAGCTCCACCATTCCGAACGTATACCTGGACGTAACGACCAACTACTCGTTTAGCTTCGGCCATCTCTACGCCCGGGTGCAACCCTCGCAGGGAGTAATTAAGCCGTACGTCGAAGGCCTATTTGGCTTTAACTATTTGGCGACGACAACCGAAGTGGACAATTCTCATTATGATGAAGACGAAAACATTGCTTCGACTACGAATTTCGACGACTTCGTAATGAGCTACGGCCTGGGCGGCGGCGCCCAAATAGCGCTAATTAGCTTCCCTATGGATTTTACTACGCGCAAGGGGCAGCTGCTCCTGGACTTAGGCGTTAAATACATCTTCGGCGGCGAAGCGGAGTACTTGCCTGATAACGGGTTAAGGGTCGAGAACGGCCAGGTTTATTACTCGCCCCGGAAATCCAAGACGGATATAGTTACGGCGAGGATTGGAGTGGAACTCAAGTTTTAATACTATGCGTATTAGTCAAATTAGTCTTTAAAATAAAAGAAGCGGCTTTGAGTGCCGCTTCTTTTGTATTTATATAGCTTTCCGTAATCTTACGGACATATCTATAGTTGAACTTCCTTTTTCTGGCTGTTGGCTTTTTCTTTATCCTCCGCGCTGAATTCGCGTCCGCCGAGCACATGGCAATGGATATGCCAAACGGTTTGCCCCGCTTCCTCGCCGACGTTGAATACTAGCTTATAGCCGGTTTCCGAGATGCCCTTGTCCTTAGCCACTTGCTTCCCGATTAATACCATTTTTCCAAGCAGGTCGCGGTCTTCCTCGGTTGCGTCGTTGATCGTAGGGATTTGCTTTTTAGGAATAATAAGCATGTGCACCGGCGTCTGCGGATTAATATCCTGGATAACGATCAAATCGTCGTCCTCGTAGTGTATTTCCGCCGGGATCTGTCTCTTAATAATTTTGGTGAATACTGATTCTTCCATAATTAGCTTCCTTTATCAATTAAAATAACATATATCGATTAGATCAGGCAGTTTTGCCCTGCTTTTTGCTGAAAAAGAGCTTCGGCTGCGCTTTTTCCACTATAACTTCTTTCGTTATTACGCACTTTTCGACGAAGGGAATATCGGGGAGCGAGAACATAATTGGCAGCATAGCTTCCTCGACTATAGCGCGGAGCGCGCGGGCG
This sequence comes from Chloroflexota bacterium, assembly GCA_050260015.1. GTDB lineage: Bacteria > Bacteroidota > Ignavibacteria > Kapaibacteriales > UBA2268 > JBLNBN01. The sequence goes on along the minus strand of JBLNBN010000047.1, from coordinate 4,444 downwards.
CCCGTTTTGCGCGTCTTCGCCTTTTCGACTATAGCGCGGAGCGCGCCATCTTCAAATTCAAGCTCGATGCCGTCTATCTTCAGGAGCTTTTGGAATTGCTTTGCTATAGCGTTTTTAGGCTCGAGAAGGATATTCATCAACGCCTCGTCCGTTAAATCCTCAAGAGGGGAGAGAACGGGCAACCGCCCCACTATTTCCGGGATGAACCCGTACTTAACGAGGTCGTCCGGCTCGGCGTGCTTAAAGAGTTCGTAGGTCTCTTCCTTGCGCATCGATTCGTCGGCCATGAAGCCGATCGTCTGCTTGCTCATTCGCCGGGCGATAATGCGCTCGAGCCCGTCGAACGCGCCGCCGCAGATAAATAGTATATTAGTGGTGTCGATGTAAATTAAATTCTGCTCGGGATGCTTACGCCCGCCCTTTGGGGGAACGCCCGAACGGGTGCCTTCCAGTATTTTAAGAAGCGCCTGCTGCACTCCTTCGCCGGAGACGTCGCGGGTTATGCTCGTCGATTCGCTCTTGCGGGCGACTTTATCTATTTCGTCGATGTAAATGATGCCGTATTGGGCGGCCTCGACGTTGTAATTGGCGTTCTGGAGCAGCGAGAGCAGCACGGTTTCCACGTCGTCGCCGACGTAGCCCGCTTCGGTGATGGTCGTGGCGTCGGCTATGGCGAACGGGACGTTGAGCGCGCGCGCAAGCGTCTTCGCGAGCAGCGTTTTGCCGGTGCCCGTCGGGCCGAACATTAAGATATTGCTCTTCTCGATCTCGATGTCCTTAAGCTCGTCCGAGACTTCCATCTTGTTGAAGATTCTCTTGTAGTGGTTGTATACGGCGACGGAGAGAACTTGCTTAGCGTAGTCCTGGCCGATGACGTATTCGTCCAATTTAGCTTTAATTTCGGAAGGGCGCGCGAGCTTGCCGCCGAATTGCTCCTGCATCAGGAGCGTCTTATTCCGCGTTATTATTTCCTGCGACTTGCTGACGCAGGCGTCGCATATAAATACATTAGCGGGGCCTTCGACGATAGAGCCGACCTCGTTGGCGGCTCTACCGCAGAAAGAGCACTTAATATAATCAGGATAGTATGGTTTTTTCTTAGTCATTTTTAGGGATTTATTTTGTTTTCGTCGCTTTTATTTGGATCCTCGAATTGAGGCTTAATGTCGTGGCTTCGCTCGAGAATTCTGTCGATAATACCGTAATCGAGAGCTTCTTCCGCAGTCATATAGTTGTCGCGGTCCGCGTCGTGCTTAATAACGTCGATTGATTTTCCGGTATGCCTGGCGATGATCTGATATAAATTATCGCGCATGCGGAGAATTTCGCGGGCGTAAATCTCAATATCGGCGCTCTGGCCTTGCGTGCCGCCGGAGGGCTGATGCAATAGGATGCGGGCGTTCGGCAGCGCGTAGCGTTTGCCCTTTGCTCCCGCGCAGAGAAGAACCTGCGCCATCGAAGCGCCCATTCCCATGCAAATCGTGCAAATGTCCGGCTTAACGAATTGCATTGTGTCGTAAATCGCCAAACCCGCCGAAACGCTGCCGCCGGGGGAATTGATATAAAGATTAATATCCTTCGTCGGGTCCTCGCTCGAGAGGAAGAGTAGCTGCGCGATGATTAAATTTGCCATGTAATCGTCGACCTGCCCGCCTACGAAGATTATCCTGTCCTTAAGCAACCTGGAGTAAATATCGAACGAGCGCTCGCCGCGGCTCGTTTGCTCAACTACCATTGGGATTAATTGATTATGCATTTCGTTTACCTTATTAATTTTTTTAAAGCGTATTTTTCGAAATTAACGTATTACGGCTCTTTTTAGTTAGAAGCGCCGCCGCGGCAATACTTATTAAGGAAGTTAAACACTTCGTTGTGCCATACGATAAATTCCTGCGCGTGCGAGATAAAGTGATTCTCCTCGGGGAAAACTATTAGCTCCGAGGGAATGCCTTTAACCTGCGCCGCTGTAAAGGCCTCGAGCGATTGGGTGTAGGGCACGCGGTAGTCGCGTTCGCCCGTGGAAATAAGAATTGGAGTATTCCAATTGGCCACGTAGCGGTGCGGCGAGTGCTTGTCGTAGTACGCCTTGTTATTACCTTCCCAGTACGGGCCGCCGTTCTCCCAGTTCGGGAAGAAGAGCTCTTCCGTGGAGCCGTACATGCTCTCCAAGTTAAATACGCCGCAGTGCGCGACGATCGCTTTGAATCGGCCCTTGCTGTTGCCTTCCATCCAGAAAGCCGCGTAGCCTCCTGCGCTTGCGCCCATCGAGGCCATGCCGTTCTTATCTATCCAGCTTTCCTTGGCTACGGCGTCGGCCGCGTCCAAGAGGTCCTGCATCGGCTTGCCGCCCCAGTCCTTGCTGATAGCGTCGTTCCACTCCTGGCCGAAGCCGGGCACGCCGCGACGGTTGGCCGCTACGATAACGTAACCGCGCGAAGCCATTAAAGCGAAGTTCCAGCGGTAGTGGAAGTTCTGGTCGATCATCGATTGCGGGCCGCCCTGGTTGTAAGAGATCATCGGGTATTTCTTCGTCGAATCAAAGTCGGGCGGTAGAATAACCCATGTAAAGATATTCTTTCCGTCGGAGGATTTTATGTTGCGCTGCTGAACTATAGCGGGCTTGATCGTTTTGAGCAGTTCTGCGTTTACGGACGTTATCTGCTTAACTTCGCCGCCGGTCGCCGGCATAGTGCATATATCGAGCGGTTGCGTCATGCTCTGGCGACCGAATACGAGGGTCTTGCCGTCTTTAGTAATCCCGATGCCGCTACCGTGGTTGTACCAACCCTTGGTAACGCGCTCGTCCTTCGCGCCGTCGACAGTTAATTTATGAATTTGAACGCAGCCGGAATCCGTCACGGAGGCGTACATAGCCTTCGAATCCGGGGCCCATATTTTCTCCTCGACCCACTGGTCTAAGTTCTTCGTTAGCTCGTCGATCTTGCCGGTCGCGCGGTCGTAGAGCATAACGCGGATGCGGTCGCTTTCGAACCCTGGGCGCTCCTGGCTGGTAAAGGCGATGTATTTCCCGTCGGGCGAGTAGAGCGGGGCCTTTTCGTAGCCCATCATGCCCGTGGTGATTACCTTAGTCTTAAAGTCGTTTAAAGTTACGATAAATATTTCGGAGTTGGTGTTGAGCGCGAAGTTGTCGTCTTTCTTGCAGGTGTAAGCGATTTCCTTACCGTCGGGCGACCATGCGATTTCTTCCGCGCCGCCGAAGGGCTTTAGCGGGGTATCGAACGCTTCGCCGGGCATTAAGTCCTTGGCCTCGCCGCCATCGGCGGGGATAATGAAGAGGTGCGAGTAGTTCTCGTCGATCCACTCGTCCCAGTGGCGAACGGGGAGCTTCCCGTAAATCCTGATTTTCGCTTTCGAATAGTTCGGATACTTATCCGCGGGCGTTTTATCTATCTTGACGTCGGAGGTGAAGCTCAGGTACTTTCCGTCGGGCGACCAAGCCAGGTTGGAGACTCCGCCTTCGGCGTCGGTAATTCTCTTGGGAGTTCCCGATGGGAAATCCATTACGAACGCCTGGAAACCCTTTTCGATCTCGCGGTTGGAGAGAAAAGCGATTTTCTTTCCGTCGGGCGACCAGACGGGGTTCATATCTGAATACTTGTCGTCGGTCAATTGCTTGGTTTCGCTGCCGTCTATCTTAGTGGCATAGAGGTCGGCATAAATCTTATTATCTTGAATTGAAGGAGTTCTAAGCACATACACCGCCCAATCGGAAGCAGGGGAGAGGGCCAATTCGCCGATTCTCTTCATCGAGTAAAGCTGCTCGGCGGTCATGGGCGCGGGCGCGCCTTTGGCTTCGATCTTTGGCTGCGGAATTTTTTCAGCGCCGTCGCCGCCTTCGTCGACGGATTTCGTGCAAGCAAAAAGCGCAAGCGCCAGCGTCATAGCGCTTGAAAATAGAACTATCTTGTTCATTTTATCTCCGAAAAATTCGTAATTGTAAGTTGTAAAATCACAAATTACGAAACTTATCAGGATAATTTAATATCATAATTCTTTAAGTTCATGAGTAGAAGCGCGAGCATGCAAGGCGCTCTTCTGAAAAGCTCCTGGCGCGGCGAAGCGGTCATTTCCGACCTGGCAGGAATCCATTAGTCTGAACCGGGATTTATCGGATTATGAGGATTAGCAGGATTAAGTTTCAAGAAATTGACGCGCAGGCGCTTGAAAACAGAAGGATCGGTTCCTTCTCCCGCCGGGAGAAGTTAGATAGGGGGGCATGATTTAATATCCTCTATTCAACAGTATGCTTGGTTTAACGGCTATGCCGTTATTCGCTTATTTCAATATTCCATGGGCTACTGACGTTTAACGGCTACGCCGTTTTAGATAGAATTTGAGGCATGGGCATCCGTAAGCTGCGCTTCGCTTTCTTACGGTTACGAATAATGCCCTCCCTTCGGGACTTTATGGAATTATTTTTCTT
>JBLNBN010000046.1:0-69160 GCA_050260015.1 Chloroflexota bacterium | reverse complement strand
TGAAATATACAGTTGCCGTTTTCTTTCTTGTATTTGGCTTATATCCATCGTTATCTGCCGAATTAGAAGGTAAAGTAATAAATCGTAGAGGCGAACCGCTTCCGACAACAGCTATTCAGATAAAAGGTATTAATAAAGTTTATTACTCCGACGAAAAAGGGAATTTCTTAATCCCTATTAATACTAACGTCGGCGACACTCTTAGAGCGCGCTTTTCGAGGGTGGACTGCAAACCGGTCGATACCTTGCTCGCGCTCCGGCGCGGCGCGGTCGTCTATATGGACGACAACTACATTATGACCGATAAGGTCGTCGTTACCGGCACGCGCACTGCAAAGAATTTAAAGAATCATCCTATCGCGACCGAAGTCATTTCCCAGTCCGATATAACTGCCAGCGGCAATTTGAGGCTTGGCGACGCTCTCGCCGAGGAAGCCGGGTTAACGGTGATCCAGGATCATGGTAAGGGCGTGCAGATACAAGGGCTGGACCCGCAATACGCGGTAATTTTAATCAACGGGGAACCTATTGGCGGAAGCGCTACCGGCTCCGGCGATCTGGATAGGATTGGAATTTCCAACTTAAAAAGGATTGAAATCGTAAAGGGGCCCGCCTCCTCGCTCTATGGCAGCAATGCATTGGCGGGCGTTATCAATTTAATCACCGACGAACCTGAATCGCCCTTTAAGCTAAATCTCTCCGCCCGCTACGGCAGCCACAATACGCTAGAGCTTGCCGGAGCCGCCTCGCACTACAACGCATTAAACGACTTCGGGCTTTCTCTCGACTTTAACAGGCTTTCCAGCGACGGGTATAAAATCGACCCTAATAGCGTAGGCAACGCCGTGCCTAAGTTCGACAACTTTACTTCCAACCTCTCCGCAACGTATAAATTCGCCGAAGAAACTACGCTCAAGCTACATGGCAGAATAAACTCGCAGGGACAGTTTAATTCCTATCCCTCGCTTGACTCCGCAAAGCCCGCTTCGCAGGATAACAGCGCTATGCTGGTTGGCGGAGGCGGATTGACCCTAAAAAGCCAGCTAAACGAGGACGTCAACGCGGAACTCCGGGTTTATGGCGGGATAAACGACATATCAACATATTATTCCTATGCCGACGCCGACACGGCTTACTACAATTATGAATACTACGAAAACTTACAGAAAGTGGAAGCGCAGTCCAATTACATGGTTAGTCGCAGCTTGCTTCTAACCGGCGGAGCCGGTTGGAACCGCGAGGGAGCCAAAACCGAGATAATCGCCGGCGGCAAGAGATTCGCGGATCTTTTTTACGGATTTTTCCAGGCAGATTGGTTCCCAACGAAAAAGCTAAACACGATCGCAAGCGCGCGATACGATTCGCATAGCGACTACGCGTCGAAGTTCAGCCCTAAGCTCGCGGCTTCCTACAAGCTATTCGACGATTTCACCTTAAGAAGCTCCGTTGGGACCGGCTTTAAGGCTCCTACCTTCGAAGAACTCTACCTGAACTGGAACAATCCTATAGCCGGATACTCCGTTTTCGGGTCGAGCAACTTTACTGAAGGACTTGAAGCGCTTATCCGCGACAGCGTAATCAGCGAAATAATAGTCGCGCCGGATAGGCTTAAAGCCCTTCTTCCAGAACATAGCATTTCCTATAGCGCGGGGTTTTCTGCGGAATTATTCGGCGTCCTGGACGTGAACGCTTCGGCCTTTTACAACCAGATAAAAGACATGATCGAATTCATGCGCGTTGCCAGGAACAAAAACGGCAGCTACGTGAATTCCTACGTCAATCTCTCAAAAATTTATACGCAGGGCTTCGAGCTATCGGCTTCATACAAGCCTTATGCCTGGCTCTCTGTCTCGACGAATTATCAATTCCTTCAAACAGGCGATTTCAACGCAGAGAAGAGAATTGAGAACAAAGAAATATACAAGAAAGGGAAATACGGCGCGCGCCCGGTACAAATGGTCGAGTACGGCGGTTTGTTCAATCGCTCGAATCACAGCGGCTCTCTGAAGATATCCGTTAGCGACAAGGAGAGCGGATTTACGGCCTCGCTGCGCGGAACTTTCAGAACGCGGTACGGCATTTACGACAAGAACGGGAACGAAATACTCGACGACGAATCCGAGTACGCTCCCGGTTACGCTATGTGGAATTTGTCCGCTGCTAAGGATTTTGCAAACAGGTTTAACGTGCAAATTGGCGTCGACAACCTAACCGACTATGTGAACAGGCGCGCAATGACTTACAGCTCCGGCAGAACATACTTCGCAAAATTATCGTATATATTTGACTATGCCGAGTAGGCGAATAAATCTGTAACCCATTATAAATTATAAACATCACCAATCATTATCCAAAAGGAAAACAGAATGAATTACAAGAAATTTCTGGCATTCGCGGCCGTTCTCACATCGCTCTTTTGGGCTGGTTGCTCCGAAGATAAAGTGACCGAACCCAATCCGAATCCGACGGGCAATCACATTAAGATAGATTCCGTGAAGGAACTCGAAACCTTCGTCGCGGGCACGGCCGATACCATAAAGTACTACAGCTTGCGCGAGAACAAAGTAATACCGGCCGAGCAATGGAACACGACGAACTGGGACGTAGCTTTTACCCGCACGAAAATCTTGATAAACGGCGGCGCTAGCGGCCCCGGCGCGGGAGTCGCCGCCTTACTGAAGAACTCCGACTACCTTCAAATAAAGAAGGCTCCCGACGATCTAAATTACCGCGCGGACAGCTCGGCGACGAACCTTGCGATCCCGACGGGCAGCGGCAACGGCTGGTACGTCTACAATCCGGAGAACCATACGATCGCGCCCAATCCCGGCGTAGTTATCGTGCTCAAAACCGCCAACGGACTATGGGCAAAAATGGAGATATTAGGATACTATAAGGGTTGGCCGAACCTTACCGGCGAACCTGAAACATGGAAGGATAAAACATATTCGTTCCGCTATTCGGTTCAGAAGAACGGCACGAAGCTCTTTACGGAGTAGTCGCGGGGACTATGACGTAAGAAAATTCATGAATTCCCAAAAACAAAGGCAAGCCGCGCGGCTTGCCTTTTTATATTTCTATCTCATCGCTTTAAAGCAGAAGTTTCGCCGCGCCGCCGTCGGCGGTGACGCTCTCGCCCGTGACGAAGCTGGCGGCGGGCATAGCGAGGAAGGCGACTACGCCGGCGATTTCCTTCGGCTGCCCGACCCGGCCCATCGGCGTGCGCTCGATTATCTTCGAATAGCGCGCTTCGTCCTGCAGGACGGCTTCCGTTAGAGGCGTTTCTATGTACCAGGGCTCGACTGAATTTACGCGGATGCCAAGCGAAGCCCATTCGACGGCGAGGTAGCGCGTCATCTGCCTTAAGCCGGCCTTGGCCATAGCGTAGGGCGCGCCGCTGCGCACGACCTGCGCCCCGGAGATAGAGCCTATATTAATTACCGAAGGCTCCCGCCCGGCTTTCAGAAGATCGAGAGCTTCGCGAGTTAAATTAAATGCCGCGAGCATATTAGCGTTCACCAGGTAGTCGATCTCTTCCTGCGTATAGTCAGGCGTGGTGCGTCGTATATTCGTCCCAGCATTATTGACTAAAATATCGAGCGCCCCCCAATTGGCCCTAATATTCTCGAGCAGCGCGGCGCGATCGTTCGGCTTCGTGACGTCGCACCCGGCGCCGCCAACGTGCGGATTATGCCATTCAAGCAAGACCTGCGCTACGTCCTTTTGCGAACGAGATGCGATAAAAACTTCCGCCCCCAGCGAAATGAATTCCTCGGCTATCGCCCTGCCGATTCCCTTCGTGCCGCCCGTAATAAGCGCGCGTTTGCCCTGTAAGCTGAAACGATTATTCATATTTTATCCTTGTAACAATTTGTCGAATAATTACGTAAATTTATGTATTAATAAAAGGAGACGATTATGAAAATGAAGTTAGTTTTACTCGCTTGCATTTTTTCTTTAACCGCCGCCGTGGGCGGTTGTATGAACGGCTTCCATGGAATTCCCTGCAAAGAGGGTTCCGGAACGATCAAAAAAGTCAAACTTGAAGTTTCGAATTTTCAGAATATCACCCTCGACGGAGCGTACGGGGTCTTTATCCGGCAGGACTCCGTTCGGGGCATTATCCTTGAGACCGACGATAATATCGTCGAGCACATAAAGCTTGAAAGCATGGGCGAAAGCATAAGGATCAAAACTAAAGGCGCGATCTGCCCCACCAAGATAAATCTTTACATTTCTTCGCCTAACTTAACGGGCATAACGGTGAACGGAAGCGCGGACGTAAACGGGATAGGCAAAATAGATTTCAAATATTTCGACATCTCCATTAACGGCAGCGGCGACGTCCGCTTCGAGGATTTGACGACGCAAACGCTAAAAGCCAGGGTAGCCGGCAGCGGCGATCTATTCTTTGGCGGCGTAGCGTATAACTCGGAATTCGAAATAGACGGCTCCGGCGACATTCACGCGGATAAGTTACGCTCAAGCTATTGCGACGCGACCATCGCCGGCTCGGGCGATATGGCCGTTTGGGCGGACAGCTCGCTTCGCGCGGCTATCCACGGCGCGGGCGATATTCTATACTACGGCGCGCCGCGCTCGATTAAAACGACGGTTCATGGTTCAGGAGAAATAACCCAGGGGAAAAGATAATTTTCGTAATTTGCGTAATGATTGATTACGCAAAATACCCACTGCCGAAGAAGGTGCGACACCACACTTCTTCGAACCTCTATATGCCCGCAAGCGAATTGCGGACAATACCCGAGCATTACCCGCCGATCATAAAGGACATTAACTGGGCGGACGTTTTCGGCAACGGCCGCCGGCCCGACGAATTAGACATAGGATGCGGAAAAGGAAGCTTCTTAATTGAATTAGCTTTGAAGAGGCCCGGAATTAATATACTCGGCATCGAGATACGCCACGCCCTCGTCGATTGGATAAACGGCGTCGCGCGCGGCGAGTCCATCGATAATTGCGGCGCGCTGTGGTATACTGTCGTCAACGGACTTGATTTTATCGGTGAAAGAAGTATTCGGGCCGCTTATTACCTCTTCCCCGATCCGTGGCCCAAAACGAGGCACTTACGCCGTAGAGCTTTCCAGGAACCCTTCCTGAAGGACCTCTCCCGCGTTCTCGTGCCAGGCGGCAGGCTCTACCTTGCCACGGACGTCGATTACGTGCACGAGCATCACTTGGCCGTGCTCGAGAGTTCGCAGCTATTCGATTGGCAGGTCGTCTCGCAGCCGGAAGACTGGAATCTCCCCGTTACGAATAAGGAGAGATTCTGCATTCTTCACGACATTGAAACCTATAGAATAATCGCTACGCCTCGAGCTTAGATTTAACCAAATCCGTAACTATTTTCGGGTTCGCCTTGCCGCCGGTCGCCTTCATGACCTGGCCGACGAAGAACCCGAGCACGTTCGTGCGCCCCGAGCGATACTTCTCGACGCTGTCCTGGTTGGCTTCTATTATCTTGATTACGGCCGCCTCGATAGCTCCGGTATCGGAGACCTGGCGCAGCCCGCGGCTTTCGACTATCTCGCGCGGCGACGTTCCCTTCTCGAGGACTTCGGGGAATATATCCTTAGCTATGCGGCTCGAGATAGCTTCCTCGGCGAAAAGCTCGACGAGCTCGGCTACGTGCGCTGGCTTAAGGTCCAATTCGTCGGCGCAGATATTGCGTTCGGAGAGCAGTCGCAGAACTTCAGTCATGACCCAATTGCTCGTCAGCTTGTATCTCTTCTCGTCCTTAACCTCGAGAGCTGCGGCGCAACGCTCGAAGTAGTCGGCAAGCTCGCGGCTCTCGACGAGCACGCCCGCGTCGTACGCCGGTAGGGAGTAGTCCTTTATAAATCTCTTCTTGCGCGCCTGCGGCAGTTCCGGCAGCCCGAGTCGCAAGTCGTCCAGCCAATCGGCGCGGACGTCGACCGCCACGAGATCGGGCTCGGGGAAGTAGCGGTAGTCGTGCGCCATTTCCTTCGAGCGCATAGGGCGGGTGATCTGCTTCTGGCCGTCCCACATGCGCGTTTCGTGGCTTACCTTCTCGCCGCTCTCTATTAATTCAATCTGTCGCGCGATTTCGTACTCGATCGCTTTCTCTACGTTGCGGAAACTATTTAAATTCTTTACTTCCGCCTTTGTGCCGAATTTTTCCGCGCCGCGCAATCTTACGGAGACGTTCGCGTCGCAGCGCAGCGCGCCCTCCTCCATATTGCCCGTGCAGATGCGCAGGTACATCACTATTTGCTTTATTTGCATTAAATACTTATAAGCTTCGGCGGCCGTGCGCATGTCCGGCTCGCTGACGATCTCGATAAGCGGAACGCCGCAGCGGTTCAGGTCTATCAGGGTGTCGATGTCCAGGTCGTGTATGGATTTCCCCGCGTCTTCCTCCATGTGGATGCGCGTAATGCCGATCGTCTTCGGGCCAGCCTCGGTTTCGACTTCAAGCGCGCCGCCGTAGCAGATTGGATCCTCGAACTGCGAGATCTGGTAGCCCTTCGGAAGGTCGGGATAGAAGTAATTCTTGCGGGCGAAGGTGGAGCGGGGGCGAATATGGCAATTCGTCGCCAAACCCATCTTTACGATGCTCTCGACGAGCGAACGGTTCAGGACGGGAAGCGCGCCGGGATGCCCGAGGCAGACGGGGCACGTGTTCGTATTTGGATTATTCCCGTACTCGGCCGAGCAGCCGCAAAAAGCTTTCGATTTTGTAAGCAATTGCGCGTGCACTTCCAAGCCGATTACCGCTTCGTATTTGCCGTTTACTTCCGTCGTTGACATTTATATCACCTGATTTATCTGATTTATAAAATAGCTCCCCTGCCGCATTGTAAAAGCTAACCTGCGGCAAGTACAAAATTAAGAAAAAAGCGGTTAAGGCATGATATTATTGGCGCTCGTAAATTCTATAGCTTAGTACGGAGTCGGCCGAAGGAAGCGGCGCAGGCCGCCGCGGGGACTGGGCAGGCCTGCGCGCCGCCTTTCGGCGAATTGAAGATTAATTATACGGCTTCGGGAAGCATGGATTGAGCGAACTCCGCTTCGGCGCCCGCGCGGATTACCTTGAATTCTTCGTCGGTCATATCGATGACCGTCGAGGGACCCGCAAAGTCGTATATGCTCGAGCTTACGGCAATATCTACTTGGGGCGCCAGCCTGCGGATAATTTCATCAGGATCGGAGCCCATCATTTCTTCCCTCGGAACGGCCGAGATGGAGATCATCGGGGTTTCCAGTTCCTTCAGCAGGAGCTGCGCCAGCACGTTTTCCGGCACGCGTATCCCGGCTGTGTTCCGCCTTGGATTTTGGGCGAACTTAGGCACTTGCTTCGAAGCCGGCAATATAAAAGTAAATGGGCCCGGTATGAGCCTTTTTATTGTTTTATATGCGGAATTGGACACCTTTGCAAATTCTGCAATGTTGGAAAGCGTATCGCACAGGAAAGTCATTTCCTTGTTCTCCGGCAGCCTTCTAATGCTGCGAATGCGTGCGATCGCTTCTTTATTGGATAAATTGCACCCAAGGCAAAATCCCGTATCGGCCGGGTAAAGAATAACTCCGCCGTCGCGTAAAAAGTCTGCGACTTTGCTTATTTTCCTTAATTCGGGAGTTTCTGGGTGGAGATTTAAGATTTCTGTAGCCATATCGATGCGTTCTTAAATAATTGAACAGAACCATTAGAATAAACTCATAACCCGTTGGAATATTGCAAAAAAGAAACCGGCGCCGCCTCTGCGAAGAGGGCGGCGCCGGCGGTTAGATTATTACTCGGAGGGCTTTATGCGCGCTCTGAAACTAAATCATTTTCTACCGTGCCGATGGGCGCCAAACCGTAATTGTCCACTAATATCTGCACGATGCCCGGCTCGAGGAACGCGGGAAGCGCCGGGCCGATCTTGATGTTCTTTATGCCAAGATGCAGCAGCGTCAATAGTATGGCGACGGCCTTTTGCTCGTACCACGAGAGAACTAGCGAAAGCGGCAAGCCGTTGACGTCCGTGCCGAACGCCTCGGCGAGCTTCGAAGCGATTACTATCGCCGAGTATGCGTCGTTGCACTGCCCTATATCCATCAGGCGCGGCAGCCCGCCGATCTCGCCGAATTCAAATTTGTTGAAACGGAACTTGCCGCAGGCTAACGTTAGGATTACGCTGTCCTTCGGGGCAGAAAGTGCGAAGTCGGTATAGTAGTTTCTGCCGCTCTTCGCGCCGTCGCAACCGCCGATTAGGTAAAAATGCTTGATAGCGCCGGTCTTTACCGCGTCGACTACCTTATCCGCAACCGAGAGAACGGCGTTGCGGCCGAAGCCGGTCAAGATAGTCTTTTCTTCCTCGTCCGCCGTAAATCCTTCGCAGCCGAGAGCGCATTCGATTACTTTCGAGAAGTCGCGGGCTTCGCAATGCTCTACGCCGGGGAATTCAACTAAGCCGCTCGTGAAGATACGGTCGTTATAGCTTTCGCGGGGCTTCTGGATGCAATTTGTCGTCATTAGGATCGCGCCCGGGAACTGCTCGAATTCCATCTGCTGATCCTGCCATGCGCCGCCGTAGTTGCCTACGAGATGCGCGTATTTCTTTAATTCCGGGTAGCCGTGCGCGGGGAGCATCTCGCCGTGCGTGTAAATGTTAACTCCCTTGCCTTCCGTCTGCTTTAGGAGATGCTCGAGATCGAGCAGGTCGTGCCCGCTGACGAGTATCGCCTTGCCCGCGAGCGGCGTGACTCGCACTTTCGTGGGCGTCGGGTGGCCGTAGGAAGTCGTATTCGCGCGGTCGAGCAGTTCCATGACTACGAGGTTCAATTCGCCGGTTTCCAGGGCTTTTCCTAAGATAGCTTCCAGGGTATTAGCCGGGTGGCAGAGGAAGTCGAGCGTGGAGTGGATCCTTGCGAAAATTTCTTCGTCGACGTAACCCAACACGTATGCGTGCTCCGCGTATGCCGCTAGGCCCTTTAACCCATAAATAACCAACTCCTCGGCGCCGGCTTGGTCCGCGCCTACCTCGAGCTTGCGGGTCTCGATCGAAGCCTTGGCCCCGAAGGTTTCGAGCAGCGCGTCGTTATCAATGAACTCAAAATAAGCGGGGGCGGGGAGCCGCTCGGGCTCGAGCCCGTTCTCGCGGAGATTATCCTCGTAGAGCTTGCGCGCCTGGGCGATCAGTTCCGCGCCGCGGCGAACCATTTCCTTAACTTTCCCGGCGTCGAAGTTGACGTTGGTAACCGTAGTGAAAAGAGCTTCGAGCGCAAAGGCGTCGAATTCGCGTCGCGCGATGCCGGCGCGGCGAAGTCTCGTGGCGTAAATAGAAAGTCCCTTGGCTGCGTAAACTAGCAAATCTTGCATTGACGCCGTTAAGTCGTCCTTACCGCAAACGCCGACCGAATTATTGCAACCCGTGCCGCGCGAAGTCTGTTCGCATTGATAACAAAACATTTTCTTTCCTTTTTGAATTGAATTAAGTTAAACGAAAAACATATTTTTATTCAGACATTTTGTTCTGATTCAAAATTAAGACAATCTTGTCTGATTTACAAATATTTTTTTTACTTATTTTTTTGCAACGGCGTAATAGTATGAAAAAAGTAGGAGATAGGGGGGAAGGAAAAATGCGAGTTCCAGGTAATATTTAACACCTACGGCGTTCGAGTTCGCTTCAGATATTTTTATGGCTATTGGCATATAACCGCTAAAGCGGTTGAAGATTCAGGCAAATTGCCGACGCAATCTGTGGAAAGTCTCTAAGAATTAAAATTTCTGCCCCGCAGGGGTTGAATCATTCGTAACCGTAAGCGTAAGCTTACGTCAAGAAACTTATAGAACGACTAAAGCCCCGGAGGGGCGACATTATATTTACCTCAATAGAATAATATCGACCTTGCAGGGGTGACCGTATGACCAAAATTATACATTATTTCATATATTTGCTGCTTGAACCATTTAACAACTGTTAGATTTAAGAAGATGCGCTGGGCTATAGACGTATTTCCAAAACTTTTTTTACTCTACTTGGCTATTGCGCTAAGCGCGTCGGCCTGCGGGAAAACGAATATTACTCGCGAGGAAGCTCACGGGATTAAACAGGTTCTGCCCGATAGCGTCGCCTTTATCACAATGAAGATAGAAAGCGATTCGCTCGCCTCCGCAAGCCGATTGCATATTCTCTCTATAAATAAAAAGCCAGGAAAGATCAAAACGGGGGCGGAGGAACCTATAAATTATAGCAGCTATCTTACTTTCATGATTTATGATTCCGATTCGGCGCTTATAGATTCTTTCTCCATTGAGCATCCCCTCTACAAGTCGTTCGAATACGTCGATGAAAATTCTCAATTAACTACAAAAGCCGTAATACTTAAAGATGCGGAGTTCTTTATCCGCATAGAAATGAAAAATTCCAAAAGTATGGTTATTAAAGAAACCGCCGCAAAAGGAAATGCCATATTACTAAGTAAGATAGAGCTTAGATAAAACTATGAACAAGGGAATACATATGAAGGCAATTATAATCTATTTTGCTATCGCGGTAATTGCGATGACGTTCTTTTCGCCAATTCCCGCCAAACCTGAAGTATTTGATGTGGACACTTTAGTTTTCCACGGAGATCCTGGAAAATTCATCAACATAGTTATTCTTGGCGATGGTTATACTGAAGCCGAACTAATTGATTTCAAAAGCCACGCGGAAAGTTTCGTAGACTACTTTTTCAAAAAGGCGCCCTTCTCATCCTATAAAAATTATTTTAACGTTTACTGCATATATACGCCTTCAATTGAGAGCGGAGTAAAGCATCCTTTAACTGCCGAGGATTGCAATCCCCAAGATACCACGCACCCTTTTTCAAATCCTGAAAATTTTTATGGATCGACTTTTGATTGCGCCGGCATACATAGACTTGTTTGTCCTACCAACTATTCGGCCCTTTCCGGCGTGTTAGCGGATAATTTTCCAAATTACGATTTAGTCTTCCTATTAGCCAACTCCAAACACTACGGCGGCTCCGGCGGCGGGGTTGCGACAGCAACGTTAAGCTTGGCAAGCAACGAAATAGCCGTGCATGAAATTGGGCACACTTTTGCCTACCTTGCCGACGAATACTGGGCAGGATTGCAGTACGCCTATGAAAAGCCGAATATGACTCAAAACAACAACCCGCTTACGATCAAATGGAAAAACTGGCTGCCCTTCGGCTCCGGCATTGGTATTTATAAGTTTCCTGGATATGACTGGTACAAGCCTACCGAGGGAGTATGCGAAATGGAAAACCTTAATCGCGAATTCTGCGCAGTTTGCCGCGAAACTATCGTTGAAAGGATACATTCCCTGGTCAATCCAATCATGAATTACTATCCTTTAGAACCGGAATTGGAATTAAAAGATTCACTCAGCTTTTCCATTGACTTATTAAAGCCGCAACCAAATACGCTGAAAATGGAATGGTCTTTAAACGACAATATTCTAACAACCCATTCTGATTCAGTTAGCGTTTCCGCCGGATCCTTAAAGAAAGGCCAAAATCAATTAATCGCTAAGCTTAACGATACCACGTCTTGGGTACGCTCCGATTCACACCCGGTGGAACACATTTTCTACGTTGAGTGGACCATAACGCAGAGCGATATAGGCGTTTTCGATATTAGTTCCGAAGCGAACCGCTTCAGCGTAAAAATATACCCCAACCCCGTTGAAGAAACGGTAAACATTTTATTCGATTCAGAGTTAGAAAGAATATTTAACATACGAATATTGTCAAACGACGGAAAATTGATTGACAACGTAAAAACGAATAAGGATGGCGAAATAAAATTGGACGTTAGCGCCTATGCCGCAGGAGCGTATTATTTAGAGTTTAGCGACGGAGCGTTCAAGCATTACGAGCGTTTTATCAAACAATAAAGCTGAAACTGATTAAATTGAGCATAGCCGTATGTAGCGGTAAAACTTCATTCGAGTTTATGTCGCGATGCGGTTGATATCTCTCCGCTTACTACGCCGTAGGCGTTGGGCTTCATTTTTGTTGAACTCCTACGGAGTACTTTCCGCGTTTTAGCGTCTTGTTACAGATGTTCAACCGCTACGCGGTAAAAATTCATTCGAGTTTATGTAGCGATGTGGTTGATATCTCTCCGCTTTCTATGCCGTAAGCGTTGGGCTTCATTTTTGTTGAACTCCTACGGAGTACTTTCCGCGTTTTAGCGTCTTGTTACAGATGTTCAACCGCCTCGCGGTAAAACTTCATTCGAGTTTATGTAGCGATGCGGTTGATATCTCTCCGCTTTCTACGCCATAGGCGTTGGACATTTGTTATTTCGCCCACTGCGGGGCATATCCCTTACCATTACTTAGTCGCAGTCGCCGATCTTCTTTATATTTTTGTCGTACTGCCAGAGGTTCTTCTTGCCGCTGAATTTTAGTAGTCCCAGGAAGTCGAAATCGTAGCCGATGGCGCCGATATACGAGGCGTCGATCTTCAGGCAGGGCTTCGTGCCGGCCGTAAACGCGCCGCCTATCAGGAACGCCGTCTGTACGTAGGGGACGACCACCTCGCCGAACAGGGCTAATTCGAAGCGGGGGAAGGTAATGCCGAAGTTAATTCCTGCGGCCGTCGAGCTGCCCACCCAGCAGGAGTCCTTCAGGAAATCCATGTTGTACGGGCCCGCCGCGCCGACGACGCCCACGTCCGTGCCGTCGTACTTGACGCCGGTTTCGGAGTTAAACTTGAATTTCGTCTTGATGTGAGCGGACGCGTCGAGCGACGCCATTTCCGTGTTGATCACGAAAAGTACTTTTAAGTTGAATGTGCAGGGCACGCCGCCAATAACCACGGGAACCTTAACCAACGCGAACGGCAATTCGATCCCGTTTAGCAAATCCTTGGTGGAGCCCGTCGCCGTGAGCGAAACGGTTACTTCGCCCTCGATGTTCTTGTTAGTATAGCCGAATTCCTTCAGCTCCCCGCCCTCGTACTTTATCTTGCCCTGCGTCTTCATGTTCTGCGCGTAGCCTTCGAAGGCGTACTTAACGTTGAACGCGCCTGATTTTTTCGTGACTTCGCAGTCAGCGTCGAGCCTATCGCCGTTCAGTCCCACCTTGATCTTGCCCTCCATGCCGTTGCCGACGGGGAAGGTGAATTCCACTTCGTTGCCGTCGAGGATTTTCGAGCCGGGCAGCGCGGGGATCATCTGAACGTCCCCGGCCATTTCTTTCGAAAAGCGCAGCGGCTGGTTCCAGCTTATCTCGCCGTCGCGGATCGCTTCGTTCAGCCGGCAGTATTCGGTCGTAACGACAGTTCTCCCGCCGTTCTGGCTAACGGATTTTACCTTTTTAAGAGCTTTTCCATAGAGGAAGACTATATCTCCCGCCTTGAGCGTTTTGGCTTTCGAGGAAGTCTCCTTGAACGTGATCATCTTATAGTCTTCGGTAAAGGAATCTACTTCGTCGGCCATAAATTCCGTAGTTTTTTCGGTCCAGGTAATTTTGGCGGAGTTGGAATCCGGGTTAGCCGGGCCGTTATCGTCGTTGCAGGCCGCAAGCGCAAGCAATATCGCGGCAAATAGGAAAGAGTAAATACGTTTCATAATTTGTTCCTGAATTCTTTTGTAATTAACGAAATTAAGAAAAAACGGGGAGAAAGGGAAGGTTAATTGTTAAGGATTAATCTGTGGCAAAGGACTTTGGAAATCGGTAAAAGCATGTGGAACTTTTCCGAGTCGTTTTGCAGTATGCCGTATCAGTTGAACCCCTACGGGGTACTTTGCCCGTTTCTGCCCACTGTTACAGATGTAGAACCGCTAACGCGGTACGTTAGGTGTTTCAAAAGCTTGCTCGGCGGAACTGCATTCGAGTCGCTCCAATCTTTACGCCGTAGGCGTTATACATCTGTAACAACGAAATAATCAGTGAGATGCTACGCCGTAGGCGTTGGACATCTTCACGGAATTCCTTCAGAATATAATTCATATTTATTTCGCAATATCACAGCTATTCAACCGCGAAGCGATATTAAATACTTTAGATTTTGATGTCGTGATGATGGTAAATATCCACTGTTGACTACGCCGTAGGCGTTATACATCTGTAACATCGAACCAAGCGGAGATATGCTACGCCGTAGGCGTTGAACATCTTAACTTTCTGTAAATATATATTTTAAGTCGTATTCAACTCCAAACTTCTCTAAGAATTCGATATACTCTTCCCTAAAAGTCTTTACTTTATGGTGTTTTTCTTGGTTTTCGATATATTTGCTAACAATTTTTATCATCGATCTGGAATAGGAAAAAGCGGCATAGCCGGCTTGCCATTGAAATCTTCTCGGAAGTTGGTTGTTATCGTTTATATAGAGCGTAAAACTTCGTTTAATCTCTTTTACCAGCTCTGAGAGAGCTTCATCCGGATTTAAACTTATTAAAATGTGGAGATGATCGGGCATTGCATATATTGATATAACTTTGCTCCCTCTGTGGCTGACTATTCCAGTAATATACTTACAAATCTACGGATTTAACTCAGGGGTTATCCTTCTATCGCGATCCTGAACGCAAATAATCACATGTATGAATATTTGCGAATATGTGTTTGCCATAAAGCCATCCTAATTTTATAAATATTAGTGGATTCTGTTTATAGCTCTTTTATTGAACCCCTACGGGGTACATTTCGATCTTGGGCGTTATGTTACAGATGTTCAACCGCTACGCGGTAAAAAACGTTTAAACTTTTGTGTAAGATAAGTACGGAATAATTCTACAATATAATTTTGATTATACCATTTGGTTTTATCAATATGCATGCCGTTAGAAGTCCAATCGTTACCCTCCGTTGAACCCCTACGGGGTACATTTCGATCTTGGGCGTTATGTTACAGATGTTCAACCGCTACGCGGTAAAAAATATAAATTTGTTTATAAGGAACATGCAGAATATTCTTGGAACACAATTTTTCTATATCATTTAGTTTTATCAATTTGCATGCCGTTAATGCTCTAAAAGTTACCCTCTGTTGAACCCCTACGGGGTACATCTCGCGTTTGGGCGTTTCATTACAGATGTTCAACCGCTAACGCGGTATCACATTTTGATGTCGTGATGGTATTTGATATCTCTCTGATCAATCAATAATTATACCGTTAATTAACCATTTACCATTAACCATTAACCATTACTAATCAACCGCCCTATGGCTTCGGGGTATATTTGGTGCTCTACCTCGAGGACGCGGGCGGCCAGCGTTTCGGGCGTGTCGGTAGGGTAGACGGGGACTTCGCGCTGGAGGAGGATCTCGCCGCGATCGAATTCCTCGTCGACGAAGTGGACGGTCGCGCCGCTCTTAGTCTCGCCGGCGGCGATAACGGCTTCGTGCACGCGCATGCCGTACATTCCCTCGCCGCCGAACTTGGGCAGCAGCGCCGGGTGAATGTTAAGTATCCTGCCGGCGTATTCGCGAACAATGGCGGGGGAAAGCTTTTTCATGTAGCCGGCCAATACGATTAAATCAGCGGCGGCGGCACGAAGAGCGTCAAGTATAGCTTCGTCGAGCAGTTCGCCATGAGTTTTCGAACTCATGTGCGCGCAGGGGATGCCTTCGTTGCGGGCGCGCTCGAGGGCCATAGAGGAGGAGTTGTTGGATATGACAAGGCAGACCTCAGCCTGAAGCCTGCCTTCCTTTATAGCGTCTATTATCGCTTGCATATTCGATCCGCCATGCGAGGCGAATACCGCTATTTTCATGTTTATTTTATATTGGGTGGTAATTCAAAGAATTATAGTAAATCGGATCGAGAACGTCCTTAATCCTCTTGTAAACTTCCGCCATTTCGCCGGCTCCGTCGATGCGCCGCAACAGCTTTTTCTGCTCGTAGTATTCAATTAGCGGTTTAGTCATTTCTTCATAAATACGAAGGCGATTCTTTACGGCTTCTTCGCTGTCGTCGGGCCGCTGGTAGATGTCGCATCCGCCGATCTCGCAATCGTCGGGATCGATAGGCGGATTGAAGACGATGTGGAAACTGCGCCCGCAGTTGCGGCAGGTTCTTCTGCCGGCCAACCGACTCACTAGATCGGGAACGTCCACTTCGAGCACGAGCGCTACGTCGAGCGTCTGGTCGTACTCTTTTAAGATGTCGTCAAGCTCCTCGGCCTGGCGCACAGTGCGCGGGTAGCCGTCAAGTATATATCCCTTAGAAAGGTAGGGCTTGCGAAGCTCCTCGCGGATAATATTAATTATAATTTCGTCCGGCACAAGGTTGCCGCCCCCGATATACTTCGAGGCTTCCTTACCAAGCGGGGTGCCCTGGCGAATGTTGTCCCTCAAGAGATTTCCGGTCGAAAGTTGGGTGACCCCGTATTCCTTGCATATCGCCTCGGATTGCGTCCCCTTGCCCGCGCCCGGAGGTCCCAAAAAGATGATCTTCATATAATCGCTCCTCTTGTTTGTATTCTCGCCCATTTTCCGCCCGTTGTCCCGAAAAAAAAGACAAAATTAGCTAAAATAGCCGTTCATTAGGTTGGCGGTTAATTATTTATGCAACGGAAAATGCCTTAATATCTATCTTAGACGAACTTTAAGCAAAAATTAATCTAAATGAAATTTGCAATTTTAAAATTGCGCTATTCTAAGATTAGCGGATTCTTTGCGCGCGATTCCTCCGCAATGCGCTTTTTGTAATCTATCATCCTCGCAAGCAGGACTGCGTCGGATGCCGCGAGGATCTGCACAGCAAGCAACCCGGCGTTTTTCCCGGCGCCGATAGCTACCGTCGCCACAGGTACTCCGGGGGGCATTTGCGCGATCGAGTAGAGGGAATCGACCCCGGAGAGGGCTCGCGATTGCACGGGCACCCCGATAACCGGCAGCGGGGTATGCGCGGCGGTCATGCCCGGCAAATGCGCCGCCCCGCCCGCTCCCGCTATAACTACTTTTAGCCCGCGCTCGTGGGCCGTGCGGCCGTAGTCGGCCATGTCGTCCGGCGTGCGATGCGCGGAAACCACCTTAATTTCGTAAGCGATCCCAAATTCTTCCATTACGTCCGCCGCCTGCCGCATCGTAGGCAGATCGCTGTCGCTGCCCATTATTATTCCAACTATCGGTTTCTTTTCGGTCATTTTTTCTCTTCTCGTTTGGTAATTGATTATATCGGTAAAATAATAATCAAACTGAAAGAAAAAAAATTACAGCGCGGCAAGCAAATAAAAATCCGGCAAAGACTGCCCTCTCCGCCGGATAATTTTAAAAACGCTATCGGTTAAAACGTGTAGCGCAGCCCGAGCTGCATCTGCCAGCGGGACCAGAAGTCGCTCGTTTCGAATATATCGTCCTCGGTATTGCCGCGCGAGTTTGGAACGTAGGCGATGCGCATCCGGCCCGTGTCGCGATCGTAACCGCGGAACTCGAATAGCGAGTACGCGGAGTTGCTAACGTACTTCTGCTTGCCCCAGTCCTTGTCGAGCAAGTTCAAAACGTTCATCACGTCGAGCGTTACCTGGAATTTCTGCCCCTTTACTGTCGGTATGTCCTGGGTGAGCCGGAAGTCCAGTTGGTCGCGCCAGGGCTGCCGCAGCGAGAATCTCTTCATTATCCTGCCGCGCTCGAGCCCGTCGACGCTGTTCAGGAAGCTTTCAAGCTCGGCCCAGCCCGCTTGGGACGTCCATGCGCCGGGATTGGCTTCGTCCGGGGCCACGAGTATTACTTTATCGTCCTGCGGCCCGGTTGGTATGTAAACCAGGTCGTTGCCCCAGATGTCGTCGTTGTTCGCGTCGCGCACGTTGGCGTCCTGGACGGGCGCGCTCGCGAACTTGTAATTGGAGCGCGTGTAATAGAGGAAGGAGTACGGCGAGCCGCTTCGGCCCTCGTAGTAAAGCCCCAGGGTCGTCGCCCAGGCGTCCCCGCCGAACCAATTTTCCCCGTATTTAAACTGATAAGCGATGGAGCCCATGATGCGATGAGGTATTTCGAAGAGGGAAGTCGAGAGTTCGGGATCGTTGGGGTCAACGACGTGGTTGAACTGCCAATTCGACACAGCGCGGCTCGAAGTCGCGCTGTTGACGTCCTTCGCCTGGCTGTAAACGTAAGCGAAGTTCAGGCTCATCTCGGGAAGAAAACCCTGCCTGAAAGGCTTTTGAAGCTGGATCGAGACGGAGCTTTGGTAGCCCTTCCGGGAATTGGTCAGCTCGTAAACGCCGGTGAAGTCGTTCGAGCTGACGGTATTCTTACCGTTGTACATCGGCCTGCCGTCGATGCTGACGAGCCGCCCGCCGCCCGGAGCGGTCATTGGCAGCAGGTTGACGTTCTTTATTAAAACGTCGTAGATCGTCTTGCCGTAAATGAATTCGACCGTAGCATAGAATCCAGGCGACAATTGATAGTCCGCCGCAACGTCCGCGCGAAGCAACTGGGGCATTTGGAAATCCGGGTCGGTTATGTTGACTTCCGTCGTCTTTACGAGCTTCAGCGTCGAATCGGTTTC
Organism: Chloroflexota bacterium; assembly: GCA_050260015.1. Lineage (GTDB taxonomy): Bacteria > Bacteroidota > Ignavibacteria > Kapaibacteriales > UBA2268 > JBLNBN01. The sequence continues at coordinate 50,694 of JBLNBN010000046.1, read as the reverse complement.
CTGGGTGGGCTGGCGGTATGGGTCAGGATTGAACTGAGGCAATTTGTCCCGCGAGCCAAGGTTGATTCTATAGTAATCCATGCCCGTATTGGAGAATTGATTGCCTATCCAAACGCCGGGAGTACGTCCGGCAAAGTAGCCGACTCCGCCGCGGGCCTGCAGCGTTTTGTCGCCGCGAACGTCCCAGTTAAAGCCCATTCGAGGCGAGACCGAGGCCGGGGAGGGCATTTCGCTCGTATGCAGACCGGGGAAGAATTGAGCGAACGTCGGGTTTTCCGTCGGGGTATCGTTAAAGGTAAAAATGTCGCCCCTGACGCCAAACGTCAATCTAAAGTTGTCGAGGATGCCCCACTCGTCCTGCGCGTAGAAGGCCAGCTGGGCGTAGCCGTACTTGGCGCGCGGCTTGCCGCCATCGCGCAGGTAGCTTAGGGAGTAGGAGGAGGGCTTGCCGGCGGCGAAGTCCTCGACGCTTGCGAACGTGTAGCTGCCGAATATATCCTGGGCGAACAAGTTATCGAACGTTACGAATTGGTTAGTCGTGCCGAGCGTTACTACGTGGTCCCCGTGGAAATTGCCGGCGAACCAGGTAAAATTGTCGGTAATTTCAATTATATCCTGGTCGATCGCGTTTGCCTGCGAGAATCTATCCACGCCTAGCCCTATGCTATAGCGCGCGTCGTCGCCAAGGTTTTGGATAGTTACCGCGGGGAAGGGGTTGGATTGATAGTCGCGCTTATCGCGAATGAAGGTCGCCGCCGCCCTGAACTCATTTGCAAATTCATGGCCGAAGACGCTGTTTAGCTGCAGCACGCTCTGGTTCTGCCTGCTGCGATAGACGTATTCCTGCCCTTCGAAGGAGAAGAAGAACCGCGAGCGCGTCACGGAGTTGTCCTGCCGTGCGTCGACGTAGTTGTGCCGAAGAGTAAGTCGATGACGATTCGATAAATTATAGTCCAATCTCATAAAAAGCTTTACGTCGCCGCTCGTACGCGTATAGGGGTCAATGCTGCCCGGGTCGTAATTATACGTATTTCGCGCTATCGCCTGTATCGCCCGTATTGAGTCCAACGGCACGTCGAAGTTATTGGCGGCCGCCGGGTCCTGAATTCCCAGGACCTGCGGATCGCTGCGTCCGCGGTATTCGCCGTTGGCGAAGAAGAACAGCTTGTCGGCTATAATTTTTCCTCCGACCGAGCCGCCTACGGTAGTTTCGTCAAAGTCGGGGTAGGGCGCCCGCTTTTTTATAGAATCCGATTTTTCAATAATCCCGTTGCCGTTCCGGTCGCGTACGTCCCAGCTTTCCACCGGGCTTTTAGCGATTAAGCTCTCGTCGCGGCGGAAGACGTAGGCCGAGCCGTGGTAGAAATTCGTGCCTCCGCGCGTTATAGCGTTTATGAGCCCCCCGGTAAAGCCGCCCTGCCGCACGTCGAACGGGGCGATCGCCACCTGGAATTCCTGGATGGCGTCGAGCGAAATAGGCTCGGCGTTAGCCGCTCCGCCGGGAGTTCCGCTGGTGTTCAGCCCGAACGCGTCGCTCATTACGGCGCCGTCCACCTGTATGTTGTTGTATTTGCTGTTCCTGCCGGAGACGTTCGACCCCTCGGAAGTCGATGAAATGATCTGCGGGGAAAGCCGGGAGTAATCGTGAAGGGAGCGCGCTATCGTTGGCAGGCTCTCAATTTCCGATTGAGCGATAAGCTGCGCCGAACCTGTGCGGTTGGTGTTGATCACGTCGCTGCGGGTAGCGGTCACCGTTACGGCCTGCAGCTGCACCCCGCTCTCCGTTAGCGTAAAGTCGAGCTTTAAGTTTTCGTCGAGCGAGAGCATTATATTATCCTTTTGCTGCCGTGCAAACCCAACCATAGTAACGACCACCGAGTACGGTCCCCCGGGCCGCAGCCCGCGTATGTTGTACCTTCCGGCGGAATTAGTAACCGCGCCCGAGCGCGTCCCGGTCGGGATATGAGTCGCCTGCACAGTCGCGCCGGCCAGGGGCTTCCCGACGTCGTCGGCTACCAGGCCGTTCATCGCCGCCGTCGTCACGCCCTGGGAAAAAGCTATCGAAGGAATGAGAAATAACGCCGCTAATAAGTATAAACCTTTCCGCATAATATCTCCCCATATATTAATATTAGATAGTTCAATTCCCGCTATTACGCAAAATATAATTTTTTTATAAATTTCCGCTAATAATTTTATTAACGCCGGCAAACGGCGCTTCGAGCGCCCTAAGCCAATGAAAAAACTTCCCTTTTTTATTAATTCCGTTTTGGTTAAATTACCGCGTCTGCAATAACAATGAAAGAGTAAAATATATATGTTCGCATCAAAGCTCCTCGGCGCGCTCGGCGTCATTTTAATTTTATTCGTCTGCTGGCTGATCTCGGAAAATCGCAGGGCATTCCCATTCCGCATCGTCATCTTCGGGCTTGCCCTTCAATTTGCCGCCGCCACATTTATACTTTACGTGCCCGCAGGCGTGGGCATATTCCAGTGGATAGGCGATAAAGTAACGACCTTTCTGAATTATGGATATAAAAGCGCCGACTTCCTGTTCGGCAACCTTCTCAACCCGGGCTTTTCCGGGACCTTCGGCTTTCAGTTCGCAGCCATCGTGCTCGTCACTATCGTCTTCTTCTCCTCGTTCATTTCTATACTTTATCATTACGGCATAATGCAGCGCATAGTCTACGCGATGGCATGGGTAATGGAAAAGACTATGGGCACGAGCGGCGTGGAGTCGCTCAACGCTTCGGCGAACGTATTTTTAGGGCAGACGGAGGCCCCGCTTCTCATACGCAAGTACCTTCCGTACGCCTCGCGCTCGGAGGTTTGCGCCGTAATGGTCGGCGGGTTCTGCACTATCGCAGGCGGCGTGATGGCCGCATATATCTCCATGGGCATTTCCGCGGAAACGTTGATAGCGGCGAGCGTAATTGCGGCTCCGACGGGGCTGATGCTCTCGAAGATAGCCGTGCCGCCGACTGCGACCGACACGACGACGGAAGAGATAAAGCATATCGACCTACCCCGCGCGGACAACGTGCTGGTAGCCATTACAGACGGCGCCGCGGACGGCCTTAAGCTCGTTCTTAATATTATCGCGATGCTCATAGCCTTTATTTCATTGATAGCCCTGCTCGACGCCGGTTTCCGTTCGCTCGACGCCTGGCTAACCCCCATCGGCTTCCCATGGCTGCCCTCGAGCCTCGCCGAGCTTTTGGGCTATATCTTCCAGCCCTTCGCCTATATAGCGAACATCCCGGCCAACGAAGCAAGGACGTTCGGGGCGCTCGTCGGTCAAAAAATAGCCCTTAACGAATTCGTCGCTTACGCCGACCTGGCAAAAATGATCCAATCCGGAGCGATAAGCGAACGAACCGCCCGTATAGCAACCTTCGCGCTCTGCGGTTTCGCTAATTTTTCCTCGATCGCCATACAAATTGGCGGGCTTGGCGCGATGGTCCCCGATAAAAAGACGGAAATAGCCCAGCTCGGCTTAAAGGCCATGACAATAGGAGCTTTAGCTAACCTGATGACGGCCGTTATAGCCGGTTTGTATTTATAGTATCTTACCGTTTATTAATACTGGCAAGCTTACCATATTATGCAATATTAATTCGATTTACATAATAAATTTAATCAATTTATTGCCGATATTGTCGTTATTGCAAAATATGATTATTAGTGTTGTCGAAATATTTATTTACCTTTTACTAAAAGGACGTTTAGTATGAAAATTTCCACCCGCCTTAATCTCGGGTTCAGCCTTGTAGCTATTCTCCTCATTGCGGCGTGTTCCATCGCCGTCTATATGTCCAATAAATTAAATGGGAAAGTAGATGACACTGTCAACGACAAGTACCCTAAAACGCAACACGTCAACCAGATAACCCAGCACATGCTGTTGGCTATGCTGCAAATGCGCGATATGATCATCGTCGAGGATCCCGCCAGGAAAGTCGAGCTTAAAAAACAGGTTGAATTAAACGCCGACACGATAAGGCAGCACGTGGACGCTTTAGAGAAAACTATTTACACGGAGAGAGGAAAAGAGCTGCTCGCCCGGCTTAACGAGGTTCGCGCCAAATACGTTACCGTTAGGAAGGAAGTTACTCAGTTGCTGGTGGACGGGCAAACGGCCGAAGCAATCGTTAGAATCAACAACGAAATTTCGCCGCTACAGGACCAATACATAGCCGCTCTCGACGACCTGCTAAATTTCCAGGCGCTATTAATGGAGGCTTCCGGCAAGGAGTCCCAGGAGCTCGCAGCCAGGAGCGAATATATAATGTTTGGGGCCATGGCGCTCGGCGTCTTGATCTCCTTTTTCATAGCTTTCTTTATCGGGCGTTCAATCAAAAAGCCAATCGAGCTTTGCATAATCGCCGCAAACGAAATCGCGGAGGGCAACACTACGCGCAAATTGAACGCCAAGGCTAACGACGAGACCGGGCAGCTTTTGAATTCGCTCGGAAAAATGTCCGACAATATCTGCAGCCTGATCGACGAGGTAAAAGAGCTATCGGACGCCACGACGGCCGGCAAGCTCGATAAACGCGCCGACGTCCATAAATTCGAGGGAGACTACGCAAAGCTCGTAGCCGGGTTAAACAATACGCTCGATTCGCTCGTGACGCCGCTTAAGATGACCGCTAATAATCTCGATAAGATATCGCACGGCGAAATTCCCAACGTTATAGTCGAGAACTACAACGGCGAATTTAACGAGATAAAGAACAATTTGAATCAAATGATCCTTACGGTCAACGCGCTTGTCCAGGACGGGCTTAATATGTCGAAAGCGGCCGCGGAGGGCAACTTAAAATACCGCGCGGACGCCTCCGCGCACAAGGGGGATTTCCGCCGGATAATCGAGGGCTACAACTCTACGTTCGACAACCTCGTCAAGCCGATCGACGTGGCGGCTAACTTTATTGGCATGGTAAGCCGAGGCGAGGACCTTAACCAAATAACCGAGGATTACCCGGGCGAATACGCAGTCATAAAGAACAATATCAACACAACTATCGGCATCCTCTATGGAATTATCGGCGAAATTGAAACGCTGAAAAATCATGCGATAACGGGCAATCTCTCCGCTCGCGTCGACGAATCGAAATACAATGGCGGCTGGCTTATCATTATGGGCGGCATGAACCAAATGCTCGATTCAATCCTTAAGCCTATTAACGAGGGCAACCGCGTGCTGCGTAAGATACGCGGCGGCGACCTCTCAGAACGATTCGAGCTCGACCTGCAGGGCGACCACAAAGCGATGCAGGAAGCCGTTAACGGAGTCCACGGTTGGCTCGTCGGGCTAATCGAATACGTCACGAAAATAGCCGACGGCGACATGAGCGCAACCATTGAAAAGGCTTCCGAACGCGACCAAATACATAAATGGTTAATTCAGCTTCGCGACAGCGTCCGCTCCGTCGTAGGGGACGTAAACAAACTTGCCCAGGCTTCCATCGAGGGCAATATGAAATACCGCGCCGACGCCGACGCGCATAAAGGCGAATTCAATAAAATCGTGGACGGTATGAATAAAACGCTCGACGCGATGCTCGCCCCCATCGAGGAATCCGTACAAGTCCTTATGCGCATGGCCGAAGGCGACCTTACGCGAGAGATAACGAGCGACTTCCGCGGCGACCACGCGGCGCTCAAGGAAGCTCTCAACTCCACCATCCGTTCCCTGAACGAATTGCTCTCGCAGGTCGCGCTTACCGTCGACGAAGTTTCGCGCGGCAGCCAGCAGGTCTCCACCGCCGCGCTCTCGCTCTCGCAGGGCGCCACGGAGCAGGCGGCTTCGCTCGAGGAGATAACTAGCTCTATGTCCGAAATTGGCTCCCAAACCCGGAACAACGCCGAGAACGCCGTAAAAGCCAGCGATTTAACAGGCGAGGCTAAGGATTCCGCCGAACGCGGCAACTACGAAATGGGGCAGCTGACCGCGGCGATGAACGAGATTACCGAATCCAGCAAGAACATATCTAAAATTATAAAAGTAATTGACGACATTGCGTTCCAGACGAACCTGCTCGCGCTAAACGCCGCCGTAGAAGCCGCCAGGGCCGGTCGCCACGGCAAGGGCTTCGCCGTGGTCGCCGAGGAGGTTCGGAATCTCGCAGCCCGTAGCGCCTCCGCCGCCAAGGAAACTGCCGCTATGATCGAGCATAGCATTTCGACTATCCAACGCGGCTCGACGTTCGTCGACTCCACGGGCGAATCCCTTGAAAAGATTCGCGAGGGAGCCGCGCTCTCCGCCAATATCGTTAAGGACATCGCGCATCACTCCTCCGAGCAGGCGCAGGCCATTTCGCAAATAAACGAGGGCTTGATGCAGATCGACCGCGTCACGCAGACGAACACGGCTTCCGCCGAGGAAAGCGCCTCCGCCGCCGAAGAGCTCTCCAGCCAGGCCGAGCAGCTTAAGATAATGCTCGGGCAATTCAGGCTGGCTCAAGACGAGCGCGAATCCCGGCAGCAAGCCTATACCCGTGCAAATAAAGCGCTTCCGCAAAACGCCCAAAGCGCCCGCGAACGCTCGCACCGCCCTTCTGAAATCAACCTTGAAGATAAGAATTTTGGAAGATATTGATTAAAATAGTTAATTATTCGTCTGCCTTTTGTATTTTTGTAGTCTAGTTTAAATTTTAAATGGGTATGAGCAATGTCACTTGCTTCTAAAATTTTAGACTTTTTTTCCAGAAAATCCAAAGTTACCGAGGCCGGCGGAGAGCTGGCGATCCAAAAACAGTCCAAGATGGGCAAGCTTACAGCTCGCCAACGCATCGAGGCTCTCTTGGACGAAGCCAGTTTTCATGAATATGATCTCTTCGTCGAGCATCAAGGCATCGACTTTGGAATGGATAAAAAGTACTTGCCGGGGGACGGCGTTATTACGGGCACGGGCTCGATAAACGAGCACCCCATCGGGATCTACGCGCAGGACTTCACTGTCGCAGGAGGTTCCTTAGGACTCGCTCACGCGAGAAAAATCACTAAGATAATGGATCACTCCCTTCAGCTCGGCATTCCGCTTATCGGCATCAACGATAGCGGCGGCGCGCGCATCCAGGAGGGCGTGAATTCGCTAGCGGGCTATGGCGAGATTTTCTATCGCAACACCCGCGCTTCGGGCGTCATTCCACAGCTTTCTGTCATACTCGGCCCCTGCGCCGGCGGCGCGGTATATTCGCCCGCTTTGACGGACTTCGTCTTCGTGGTCGATAAGATATCGAAGATGTTCATCACGGGACCGGAAGTTATTAAAACAGTATTGGGCGAGGAAATCTCCATGGAAGAGCTCGGCGGAGCCCGCGTTCAAGCCGAGATCACCGGCAACGCGCACTTCTACGCCGAGAGCGAGGCCGAGTGCTTCGATCAAATCAAGAGATTAATGTCCTTCATCCCGTGGAACAACCGCAAAAAGGCCGACCGATTCCCGCCGAAGCCACCGAAACCGCTCAAGGCGATCGAATCGATCATCCCGCGCGACGCTTCGCAACCCTACGACGTGCGCGACATTATCCGCGCGATATGCGACGACTCCGACTTCCTCGAGGTGCAGGAACTCTGGGCGCAGAACATCGTTATAGGCTTCGCGCGTATGAACGGCTACACGATCGGCATCGTCGCCAATCAGCCCCTCGTGCTCGCGGGCGTTTTAGACGTCGACTCTTCCGATAAGGCGGCCCGCTTTATCCGTTTCTGCAACGCGTTCAGCGTTCCGCTGCTCACGCTCGTCGATCTCCCGGGCTACTTGCCGGGCGTCGACCAGGAGCATGCAGGCGTTATCCGCCACGGCGCGAAAATACTCTACGCCTACAGCGAAGCCAGCGTTCCCAAGATCACGCTCACGCTCCGCAAGGCTTACGGAGGCGGCTATATCGCTATGTGCTCGCGCCACCTTGGCGCGGACTTCGTCTTCGCCTGGCCGACCGCCGAGATCGCCGTAATGGGCCCCGAAGGCGCCGCCAATATCATATTTAAAAAGGAAATATCCGACGCTAAGAATCCAGAGGATATGCGCCGTCAGAAGGTAGCCGAATACACTGAGAAATTCGCCAACCCCTACGTCGCGGCCGCAAACGGATTCATCGACGCCGTTATTAGCCCCCAGGAGACGCGCGAATACATCATTCACGCCCTCGATATCTCTCAAAACAAAAACGACGTGCTGCCGCAAAAGAAACACGGCATCGCCCCGTTCTAATAAAAGGGAGGTAACAAATGAACGACGAAATTCAGAAATTCGTAATCGACGACACCGTTTACGAAACCAAGATAACGGATAAGTTCCGCAAACGCAAGCCCTATGCGCCGATAGATCTAAATAAGATCACGGCGTTCATACCGGGCACTATCCGCGAAATTTACGTTAAACGCGGCCAGAGCGTTCGCGCGGGGGAACCGCTACTGATTCTGGAAGCGATGAAGATGAAGAATACCATCGCCGCGCCTTTCAACGCGACGATCAAACAGGTGCACGTCCAGACGGGCGCGAGAGTTCCAAAGGGCGCGCTTATCATCGACTTGCAGAAATTATAGATCCGTACGATCATTATTCGGAAGGCCGCTCTAAAAGCGGCCTTTTTTATTTCTAAAAACATAAAGCGGCGCGGTTCGTTCATGCTAAAAATATTATAAATTAGGAACGGCTAAATATGCGCAAGCTAAATATATCGCTAAGCCTCGCCGCGCTTGCGATTCTGATGATAATAAATCTGGCAATACTAACCGGGGCAAAACCAATGGAAAAATCCGTTTATGATTTTAAGGTAGTTACTATCGACGGCGCCGAGAAGTCGCTCGCCGATTACAAGGGCAAAACTCTTTTGATCGTCAACGTAGCCTCCAAGTGCGGCTATACGAAGCAGTACGCCGGGCTGGAAAAGCTTTATGAAAAGTATAAGGACAGGGGATTCGAGATACTCGCCTTCCCGTGCAATCAATTCGGCGGGCAGGAACCGGGCACGCACGAGGAGATCAAGGAATTCTGCTCGCTGAACTTCGGCGTGAAGTTCCCTATGTTCGAAAAGATAAACGTGAACGGCGACTCGACGCACCCCCTTTACGTATATCTTAAAGACCAGGCCCCCGGCGCGGCGGGCACGAAAGCCATAAAGTGGAACTTTACGAAATTCCTCGTTGATAAAAACGGGAAGGTTCTCGAACGCTACGCCTCCGCTACTACCCCCGAGGAACTCGACCCCATAATAGAAAAGCAATTATAACCGCGCTCTTGGGTATGACGCGAATAAAGAAGGGCCGCTTCGCGAGAGGCGGCCCTTTTGTTAAATGAAAAAGCCCGACTCTTTTGAATCGGGCTTTCTTGCTCCTGAGCACGGACTTGAACCGCGGACCCTCTGATTAACAGTCAGATGCTCTAACCAGCTGAGCTACTCAGGAATTTCGATAGCGTTAAACTTAACGCTTACAAAATTACGAACTTTTTCAATTTCTACAAAATTTTTTTTGCTACACCCGCTTCTTAGGCCGTTTTTTTTGATTTTTAACCTCATCGATTACTTTCTCGAAAACGTTTTCGAGCGAAGTAAGCATTCTATCCATAGTGAAATGCGTTTCGAGCTTTTCCTTGCCGCGGGCGCCCATCGCGGCGAGCGCGTTCCTATCGGCCATTGCGGCAAGCATCGCGCCGGCGAACTCCCTCGGCTCGAGCGGGGCTATAATCCCGTCGACGCCGCTCTCGACTACCTCCGGGATGCCCGCCGCGTCCGAGCAAACGGCGGCGCGCCCGACGCTCCACGCCTCGAAGAGAGTATTCGGGACGCCTTCGTTGCGCGAAGGGATAGCGACGCAGTCCGCCGCGGCGAATAGCTCGCGCGCATTGTCTATTTCGCCCGCAAGTATCACGTTCTCGCCGAGCGCGCTCTCCGCTATAAACTTTTCGTATTCTTCCCGAGCTGGGCCGTCCCCGGCAATGATCAGTATAAATTCGCCGGTACTCTCCTTTAGTATCCTCGCGGACTGCAGAAGCAAATCGTACCCCTTCTGCGGGGCGAGCCGGCCGGCAGCGGCGAAGATAAACTTATTCGTCTTGCGCGCGGGCTCGCGTACTGGCTCGAATTCGTAGCCGTTATAGATGACGTTTATTTTCTCCTCGTCCGCGATTTTGTTCGCTACGAGAACTTCCTTTATTTTCTTCGCGTTGACGACGAGCGCGGTGGGAAGCGCGGAGTAAACGTAGCGTTGCGGAAGGTCCCACTGGGGTATCGTACGGACAATGCCCAGGCGGAACACCACCGGTATCTTCAGTAATTTCCCAAGGGCCCCGGCGATAAAGTATTCCTTGCGCTTCGTCGGCATGAGCACGTCGATCCCGAGCTCGCGGATCAGCTTGACGAGCGGCAGGAACGTCTCCACGTCCAAATCGTGCCGTATCGGCATCTTATGGATGCGGACGGCCTCGGGGAGCCTGCCGTTGAATATCTTAGAGCGAGCTATCAGGCTGACGCTATGGCCGCGCCCGGCTAGACCTTCGGCTGCGGAGGCGGTCCAACGTTCGTTGCCGCCCCACTTTTTCGAGGAATTGATAAACATTATATTCATTTGAGCGCCTTTTATTACCTTCCGCCGCTGACGTTAATTCGCAGGTCCAATCCCACTTGCGTCGTGTGGTAGCCGCTGTTCGCCGCGCCCTCGGAGAACGTCCCTTCGTAGCGGAAGTAGGCCGAAGCCGTAACCTTATCGCTGATGGAGTAACGCGCGCGGGGCTCGAGAATTATCTGCGTATTGCCCGTCAGGGGCATTCCTGCGTTTTGTGTTCCTTCGTAGCTCGTCGGGTCGAGTATGTTGTAGGACGCCTGCGCGTTGTCCTTGTACGTCGCCAAAAAGCTCATTTCAAAATCGTTCTTTAGATTTATACCGAAGAATGGAAATTCGAAACCGCGCATAACGTAGCTGGCCGTACCTGTGATCTCGTTAGTGGACTGCGAGGAGATCGCCGACCGCATAACGGAGTTCACCTGGTAACTCTTCGTCGAATTCCAGCGGAAGCTCGCCGTGAGCGTACCGTCGAGCTTCTTTTCGTCGAAGCCCGCAGTAACGCCTATAAGGGGCGAAAATCCGTACTGAACGATCTGGCTTTGGATGCCGCGGCCGTTGTCGGTTATCAGCACGCTCTCCTGGTACGTGGAGATATAGGCGTGCTCGAGCGACGCGCGCTTAACGATCGACTTCCAGAAGGAAAATTTCTCCAGCCCTTCCCAGCGGATGGCCCAGTTGATCGCCGGCAGGAATTTGCCCGCGCGCCCGCCAGTAATGCTGAACGCCTCGAGTCCTTCGTAGAACGATTTCGAGAGCGCTTCCTGCAGCCGTTGGTTCTTCGTTATAGTGTCCGCGTTGGAGTTAAGTATAACTTGTTTACGCTGATTGTAGAGCTCGACGACGTGCTCGACCGTATTGCTTAGCGGGTTAAACCCGAATATGGTCGGGAAGGTCAGGAACGTCCTCGAGAAGCTCTCAGTCGCGTTTTTATTAGAGATGCGTACGTTGCCGAATTCGTCCGTATTGATCGTTTGGTTCCGGTTGAAACCGAGATCGGTCTTCCAGTTGACGTCGAGCGTGGCGCCTTCCCAGAGCGGTCGCGAGGTGCGGAGCTCCAGCCCCGTCTGCTGGCGGAAGTTGTCCTGCAGCACGGCGTTCGGCGGGCGCTTGCCCATTTTCGTCCTAAAGCCGATATAGGGGAAGGTCGAGCTCGGCACTACGCCGATCGTGCCATGCGGATCGTCAATCAGGCCCAATTGATAGGCGAAGCTCGGTCCGTAGATCGCCCGGCTGTTCTGGAAGAGCAGGCCGCGTCCCCAGAAGTTATTCATACCGTTCCCGCCGTAGACGCCGGGGTTGTTCGAACTGGAGGTCTGGCTAAACGTCAGGTTCATGTTCTCCCAGTCGAAGAACAACCCGCGAATAATATTGTCGAAGTCGGAGTTCATAGAGGCGCGCGCGCTGTCGGCCTTCGGGCCGAGCGCGGTTTTACGCGCGCCGTAGAGCTTGTCGCCCAATTGCTTTATCTTGAATACGGTATTGTATCGAATTTGATTATTGTACGACGCGTTCTTCGCGATGTCGCGGATAGCCGGATCGGGTTGCAAAGGATCGCTCCAGGAGTAAACAGTGTTGAACGAGCCGGTCATATCGAGATACTCCGCGGCGACGCCGATAGGCAGTCGCGGCTTAAAGTTAATCGTAACGTTTTGCGTATGCTGGCTGTTCTTGCCGAAGTCGAATATAGCGCCGTCCTTGAACAGTATCTGGCTGGCCAATTCTGAACCGGTGCGCTGCCTGCCATTTGGCTCTAGTTCGAAGGGCACAAGCGTGCTGATAGTCGTAACGCTATAGTCCACCAGGGGATTCAATAAGCCGCCTTCGGTCAGCTTCCAGGCCATTTGCGCGGTGCGATTGGCCGAAAAGTCGCGAACGACCGGGCTTGGGAAGTCGAGGAAGCGCGATTGCTCCGTCTGGCGGCGGCGGGCGAGATCCACTCCCGTCGAGAAGCTCGTCGGCAGCAGGTTGATCTTCCACTTGCTGAAGTACCCGAGCCCGGGCAGGCTGTCCGCCCATTTCAGAGGAGCGAAGGCGGCGATCGGGGGCACCTGCACGTTGTATTGCGCGCCGAGCCTCCACTGCCAGTTGAACCGTTGCGTATAAACCGGGGATCGCTCCATCTCCTGCGAATAGGAGTACCCTACGGTTAACCTATTAACCGTCTCACGGATATACCATTCGTTCGTGGGGAGCCCTAATTTAACTCCCGTAAGAGCCCAGCTGTCCTGGACCCGCAGGGATTGCGAACGCGAGCGAGTGGCGCGTTCAGCCGAGCTTGCCAGAGCCTGGGCTTCCGATTCCGAAAGTCCGCCGCTCTTTGCCTGGGCGTATGCGTTTTGCTTAGCGACCGCTACCGCGCGGTCGAGATTAACATCGTTATTGGCGACGAATTCCGGCTCTTCTGCCAGCTCCGAGTGCGAATATGAAATTGGTATGCGCATTCCGTTAAAGCTCTTCGGGGCGAATTTCTCCAAATTGCCCTGCATGCTGACGGCCCAATTAACCGAGCCGATGCGCCGCCCGAATCGCTCCTCGAGCTTATGGAAGTTCGGCATCGAATTCTGTATCGAGGCGGAGATAGAGCCGAGGTCGGCCAGCTTCATGTCGAAGTTGCCGACGGCGGCCCAATCGGAGGCGTCCTCCGGGCTTATCAGGCGCAGTTCGTCCACCCACATAGTCGTAGTCAATTCATTGGGGAAGCGCTCCGCAGGATTGGAGATACCAACGCCGAAGAATTGCACTCTCGTCAGCACGGGATTGCCGCGGATAGAGAACGTCGCCAGCGGATCGTTTCTCAGCGGGAAAGTCTGGCGGTCGTACTGCATCGTCGAATCGCGTCTCTGCTTTACCTCCGTCAGTTCGGTCAGGTTTATTTCAATATCCTGCCAACCGCGGACGAGAGGCCTGCGGTACTCGTAGTAGTTAAGCGAATCGGTCCCGAATCTCATATAGGCGTACGCTTTGGGCGTTGCCCCGGGAAGAGAATTGTCCGGCATAGCGCCGTCGCCGTGGATAAAAAATTTCAATTTTTTATAGAAGAAAATATCCAGCGGGTGGAATATGCGCGTCGTCATCCGTTCCTCGCCGAACTTTAGATTGCGGACGGAAACGGCGAGCGACTGCTCGTTCTTGCGAATGTCCTGCGTCGGGTCGGGATTGTTCAGCTCTCTCGGCGCGCGAACGCCGGGGGGCATCGAGTAGAACTCGGGCTCGCCGGAATTCTCCCAGAGATTGACGAAGGAGAGCTGAAGCGTTGAATCGTTCGCCGGCACGTTCTGCAAATTGCTGATACGTTGCCACTGCGAGCCGACAAGCTTCCAGTCCACGATGCGGGCTTCGAACCTTCCGCCCTGGAATCGCACGCGAGCGTATTGAATATTTGAGAACAGCGGGGCTCCGACGAAGCTAGTTGGTTTGCGCACGGGTATCCGGTAAACCAGCCACCCGGCCTCAGGATTGCCGCCCACGATCTGCGAGTTCAGGTCCGGGTTCGGCTCAAGGTTCACTTCGTACGTAAAGTAGCTGTTGTCCAGCGAAAGAGATTGCCCGTTAGTCGAATTCATGATTTCCGTGTCGGGGAACTGCCCGAGCTCGGATTGGGTCGAATTTCCTTCGTAGTTGTTGTACCGCAAGAAATCCGAAGGACCGCGTTCGCGGTCGTCCTTATTAAAGTCAAAATAGTAATTATCCCTCGAGGGGTCGTCTTCCTGGTTGAGAGGGAAGGGATACATTATTTTTTCGTTGGCGTCGGAGAGAGAATCGATACCTACGTCCTCGCCAACGTCGATTATACCGTTGGGAATGCGAACTTTGTCGGTAATGCCGTCCTCGGTGTTGAGCGATCCGTTTGGAATAATGTCCTCGCTGATCTGCCCTAAATCGATAAACATTTTTGTAGAGCCTTCGCGATTGCCCACGCTCATCGTTATTTCGATATACTCGATGTTGTCCGCATCGAAGTTCGTATAAAACGAGGAGAGCAGCCTCTGGAATCCAGCCCAGGTCTTTTTCCTGATTTCGGGCCTGGATGCGTAGGGATTCAACGAATCATAATACTGCTTGCTGAGCGGATCGGTGTACTCCGGGTTGCGATTGTATATACCCCGATAGTCCGGATCGAAATTAACGTAAAGCGGCCCGAGATTCATCCTGCCCTGCTGGAAGGACTCGTTTTTCGGATAAACCTCTTTAATGGGAACTCTCGGGTTGAAGAATTGCCACCAGTAGAGCCGTCCGCGATAGTTGTTCACCCCGCTTCCGGTGGAATCAATATCGGGAGCGACAGGCGGGGCGGAATGCGTCCAAAGGCTGGTGTTTATGCCAAGCGGAACGTAGCGTTGCGCCCCCTCGAAGTCGTCTATGAAAACGACGGGCTCGCTATTGTCGGAAGCGATTTCCGAGCGGCGCTTGTTCGGCAGCGGCAGCATCATCGCCCATTCGCCGCCGAGCGACATCGAGGACGGGGCCTTCGTCTCGTAAAACGGCAAAAGGTCCAACGCGCGCGTCATCCATGGCGTTTCCCAATTCAGCTTTGTATCGAATCCGAACATCGTGTTCGAGACGGGCTCGTCGCCGAGGCGCACGCGGTCTATCGTCGCCGACTGGTCGTAATGCATAAAGGTAAAGCCCAGGCCCATGTTCGCCGTTCGCGCCTTGATCAAGGTATAGTCCGCGCGCAATCCTGCAAGCGTTTTCGTCGATACGTTGAACATATCCTGCTGCTCGTACTCGACCCTAAGATTCGCGTTCGGAAGCGAGGCGCGGGGGTTCAATATAGTAAGCGTTCCCGAATAATAGTTGACGCGGTAGTCGTCGTTCTCGCGGAGCGTGACCCCGTCGAGCGATACGCGAACGCTGTTGGGCGCGAGGTTAAACGCCCCGAGCGAAATGTTGTTCGTAGCGCGTCCCGTCACTTCGCCCGAAATTACGAATCTATCGCGCGCGGTGTTTCGCGCCGCTATGTCGTAAGTCGTGTCGTATACCTGGTCGAACGTATAGAGCTCGGCAAGCTCCGGGTTGCCCAGCCGCGAGAAGTAACGCCTCAAGCCGTCGCCGAACGGCTCGGCGCTTGGGAATGTGATCTCGCCCCGCTGCGCGTCGAAGAACGGCGGGCGAAGGTCGAACACGCCGTCGGGCGTGGCGGTTCCCGCGGAAACGTTCATACGGTCCACCCCGAATATAGTGACGAGCTTGTCGGGCGCGCCTTCCAGCACGTCGGCGGAGTCGTTGCTCTGGCGAATGTACCAGAGCGAAATGCGCGTGTCGGTAGTGGAAACGTTCGTCGCGTTTATTGAGTATATATTCTTCATCTGCCGGCTCCATATGCTTTTCCAGGCCGGCTGTATATTAGGTCTGTAAACGAGCTTCAGGAGCAGAGTATCGAGTTCCCCAACCTGGTTGGCGAACGTGCCGTAGTAGACGTCGTCCGCAGAGTCCGGGGTGGCGCCCTCGGTGCGGTAGGAGACGGCGTAGTACCTGTCCTGCCGCATAGAATAAAGCGTTAGCGTGCCCAAGTTCATATCTACGCGGTAGCTGTTCGTGTCCAGGCGAATAAAGTTTCCGCGCTCGACTAAGCCGGATTGCGTAGGTTGCGCCTTTTCCGCGAACGTCCAGTTTTCGCCGAGCCTACGGCGCTTGCCGGGAAGGTCCGCAATCGCGACCGAACGAGCTGAGCGAATAGCCTGCTCGGCGACGTCGGTCGTAGCCTCCCAGACCTCTATCTGCTTGATGGCCATTTCCCGCGCGCGGGGCGTGTTCGGGATTATTGGAGTTCCGTTCTTAAAGTAATCGTCGTAAATTTGCTTGTAGCCAGTGTCGAGGAAGAAGTGGTTGCGCGAGTAGTCGTAGGCGCGGACCTGGAAAGGCTGCCTGTTCGAGCCGCCGCGCACGTCCACGAATTTTCGCTGGCCCCGACGTTGCGAGAATACCGTCTTAAGGTACAGCGGGCCGAACTGGTAGTCGCTCCGCACGCCGAAGAGGGCCTGACCGCCGCCGATCAAGGTCGACGGGATCGGGAAGTTAACGTTGCCGAACTCGACGCGCTTGATAATATCGTCGTCGTAGCCCTCGTAGCCAAGCTTAAATTGATTGTCGTAGTCGAATGCCTGTCGCGTGTTCCAATTCGTGCCGAGCTTTAATTTGTCGCCTATCTTGGCGCTTATGTCGAGCTTGATGTCCTGGTTGAATATCGGCGAGCTCTGCGTCTGGCCGTATGCGGACACCGTTCCGAGGTTCTGCGAATCCCAGCGCCAGCCCACGCGAAGGTTAACTTCGCCGTTTACGTTAATGCTTATTTCGGGCTTGCCGAAGATGCTGCTTATGGGGTTGGGCGGTATCGGGATGGAAAATCCCGTCGCTTGAGCGACCATACGGGACAAATCGCCGCGGGAAAGAGCTTTCTTCATGTCGTAGCTCGTGAGCAACGAATCCCAAATACCATTTTGGATTTGAGCGCGCCTTTTACCGAGGTATGTGTCCAGGTCGATGGAATAGCCGTAGCCCAGGCGGAAGGAGTCGATCGATCTCTGCGAATAGACCGAGCCCCCGACAGAATCGACGTCGTAATTTGATCTGTACCCGCGGGGAAGATTTGCCGCGTCGCGCCCGAATCGGATTTCGTCCTCCGTGGGTCGCGATGGAGTAGTAAGCTGCCGGTAGCGCACGGAGCGCGGAGGAGCGGCGCTGTCCGCTGGAGTTTGGGTCGTCGGGACCTGGGCTCCAAGAAGGAGGAATAAATTAGGACCAAACGCTCCCAAAACGCCCATAGCCGCGCTACGGAAGACAACGCTCTCCGGAATTATATCTGTCGCCGCCGTTAATGCAGCCTGCAGCGCCATGCCGATCGGTAAAGAGGCGCATGCTGCGTATAAAAATGCGGTTAAAATTCTCTTTTTCACACTGCTATAATGGTTTATTTCTCAATAGTTAATGTTTGAGTTTTTGCCGTGGCGCAGTATTGCGTTTTGGCAAAAACGCTAATCTAATAAAATATCTAGAAAGTTTGGTTAAAACTTCGGCTTTCTTCAATATTTTCCTTAGAAGGTAGCAGTGTTACTATAACTTTTTCCGATTTGTTCCTAAACTGATACTTAATATAATTCTTTGCCAAATCAATTGCAAGATATTTTTACACAATCTAAATTTCGTTCTTATAGTGGAATGTTGCCGTGTTTTTTCGGCGGATTCTTATCCACCTTGTTCTGCAGCAGCTGGAACGCGTCTATTAACGCGGCGCGCGTGTAGCGCGGCTCGATTACGTCGTCCACGTACCCGTAGGATGCCGCTATATAAGGATTGGCGAACTTCTCCTTGTAAAATTCCTCGAGCTCGGCCGCCTTTTCCGCAGGCTTACCGGAGGAATCGATCTCTTTTTTAAATATTATTTCGATCGCGCCCTTCGCCCCCATAACGGCTATCTCAGCCGTCGGCCAGCAGAAGTTTATATCGCCGCGGATGTGCTTGCTCGACATCACGTCGTAGGCTCCGCCGTAAGCTTTCCGCGTGATTACGGTAACCTTCGGCGTCGTGGCCTCGCAGTAAGCATAAAGCAGCTTTGCGCCGTTGGTTATTATCGCGTTCCACTCCTGGTCGCTGCCCGGCAGGAACCCCGGCACGTCGACTAACGTTAATATAGGAATATTGAACGCGTCGCAGAAGCGAACGAAACGCGCCGCCTTCCGCGAGGAATTGATATCGAGCGCGCCGGCCAAATGCTGCGGCTGATTCGCCACTACGCCCACGGACCGTCCCCCGAGACGAATAAAGCCGACGATTATGTTCTGGGCCCAATCCTTGTGCGCTTCCAGGAATTCGCCCATGTCGGCCAATTTCGTAATTATCTCCTTCATGTCGTAAGCCTGGTTGGGATTGGCCGGAACGATGTAGTTCAGCTCCTCGCTTACGCGGTCGGTCGGATCGTTGTTCGGCACGAACGGGGGCTCCTCGGCGTTATTGGCGGGGATATAAGAGAGCAATTTCTTAACTATCGAGAGAGCTTCCATGTCGTTCTGCGCGACGAAGTGCGCGACCCCGCTGCGCTCGGCGTGAACTTCCGGCCCCCCTAGCTGCTCGCTCGTCAACGTTTCGTGGGTTGTCGCCTTTACGACCTTCGGGCCCGTCACGAACATATAGGAGGAATTTCGGACCATGATAACAAAGTCCGTTATGGCGGGGGAGTATACTGCTCCGCCGGCGCAGGGGCCCATTATAACTGATATTTGCGGGACGACGCCCGAGGCGAGCGTATTGCGTAGGAATATTTCGGCGTAAGCGCCGAGCGATTGGATGCCCTCCTGCACGCGGGCTCCGCCGGAATCGTTCAGCCCTATTACTGGCGCGCCAGTCTTTAAGGCCAGGTCCATTATCTTGCATATCTTCTTGCCGTGCATCTCCGCGAGGCTGCCGCCGAGTACGCTGAAGTCCTGCGAGAAAATAAACGCTTTTTCCCCGCCGATCTCGCCGTAGCCCGCCACGACCCCGTCGCCGTAGAAAACCGACTCGCCGAGACCGAACTCCGTAGAGTGATGGTGCGCCAAAGCGTCGAGCTCGCGGAACGTGCCCGAATCCATTAAAAGGTCGACTCTTTCGCGAGCCGTCAGCTTACCTTTCGCATGCTGGGCGTCAGTTTTTACCCTGCCGCCGCCCTGCTGGGCAGTATCTTTCCTGGCGCGCAGTTGCTCCAGCTTATCGTCTATCCGCTTTATATGATCGTCGGCATGAACGCGTTCGTTCTTTGTTATTTCAGCGAATTCATCCATATATTACGCCTCCTTTGTCGTATCGATTTCCATTAATAATTCCCCCTTGTTAACCGGGGTACCTTCTCTCGCATAGATTTTCTTAACGCGTCCCGTCCTGGGAGCTTTCATTATGTTTTCCATCTTCATCGCCTCGATTATCATAAGCCGATCGCCCTCCAGCGTCAGCCCGCCTTCGTTTGGAAAGACTTTCAGCACCATCCCGGGCATATTGGCGACTATGTTAATTATCCCGCCCGAGTTCTCCCGGCCGCTCTCCTTGAGGTATTTTTCAAGAAGCTTTTTCGTAGAGGTAGCCACCTTCACCTCGTAAAGCATTCCGTCCATAGAAATGTTCAACGTATCGCCGCCGCTAAAGTCCATCTCGATTTGAGCGAGCTTTTGGTTCACTGAAAAGGAGAAGATATTCTCCCCGAATTTTTTTAGTAGCTCTATATGATAAAATTTGTCGTTTATCGCAACGTTGGAGTAATTCGTTTTGGAAAATTTCGCTACGAATTCCGTCCCGCTGATAGTAAGGGCTATTTCTTGCATTATTGCCTCTCAGATGAGTCTGCGTAAAAGTAAGTTTTTTTCTTTCCATTTGCTTATCGACGGCTTAGCCTTCATGGGGGCCTTCTGTTGGGCGAGCATTCTATAGCCGAATGCGGCGAGAGCTGCGATCGTCTCCTCGTTCTCGCGCTTCATTTTATGCAGCGCCTCGAAGTCGAAGGAGCGCTCGATGAAGCCCGTGTCGAAGTAGCCATAGCGAAACTCGGGATGCTGCATAACGGCAAGCTGGAAGGGGATAGTCGTTGCGACGCCTTTTATATAGTAATTCCTTAGGGCCGTCTCCATCCTCGCGATGGCTTCTATCCTGTCTTTACCGAAAGTAATCAGTTTCGCCAGCATCGGGTCGAAATGGAAGGTTACCTCGCTGCCCGTTTCGATTCCGCTGTCGACGCGGACGCCGTAGCCGACGGGCTGGCGCACGTAACTAAGAACTCCCGTGGAGGGCATAAAATTATTAAACGGATCCTCGGCGTAAATGCGGCACTCCAGGGCGTGCCCGCTAAAGCGAACGTCCTCCTGCTTAAAGCTGAGCTCGTCCCCCCACGCGACGCAGATCTGCTCCTTTACGATATCGATTCCCGTCGCAAGCTCCGTCACGGGGTGCTCCACCTGCAGCCTGGTGTTCATCTCGAGGAAATAGAAGTTCTTATTCCTATCGAAGAGGAACTCCACCGTGCCAGCGTTTACGTAGTTTACCGCGCGCGCCGCCTGGAGCGCGACTTCGCCCATCTTAGCCCGAAGTACTTCGTCGAGAACAGTCGAGGGGGCCTCCTCGATTACTTTTTGATGGCGGCGCTGAATGGAGCAGTCGCGTTCGCCTAAGTGGACGTAGTGGCCGTGCGAATCCGCAATGAATTGTATTTCAATATGCTTTGGATTTTCTATAAATTTCTCTAGATAAACTGATCCGTCTCCAAACGATTTAAGCGCCTCGCGTCGCGCGCCCTCGAACGAGTCGGCGAAGTCGGCCGGGGAATCGACCCGGCGCATTCCCTTACCGCCCCCGCCCGAGGCGGCCTTTATCAGGACCGGGTAGCCTATTTCCCCCGCAATGCGTTCCGCCTCCGCGGGGTCCTCGATCGCCGAGGTCGTGCCGGGAACTACGGGCACGCCGCTGGCCGTAACGATCTCGCGCGCTTTAGTCTTAACCCCCATCGCTTCGATAGATTCCGGCGGCGGACCGATGAACGCTATCCCTGCGTCGCGGCAAGCCGCGGCAAACTCCGCATTCTCCGAGAGAAAGCCGTAGCCGGGATGGATGGCCTCCGCGTTCGTCCTCCGGGCGGCGTCGATGATTTGCCCTATATCCAAATAAGACGAGCGGGGAGTTTCGCCGCTCAATTTTATACAATAGTCGGAATATTGAACGTAGGGGGAACCCGTATCGACGTCGCAGTAGACGGAAACCGTCTCGATCCCCATCTCGCGAGCGGCGCGGATGATTCTTATCGCGATTTCCCCGCGGTTTGCTATTAGTATCTTTTTAAACATATAAGCCCGCCCTATTTGCTTTTATATTATTTTTGTTATAAATTTAAGTCAAATGTTTTGAAACTATTTAATTTGAAACGTGTATTTAAATCAACAACATGGTTTCGCTTGTTTATTATCGAATAACAAGAAAAAACATTTTTAAAATATTATAAAATATTAAGCAAAATTATGAAGCGAATTCTGTTTACCGTATTATCAATCGTTTTTACGATTTTATTAAACGCAACGACTTACGCTGAGCATAATTCGCCAAGGGAGAAATTTTACCGCGCGAATATAAATAAAACTTCATCCGATTTTATTAAAATGGCCGTTCCGCGCGCGCCGGCCCGGACACCTGCCGTAAAGCAGGTTACTACCGACAGGCTTTTAGCCGGGCGGGACGACATGCCCGGTTCGTTTTGGTTGCCAGCCGAATTTAACGAATCGCAGGCGGCATTGATCTCCTGGCCCTCCTACGCTTACGATTCGCTCGGCCGGTATCTCGAGCCGTTCATGGACGGCATGGGCTGGGGGTTCGACGAAAGCTCCGGGCATACGTATCTGGCGACCGTAGAGGGCTACGTGCTGGACCTTTACCAGGACAGTCCCTACCCGGAGATCTGGGCGAAGCTCGCCGACGCCATCCAGCGCGAATGCACTGCCTTAATCCGAATTTCCGCCCCGCAGGACACCGCCGCGCTTATCCATTATATGGATTCGCTTGGCGCCCCGCTTTACAACTATAAATTCATCTGCGACCCAAGGGGCGAGAACGGCTTCTGGATGCGCGACTTTGCGCCCTACGGCCTTTACTATGGGGTAAACGATTCGTTAGCCCTACTGGACGCCGGTTACTACCCCGGGCGTCCAAACGACGATTTGTTCTCGGATTATTTAGGCGAGGTATTGGGCGTAAAGGTCTTTCATACTACGCTCGAGACCGAGGGCGGCAACTTCATGACCGACGGTTTTGGAAATGTAGTTATGAGCAACGTCGTTTACGAAGGCAATTCCGACGACATTGGCTTTGCGGGCTCCCGCGTTACTCCTATGACGCAGAATGAAGTGAGGGAGGAAATCCGGAGAGTCTTCGGGGCGCAAAACCTAAACATACTGCAGCATCTATACTGCGACGGCGGCACCGGTCACATAGACATCTACCTGAAAATGACCGACGAATATACGACCCTCACAAGCATTTATCCCGATCAATATAATAACGGCAATTTCCAGGATTACAACATCGCTAAGGGCAACGTCGAAAAGCTCGGGATGACTTCTAAAGCATACGGCAAGCCGATCCGGTTCAATAGGATAATACTTCCGACCAACGACGCCGGCGGCTACAATACCTCTTGCGATTCCTATACCTTTGACGCGCGGGGCTACGTAAACGGCCTTTTAATTAACAAGACGTTTATTTACCCGACGTATCACAATCAAAACAGCGGCAATGCCCTCAATGATTCCGTTGCGAACGAGGAATTAAAAAAATTCCTGCCCGGGTATAGATTAGTCCCGATCGACAGCCGTATACTGACGCCGATGGGCGGGGCTATCCATTGCGTCACGATGCAAATACCGGCCGACAACCCAATCCGGGTATCGCATCAGCCAATAGTCGGCGAGATCAAAAAAGCGGAAAGCGTCTTATTTAAAGTAAATGCCCAAAACGCCCGGGGAATTGATTCCGTCCTGATAAAGTACCGCGCGAAGGGAGCCAATGAATGGACGACGGCCGCGCTTTCACCGGCCGGGGCCAAGGGCGGATACTCCGTCAATCTCGGCGATAAAGATTTTAAAAGCGATTCAGTCGAATATTTCGTCGAAGCATGGGCAAAAGGGAAGCGCGAGCCGAGACCGTTTACCGCCCCGGAAGGTTATTATTCGTTTAGCGAGACCCTGCTCTCTTCCGTCGCTGAAGGCCCCGCAAGAGCGCGGCTGACGCTTTCGCCGAATCCGGGCTCGGGCATCGTCAGGGGTCGCGCGCCGTTCGCCGGCGCGGGCGAACTAATTTTAACCGATTTACAAGGTAGGATTTGCCTGGAACGGACGGTCGAAGGCAGCTTTGAAATAAATTGCGAGGCGCTTCCCGAAGGCGTTTACTTCGCGCGGCTGTCCGGCGCGAATATCGTCGCCGTCGCTAAGCTTGTAATTATAAAATAATAAAACCGATAGAAAGGAATTTTACTTTTGAGCAAATTTGATCAAGTCGTCGCGCTCTACCCCGGCACGTTCGACCCAATAACCAAAGGGCACGTCGACGTAATCGAGCGCGCCGCCGAGATGTTCGATAAGGTCGTGGTAGTCGTCGCAATAAACTCAAAGAAGCAGACGCTATTCACCGAGGAAGAACGCTTAAATATGGTGAAATCGTCGCTCGGGCATCTATCCAACGTGGAAGCGGTCGCCCATCGTTCGCTCGTTGTGGACCTTGCTCGCAGGTACGGGGCAAGAGTTATCGTACGCGGGATACGAGCCGTTACCGATTTTGAATATGAATTCCAGATAGCGCTGATGAACCGAAAGCTCGAGCCCACGGCGCATACAATATTCTTAATGCCGCACGAGAAATACACTTATTTGAATTCGAGCATCGTTCGCGAGCTCGCCCGCTACGGGCAGGACGTAAGCGAATTTGTGCCCGAGCCCGTCGCTCAGATTTTAGGCGACAAGTTCAAAAGTTGATTCTCAACGGCCAATTTAATAATCGAAAGAAAAACGATGAAAGCAGGCAGCATCATACACGACTCGGGCAAACGAGAGTTAAGCGAGCGCGAGCGCGCGATATTAAATAAGATCGTGCAGCTCTATATCCTCAAGGCGTCGCCCATCGGTTCGCGCTTTCTCTCGAAAGTAATCCAGGAGGAAATGAACCTCAGCGCGGCTACGCTGCGCAACGTCATGAGCGACCTCGAAGAGCTCGATTACATAAGCCATCCGCATACCTCCGCGGGGAGAATCCCTACGGACAAAGGCTACCGCTTTTACGTTAATTCTATATCCTCGCCCGAGCAGCTTGGACCGGGCGAGTTAACTAAAATAAAGAAAGCCCTTCGCGCAGCCGAGCGCGAGGCCCTGCTGAAAGACGCGTCGCGCCTGCTTGGAGCGGTGTCGCGCTGCCTGGGCGTCGTGCGCGCGCCGCAGCTTAACGAAGCGATCATCAGGAAAATTGAGATAGTGCCCCTCTCCAGCGATAAGCTATTAATCATACTTGCGCTCGATTCGGATATTATCCGCTCCGTAACTCTTGAAACGGGGTTCGACACGCGCGAAGGCGATATCGAGCAATTAAAATCCTACGTCAACGAAAAAATATCGGGAAGGCCGTTGAAATTCCTCAAAGCTAATTTCCCGGATATCATGACCGGCTATTCTCACCGCGAAGCGCCCCTCGTGCGGCTATTTGCGGATTCGCTCGGGAAGCTGTTCGAGTTTACTTACTCCCCGGAGCGGGTTATACTGGCCGGCGCGCAGGACTTAGTCTCCAACCCGGAGTTCGAGGACATAAATCGCATCCGCGGCGTTATCGAGCTCGTCGAAAACGAGGACGTCATAGTTCACATGCTCGATCAAATCGAGGAAAGGGAAGCCCAGGGCGTCCAAATTTTTATCGGGCGCGAGATGGAGAATTCGCTTCTCGACGATTACAGCCTGATAACGACTTCCTATAAAATTGGCGGAGCCGCCGGCTCGATCGGCGTTATAGGGCCCAAACGCATGAATTACCCAAAAATGATCTCCGTAGTCAAACTTGTAGCCGATTTCTTAAGCAAGAATGAAAATAGTAAAGGTTAAAGAAGCCGAAGGCTGCCTGGAATCCACTAACGCAAAAGATTTGCTCTTCGACGGAGCTATCACTGAAGAGCTCGTGCGCGCGCTCGCCGAATTTTCCGGCGGCAAGCTCATAATTCGCCGCGAGCTTGCAAAGCCCTTCTTCCGGATTTTGGCTCGTGGAAAATTTACCCTCCAAGGCTCGCTGTCC
Source organism: Chloroflexota bacterium (assembly GCA_050260015.1). GTDB lineage: Bacteria > Bacteroidota > Ignavibacteria > Kapaibacteriales > UBA2268 > JBLNBN01. The sequence goes on along the minus strand of JBLNBN010000046.1, from coordinate 25,347 downwards.
AACAAAACAGCGCGGCTATACCTGCCTGAAAATTCCACCGGCGAGGACGAATTATCATTTTTATATGAATTGTTAACTAAATATTCAGCGAAACAATCCGATAATTAATTTTGGCTTGCAATTTGATTGTCAATTCTGTGAGTTAACCCCACTAATAATCGGCTTATGGCAATGAAAAATAAGACGCTTCTGATGCGATTGCAAATACTAACCGTCGCAATGGCGATTTTACCGATTTTTCCCGGAGCTTACGGCAAAGCTGAAGCGCAAAAATCCGAAGTTGTTATCGGTTCCGTTAGGATAAACGGCAATGAAATTAATAAAGAAGGCGGCGCAATTGCCATATCGAAACGCGATTCTCTAGCTATCAACTACCTCGTGAATCGTCGCGCTGGTCCCGACGAGAGATTCTTCTATCGCATCTCGCTTTCCGACGGGAAGGATTCTTCCGTGCAGGTGACCGGGGCTTCCGAAGCAATTTATAAGGGGCTTTCCGAAGGCTCTTATTATTTCTCGGTAGGCGCGTTCGATTTACAAGGAAAATGGAACGCAAAGAACGCGAGCTTAAAATTTTTCGTCGACGAGAAATTGTCCTCCCAGCTCAAGGAATTAAAATCTCTTAAAAGTAAGCCCGATAAAGACAAAAATCCTTCAAATACATCGTTTGAAAAAGCAGGACAAGACTCAAGCACAAACGCTTATTACTACTTGGGCGGCTTGCTTGCGTTGGCGGCCGTGGCGGGATTAAGCTACTTCGCTATAAAGAGCAGGAGGAGCGACCCGGCAGGTATGAACGGCGACGGTAAGAAGTCCGGCACGATTGCCGTATCGATTGTCGAGCTCGATAAATTGCGCCGCGAAAACGGCGAGCTAATCGGGCAGATATCCGCGTTGCGCGGGCAAATCGACGCACTCCAGTACAGAAGCGACGAGCTCCGCGCGCGCAATCGCGAGCTCGAGGGGAACGTCGCGCGCCTTTCCAAGAGCAAGGATGAGCTCGAGGAGCTGCAATTGCAAAAGGACGAGCTCTTCACGATAATTCTTCACGACATAAAGAACCCGATCTCCTTAATAAAAAGCCTTGTCGAGCTACTGCGTTCATACGACCTGACGGCAAACGAGCAGCAGGAGATAATAGACGACATAGCCGAAACGACCATTAAGATAGTTTCCCTGTCGCACGAAGTTTCGAAGATACTCGCTCTTGAATCCTCCCACCTTAAAATAAATCTTGAAAAGACTGATATTGCGCAGCTAATATCGGACGTTGTAACCCGCAACGGCATAAGCTCGAAAAACAAAGAAATCAGCGTAATGGAAGAAATTTCCTCTAACCTTCCTAATGTACATATCGATATTTCCAAAATAGATGAAGTATTGGATAACCTCGTCTCTAATGCTATTAAATTTACTCAGCGAGGCGGTTCCGTTAAGATTTCAGCGCGCAGCGAGGGAGATAACGTAGTCGTCGAAGTAGCGGACAACGGTCCCGGCCTATCGGAAAGCGATATCGAAGCCGCCTTCCAGCGCGGCAACAGATTAAGCGCGCAGCCGACGGGCGGGGAAAGCTCGACAGGTCTCGGGCTCTGGATCGTTAAAAAGCTCGTTGAAGCCCATAGGGGCAGGGTCTGGATAAAAAGCGTATTAGGCAAAGGAGCCACCTTTGCTTTTAGTCTGCCTATTAATCCGGAACCAAAGAATTAATTTTATCCGGAGATTAAATGGACGCTTTGAAAAGCGGGTCGCGGGCGCCTTTGGCGGCGATCTTCTTAGCTACTGCCGCATTTATAGGCTTCCTTTACGTAACGGGGCTTATTAAGAATAGCGTACTCCTGATTCTTATAGCTTTATTCGTGCTTTTGCCTTACAGGAAGACCTCGCCGCTGATTCAAAGATTAATCACGGTGTTCATCGTCGTGTTTATCCTGTGGCTGTTCTGGATGCTGGGAGGCGCCGCAGTTCCTATCGTTGCGTCCTTCATCCTGGCCTATTTGCTGGATCCGCTCGTCGGCAAGCTCGAAAAATACGCTCCGCGCTGGGTAATTTCTTTTGTATTTATACTGGCCGGAGTTCTGCTAATCTATTTCGCGGGATATTTGATAATGCCCTCTTTGGCAGGGCAGCTCGACGACGCTATAGCACGCCTGACTAACTTGCTTACCACGCTTCCAAAGGTGTTTACCGAGAAAAAGTTCTATGACTTCGCCCAATCGCTCGGAATACCCCGCAAGCAGATGGAAGAAATAGTCCAAACGCAGCTGCTTCCCAAGCTTGAAAGCGTTTTTTCATTCACCCTCGGATCGCTGCTCGGGCTGTTTAACCAGCTTTCAAGCGTAGTAACCCACTTAATCAACTTAATAATAATACCAATTTTAACCTTCTATTTCCTGAAGGACTTTAATTACCTGAAGAAGCTCGTGCGCGCGCTTGTAGAGAAGAACAATCCTAAGGCAGTAAAAGATCTTCAACGCATCAGCGGGATCATGCGGCGTTGGATCGCATGGCAGATCCTCGCGGCGTTTATCGTAGGAACGGTTTCATCGATCGTGTTCTCTATCTTCGGTCTTCCTCTCCCGGTCCTCCTCGGAGCATTCGCCGGCTTGGTCAACCCGATCCCATATCTTAGCCTGGCGATTTCCATCGGCGTAGGAACGTTAGTCGTAGCCGCTATGGCGCCGCAATACCTGCTTCAATTCGCGATCGTGATCGTCGCGGACGTGCTCGGCCTGCACTTTATTAACGCGTATTTTCTCGAGCCAAATATCGCCGGCAGGCAGGTCGGCTTGCATCCGGTCGTACTTATTCTCTCGCTCTTCCTGTTCGGCTCCGTATTCGGTTTCCTTGGCCTTCTCGTCGCGATTCCGACGACTGCCGTCCTAATGATGTACTTCAAGGATTGGAGCTTCAATTATCTTAAGGAAGCGCAGTAGGGCAATAGGATAGGAACCGGCTTTTCTTAAGGAAATCAGCCATGATTTAACGGCGCGATAATTAATTTTAATCTAACCTAAATTTTTATATTTTTGCATTTTGTATTTTTGATTCAAGAGACAATGAACGAAGCCCCCAAGAATGTATATATAGAAACTTTCGGCTGTCAAATGAACGAGAACGACACCGAAATACTTTCAGCAATCCTCGCTTCCTCGGGAAGCTATAAAATAACCAATGATCCGGCAGGCTCGGACGTATATTTGCTCAATACGTGCTCGGTACGAGAGAACGCGGAAAAGACCGTTCTTAAGCGGCTTGAGAACGCTCGCTCGCTGAAGCGCGACAATCCCGACCTCGTTGTCGGCATACTCGGCTGCATGGCCGAGCACATGCGCGAAACTATCTTCGAGAAGAGCGACCTCGTAAACGTTATTATCGGGCCCGACGAATACCGCAAGGCTCCAGGGCTAATTGACGCGGCTCTTGACGGGGAAGTAGGCATCGCGGTCAAGCTCTCGCGCGTAGAAACCTACGAGGACATCGAACCGCTACGCAAGCGCGGCATTTCCGCATGGATATCCATTATGCGCGGCTGCAATAACTTTTGCACCTATTGCGTAGTGCCGCTCGTTCGCGGCCGCGAGCGTTCGCTCTCGCTGCCCGCCGTTATTGATTCGGTGGCGGCTATCGCCGACGAAGGATTTAAGGAGATCACCTTCCTCGGGCAAAACGTTAATTCCTATCGCGACGAGGAGTACGGCGCCGACTTCGCGGACCTGCTCGAGCGCGCGGCGGTATCCGCGCCCTACCTGCGATTTAGGTTCACCACTTCGCACCCGAAGGACATGAGCGAACGCCTGATCGAGGTAATGGCGGAATACCCCAATATCTGTAATCATATTCACCTGCCCTTGCAGTCCGGCTCGAATAGAATTTTAAAAATGATGAATCGTAAGTACGACAGGGAACGCTACCTAAGCCTTGTCGAGCAGATCCGCAGTAAGATCCCAGATTGCTCGCTCAGCGCCGACATCATAGCCGGCTTCCCGGGCGAAACGGACGAGGATCATCGCGATACGATCGATATGCTCGAGCGCGTGCGGTTCGACGGCGCTTTTATGTTTAAGTATTCCCCGCGGGAAGGCGCTCAAGCTTACGCAATGGGGGACACTGTGCCCGACGAAGTTAAATCGGCGCGCCTAACTAAAATCATCGAACTGCAGAATTCGATCTCGCGCGAGAACAACGAAAAAGAGATCGGCGTCGCGCACGAAGTATTGGTCGAGGGCGAAAGCCGTCGCAACGCCTCGGAATGGATGGGGCGCTCAACGACGAATAAGGTGATAATATTCCCTAATCCCGATTTATTCTATAAGCCCGGCGATTTAGTAAACGTGCGCATTACGCGCTCCACGTCCGCAACTTTATTCGGGGAGCCGATTAAGATCGCCGTCAATCCATAAAGAGAAACGGCTTCCAACTCTCCTCGGCATTGCCTATGCATTGCTTAAGGAACATTATGTAGTGCGGGGCTTTCGGCTTGGAGAGAAGCTTTAATCCAGCCTCTTCCAACGTTCGGGAGCCCTTCTTGTTGTTGCATTTTATGCATGCCGCAACTAAATTCTCCCAGGAGTCAATTCCGCCGCGCGATTTCGGGATGATATGGTCCACGGTCAACTGGGGCGATTTCTTGCCGCAGTACTGGCAACGAAAGTCGTCCCGTTTGATTATGTTCTTCCTGGAAAGTTCTATTTTTCTTTTAGGAACTTTAGAAAACGCGGTTAATCTAATAATCGAGGGAAGAGGGAAAGATTGGCTGACGGAACGAATGGATTGGCCCCGCCTTTCGGCGACTAATTCCGCTTTCATTAGCAGAATCAAAATGAAAGCTTTACGCGGCGAGCAGACGCTTATTGGCTCGTAGCTCTGATTCAGAACGAGCGCTTTACTGCTAAGCGTTAGGCGCTCTTCGGCGTTCGACATATGAAAATGCTGTTCGAAGACTGCCTCCTATTGAGAAATTCCAAAGCGATAAAGGAATTATTTTCGTCTATAATATACTAAAAAAATCGGCTCCTTATTCTTATGCTAACGTTTTACTCACTATATAAATACGCAATCAATTAATGTTAAGTTCGCAATACCAACCGTCGGCTTTAACCGTCGGGCTGCTCGGCGGCGGCCAATTGGCAAAGATGTTGGCAATGGCTGCCTACCGCATGGGACTCTCCGTCGCCGTTATTGAAAATTCTTCCTCCTCGCCCGCAGGGGACATGACTAAGCTCGACTTCCCCGGGGGCTGGAATAGCAAGGAATCCCTCGAAGCCTTCATCGACGCCTCCGACGTCGTTACTTTAGAAAACGAATTTATATCGCCGTCTATTTTAGAGCATATTGAGAAGAAAAGACCTGTATACCCAACCCCCGTCACGATGCGGTGCGTGCAGGATAAGCTTATACAAAAAACGACCTTTAGATCCGCGGGCATAGACGTTCCCGCGTTCGGCGCGATTAATTCAAAAGAAAGCGCGATGGATTTTGCCCGGGAGCACGGATTTCCAATCGTCTTAAAGACGCGCACCTTAGGCTACGACGGCTACGGCAACGCGCTCGTACGCGACGAGAGCGATCTCGACGAGGCCCTGTCCAGGTTCGACGGACGCCCTCTATTCGCCGAGAAGTTTATTAATTTCGAACGCGAGCTTGCGGTGATCGTAGCGCGCGGGAAATCGGGCGAAACGGCCGTTTATCCCTGCGTGGAAACGATTCAGAAGGATCATATTTGCCACGAAGTAATAGCCCCGGCTCGCGCTCCTATCGAGGCGAAGCAACGCGCGCGCGATATAGCGCGAAAATGCGTGGAATCCATCGAAGGGGTCGGCGTCTTCGGCGTCGAGCTGTTCTATTTGTCCGACGGGCATATACTCGTCAACGAAATAGCGCCGCGTCCGCATAACTCCGGCCACTATACGATCGAGGCCTGCCACACCTCCCAGTACGAAAACGGCTTGCGCGCGATACTGGGATTGCCTCTCGGATCGCCGGAAATGACCGTAAACTCTGCGGTAATGATCAACCTGTTGGGAGAGAGAGAAGGGCCGGGATGCCCTGCCAACGTTGTCGAACTGTTAAAATACGACGTGGCCCTGCATCTTTACAACAAAAAGCAGTGCAGGAAAGGCAGGAAGATGGGGCACTTGACGGCTATCGGAGCAAACCCGGACGAAGTCTACGCGCGGGCGAGAGCGGCTGCCGAAGCCATCGAATGGTAAAAGGTAATTAAAATTGTGAAAAAAAGCTTTTTTATTTAGCGCTCTTTCCTTATTTTTGTAAACGAAAAAATTGAAGCTTTGGAGAGGTGGCCGAGTGGCTGAAGGCACCGGTTTGCTAAACCGACGTAGTGGTAATCACCGCTACCGAGGGTTCGAATCCCTCCCTCTCCGCATAAAAAAAGCTCCGCTTATTATTAAGCGGAGCTTTTTTGCTTTTAATTCGCTTCGTTTATTTAACGAATATGATAGGCAGACGTACGGATGAGCCGCCTGCGTTAGCGATGACGAAGTACTGGCCTGAGGCGTTAGCGCCGGAGCTGATCGGCAGCGTGAGCGAGCCTTGAGCGGCGAGACCGTTGTAGAGGTCCGCGACGCGGCGCCCGGCCATGTCGATTACGAATACTTCCAGGTTGCCGGCCATCTCGCGTTTGATCTCGCAAACGATTGAGCCGTTGCCGCTAATCGGGTGGGGGATCGCTTTTAGAACGATCGAGCCGTCTTGCGAGCTGGCAATAGGTTCGTTTACGCCTGCGAAGCTACCTGTGCCTTGCAGGTTCAAGTAAATAACGCCATCCGTTGCGTTCTTAGCGTTGGTCTGAACCATAATGCGTTCGTTGTAGGTCGTTTCCTCGTCCGGTTTAAATCTAACCTTGAAGGTTACGGAATCGCCGATAGCGACTTTCGTGCCGGGAGCGATCTTAGGATCTACTAATTCAAATATGCCCAAGTCATTGGCCTCGAACGCAATCATATTGATATTAAGTACGGCGGTGCCGGTATTGCGAATAACGACGGACTTGGATTGCGAGAAGTTCGGCTTAACTTTTCCGAATTGAACGGTATCCATGTCGAACTCTAATATAGCGCTCGAGCCGGATTCCGAGCTCGCACCGGTAATATTTACAAAGTAATCGTTCTTCGTAGGATCGTTGTTCTTGTAGTAAACGCGCGCCGTATAGGTGGCGTTCTTCTCGCCGGGCACGAATCGAATAGTGATAGTTTTGGATTCGTTGGGACCCAAACCAAACGGAGTCTGCAGCGGCGAGGGAGCGATGATCGTAAAAGCGTTCTTGTTGTTGTCCCTGAGCTCGACTTCCTGCACGTCGAGTATAGCTTTACCGGTGTTGGTAATGGTAAGCTCCATATCCTTTTTCGAACCGAACTCAACGTTTTCGAAGTTCAATTCGGGGATGCTGGAGATTCTCGGGCCGTCCGTCGGGATCTCGCCGCCGTTGCCGGTGAGGTCGATGTCTACTACTTCGTTGGAAGCGTTAGAAGTTACGCTTAGAATTTCAGAATAATCGCGTTCGACCGTAGGCTTAAATTTAATGATGATTTTATCGTATGCGCCCGGTTGAATAGTGAGCGGAAGCGCGCCGTGGACGAGCGTAAACGAGCCTGCGGGCTCTTGGCCGGCCAGCTCTACCTTGCTGATAATGAGAGGCTTCCTGCTGAAGTTCTGGAATCTGAACTCGCCTTGCTTGGTTTCATTTAATTTAACCGCGCCAAACTCGACCGAGTAGCTTTCGGCTTTAAGGTAAGGCTCGTTCTTCGGCAGACCGGATACGAACCAGTCCATCGGAAGCTGCAGAACGGGAGGAACCGCGCCGGACGGGTGGCCTGCGGAATTCTCGTAGCCGTAGAAGTATAACGCTAGCTTGCCGCCGCCGATTTCGCCGCGAAGGCTCATGTATCCCATCGGCGTCGTTAAGCTGTTAATGTGATCTACGGGAATTGCTTTCGAACCATCTTTAAACGCGGTGACGACGTCTATGACAGTGTAATAGGTCATCGGATGATGTTCTTGATTATCCTGCGTAGTAAATATCATGTTCATGTACTTCTCATAGCCCTTGCCTACGGGGTCGCCCTGCTTGGTTAAAAGTTTGTACCCTACGGTTTCGAGCTGGTTGCCGTTTTGCTGGACGACCGGAGGAAATGCAATTTTGTCGATCCCAACGTCGGAAGTAAGCCAGGTTTGAACTTCCGGGTCCTTACCTTGCGCGAACTGGGCATCGCTTGCAAAAGCCCACTTAAGTATGTGTCGACCGGAAATAAAGACGCTCTTTCCCGCGGAAAGCATTTCTTTAATTAGGGTTATCAGCTTTTTGCCGTTCGTGGAAGTTGCGATGTTTAATGGGTAATCGCCAACCGGGATCACCAATACGTCGAATTCCTGGGGTATGTTGTAAGCGTTAAGCGTTGCGTCGGAGAACGGCGCGCGTACGAAGTACTTTTGGTAATCGTCCATGGACGACGGATAATTTTTGAGACCGTCCCAGTAGAGCAAGTCAAAAGCGTTGCTTATTGTCGTGCCGCTGCCGTCTTTAACGACGTCCAGATTGTCGAAGATGAGGTAGTACTTTCCCTCTGCTTGTGTTTTATCGAGCTTGGGCAATTTTGCCGTCGAAGGCGGTACGATAACCTCGTTCTGGGCAAAAGCCGAAAAGCTCGAAAGAAAAGTAAACGCAAAGAAAGCGTAGAGTAGCTTTTTCATTTTATTTCTCCCTTTGAGCCATATATTAAAGTTAGTATTTTTGCAAATATAATATAAATTTCGATAAGTTGTTATCGATGACGTGTAAAGCTTATGAAAACAACTCGTCCCCGCGAAGCGCGGAGACGAGTTGCATTAAAAGCTCTATAAAAGAACTATTTTACTACGTTGAACGGGGTTGCGAGCGTCTTGCCGTCGACGTTAACGATAGCGAAGTAGCTGCCGTTAGCGAGGCGGGCGGAATTCAAATTGAATTCGTTTACGCCTTCGGAGATCGCGCCGTTGTGCAATTCAGCTACGCGCTTGCCAGCCATGTCGATAACGTAAACTTCAGCGCGGGCGGAAGCCGTACCGTTGAGCTCGAGTCTAACGTTAGCGTTTTCTACCGCGGGGTTCGGGCCGACTGTCAGGTTCAGCGAGCCGCCGTTAACTTCTATAACGGAGGCCGGGCCGTTTACGAGCCAGTTCATAATCGCAGTATAGAGAGTCGTGCGGGTAGCGTTGCCAAGTATTTCAGGATTGAAACCTGTGTAAACTGCGCGGCCTTTCGAATTGTCGGAAAGCGTGCGCTCTACCTTAACGCCCATTACTACGTCGCCGCTCTGGCCGGGGCCGTAGAAGATCGGGGTAGCGATATTCGCGTTGGTAATATTTACATACTCCGCATATTGCTCGTAGTAAGGCCAGCTTGATTGATTGTAATCGCCGTTGACCTTTATTGTCATGCCTTTAGTCGTTTCGTCGTTGGGGTTGCCCTTTACGTCCAGTGTATAGAGCTGGCCGCTTTGTACTAAGTTATAGAACGCGCCCTGTGAAACGCCGAAGTAATCCTTGAAGAAATTTTGAACTTCGGTATTCTTAAATTGATCTAAATACGGAAGGTTTACGGCTAAGTCGCCGGAGAGCCAAACGTGCGTGCCTGCGTCCATACCGGCCTTAAGCCAATTAAGGAAATATGTAGCCGCTTCGGGAGTAGTATAAACGGGCGCGAGGAACGAATTGAGGTCCATCGGGAGAACGATAACGTCAAAGTTTTGTGCCGGGAACGCTTGCATTGCGCCGAATTCTGCGGGCATCCAGGAAGTTTCGGAACCGTAGTTGTTCAAATTAAGCATAGTGTTCGCGCCCAATACGCTAAGTCTCGATGCGCCTAATATGCTAAGATACTTTGTGCCGGCGGTCATGTAGAAGCTGGTTCCCATCGTCGAGGCTTTGTATCCGTCGGTTCTGCCAACAGGCTCGATCGTGAAGGAGAATTCAGCCGAAGCGGTCTTGTTCGGAGGAGTAACTGCAACGGAAACGCCGCGCGTTGCGCCTGCGGGAATAACTAATGTATCGGGTTCAAGGTTGAACGTCCAGCCCTGCGGGATAGTCGTTGTAATGGCCTTCAAAGCGACCGTTATATTTTCCGAGGTTTCGTTCTTTATCTGATATTCATAGCTTTCCTGCTCGCCCTTTTCAATCGAACGGTAGGTGTCGGTTGAAGCGACGGAAGCGAAAATTTTGGGAGCCGAAGCTGCATTCTGAACGAGGGGAGCGCTGGAGCGAGCGGCCTGGAGGATCTGCTTCGAAGCGTCGTCCTGGACGAATGCGACTACATAAAGAGTCTTGTGGTAGAGTTCTTCAGGAATATCATAGGTGAAATTGAACTCTTGCGAGCCGTTAGCCGCTACAGTAACGGACGTGCCCGACGCGTCGGGGAACATCTTGCGGGCTACGAAGAAGAAATCTTCTTCGCCGTTAGTGCCGCCGGAGAGCTTATAGTAATGATAACCCTCTACGAGAACTACGCGGAGATACTTGCCGGACAGAGCTTCGGTCGAGGAAACGTTACCGGTGATAGTCATTTTGTAGTTTTCGTCGATAGTCGCGTTAACGCCGATAGTGATAGGCGTTTCCGCTACTATCTCGGTTGCAACTTTCTTCCAGATTGCGACCGTATCCATAGGGGAGCCGGCGTAGACTTGTTGAGGATTCGTGCTCGGTTGCATTTCGCCGTTGACGCGAACGGAAGGAACGCCGTCTACTGCATAGTAATTCGTACGGGTCTGGTTCATTGGTTTATCGAACTGGTACATTACGTCGTTCACGCCCGGGAAGCTTGAATGATACATAATAGGAATTACGTTCGAATAGCGATCGAAGATGAACTTCTGGTATGTGGGGTTCTGAGCCGCGCAAGGGCCGCAGGAGGAGTTAGTGAACTCCTCGAGAACTACGTTCCGCGGAACCGCGAATGCCGATACCGCGGTTAATGAAACTAAGGCAAATAGTTTTGCCAAACGGGTAATACTCTTCATATTGATACCTTTATAGAAAGTTTGAAAATTCACTTTTCCCGAATTATAATTTATCAAAATTTTATGAAATATTTAAACGATTTCTTTGTATTCTCAAAATTAAATAACACATTAAAAGCAATTTAGTTACACTTAAACTTTTCGTAACCGGACCGCTCCACCATTAAACGAATATTAAAGCGCCCCGCATAGCGGATTTATCGCTTATTTGGCGTATAACGAGAAAAGCCGAACCAATGTTCGGCTTCTCCTGTAAAATGCCCGTAAAACTGATTTATGGAAGAAAAATCTCTTTCACGCAGGGTTAATAAATAAACAATATTTAATCTGCCGCGTTCATTTCCTCCAGCTTCTTTTTTGCCTGCTCGAAGCCGGGATTAATCTTCACCGCCCACTCGAGCATCTCGCGAGCTTTCTCCGGGGAATCCAGCGCCTCGAGGCAAAGCGCGGCGCCATAGCAAGCGAACGCGCTTTCGTTGTTTATCTTCAGCGCGGCCGTATAAACCTGCAGCGCCGCCTGCGGATCCTCGGAAATATAGAGCAGGTCGCCGGTCAACAGCAAAAGGTCTTCAAGCTTAAGCGCGGCGTAGCTGAAAAATTTCTTGTCGTGCCACGCGTCGAGCGCAGCCGAGATTTCTTCCAACGCTTCGATCGTTTGGCCGTTCGAGTTCAGCCAGATTGATCGGTAGTACTTGCAGTCGATGGAATCGGGGGCCAGTAGCTCCGCCTTGCCGAAGAGCTCTTCGGCCTGGAGATTTTCCCCGCGGGAGAGGGCGATAACGCCCAACCTATTAAACGCGAAGGCGATCTGCTCGGGATAGAGCGTCGCCGAGGAAGAAACGTCGTAGAACAGCGGCTCCGCGCCTTCGTAATCGTCCTTTTGATAAAGCCTTTCAGCCCGGCTGAGCGTTATAGCGTCGTCCTCGAACATAGGTAATTCATTTTCCGCCTGTATCGCAAGCTGTGTGCCGCAGTGGTAATCAATTCTCGACAGGGCTTTAATTGTAGCGCGACGCCACGTCCACATGGAGCGAGCGTACTCCGACGCCATTAGGCCTGTTTGCTTAATTTCCTGCGGGTTCTTGTATAAATCAATAAGAGTTTGGCGCAGCTCGTCGCGGTCCGGTTCGAGCATAAAAGCCTCGCCCGCGAGCTCGCTTTCGCCGAGCTTTGTCCCTATCGATATTTTCTTTGCGCTTATCTTTTGCGCGAACGCGTCCGGTACGAAGTCCTCGGTCGAACCGCCTTCAGTCACAACGAGCGGCAAGCCGCACGCCATAGCTTCTAAAGCCGGCAACGAGAAGCCCTCGCCGCGGTACGGCGAGACGAACACGTCGCATGTGCGGTAGAGAGCGGCCATTTCTTCCTCGGCGAGGTATTCGTCGACGTAAATTATCTCCGGCGTGCCCGGCTTGGCCTGTAATTTTTTAATAGCTTCCTTAGCGGTTTGCCCCATGTAGAAGGAGTCCCCGCCCATATCCTTAATAATAAGCGCTACGTCGTCCTCCGCCGTAAACGCTTCGGAATATGCCTCCAATAATATATCTATGCCCTTTCTGTAGATCGTGCCGCCGACGAACAGGAATTTAAGCTTCTTTTCGGTGTCCAATTCAAATTTTTCACCGTAAGGCTTAAACGTTTCTGGATTTACCCCATTAGGCACTATCTGAACTTTATCCGGATTGACGCCCGAGTTAATAAAAGAATTGCGCGAGTAATTGGACGGCGTCCATATCTCGACGGCGTTATTGAATATTTCAAGGAAGTCTTTTCTATGCTCGGTAAACTCCCAGGGCTGCATTATAATCCACTTAGCGCCGCTGGGCGGATCGGCCTTTGGCGGCCATTGGTGACGAATCCACACGTACGGCAGGCGCGAAACGTCCTCGGGAGCATCGGCTTTGTACCTGATATCGTAATCCTTTAGCGGGGTCAGCCTCCCTTCGGGCGTGAACTGGTCCTGCTCGTAAGGGATAATAGTAAGCTCGGCGCCGCCTGATTTGATTATATTCAGGCAATGTTCGCGATTGATCAGAGCAAGCGAATGCCATACGAATTGCGAGCCCTCCCAGATAAGATTGATTGCGGGGGGTACCTTAGCCTCGGGCGACTGATCAGAAATCGCCTCGAAGTCCGAGAAGTCGAAAGACGGGGCCGATTGCGAGAGCGCCGACGCCTCCTCCGGGGGGAATAGCTCCGCGTCGTCGAAGCTGCTCATATTCATAACCTCCGCAAAGAGATCAGAATCGAAATCGTTTTGCGGAGCGTCTTCGTCCTCTTCGAACTTCTTATAAATCAATTCAAGGCGAGAGAGCTTGTCCGAGATTGGCTCCTCGTTAAAAGTAACCATTTCGTATCCTTCGCCGCGGATAAAATCAGCGAATTTGCTTCTGTCTATCATTTTGGACTCGTAATTATGGTTTTAGCTTCGGTAAATGAAGCAAATAACATGCCAAGGAGGCCTTTAAGGCGCTACAGGACAATTATTTATAAGTTTTATTTAAATATTTCTATTCGTTCTTTCAGATAAACTTCATCGCCAGGTCCCCAATAGCGAGCGAGCTTGTCAGGCCCGGCGATTCGATGCCTATTAAATTTATAAATCCGGGCAGCCCGCGGGACGACTCTTCGGCGATAACGAAATCTCTTTCCGGCTCGCCGGCCCGCTGCAATTTCGGCCTGATTCCCGCCTGGTCGGGGGATAGATCCCCGCGCTCCAGGCCTATTAAGTAGGACGAAGCCGCCTCGTAAAACTTATCGCGCAGCTTCTCGTCGACTGCGTAGCGTAATTCCCGCGGGATATACTCTGCGTCGGGACCGAACTTAACGCCCCCGGCAAGGTCCAACGTTACATGCACGCCCAGGCCAGCGTAATTCTTTTGCGGCACGGGATAGATCAAATGCCGGGCTAAATAATTCTTGCCCGGGCTGAGCCTAAAATAACGCCCCTGGCAGTATGCAAGCTCGTAGCCCGTCTCGCGGGCGTCTAGCCCTGCCATAGCGGCGACTCGATCGGAGTCGAGCCCGGCCGAGTTGACTATGCGAGTCGCGTCCACGCCGAACTCCTCGCCGCTTTCATGCCGCGCGAGCAAGCGGTACCCGCCGCTAATTTTCCCGATAGCGACTACTTCGTGCGCGAAAGCGAAGTCGCACCCCGCATCCTTGGCCGCCTCTACGAGGCTTTCCATATATTTATGCGAATCGATTATCCCCGTGGAAGGGGAGAACGCGCCCGCCGCAGCCTTGACGTAAGGCTCCTCGCGCCGCAGCCGATCGTTTGAGACCATTTCTACGCCCCGCGCGCCATTTTCCTGCGCGTTCCGGCAGACGCCTTCAAGCGTTTCCACTTCGTTTTCTTTTATAGCTATTAAGTACTTCCCAATTTTCCGGTAGGGGACGCGCCTGCTTTCGCACCATTCGTAAAGCTTCGCATTTCCCTCGACGCAGAGCTTCGCCTTTAGCGAGCCCGGCTTGTAATAAATCCCGGCGTGAACGACCTCGCTATTGCGCGAGCTCGTTTCCCAACCAAACGAGGCGTGCCGCTCGAAGACGACGGCCCTCAGCCCGCCTCCGCTCAGCGCCCGGGCGACGGCCAGCCCGACCGCTCCCGCCCCAATAATTGCAACGTCATAATCCATAACGCAAATTTAACAAATTTTCTTTGCAAACGTTTTTATTTTTCATAAAATTACGCCGTCTTTTGGAATTTATTATTAACTCCTTTTTGATTATTTTTGAAGTTCGTAGTAAGCCTTATTTTTAATATACAGATAAACATGATCAAAACCATCGTTGCGCTATCCACCCCCGCCGGAGTGTCCGGACTAGCCGTCGTACGGCTCTCGGGACCGGAAGCGTTCGAGATAACAGGTAAGATATTTAAAGGCGCTGTAAAATTGACAGAGGCGCCGGCGAACACTATTTGGTTCGGTAAAATAATCAGCCCCGGAACTGGCGACGTTATCGACGAAGCGACGGTTTCCATCTTCCGCGCCCCCCGCTCCTACACCGGCGAGAACGTCGTCGAGATAACTTGCCACGGCGGTTACGTCGTCAGCTCGGAAATTATCGCCGAAACGCTCAAGCAGGGCGCCTTCCCGGCCGAACCCGGCGAATTTACGCGCCGCGCATTTCTTAACGGCAAGTTGGATCTTGTTAAAGCGGAGGCTATAGCGGATCTTATTCATTCCATATCGGAACCCTCCGCGCAGGCTTCCACGCGTCAATCGCTCGGGGCTTTTACTAATAAGATAAAGAACTATCGTTCCGACTTAGTGCGCATTGCCGCGCTATTGGAGCTCGAACTCGACTTTTCCGACGAGGACGTCGAGTTCGTGGACCGCGCCCAGTTAATCGCGCTCATAGAAGACGCTATTTCGTTTTCCGACAACATCTCCGACGCGTATAAAGCCGCGGAGATATACCGCAATGGGTATAGGGTCTGCATTGCGGGCTATCCCAACTCCGGGAAATCAACCCTATTTAACGCGATAATTGGGAGCAAGCGCGCCATTGTAAGCAAGATCCCAGGAACAACGCGCGACTACCTGGAGGAATTCACCTACATACGCTCTCTGCCGTTCAAGATATTCGATACGGCGGGCCTTCGCAAGGCGACGGACGTAATCGAGATAGAAGGCATAAGAATGGTGCGCTCGATGCTGGCGCAAGCGAACGCTATCGTGCTAGTAAACGACGCGTCGCTCGGCTTTGGCCGTTCCGATTCGCTAAGGGAAAAGATTGGAAAGCTATACCCCGAAGCCGAGATAATCTTAGTTCAAAATAAGGCTGATCGCCTTAAAGACGGATCGCCCGAAGGCGTAGAAAATTTAGTTTCCGCGAGGAAAGGCTTCGGAGTAAGTGAAATCAAGGAAATGCTCTTCACCCTCTCCGCTAAGAGCGGGGCCAGCGCAAAAGAGTATCTTCTAAACGCCCGCCAGTTCGGCCTGCTGAACGAAGCGAAACAAAACCTTGTCTCGGCTCGCTTCGCCCTTTTAAATTCGCGCGAAAACGAAGTGATTGCTATCGACGTGCGGGCTGCAATTTCTAAATTGGACGAAATAACTGGCGACAACGTCAATAGTGACGTTTTAGAAAGCATTTTTTCGAAATACTGCATTGGGAAGTAACGTTCCACGTGGAACAATTTATATATGAAGATAAAATATGATGTAATAGTCGTCGGCGGGGGACACGCCGGTATAGAAGCCGGTAGAATAGCGGCCCTATTGGGTTGCAGGACTGCCCTGGTCACAATGAATCCCGCAACGATAGGGAAGCCCTCCTGCAATCCTTCTATTGGCGGCGCGGCAAAGGGGCACTTGGTTAAGGAAATAGACGCTCTCGGCGGAGCCCAGGGCATACTGGCGGATCGCGCGGGGCTCCAATTCAAGATGCTGAACAAATCAAAAGGTCCCGCCATCTGGTCGCCTCGCGCGCAAATCGATAAAAAGCTTTATCCTGTTTTTGCAAACGAACTGCTTAATGCGACCGAGAATCTCGATATAATAACGGCTGCGGCGGACGACGTTATCGTTGATAATTATACCGTCAAAGGCGTCGTCACGTCTGAGGGGACTTCAATATATGGCGCGACGGTCATACTTTGCGCAGGCACATTCCTAAACGGGGTAATGCATACGGGGGAGGAGACCAGCCGCGGCGGCAGGGTTAACGAACCTAGCTCCGATAAGATATCTTCTAAGCTAAACGGCCACGGACTGGAGAAATCCCGCTTAAAGACGGGAACCCCTCCGCGAGTACACGCCGCGAGCATAGACTATAAAAAGGTAACGATTGCGCCCGGCGATTTTAGACCCCAGCCGTTCCACTACGGAACGCCAGCCGTTCAGAATTTAATAAATTGCTTTATGACGGAAACAAATGAAGCTGTTCACGACGTACTCCGCGAGGGCTTTGAAAGATCGCCAATGTTTACCGGGCGTATAAAAGGAACGGGACCGCGCTACTGCCCGTCGATCGAGGATAAAATAAACAGGTTCGCCGATAGGACATCGCATAAAATATTACTTGAACCCGAGGCGTTGGATTCCAATTTTACATACGTAAACGGTTATTCCACGAGCTTGCCGGCCGACGTCCAGTTGCGCGGCTTGAAGAAAATACCGGGGCTTGAGAATTGCGTTATGCTTAGACCAGGTTACGCGATTGAATATGATTTCTTTTTCCCGTATCAATTAAAGTTTACGCTGGAAACAAAAAATATCTCGGGGCTATTCTTTGCGGGCCAGATAAACGGCACGAGCGGGTACGAGGAAGCGGCCTCCCAGGGATTAATTGCGGGAATAAACGCCGCTTTGAAGGCAAAGGGAATGGATCCCTTCGTTCTTTCCCGCTCCGAATCTTACATCGGCGTTCTAATCGACGACTTAGTAAATAAGAGTTCGGAGGAGCCCTACCGTATCTTTACTTCTCTAGCCGAGTACAGATTGTTGCTGAGACAGGACAACGCCCGGGAAAGATTGATGAAATACGCTTTTAAGCTCGGAACCGTGCCCGAGAGCGATTACGTTTCCGTCTGCGAGAGCGTCAATAAAGTAGGCCAGGGCTTGGGGTACTTAAAAACTGTAAAGCTAAAGGCAAACCAGGTCAATCCATATTTAATCGAGATAGGCGAAAGTCCTATCGCTGAAACTACGGACATATATACGCTTTTGAAACGAAGCGGTTTTCATATGAGCGACCTCCTAAAACGCATTCCACTGGATATCTTTACGCATTTAGCCCTTACTGACGAAGAAACTTTTAAAATGGAATGGGAAGTAAAGTACGAAGGCTATATAGAACGTCAGAGAAGGGAGATAGAATACTTTAAAGAAAACGAAGAGAAAAGGATACCGGACCACATAGACTACGACGCATTAACTTCGCTTTCGAACGAGGCGCGTGAAAAGTTAAAGAAAGTAAGGCCGCGTTCTCTCGGCCAGGCGTCGAGAATCTCCGGAGTCTCCTCTGCGGACGTCGCGACTCTTTCAGTGTTCTTAAGGTAAATTTTCAAGCTTAACGAATTGTTCCACGTGAAACATTAGAATATGAAACATAGAATAGTCATTGTCGGGGCGACCGGCAGGGTAGGCGAAGCCTTTTTCAATATTGCGTCCACGGAAGCCGACTGCGAAATACTGGCTCTCGGCAGAAGGGAAGCAAATTTCTTATTATATAAAGGGAAATATCACCAAATAGACATACTGGAAAAGAAAAGCCTGAAGAGGGCGATATACGATTTCCGACCTACTGCTATAATAAATTGCGCGGCAATGACGAACGTAGATCTCTGCGAATCGGAAAAGACGGAATGCCGCAAGCTGAACACTACTCTGGTTGAAACCCTTACGAACATCAGCAAGGTAACCGAGGCGCAGTTTATAACGATATCCACCGATTACATATTCGACGGGGTCTCCGGCCCCTACAGCGAGACCGCTAAACCGTCGCCGCTGAATTATTACGGGAAGACGAAACTCGCAGCGGAAAACTATGCGCTTAATAACCACGATAAGTCCTGCGTCGTCCGAACAAATGTAGTTTATGGAAAGGCGACGTTCGCAAAGACCGACTTTATTGATTGGGTGATCAATTCGCTAAAAAACGGCTCGGAGATCCGCGTCGTCGACGGCCAGTATTGCAACCCAACTCTTAACGTCGATATAGCGAGAGGTTTGCTCAAGCTAATAGAAAAGAACAGGATCGGCATTTTCAATTTCGCCGGCCCCGACTATCTCTCGCGTTATGAAATAGCTGTCGCCATTGCCAACGCCTTAAGGCTTCCGCAGGAATTAATAATAAAGATAGCGCCGGAAGAGTTGAAGCAATCCGCTAAAAGGCCTGAGAGGGGAGGACTGATCAACCTAAAGGCAGAAACGGATCTTAATATAAAGTTTACCCCGCTCGACGCGGCTTTACTTCAAAATAAACTAATATCTGCTGAATCGATGTAATAAAATCCTATTTTATTAAAATTGTTATATTAATTTTGTAAGAAGCATTTTTTCGATTTGAACTGAAGAGCACATAATGGTAAAACTTAACGGCAAACGCGCTGAGGACATCCTGTCAAACATATCGGGAAAGTCCATAGCGGTAATTGGCGACGTAATGCTGGATAGATATTTCTGGGGAAGCGTTAGCCGCATATCCCCGGAAGCTCCCGTACCGGTTATAGATATTGAACGCGAAACGTTTCATCTTGGAGGCGCGGCTAACGTCGCCAAAAATTTGAAAACGCTCGGCGCTCGCCCGTTCCTATGCGGCGTTATTGGCGCGGATTATTACGGCAGGACGTTTACCGAGATCGCCCGAGGCTCCGGCATAGACACTGACGGGCTTTACCCGGACGACGTTCGGCCTACGACAGTTAAAACGAGAATAATAGGGAACAACCAACATATAGCGCGCCTGGACAGGGAAATTACTAATCCTCTCTCCGAAGCTGGCGAGCAGTTTATAATTGATAAGCTCGAAGCCGCCGAGAACCTTAGCGGGGTAATATTCGAAGACTACGATAAGGGCGCGATAGAGAGAAGACTAATAGAACGCGTTTCCGCTTTCTGCAGGAAGCGGGGCATCCCGGTCTTCGTCGATCCGAAATTCGATAACTTCTTTTCCTATAAAGATTGCTTCCTCTTTAAGCCCAATAGAAAAGAGGCCGAAAAGGCGTTGGGTTTCAAGCTGACAGATAAAGAATCGATACGGGCCGCGGGGGCGAAGCTCTTGAACCTGCTTAACTGCGAGAACGTATTGATCACTCTCGGCGCCGAAGGCATGACTCTCTTCGAGCGCGGCGGCGACGTCTCCGGCGTACGCACGCGCGCGCGCCAGGTTGCCGACGTATCGGGAGCCGGGGATACGGCTATTGCCACGCTCGCCGCAGCGATCGCCGGCGGCGCTAAAATAAAAGAAGCCGCAGCAATGGCCAACTTCGCCTCGGGCATAGTATGCGAGAAACCGGGCATAGTAGCTATCGAACCCGAAGACCTAATAAACTCTATAAACCTAAACGGGAGCCGCTAAATTGGTTCTTGACTGGAACGCTGCCGGGCAGGTAGCAAAGCAGGCCCGCGAGCGCGGATTAACGGTCGCTTTTACTAACGGCTGCTTCGACGTGCTGCACGCAGGGCATATAGCTTACCTGGGGGAAGCTAAAAAATTGGCGGATATCTTAATCGTCGGCCTAAATTCGGACGCTTCGGTAAAAAGGCTAAAAGGCGAATCAAGACCTATAAATAGCGAGGAGGACCGCGCGACCGTCCTCGACGCCTTGAAGCCGGTCGATCTCGTCGTCCAGTTTACGGAAGACACCCCAAAGGACCTTATCGAATTAATCGCTCCGGACGTTTTGGTGAAAGGGGGCGACTACCGCGAGGAGGATATCGTGGGCGCTGATTTCGTTAAAAGCCGCGGGGGCAGGGTAGTTGTAATCCCTTTCCTCGCAGGGCGTTCAAGCACGTCGATTATAAATAAAATGTCTGGCATATAATATACGGAATGCGGGAATGAACTACTTCTTAATATTTATGGTCCTCATCTTTTCCGCTTTCTCTTGTAAGTCCAAGGAGAGCAAGGTGAACGATACGAACGTAAAAAGCGAAAGAACGAACGCGGCCACTCCATACGGCATGCGGCGTTACCAGCTGAAAATAATACGTTCGTTCCCGCACGATACTTCGTCCTATACCCAGGGACTTCTTTATAACAATGGAAAACTATACGAAAGCGCTGGGCTCGTCGGAAAGTCTTCTATCAGGATAGTCGACTTTACCACCGGCGCCGTGATCAAGAAAGAAAACCTCCCCTATGAGTACTTCGCCGAAGGCCTGGCGGAAATGAACGGCTCGCTCTACCAGCTTACCTGGCAAAATGAAAAAGGCTTCGTTAGAAACGTAAATTCGCTTAAAGTTATTTCGGAATTTAATTATTCCGGCGAAGGGTGGGGCCTCACGACGCAACACGGTAAGTTCCTCCTTACCGACGGAACGAATAATATAAAGATCTTCAACCCGGACGGGTTCAAGCTGGAAAAGATAATTCCCGTCTTTAGGGACGACGCTCCGCTGATGTACTTAAACGAGTTGGAGATGGCGGGCGATAAGCTGTATGCAAACATTTACGGCGAGGATAAAATATATATAATAAATCCTGAAACCGGGTTCGCGGAAGGGGTAATCGATTGCTACGACTTAAGAAAAACTATGCCGCCGTTGCCATTTATAGAAGTAATGAACGGCATAGCATATATCCCTGAAAACGATTCCTTCGTGCTGACCGGAAAGTTCTGGACCCATTACTTCGAATGCAAGTTTATACCGGAATAGTGCGAGATCAAATAAATATTATATAAAAAAAAGGCGGCCCGGGGCCGCTTTTTTATTTATCTTCGTTTAGCACGATAAACCACTGATCTTCTATCCTCGAAGTTAGAAAATCCATTTTCCTGGCGTCCTCAAATTCAATTATTATTTTGAATTGATCGTTCGACAGGGTATCGACGAATAATGCGGAGATGCTTCTCTCCCCAAATTGTCTTTTTATCCGGGCTATCTTAGGGTAGAGCTCGAGCGTTTCCGCTGCGAGATACTTCCTGCCCGGCTTAGCGACTAACCCCGCAGCACCGGCGATGTTATTGCTGTCCAATTCGGTTTTAAAAAGATATACGGCTCCTGCGGCAGTGGATTGATCATAATCGGGCAATTGCACTGCTTTCCTGGGCGTGCCAATGACAATAGGTTGGCACGCGTAAATAACACTTGCTATTAACGCTATTAAGTAAATTTGTTTCATTATAAATGTAAAAACGTTTTAGTAATGCCTAATATTTTTTCAAGAGCGGGCGACGGCTTTACGCAAGGGTTCTCGCAACTGAAGGCATGCCCCGTTCTTTCGATGAGTTCGAACCTAAGATCCGGGGAATTTTTCAGCGCTTCGCGCAGAGCGTGCGCTTCCGACGTCTTTACGAGAACGTCTATCGTCCCGTGAATTACGAGCGCGGGTATCGTGATTCTCCCGGCGGCGCGAAGTATAGCGTCGCCTGGGAAATTCTTCTCTATGTCGTATATATATTCCGCGCTAAGCTTTAAGGGCTGGCGATGGCGGCCTGCCGTTAAATTAGAATAGCCCAGCTTTTTCCATTCTTCCTTTTGACGCTGGGCTTGCCTGTCAACTTTCGAGACGGACGCCCATAGAGCGACTTTATCGATTCTACGCGGTTTTTGGGCCGAATAAAGCAGGGAAAGAGCCCCGCCCAGCGAATGGCCTATAAGGTATATCCTGCCGTCCCAGAGCGGCTTTACGGCCGTAAAAGGCTGAGCGCCGTCTATTAAGCTCTCGATAACGACATCAAGATCTTCAAGCTCGCCGCTTACTGTCATACCTTTGAATAATTCCGCGTCGTATCTTTCCTCTATCGGGTCGATCGAGGCTGAATGGGAAAAGTTAAAGGAGCAGGAGATAAAGCCGTTTTCTGCGAAGTATTCAGCGGCAACCGGCATAAAGCCCCAGTCCTTATAGCTTTTAAATCCGTGAAGCAAAAATACGGCGGGCTTGTAGCGCTCGCGCCCGGGGCAATCCTCGCAAAAGCGTACGTCCGTCGCTATGGGAAGCCCCCCGCGGGAACGTATGTCAAATTTATTTAGTACTATTCCGGGCATTTACAACAGCTTGGAAATTGAGGAAACGCCAAGCGATTCCACTGAGTAAAAAGCCTCGGCATATTCGGCCCCGATCAGCCTTCCGAAGTAGCTGTCTCGAGCAATAAACTGCTTCATGAAGAGTTCCGAAGAGAGCCAGGTGGGCGGCTCCTTTTCGTACATTCCCGGGACGTAGACCTGGGAGGAGAAGGCCGTTACGGCGCGCATCTTTTCTTCATACACGTCGGATACGTCAACATAGAATGAAGGTCTTCCGTTGGGAAATTCATAGCTCTGAAGGAAGTAAAACACTTTTTTCGTGCGATAAACCTTTTGAATCTCCCCTTCATACCTTGTTTCAATTTTCACGAGACCGGCCTTAAAGAGGGCGTTGCGCACCAAAGCATTCACGGCTTCATGATCGGGGTGCCGTTCGAAATGCGGATGCGTAATTATTATATTAGGTCGGAAGCGACGAATTACTTCGATTATCTTGAGTATATTCTCCTTCGACACTTCAATATTGCCGTCCTGCATTCCAAGATTGAGCCTATTCCGCATGCCTAAAATTTCAGTAGCGCGCCGGGCCTCCTTTTCTCGAATTTCCGGCGTGCCCCGGGAGCCGAGCTCCCCGCGCGTGCAATCCACAACAACTACCTTTTTGCCTTCGCGGGTTAATTTAATAATAGAACCGGCGCAAGTAAGCTCCGCGTCGTCCGGGTGCGCCCCGATCAAAAGTACGTCGGTTTCCTCATTCATGTTAAAACCCCGTCAGGTTGTGAATCTTTTCAATACGAACCATGTGACGCCCGCCTTCGAAATCGGTCGTTAAAAATTTATGTATTATATCCTTAGCCGCGTCAAAATCAATAAATCTTGCGCCGAGCGTAAGCACGTTAGCGTTATTATGCTGGCGGGCCAGCTCCGCAGTTTCCGGGATAAAGCAATTTGCGGCGCGTATTCCCGCTACTTTATTTGCGGCGATAGACATTCCAATCCCAGTGCCGCATATAAGAATCCCAAGATGCGCTACGTTCGCCGCGACAGACTCCGACGCGGGATATGCAAAGTCCGGATAATCCGTCCTCTCGTCGCTAAACGCTCCAAAATCCAGTATCTGATGTCCTTCGGTCTTTAACCAATCGGCTATTTGTTTTTTAAGCTCGAAGCCGGCGTGGTCCGAAGCTATTGCTATTTTCATACTTATCTCGATTATTATCTGCCAAAAAAACTTTTCAACAAGTTTGCGACGCGTTGTTAGAAGTTATCAACTTAGGCTTTAGAAAACATGTGGAAAAATACCGTATTCCGTTGTAAAACTTTTTTTCTCCACAATTATTTTAATTCCCCACCAGTTGTTCATAAGTTTTCCACACGCGCCGCAATCTTTTTCAAACGATTATTTATTTATATTATCAAAGCCTTCGCGAGTAATCAACAGAGTTCTCCACATATCCACACACCATATTATTACTACTATCATAAATAAACAATCTAATATCTATAATATAAAAGAACGGTTATATGGATTTCTCATTTCAGGAGTTCTTAAACTGATCGCCCGATGCTGTCAAAACCGCAGAAGGGAACGAGAACGTCGGGAACCTTAACGGAGCCGTCCTCCTGGAGATAATTTTCAAGTATTGCGACCATTATGCGCGAGGTAGCGAGCGCGCTGCCGTTCAACGTGTGAACGTATTCCGGTTTCGACTGCGGGGTCCTTTTGAATCGTATCTGGGCGCGTCGGGCCTGGAAATCCCAGAAGTTCGAGCAGCTGCTCACCTCGAGCCATTTTTCCTCGCCAGCGGCCCAGACCTCTAGGTCGTATGTCTTCGAGCTGGCGAAGCTGGTGTCGGCCGAGCAAAGCAGTAGCGTGCGGTAGTGCAATCCGAGGGCTTTTAGTATATCCTCGGCCTCGCCTACGAGTATTTCTAAGCGGGCTTCGGAATCCTCCGGAAGCGCGAAGTTGACGAGCTCGACCTTGTTGAACTGGTGCACGCGCAGGCAGCCGTGGACTTCCTTGCCGTAGCCGCCGGCCTCGCGGCGGAAGCATGGCGAGTATGCGCAGAGCTTTATCGGCAGGTTCTCGACGGGAAGCATCTCGTCCGCGTGGAAGTTCGTTACAGGCACTTCCGCGGTAGGTATCAGGTACATATTATCAACTTCGGCGTGGTACATGTCCTCGGCCATCTTCGGCAGCTGCGCAGTGCCGAACATAGAGCGCTCGGCGACTATAAATGGCGGCATTACTTCCGTATAGCCGTGGTTCTCAATATGGAAATTGAGCATGAAGTTGATAAGAGCTCGCTCGAGCTTCGCGCCTTTGCCGACGTAGAAGGAGAATCCGGCGCCGGCGACCTTGGCGCCGCGGTCGAAGTCGATAATGCCTAATCTTTTAGCGATCTCGATGTGATCCGCCTTTTTAGGTTGCTTCGCCGGTTCGCTCCATAGGCGAACAACTTTATTGTCGGCTTCGTTCCTTCCAACCGGCACTTCGGGGCGAAGCATATTGGGGATGCGTGTCTGGATGTCGTAGAGCTTTTCCTCTTCCTGGCGCAATTCCTCGTCGAGCGACTTAATCGTGTCGGAAACTTCTTTCATAGCCGCTATCTTCTCGTCGGCGTTTTGGCCGGCGCGCTTTAGCTCGGCTATTTCGCGGCTGACGACGTTGCGTTCGTTTTTAAGCCTTTCGACCTCGGTGA
>JBLNBN010000045.1:0-26444 GCA_050260015.1 Chloroflexota bacterium | reverse complement strand
AAGAAAAAAATATGGAATTGCAAAATATACTCTTAGTTGTCAACTTATTTGCCGACAAAAATGTCCGTTTTAAATGCATCGAACTCGTCAAACGCTATATTTTTAGTGAACTTAAGCGATGAAAAAACCGTCAGGACGTTCCCGACGAAGACCGCTACCATGATAAGTATCTGGTATTTAATAGCCGTCAGCGGGTCGCTGCCGCCGAGTATCTGCCCGGTCATCATTCCCGGCAGCCAGATGAGGCCGATCGTGGCGGTCGAAGCTACGGAAGGAGCGACTGAATCCTTAAGCGCTTTGGAAACAAGCCCGAAGAGAGCTTCGGACTTGGTCGCCCCCGAAAGGGCCTGGAATCGGTAATTCTCTTCGTTTTGCTTCAAGTTCTGGTAGAAGGAGCGAACGCCCACGACGCACGAGGAGAGATTATTTCCAATGATCATTCCCAGGATTGGAATAACGTAACGGGCGTCGAAGAAGTCGGCATAGCCGTACATAAGAAAGTAAAATACTATGGAGTTAAAAGCGAGATTTATCGCGATAGCCCCGGCGATTGGAAGCAGGAAGGCGCGCTGCCGGAGTTCCGAGCGTCGCGCGATTACGTTCGAAGCGGCAATAGCCATAAATGCGACCCAAGCGAAGTTTACGATGGGAGAGTTTAGCTGGAATATAAATTTCAGATAAAATCCCACGAAGCCGAGCTGCAGGGCCATTCGGAGGAAGGAGATGATCGTCGCCTTGACGAGCCCCGTATTATAATACGCCAGAACGGCAATCGGGAGCGCGAGCGTCAGGAATCCGAACGCGAGCTGCCCCCATCCAATATCAGTCGCGTGCATCGGCCACCTCTATTACTTCGTCGCACATCTCGAGCGATTCGGGTTCGTGCGCAGCAAGCGCCACTGCGAACTCCCCGCCTTTAAGGAATACTTCACGGAATCGCGCCGCGTTTTCGCGATCGAGCGCGGCGGTCGGCTCGTCGAGCAGCAGGAGCCGTTTCTTTAGCAAAAGGCAAATTGCGAGACCGACGCGTTGACGCTCCCCGCCGGAGAGTTGAGCAAAATCTTTGGTAAGAGCGTCCGAACGCAGGTTGAAGAGCTCCAGCGCGGCGAGAATGTCGTCCTCGCCCGGCCTGTTTGCGCGGTTCGCGGCGAAGGAAAACGGTCGCAATATCGTTTCGCGCACGGAGCCGCAGGATATCGCCAAAGAGTTTTGCGGAAGCCAGGCGGTATGCCTGCGCAGTGCGCGGAACGCCTCCGGCGTCGCGTCGCGCGAATCGATTAACACCCGCCCTTCGTCCGGCTGCGAAAAGCCTGCAATTAGATTTAGAATAGTGGACTTGCCGGAGCCCGACGGGCCTGAAAATCCGATGCGCGAGCCTTCGTTTATCTTGAAATTCAAGCTGCCATATAGGTTGCGTTCGCCGAATCTCTTGCGCAGGCCGCGAAATTCTATTATTGTTTTATCAGGATTAATTAACATAAATAAATATTTGAGGTCGTTGCTACGTCTATTTTGTCACATTGTAAAAGAAATTACCAACCCGATAATTTTGTTATAATTTAATTGAAATATTTATTAAGTTATAACATACCGGGTGCAAATTAACTAAAGCATAAAACAGAGCCAAATAAACGCGGGGATATATGAAAAAAATCGGCCTCCTATATGGAATGGAAAACGACTTTCCAAACGCATTAGCCGCGGCTATAAACGAAAAGGGCGGCGGGGAGATAGAATGCGAAGAAATGAAGATCGGCATACTAACCAATCCCGACTTTTCGCAGTACAGCGTGATCTTCGATAAGGTCTCGCTGCTCGTGCCTTTTTACCGCACAATGCTTAAGGCGGCGGCCCATTCGGGGGTTAAGGTCGTAAACAATCCCTTCAAAACCTGCCACGACGATCTTTTCTATGCTGTCTGCATGGCCGAAGAAAAAGGCATTAAATCGCCGAAGACTGCTTTATTGCCAACGAAAAGGCATCCCGAGGGCACTACGAGCGACACCGTACGGAACCTGGTATACCCGTTAAACTGGGACGAGCTTTTTGATTATATTAAGTTCCCCGCAACATTGCGTACAAACCAAGGAAACCACCGCACGAGCTCCTACAAAGTATACAATCCGCGCGAGTTCTTCTCGACTTACGACCTGACGGGTTCGAAGGTGATGGCGCTGCAGGAGTCTCTCGAATGCCAGCAGTACTACCGCGCATTCGTCATCGGCAAAAAAAACATTCGCATAGTCGAATACGAGCCGAACCGTCCGCAGCACTTACGCTACGGCGTGGGCGAGCCGCAGTTGAGCGCCGAGTTGCGCGGGCAACTGGAAAGTTCCGCGCTAAAGGTATGCGAGATGCTCGGCTTTGATTTTAACTCCGTCGAGCTTGCAATAGTTCAAGGCGAGATTTACGTCATGAATTTCTTTAACGTCAATCCCAACTCCGAGCGAGCTATACTATTGGACGACACTTTTAACTGGCTGGTTGAAAATACCGCCGACTACTTATTGGAGCTTGCGCGCAACCCGTAAGCCGCCGCCGGGTTTTTTGTTCCGGTAAAATTTAGTTAATTTTGAAAATGTTCCGTTGGAGGTGCTGCAAGTTATTATGCTTGCGGCTGAGAGAGGCTCCTTGAACCTGAACCGGATAATACCGGCGTAGGAAAACGGTCGATTATACCCCGTTGTATTTCAAGTCTGTTCCTTATACTTCCCTCGGAAAGGTCAAATTTTTTGTTAAACAAACGATTGGGCTTTTCCAAATGTTTAAATCACTAATACTACTTATCGCGCTCGGCGCGACGCAAATCGCATACTCGGCGGAGACCGCGGCTAAGGACACGACGAAGACTTACAACCTTCCGAGCGTGACCGTCAGCTCGACGCGCGCCGTCGAGAGCAAGTCCCCCGTTCCATTTTCGGAAATAACGCGCTCGGCCATCGAGGAGCGAAATACCGTTCGGGACCTGCCGCAATTGCTCTCGGAGCTGCCGAGCGTCATCGTGTTCTCCGAGGGCGGGGCCGGGGTCGGCTACTCGAACCTGACGATGCGCGGCTTCAACCAACGCCGCATAGCCGTCTACGTGAACGGCGTGCCGCAGAACGACCCCGAGGATCACAACGTCTACTGGATAAATATGCCGGACATCGCTTCGAGCCTGGAGGCGATACAGGTGCAGCGCGGGGCAGGGCTGGCAAGCTACGGCGCGGCGGCTCTCGGCGGCAGCATTAATTTAACGACGCTCGGCGCGACCGACAAGCGCGGGATTAAAGTCACGACAGGCTACGGGCTGCAGGAGCGCGGCGGGGAGATGGATCCCGGCGCGAACAAGGTCTCGATCGAGGCGCGCTCGGGTTACTCCAATGGCTATTCGTTTTACGGGAGGCTCTCGCGAATTTATTCGCACGGCTACCGCAATCTTTCCTGGGACGACCTCTCGAGCTTCTTCTTTTCGGCGGCACGCATAGACGACAGGCTTACGACCCAGATAAACGTATTCGGCGGCCCGTTCAACGACGCGCTTTCCTACAACGGCCTGCCGAAATCATACATTGGCGATAAGAAATTGCGCCTTAAGAACTACAGCTATTTCGAATACGATTCGACCGGGAAGAATATCACCTGGACGACCGACCGCCGCAAGCGCGAGGAAGAGGGCTTTTCCCAGCCCCACTACGAAATACTAAACGATTGGGCGATAACGGACAACCTGACGTTAAAATCGACAGTATTCTACTATACCGGGGACGGCTACTTCGACTACGACGGCGCGGGCTGGACGGACGCTTCGTCCTTTAGATTGACGCCCGAGAACGGGTTTGAGAACGCCGAAGATCCGCAAAATCCGATTATCCGCGCATGGGTTAGCAATAAGCACGGCGGATGGCTGCCGCAGTTGATCTACAATCACGACCGTGGCGCGCTCGTCGCCGGCGCGGAATTCCGCGTGCACCGCTCCAACCACTGGGGCAAGCTTGCCTTTGCCGAGAATTTCCCGTCGGGTTACGATCCCGACTATAAATTCTATGAATATAACGGCAAGCGAGATATCTTCTCTGCGTTCGCGCGCGAGAGCTTCGAGCTTAACGAAAAGCTGACGCTCAGCGGGGAAATGCAGGTCGCTTACCACCGCTACGCAGTCGGCGGCGAGAAGTCCGGTAAGAACTATACTTACTATCAAACGATAGACGGCGGAGTACGAGGCGGCGGGCGCGAGATATTCAACGTCAAGTATCTCTTCTTCAATCCCCGCATAGGCGCGAACTATTTGCTCGGCGAGCACAGCTCCGCGTACGGGTTCGCCGCGCTGACGAGCCGCGAGCCGCGCATGAGCAACCTCTACGACGCTTCGGGCGCGTTCTACGGCGAGACTCCCCGCTTCAAAGCTAAGTTCTCGGCGGATTCTTCGCAGGCCCTCTACGACTTCAGCTCCCCGCTCGCCAAGCCGGAGCAACTCGCTAACCTCGAGCTGGGATGGAACTGGAAACGCGGCGGCTCGGAGGTTTCAGCGAATTTTTATTGGATGGAATACTTCGACGAGCTGGTCAAGAGCGGCAGGCTGGACATCTTCGGCAATCCTATTGACGGAAACGCCCCGAGAACCAGGCACTTTGGCGCTGAAATTGCCGCTAAGACTATTTTGCTCCAATGGGGAGATATTCTACTTGGCGCGGCAGGGAACGCAACCGTAAGCCGAAACGAGATTATAGATTATAACTACGCCTTAGGCGGGCGGGCGGTTTCCCTGGCCGGAAACCCGGTCTCGGGCTTCCCCGGCTTCATGAGCGCTTTGAGAATAGACCTAAGACGAGGGAACTTTGAATTTTCCGCGACGCATAAATACGTAGGAAGCTTCCGAACGGACAATTTCGGGGGAATGCTCTCCAAGGATCCTATGCTCGTGCAGGAGGTAGGCTACGCGGATAATCTCCTGGACGCTTATTCTGTAGTAAATTTTGAAACATCATACAGAATACCGGACATATTTTCGTTCAAGTCCGTTAGGTTATTGCTTCAAATTAACAACGTTGAGAACAAGCTTTACGCCGCCGGGGCGGAGGGCAAGGAGTTTTTCCCGGCAGCCGAACGCAATTACTATTTTGGAATAGATTTCGAGCTATAAGCTATGTTAGACCTAAGCGGAACTATAATTAACGCCATGTCGCGAATCTACCCCGTAAAGATCGAATTTACCGGGGAGTTCGACGCGCTGCTTTGCCTGAACGCCGACTTCCCCGATAAAGCTTTCTTTGGGAATTTTCCCGGAAAGCCTATAATCGCCGCCGACGGCGCGGCATATAGACTGAGGGACGCCGGGGTCGGGCCCGATTATATCGTCGGCGATATGGATTCGTTTACCGGCGACGAGAATCCGGAATACTTCGCAAAAACGAAAGTCATAAAGGATCCCGACCAGGAGTCGAACGACTTCGAGAAGATACTGAGATTCGCGGTCAGCTTAGGCTACAAGGATCTGCTGATAATTGGATTTCACGGCGGCGAGCTCGAGCACACGTTAAATAACTGGAGCGTTCTGAAGCGTTTCGCAAAGAGGCTAAACCTAACGGTTTTCGATAAGGGGCGCTACGCGATGCCTCTTAGAGTTTCATTTGAAGCGCCCGCACGGGTTGGGGAGATGATCTCCCTCATCCCGCAGAGCTTCGCCGTGCTAACGACGAAGAACCTGAAATGGCCGCTCAACGGCGAGAGCTTGCGGCTCGGCAACCGCGAAGGCGCAAGGAACGTCGCGACCGCCGAAAATGTGGAAATAAAGATCGAGCAGGGCGAGATACTCTACTTCTGCGAAGCGCGCCTGCCGTTTGCGCCGGCAGTTTCATAACGAGAAATAAATTAACTAACAAGAAAATTGGCCCGAAGTTCGCTTTGGGCCTTTCTTTATTTAACATTTATCATTGATCATTTATCGGGCGCATTTCGGGCATTTTCGCATGGAAATAACGCGCAAGCGATTGTAAATAGAAAGATTCGTCATTCCCGACCCGATCGGGAATCCAAAGGATATTTTGATAACGCCAAACGCATCGAATAACGGGCAAAGACTAATAGAGCCCCGCCCCCGACGAATCCATAGGATTCGAATGTCTATAGAAATGCGCTCCCGCTTATCTCCCCTCCTAAGCTGAGCCGTACCCTGAGCCCCGTCAAAGGGTACGGCAGAGGAAACGCCGGGCGCGCCGCAGGCGATTTATTCGGCGATGACGCGCTAAGCGCTTGGAAAGAAAAGACATGGTCCTCGCCCCAACGGGGAGAGTTAGAGAGGGGGTTCTCTACAATTATCAAATAACAATGATCAATTATCAGGCGCATTACTTATATTATTTCATAAATAAAGCATAATCGCTAAACTACTGTAATTAAATAGGGTTTCATTAATCATTAACAATTGCCCATTAACAATTATCCATCCCCCTCATCCTAGCCTTCTCCCCGGGGAGAAGGCTAGGATGAGGGGCAAAGCGCTTCTTAACCCGGCGGGTTTACAGCCTTGTAACCAATGCCTTCCCCGATGGTTTTTTTGGAGGAGGAAGAACCTCTCCAAAGCTGCGAAGCCAGCGGCTTCAAAAAGATAAATGATATATTAATGCTACTCTGGTACGGTTGGAACCGAATACATTGGTAAATCAGAAGATCTTTCTATTCTTAAACACCATTTGCCATCTTCGTGTAAAAAACTAAAAGTAAAGAATTGATCTGAATTATAAGCGCTTCTAACTATAATATAATGCACTTCTACATGATCATCCACCAATCGTCCGTCGACTTTTTTTTGTTTCGGGAACCATGCATAATAATTCTCATGGTAGCGATACTCTTCTTTCGATAAATCGGTAATAAAAGATTTAGGAAATAAATATTGACAGTTATATTGAGAGGTATCAAAAACCGATTGCATGGTTTCAGGCGAAAAGATTAACCTGTTTACGAGATCGATCCGGGCAAACGTGCCTTTATCGCCGCAGGACGCCAATAGTACTAAACAAATAATTAAGGCTAATATTCTAAACATAAAAATCCCGCATTGATTATTGTATTGCAAATCCGCAAATCTTTGAATATCGTCCTATTGTAAACTTGAGAAAGTAATTCAAATCCTTTAAATTCTCCACGCTTAACATTATCCCTTTCTCTGTAGGCACACCTTGATCTATTACATTAGACCTTTCATCTAAAAGATAAACTTTTAAGCTATCCTTTGAACTTTCATTACCTTCCAATGAGAAAAATATTTTCTTCTCTTTAGAATCCTGCAATAGTGTAATATCTTTATTTCCAAATGGATATGTGTCTTTTCTAAATTGAAATCCCTTGCTGTCGATAAAATATACAAATAATCTATTATCCAAAAATTCGTGTGGATCCTCTATGAGAGTAATATTACTCATATCATAATAATGGGGGCTAATTGAATAATCGAGAGTGGTATACTCAAAATCTATTGGATAATAAGCAATAAAATTTTCGTTTTCTCTTGCAGAATTTTCAACCTCCTCATCCCAACAAGTTAAAGTAAGCTTAGCAAGGTTGTTTAACCGATAAAATTTATATGGATAGTTTAATTTCTTCCAACTTTCAAACATTAAGGTTCGGAGCGACGTTAGAAAAAAGATGTTCTCAGGAAATTCGGAAATATTTTTCCCTCTTATAGCTAAATCTACCAAATTATTCCTTCTAGAAAATTTGTTTATTTCTTCATTCAACACAAAATCTTCATAATGATCTGGAAGATGTATAAGTAATCTTAACATCGAGGATATTTTTTCGATTCGATCAGGTAAATGGGGTATTTTGCAATTATAAAAGTAAAATTCGAATATGGGCAAGAACGTATTAAAAGATCCCAGGCTTCTGAGCGAATCACACTCAACGAAATGAATAGCATTTAAAGACTTCAAATTATTTATTGAATCCGGTAGTTCTTTAAACGAACAATTCCTAAATATCAGGATACGGATATGTTCTTTACTCTCTATCTTACTTATAGCTAAATTTATCTGATCCTTACCCATATTAATAAACTTAATAACGGAATAATGATAACGTTCGGGCATAATCGTTATTAAGTGTCTGTATCTGTAATAAAAACTATTGCTGTTCTCAAGACTGTCTCTATTCTCAAGACTATCCAAGATATGATTATATTCTATAACGTCCTTATCATTATTTATTTCGTGGTAAATAGTTGGGCGATTGTTGGAGTAATCTTCATAGAAATTTGCTAAGGGATAACTGTTTTCATTTGAAAGCAGCGGTAAAACGCAAACAAAAAGCAACAAAACTTTCTTAGCTACTAACTTTATCATTATTTGTATCCTTCCTTATAATCTTACGATTCTAAAACACCATATATTGAATCTCGATTACCCTTCCCCCAGCCGCGAAGCCGCGGAAGTCTACCAGAGAATATTATCCTGATCGTTATTAACTTACGTATTTATTTGTTTTATTGCAAATTTAGGGAGTTCGGTATGCGGCGGGGCCTGCTTGGGAATTATATTGCGGCTTGGCAATTACTGTTGCCTGCCGCCGGAGGAAGCAAGAAAAAAGGGCGGCTGCAGGCCGCCCTTTTACATATAAAGCCGTCGTTGAATCAATTCTTCCAGCTAAAGTCGATATAACCGATTATATTCAACTTCGTAAAATAATCTCCGCTTACCGGGACGGTGGCGGTAAGCCGGGCAATCGCGTGCTTTAGCCTTTGCGAGCCGTCGTATTCCTGCTTTACGAAAATGATTTGCATTAGCGTCTTTAGCCCGCTGTAATCGGCGGTACCGCCGTCCCTGAACTGCAATCGAACGTTGCCGTCCCTGCCGGAGGAGCCGTAGCATGGATACTCCGGGCCGTAGGGCGTCAGGTTCCTCAGGTCGACCTGTATCGAGTTCATGATCTCGTTTAACGGGGTTGTCCCGCCTACAGTGAAGCTCCGATCAGTCGTCTCGAGATCAAATTTCAAATTGAGCTTAACTGAATTGTATGCGGTGTCGACCGTGGCGATAAGCATTTTGGGAAAGAACCGCCAAAGCGACTCCGAGCTCTTTCCGCCTTTATCGCTATAGACCTGCATAAAGGAGCAAGTAACTGTCGCGCGAATATGCTCGGGATTATACTTAATAGTGTCGCGAACCGTGTCCCGGAGCGTATCGCGGAGCGTGTCCCTTAGAGTGTCCAAAGGAGCGCGCTCTTTAACGACGTTGTCCTCGTAGCCGAGCGAATTCTCGCAACCGGCTAAAGCCAGGAGCGTCGCTATAGCTATTATTATTGAGAATATGAGATCTTTCTTTTTCATGTCGTTCCCCCCGCCTTAGAATTTTATAGCCGCGCCGAGATGCAACCCGCTTTTTGCCGCCGTGAACCATTTATTCTGGTGGTCGAATCTCATGACGCTATAGTCATAGGAGGCTAGTATTTCGAACCAATCGTAAGGCATATACGAAGCGCCGACTATTACCCGGCCGACGGCCCCCACCTGGTTGGCGCCGAGGCTTGCGCCGAGCGTCGGGCTAACGCCGACAACGTCTATCGCGGTTATCTTATACCTGGCCGCCAAGCTATAGGTTTGGAAGTTAGCTTCCTGGCTATAGAACGTTGGTTCCGCCAGCAGCCTTTGGTTTTCCCCCTTGCCGACTAGGATGTACTCCATGCCGTCATACTTCTGCATAAAGGACTCGCGGCGATAGTCGAGGCCGATCGAAAAGTCTTCCGTGATATTCTTAAACAGCGCTATTGCGAAATTATTAGCGACTTGCTTATGCTTGGGCGAAAGCTTGTCCGGGGCGTCGTAAGCGTAGTTGGAGCTGCGGAGCTCCAGCGATACGCCCAGCTTATTCCCCCCGTTTAATTCGCGGACGGCGGCGACCAGGTCGATTGGTCGGGCCTGGGCATAGGGCTCGTCGAGCGCTAATCGTGGCTCCGAGACCAAGCGGACCGCTTGCGAACGTTCCACGCGAGCAATTTCTGCGGGGCGTTCGGGCGCGAGCGTTTCCGCCGTTTGCTCGTCTTCCCGGGCTTGAGCGTCCCCGGCTTCGGATTTGCGTTCGACGACGATATACTTATATATAACCTTCGGAGCGGAAGCCGTTAGCTCGGCGGGCTGCGGGGCTGCCTTTGCGACGCTTTCGCTGGGGGAGATCTTATTTATGCTCTTATTAAAATTATTTACGGCTTCGTCGGGGCCGGGGCGGAGCATAAGGAACACTGCGACGGCCGCCGCTGCCGCGGAGCTTAAGCCCACGACGAAATTGCCGGAATGGCCCGCAAGGAACGCGCGTACGCTCTGCCAAACGGAAGCGTTAACAGCCGAGGAGATTGCTGCCCCGGAGGCTGCCCCTGCCGACGAGCCTGCGGCGGTTTCGAGCGCAGTTCCCGCTGCGGCGCCGGCTGCGGCTGCGCCGCCGGCGAAACCCAATTTCGAGAAAATAGCCACGGTCGAGGCAGCCGCCGGGGTGAAGGCTTTGTAGTCGCGTCGGATGGCGCTTTTCATAGCCATCTGCTCCTTCAGCTCCTGGCGCAGCTCGTCGCTTGCGGAGAGTTCGCCGAAGAACTC
Source organism: Chloroflexota bacterium (assembly GCA_050260015.1). Taxonomy (GTDB): domain Bacteria; phylum Bacteroidota; class Ignavibacteria; order Kapaibacteriales; family UBA2268; genus JBLNBN01. Next base: position 15,883 of record JBLNBN010000045.1, on the reverse strand, counting down.
CGCTTCCTGCGCGGCGTCTAAGTCGCCGTCTAAGAACCTATGTATTAATTCAAAGTTTTCCATTTTATCTTGCATCCCGTCGTTAGCGCGTTACTTTTTGAAAACGATCATCAAAACGGACGTTAAATATAAATATATAAATGTTGTCAAGCTCCATACGTTACTGGCAAAGATCCTTAAAGTATGGCTGCAAAATTGCTTTAATTTTTTGCTTTGCGCGAAATACCCTCGACTTCGCGTTGGAGAGCGACGTATTGCATGCGTCGGCTATTTCCTGGTAGCTAAGCCCGGAGTACTCCCGCAGTACGAAGGCCTCGCGGTACTCTTCGTCGAGCAGGTCGAGCGAGCGATTGATCAGGTCGAGCAATTCTTGATTCTCGTAGCTCGTGCCGTCCTGCCAGGCAATTTCGACGGAATCGAGATCGACGGTAGGCTTGCGCGCGCGCTTTGCGTTCAGGCAGAGGTTTCGCGCGATAGTAATCAGGAAGCCTGGCACGTTGATCGAATCCCTTTCGCCGTTGATATTTTCATAGAACTTAATGAACGTATCCTGGAACAAGTCCTCCACGATTTCCTCGCGATCCATTATACGGGATATATAGGAGTGCACCGAGCCGGAATAGCGCCGGTAAATCTCTTTAAACCCGGCCTCCGCATCGCTGCCCGAGCTGATCATCTGCGCCAGCTCTATATCCGTATATGAGGAGTAACTATTTGTCATTAATACGTCGTTAAGGTTTTCTTCAATTCCGACCCTCTCTAATAGCAATAACAATTAAAAGGCAAAAGAGTTGCAAATAAAAATCCATTTTTTTGAGATTTAATTCCCCTCTTCCATTTTAAGGCTTTGTAATCAAATATATACGGCGTCTATTTGGGAAAATTAAGTTAAATTTGGAACGGAAATTGCGGCGAAACGAAAACGCAATATTATATTCGTAACAGAACGCGCGCAAAGAAGCGCGTTCCCCAAATAAAATTAAAATGAAACAAGGCGGCATAAAACAAAAAAAGAAAATCGAAAGACGTCCGCGCGGCGAATACGAGGCGCAGCGCCCCGATCAACGCAAGGACGTAGACCTAAACGAGCCCGTCAGGCTTAATAAGTTCCTGGCGGAGGCCGGGGTCAGTTCCCGCCGTAAAGCGGACGAGCTGATAACGTCCGGCGTCGTTAAGGTAAACGGCAAGGTCGTTACCGAGCTTGGGACGAAAGTGACCCGTTCGGATTCGATAACGGTCTCTGGCGACCCCATCCGGGAAAACGTCCAGCAAATCTACATACTTCTAAACAAGCCGAAGGACTATATAACCACGACGAGCGACGAAAAGGACCGAAAGACGGTGCTCGACATAGTCCGAAAGCAAACGCGCATATTCCCCGTCGGCCGGCTCGACCGCAACACGACGGGAGCCCTGCTGCTGACTAACGACGGCGAGCTGGCCCATAGGCTGACTCACCCGAGCTTCCACGTCGAGCGCGTTTATATTGCCCGGCTCGACAAGCCGCTTATGCTCGAGGACGCTAAAAGGATCTCCGAAGGCGTCGAGCTCGAGGACGGCAAGACCTCGCCCTGCGAAGTTCTTGTTCACCCGGCGGAGCCCGATAAAGTGACGCTCTCGCTGCACGAAGGCCGCAACCGCGAGGTTAAGCGAATCTTCGAGACGCTCGGCTACGACGTAAAGCAGCTCGACAGGAAGTTCTTCGCCGGGCTCTCGGCCTCCGGCATGAAGCGCGGCGAGTACCGCCACCTAACTGCCAAGGAAGTCCGGGAATTAAGGAAACTTGTGAACTTAAAGTAAATAACTTATAAAGGCTTAATTTTATGTATAAAACGTTATTGCTTCTTTTGCTGTTCGCGATTGGATACCATCAGGCGTCGGCGCAGGAAAGATTGCCGAAGAGCGACCAGGAGGATAAAGCGGCGATATTCTCCACGCTCCCCTCCGACCTTCAGACGAGGATAGCGCATTACTTCGATAAGCTGGCTAAGTCCAACATAAAGGACGCTTACAGCGAACTTTTAGCCGGAAGCCCCATAATGGACAAGCAGGACGAAGTAAAAACGCTTGTCGAGCAGACCAAGCGTTCAATCGAGCTTTACGGCGGGCTGAACGGATTCGAACCCGTCAGCCTGGAGCGCGCGTCGATTTCCTTCGTACGCCTCCGATACGTCGGGCTGCACGGCGACGTGCCGCTACGCTATATCTTTACCTTCTATCGTTCCCCGGTGAAGGGCTGGATAGTTACTAACTTTAAATTCGACGATTTGAGCGAGTATTTCTTCCAGGATCAATAAAGAGAAAAAAATCGCGGTTCGCGAAAAAGTCTTAATATTTTTTTGTTTCGGTTTCTTTTCCTTAAGTTTGTTTTTTTAAAACCGCTTAATTTCCGAAACATTAAAAATAAAAAAGGTGAAGTAATGAACAGAGCTCACAATTTTTATGCAGGTCCGGCTATTCTTCCCATCGAAGTAGTCGAAGAAACCGCGAAAGCTACGTTGGATTTCAACGGCACTGGCATGTCCATCATGGAGATCAGCCATCGTTCGAAAGAATTCGACGCCGTTATCAAAGAAGCGCAAGCCGACTGCCTTAAGATTGCAGGCCTCTCGGCGGACGAATACTCCGTCGTATTTGTCGGCGGCGGCGCCAGCCTCCAATTCGCTATGGTCCCGATGAACTTCTTGCATTCGAAAGCCGATTATATCAATACCGGCGCATGGTCCTCGAAGGCTATTAAAGAAGCGAAAGCGATCGGCGAAGTCAACGTTGCAGCCTCCAGCGAAGCCGAGAAATTTACGTATATCCCGAAAGAATATAATTTAACTCCCGGCGCGGACTACGTGCACATAACTACTAACAACACGATCTACGGCACGGAATGGAAATCGCTCCCGGAGACGAACGGCGTTCCGCTCGTAGCCGACATGAGCAGCAATATGTTCTCCCGCCGCTACGACTTCTCTAAGTGCGACCTGATCTATGCCGGCGCGCAGAAGAACATCGGCCCCTCGGGCGTAGTTCTCGTTATAGTTAAAAAGAGCTGGATTGAAGAAAAAGCTAAGAAGGACATCCCCACCATGCTTCGCTACAAGACGCATTCGGACAAGGAATCGCTCTACAACACGCCTCCCGTGCTGCCTATCTTCGCGGTCGGCAAGACGTTCAAGTGGATATTGAAGCAGGGCGGTCTCGAAGCGATAGAAAAACTCAACGCTCACAAATCCGGCCTGATCTACGAAATGATCGACAAGTACCCGGAATTCTACCGCGGCGCCGTTACGGCTCCCGAAGATCGTTCAATGATGAATATCCCCTTCACGCTTCCGAGCACGGACCTTGAAGCCGAATTCGTTAAGGGCGGCGTCGAGCGCAAGATGTTCGGACTGAAGGGCCATCGCGACGTCGGCGGCATCCGCGCCTCGACCTACAACGCATGCCCGCTCGAGAGCTGCGAAGCCCTCGCTAAGTACATGCAGGAATTCTACGACTCGCATAAGTAATCCGCGCGTTTACGATAACCGAAACCCTTCGGAAACGGCCCTAAAGCCTTCCCCGAAGGGTTTTCTTTTAGCTCCGAACGGCTTTGGGGCAATTCCCGATAATGATTTTCGTTTTGTGAAATCTACATTTAAGCAGAAATAGAAATATGAGACAAGAAATAAAACCGTTAAATGCGGAATTTTTACGCGGAGCGACGAGCGTCGAAATCTTTCCGCCCGCGAAACTGCCCGAAATAGCTTTCGCCGGGCGCTCCAACGTGGGCAAGAGCTCGCTGATCAATTCGATAATTATGCGCAAGAACGTTGCGCGGACGAGCTCGGAGCCGGGCAAGACGCGCGAGATCAATTTCTTCGAGGTCGAGGGCAAATGGCAATTCGCCGATATGCCCGGGTTTGGATTCGCCAAGGCGGCGCTTAGCGAACGCGACAAGTGGGCGAAGCTAAACCACGGCTACCTGAAGGACAGGGAAAACCTCCGGCTCGTCTGCGTGCTCGTCGACAGCCGCCACGACCCGCAACCGGCGGACCTGGCCCTGATAGAGGAGCTCGAGATAATCGGCCGGCGGTACGTAATAATACTAACTAAGAGCGACAAGATCTCGGCAAAGCAAATCGCGGAGCGCAAAGCGCAGGTGGAGGGAGTAGTCGCCGCGTGCAAGCATTGCCTCGAGGCGCTCCCCTACTCCACGGTGAACGGCGAGGGGCGGCTGCAGCTCCTGGCGATAATAAAAAAGGCGGTCGAAGCCTAGAAAGTACGTCGTCCGCTGCAAAATAATTTTGCCGGATGCGAAAATATTCTTATTTTTGAAACTCTAAAAAACGCTGCCAAGCGTAAAAAGAAAGCCGCTTTAGCTCAGCTGGTAGAGCAGCTGATTTGTAATCAGCAGGTCGGGGGTTCGATTCCGTCAAGCGGCTCCCACAAAAAGCCCAAAGTTCGCTTTGGGCTTTGTTTGTTATAAAACCATAACCCCTCATAAGCGTTCATAACGCGTTATAAAGCCTCATAACAAATCATTCAAAAGGTGCAAATCAGGTGCAGTGGTTTTACTCTCCCTATTGCCGTTCGCTTCCACGGCGTGTTTGCGCAGATTTTGCTGATTGCGCTCCGTATAGTATTTCATGGTTGTAGATATAGAGCGGTGTCTCAGGAGTTGAGAGGCGATTTCGAGCGGTACGCCCTTATCGAATAACCGGCGTCTGAAGGTCTTCCTGAATTCGTGAAAACTGCGGCCGTTTAAGTCGATCCCCAGCTCTTTTGCGCTTTCCCGAAGCCACTTGTTTAACCGCGAAGTTGAGTTGTCCGACCATCTGAACAGGCTCTCGCGGTCCTTCGGAAGTTGAGCTGTAATTTGCGTAATCTCGTCGTAAACCGGAAATCTCTCGGGCGCGGAATCATACTTGTTGTTAAATAGTATATACTGATCGTCGATATCAGCCCGTTTCAGGCGTAGCGTCTCCCCTATCCTGCCGCCAGTGGCCAGCATAAAGCGTATCAATAAAGCAAATTCAGGCTGCTTTTCAGTCCAATAGCCCACTAACGCTTGTATCTCGTCTTCCTCGTAAGTTTGAACCAGCTTTCCGCCGGATTTCTTCGTAAGCAAACGTTTTATGTTTGTCGGCTTACTAAGGTAATCGTTCTCGTGGAGCCAGTTGACGAATACCTGGTAATGACGCAATACGATTTCTACGCTGGCGAGCGAAACTTCAGTATTAATTATAAAATCCTTGACCTGCTCTATTATTGTGTCCCGTTTTATTTCGATATTACTTACAATAACCTTACCGAAAGCGTACTCATAGGCGCGTACCGTCTTTGGAGCTTTATTAAACAGGTGATCTGAACGGAATTTGTACAACGCTTCCTTTATTCTTGGCTGCTTCAAGGCTACTTCGCCGTCCATGCCAAGGCTTTTAAGGTACATGCTCTTCATCTTCTTTTCGCAGAGCTTCCTGTTTCCGGGCGTATCCGGCAAGCCCGTCGAATAGAACTTTCCGTACAGCTTAATTATAAGCTTATCGCTTCCCTTTCTCGTAAAGATCGACCCTGGAGAGGCTTTGGATTTCATGACGATTACCCCGCTATTCCGTTAATTGGCAAAAAGGAGCCTGAGCGCTTCCTGTTGGTTCAGTCCTTTCAAACGGCGTGCCGGTTTTTAGAATGACTTTATTGCAGGGGTAAAGCCTAAAATTGAATTAAAGACCCATCTCTGAAAAAAAATTCTCTAAATCTCAAAAAAATATAAAAAAATTTCGATGGAATCCATCAGGAGACATTTTAATGATGCGCTACAATAAACAATATTAGACTATATTGTAAATTTATTCATAGTATAAAAGCTGTACCGTTAATTAATTAATAAAATAATTTGAATTCTTGAAAAAAAAGACTTGACTTTTAATGAAATTTGCCTTAAGTTAATCGGAGAAATTTATTTGCAGTTGTTATTTTTGTTTTATGTTATTGAATATTAATGTTTGCGACTGTATGATGAAAGCTTATAAAATAATACTTTTTTCAATGTTAGCAGTATTCAACTGCCTTCCCCTTACTGCGCAGACCGGCAAATGGACGCAGCTTCATCCTACGAATTCTCCTTCCGCCCGTAAGGGCCACGGCATGGCGCCTATCGGCGACGATATAGCGCTCTATTTTTTCCAGCAGATAGACCTTAATATAGATTTCAACGATAAAATAATTTCTTATAGATCTAAGATAAATTTACGCGCTGAATAAAATGATTCTTATCGCTCTCAATTGAAGCGATCGTAAAACGAAACAAAATTACTTATTAGATAAAAGGACTTCACGTATGAAAAAGTACATGATGTTTACGATCATAGCATTATGGCTCAATATTTTTATTTCACCACTTAATACTAAAGCTGATCCCTGCCTGCTGAATCCTACTCCTGGAGAATTGCCGCTTATTGCGGATATTCCTAATTCATCAACAGAGGCAAGCTTTACTTACTCTTTTAACAGAAGCACCAACCAGCTACAAATTAATAACATATGGATCAAGAATGCGCCGCAAGTTTATCTAAGTTTTCCTAATAACGTGATGGTTGAGATTATTAATAAATTACTTGAATCTTCATTCGACATCCTTGCAATTACCGATAGTAGCGTTTCACATAATATTGAAATAGTTCTTCCGCGTTGCTGGAAAGCCTATGAGATTATGGATTCCGTTGACGGCGGATCGTACTGGGCACAACCCTTTCATCCTTGTACGATTGACGACTGCTGCCGCGCTATTTATACTGTTCAAAAACGTCAAGGCATGATTCGAATTTGCGACAAAGTACAAACTTCGCCCTCAGGCTTGCCTTGCGGCTCCGATATTGATCCGACGAATCCTGCGCCTTGTACTTCAATTTGCGATGCCTTAATGCAAGTTCGCACCTACGAGGAGCTTTATCAGAAATCTTGCGACGCAATTATCAATCCTTGCGACAACCCTTGCTTCTGGCAGACAAACGGTAATAGCGATATTACCGACGACAACTTTATCGGCCCGACTAACGGCAAGGATTTCATTATCAAAACACTGGACTCAACTAATCAGAACATTAATGAAGTAATCCGGGTTACGAATTATGGTTACGTGGGCGTTGGGACATCCACCCCAACCGAAAAACTTGACATTGACGGCAATCTGAGAGTTAACGGGGAAGCGCGGATATTATATCCTGCATATTTCGACGAGAATATAAATGTGAAAGGCATTATAAAAGCCTCCGAAGTCTTAATTCTTAATCCTACGGAATTTTGGCCATGGCCGGACTACGTCTTTTCGCAAGACTATAAGCTCAGGTCGTTGGCTGAAGTCGAGAGCTATATAAAGCAAAATAATTCGCTACCCGAGATGCCAAATAAGGATGAAGTAAAAGAGAACGGCGTAAAGCTTAACGAAATGCAAGCTCTGCTCCTTAAAAAGATCGAAGAGATGACCCTCTATATGATCGAACTTAAGAAAGAGAACGAAGCGCTAAAGCAAAAGATGGATGAATTAGAGAAGAAACAAGAGTCGAATAAATAACTGAAGCCGAACCCTTATTATTTTATGTATCACTTTAATAAGAATATCCGCATGCTTAGGACTTTAAATTTCGGATCCTGCGCGCAATTTAAAATGAATAGCATAACTTGCTTCATAGTTGTTTTTTGCTTAACTCAATTTTGGTGCCCTTCGGCTTTCGGCCAAGTTGTATTTTCACCAGGCAGCTATAAAGACAGTTCTTTTGTGCTGAGCAACACGAACTTTATACAAAATCCATCGAGTAATGAATCATTTGAATTTATAGGAAGCCACGCAATTAGGTTAAACCCAGGATTTAGTTTTAAAGCGAATTCCGCAACTGAATTTCATGGCTTAGTGGACCCACTCTATATTAGTTATTGCAAATATTTAACTCAAAATGAAATTTCGCAATTGGAGTCGGGAAACATCAATACTTCGTTGCCTGTCGGTTCAACTACGGGTATTTCCAATGTCTCTCCAACGGGCGCTTTTTCGTATTCTATTCCTATATATACGCCTGCAGGTATAAACGGCTTGCAACCTAAAATATCATTAGTTTATAATAGCCAAAGCGGCAATGGAATAGCCGGGTGGGGATGGGGTCTCTCAGGTCTTTCCATGATAACCCGTAACTGCGAAGATATGTTTAGGGACGGTCGGATCCAGCAATTTAGTAATAATCTTTCGGAAGATAAGCTTAATATCGATGGAAATAGGTTAGTATTAGTTAGTGGCTCTTTTGGGCAAAGCGGCGCTGTATACGGCACGGAAGTCGGAAATACTATGAGGATCCAACAATTTGGTAGCTCGCCTAATGATGTATATTTTATTGTTAAAACAAAAGATGGTACCACTATTGAATACGGGAATTCCCCGGATTCCCGCGTTTTTGTAGTATATAAACAAGCCAATCAAGACGTTCCGTGTACGATAGCTTGGAAAGTCAGTAAAATAATTGACAAATTTGGAAATTATATTTCATTTTCTTATTACAACCTGAACAATAATAATCCTAAAAACGGGTCGGGCGAATCCGTAGTAAGGAGCATAAAGTATACTGGAACCTCGAGTTCTACTAACCCTTTTTATGAAATTTCCTTTGAATATGCATACCGTAGCGATCAGAATGAGATGTTCTTGGCTATTAATAACACTAATAATTTCGATTCGGAAAACGATAATTCGAGAGCCTCGATTAAGCAAAAGGTTATATTAGACAAAATCAAGGTTAGTTATATTGGAGCTAGTCCCGCCCAAGTATTAAGGACCTACCAATTAAAGTATACTAATAATAAAGAAGAATATGACTTCAGTTCTTATTATACAGTAAGCAATTCTGAAACAAGAAGAGTCAGAACTTCCTCGTATTCCCAATTGGTCTCTATTACGGAGATCGGGGAGAATGGGGTAGAGTTGAATCCTACAGTCTTCAGCTATGATAAGCCTACCCCGAGAAGCTCTTTGGTTCAGAGATTACCAATTATTGCCAGTGAGAATGAAAACTTCGTGTTTGGCGATTTTAACGGCGACGGAATTCAGGATAGAATGAGAATAGAGAGAAATCATTTGATCGATGGCCATTTATGGGCATTCTGGTATCTCGAATTAGGTCAATATAATAATGGCTCAGGCTCATATTCGTTCGCACCTGTTAGTTATGGTATTGACGGCACTTCCAAGATGTTTCAAACTTATGACACTTACTCCTATTGGAACGGAGGCGATAATAAATTTTATCCAGATAAGTGTGTAGCTGCCGATTTTAACGGCGATGGGTTGGACGATATAGCAGTTTTTAACTATCATAAATCACCAGTCAATGGTTACGAATCCATTGGAATAAATATTTATCACGCTCGATACCTTTCCTATTCAACTTCTGAGGATAATTATCCACGTAATTGCGGTATTGGATTTTCGCCCCAACCAAATAGCGATAATTCAATCGGGATGAGCCAACCGCTTGTAATATCAGGTGGCTATGGTCTTATTGACCCAGAAGAATGCACCTTGGTCCCTATGAATTACGGCTCTAATGGCGAAAAATATTTGATTATGAAATGGAAAACAACTAATAGCAGCGGTAAAAAAGTTCTTTGTTTGAGTCCACTGGATATTACTCACTCAACACAAGTAGGGCCATGGATTTCTGTATATGACGCATGGGATGAAAACACCGTCTTTTTTCCTTTGCAATTAGATATTAACAGCTATTCAGATGTAGGATTTGTTTATTATGATGTAAAAAAGGTTGCAAAAACATATTTTGGGGAATTCAACGAAAATTTATACATTAATCCGAAAGTTACATCCGGAATCGATTTTATAGAACAAGATTGCAAATATGATCTTGGCGATTTAAACGGAGATGGCTTGACCGACATAGTATATATAGATAATGATAGAGAAATTTATTATCGATACGGTACAGGTAATGGTTTTACGAGCGAACGTAAATTAAACCTTTCTGTAAAAATTCCATTTTATGGACCGCTTTCATTATTTGTCTTAGATCTGGACGGCGACGGCAAAAAGGACATATTAATATCATATAATCAACATATTGACGATCAACCTGATATATCTGTCTACGGTTGCTTCTTTAGCGTTACTATGAATAAGTTCAGCCAACAATATTTTACTACTACCGATCCATTATTAGATCCTACGAAGTTTAGAGATATATACTATAAAGATAAGCAATTGTCAGGTAAGAACATCGATTTTACCGGCGATGGGAATAGCGATCTTTATTGTATAGACAATACTAACGGCCATTCTATTCTAACCTTTTCTAGCAATAACAATCCATTGCATTTGAAAACAATTAAAGACGGGTTAGGGAATAAAACTGAAGTTAATTACGATGCTATAAGTAATAGAAATGCTTACACTAATAACGGAGAAAAGGTATATACTTTCGACGATTATAATCTTGAATCCGGTATTACTACAATAAAGTCTAATATTTTTGTAACTTCCTCGGTTTCTAATTACCAATTTTCTTTGTCTTCTTCTTACTCACCTGTTTCAACAATAAGCTATTCATACAATAAGGGTTTAGTTCATAAATACAAGGGTTTTTTGGGATTTTCTGATTTTAAAACATCTACATCTGTGGAATACGATGGCGGCTATACGCAGATCGGTAAAAAGCTAACATTCGGGCTTACGAATGACGCGCATTTCGTTATGCAACCTAAAGAACAATCTGTCACAAAAAATAATGTGCTTACCAATACCGAGAGATGGACATATCAGTTGCAAACCGTTAACGGCGGCAATACATATTTCTATTCGCCCGATACGTGCGTCACCAAGGATTTACTGACCAATACAAGCACAATTACTCACTACGACAACGTAGATGATTATGAAAACGTTATAACTGAAAATACCTCGTACTTAGAAGACGACGTCATGATAGCATATCAAACCGTAGATAAGGTTTATAACGATATTATTGGGTTACGGTGGGGAAACGGTTTTCTTACGAAACAAATTACCTCGTCTCATAGGGAACCAAATACTGGTACTTTTAATAGTGAAGTTGATTATCAGTACTATGGTCAAAATACCGGCTTTGCCCTTAATAAAGTTATTAATAATATATCGACGTCCGGCGAATCCTCGATTACTTACGGTTATGACCAATACGGCAACGTGATCTCTACGAGCCTATCGCAGGTTGCGGACGGTTCTCTTCCCCCTCGAGAGACGACAATGTCATATGATCCATCGGGGAGATTTATGACGTCAAAAACTAATGCGGGTCTTACCACAGGTTATGAATATTACCCGCATAGCGGGGCGGTTCAATACTCTACCGACGTAAACGGCATACAAACGACGTATGATTATGATGAATTTTATAGGGAGAAAAAGGCGACTAAGCTAACGGGCTCTCAAGCAGGAAGTCCTGTTTATACAGTAATGGAATCGAACCTCAATTGGTCGACGAGCGGCTCGCCTTCGAACGCGCTCTACTACAAAGAAGTATCTTCCAATAGCTCGACGGCGTCCGCCATTACCTATTACAGCTCTCTTGGCAGGGAATTGCGTACCGAAACGGAAGCTTTTAATACGAGCGATAAATTAATAGTGGACAAGCATTACTACGATGACGGCCGGTTGCGTTCCCAATCATATCCGTATTTTACATCCGGTTCACCATTGGAAATTAACTATTACTACGATCAATATCTTAGACCGTCTCAGGTTACCGATAAAAATCAAACGACTACCACTACGTATGGCTCTCGCGGCAAAGCGAGGGGTATTTCAATAACAGACCCGGCCGGTAAGGAAGTATTTAAGGAATACGACGCTTTGGGCAATATAATTGAATCCTCGGAAATTAACTCCTCGGGAATCGCCACGAATTCTGTGAAGTATACTTACGCAAATAATTTTAAGCTGCTAAATACGACTTCGAAGGCCATAGATGAAGCCGATGCCTTAAGCATAACACGAGATTACGACAGCTATGGAAATATGATTAAACTTACGGACGACAATTTGGGAGAATTCGCGTACCAGTACAATGCGTTTGGAGAATTGGAGTGGGAAAGGCTTAAATCCGATAAAGACGCCAACGGCCAGGTGTATCACTATAATAAATATTACTCATACGATGAGTTAGGAAGAGTCCAACAGGAAATAATTAGGAAAGTTGACGCAAACAATAACGAATTATCTACTGAGCAACGGACTATGTATTCTTATAAAGCCGGTTCCCAGCCGGGCGCCGGGCAGATAGATCATATCGATCTATATATGGGTACGTCATGGGAATGGTATCATCAAAGTCTCTTTGATTACGACGTTTTCGGGAACGTTACTAATAAGTACGAAAATATACACGAAAATTCAACTTATACTCAGTATCCATACACCTACGCCTATGACGGCTTCGGAAGGCTTTCAACGAAAACCTACCCCTCCGGCGTCGAAACGAAAATGAACTACGACGCTATAACTGGTTTGATGTATAAAACAGACCGCGTGGACGGCGGCAATAACGAAACGCTTTGGGAAATGAAGGTAATGAACGAAGACGGCGCGTCGGTCGAGTACGACATGGGGTGCGGCGCGTTGAAGACTCAGAGAATGTTTAATAGCTTTAAATATCCCACCCAAACAGTCACTACGGCTATGGGCGCTACGATACAAAACCTGGAATACTCCTTCAACGCTGTCACCCGGACGTGCTCATACAGGAAGGATTTGCTCCCAACGCACAACCAGGAAGACGCTTTTGTTTATGACGACCTTTACAGGCTAACGGATATTTATTCTACTAACAATTTACTTGGCCAAGCTAAACCGTTTGGCATGGAGTACCACGACGACGGTAGTATAAAGAGCAATAATGAGATTGGAAACTATCAATACAAGACTTATTCAAATAACAATTTAGTTCTTACTAAGCCCTACCAAGCGGTAAAGGCTACTTCAAACTCGCCTTATTCTGAAAAATATATCCCCAACCTACAGGTAACGGAATATAACTACCTTAGGTTAATAAAACGATTGCAGGACGACGAGGACGATGCGACATTTCAATACGGTTGGGATAACTCCAGGCTGGAAGTGAAATTTAAAAAACTAGTGAATGGTGTGTGGAGTGACGATTATACGAAATATTACCTTGCCGATTACGAAAAGTACGTCTATCATAACAATAATACGACTAAAGAAATAACATACATCAATACGCCGAACGGGCTAATAGCTACAATAATTAAAACTACCCTTCAGTCTTCTCAGCTAGAAAAGACTTACTACGTACAGAAGGATTACTTGGGGTCCATCTTAGCATTATCGGAGGTCGAATACTCAACTCCTCTTACTAACCCACCGACGCCGGTCCAAGTGACAGTGGTAGCTAAGTTCAGCTACGACGCTTGGGGAAATCCGCGACATTTCAATGACTGGATGACAAATTACTATAACGATATGAACGTCCCTAACTTCGATATACTCGAACGCGGCTTCACCGGGCACGAGCATATCCGGCAGTTTAATTTGATAAACATGAACGCGAGGCTCTACGACCCGCGCGTAGGGAGATTCCTAAGCCCGGATAGTTATATCCCAGACCCGGAGAATCCGCAGAGCTATAATAGGTATTCCTATGCGTTGAATAACCCGCTTTCATATACCGATCCGACGGGGAATACTCCGGAAGGACCTTTCTATGAAGAACCTATTGATGATATTTATAATCAATTTCTGCCTCAAAATTTAAATCCATTTATAGATATACCTTATGAATTCTTTGTGGATTGGCAAATTGATCCTACAATGTGGCGTGCTAAAAAATTACCTTTATTGTTAAGTTATTCAGATAAAGTGATGAAGGAAAAAACCGAAGAAGAACGTGATACTATGCAAAGAAATTACCTTATAGCTCTTCAAGAATTTGATTACTTTTTCCCTGATTATGAAATTGAACCAGGTGTCAAAGTAATAGCTGAAGATGGCATTTCTCTCGCTAATGCTCGTGGCGATAAATATTATGTCGGCTTGTTTTCTCCCTCAACTAAGTCATTATATTTAGATAGTTATACTCTTCTCTATGGCATTAGTAGGCCTGGTTATGGTTTTAAAGTAGATAAATCATGGTGGGATGAACAAGAAAAACGACCTTTTTTGCTCATTGAAGCTGTAATTCATGAAGCTTTTCATTGTTATGGTTATTATAATATACCTGATTATAAAAATTGGTCAAAAGCTAATAGAGAAGCATATGCTATAAGTTATACAAACTATTGGCGCAGGACATATGGGTTACCTTTAGAAGATATGCCTTAATAAAATCAATTATAATAGTATTGAGAAATAAAATGATAATACATAGAACAAAAATTTTGAGCTTTCTATTAATTATTGCAACTTTATTAATAGGGTGTAATAATAAAGCGGCTAAGGAAAGAATTCAATTTGCTCAGTTATTATTAGATAATTTAGATTCCGCATCATATATTGTCCAAGCTTCAGAATATTACTGCGATCAAAAGGATGTATTTATTAAAGAATATCGTGATTCAATTAAACAGCATAGATATAAGTACTATAAGGATGATGTAATAATGTGGAAAAGCTATAGCTTCAATTATAGAAATAAGTCTGTGGATTTGGCAAGAATAGATACTATTCATATTATTGTATTCAGAAACATTAAGGAAAAGGGGTATGTAAGTTTTGAATATTTCCTTAAGAACAATCGGTGGTGTTACGAAATTGCATATTTGGGGAACGTCCTTGAGGAAGAAGAACATCCTAGTTATGATTAATAATATCAAATCTTTTAATCAAATTGTAATACAATAAAATTGGATTACTTTTAGACGCTCCTATAACATTATGCTCACTCAACTTCATTATTAATATTAAAGATAAAGCAATACCATGCAAAAGTTACTCTTTCCCATATCCCTTCTGATGTTAGTTCTATCGGAAGTAAAAGTTACGGCGCAACCTCCCCTTCCCGTTCCCGGCGTAGAGTATACCTACGACCTCAATGGCAATAGAATAAAGCGCAGGTGCACCGACGTATACATGAAGCGCGGCCTACCAAACGATTCCACGGAGGTGGAGGCGGCCCTCGGCGCGGATAACAAAATTACCGTCGCGCCGAACCCCACGACTGGTATATTGAAAATAGAAATAACGGGCAAGCTGCTCGAGGACTCGCCAAACGCCATCACGCTCGTTGACATGAAGGGGGCTCCCCTTTTCGAGATGAAGATAAAGCAGAGCTCCATGACGCTCGACATCGGCTCCTACGTCAACGGCCATTACTTTATGCTCGTAAACCTGAACGGCCGCCAGCAGCTGTTCAAGATAATAAAGGAGAATTGACGCCTTAGATTTCCGCCTTCGCGGAAATGAGGGGTGGGGTAGGGCGCGCTACCCCGGCGACTACTGACGTTAAACGGCTACGCTGTTGAATTGCTCGCTCCCCCAAACCGCGTGGCGGTTCAACGTCAATAGAAATGGCAATTCTCCCAAAAGATACCCGAACGTCGTAGACGTTCAACAAACGGCGGCCCATCCCCTTCCCCCCTAAATTTGCAATAAATCAAATAAATGCGTAAGTTAATGCGTTCGCTAATAGAGTTCTTTGAATCTATTTCGGAGGTTTCCGGCGGGAGGCGCGCCTCGAACGCGGCTTCACCGGGCACGAGCATATCCGGCAGTTTAATTTGATAAACATGAACGCGAGGCTCTACGACCCGCGCATAGGAAAGTTCTTTAGCCCGGATAATGTAATTTCCAGCCCGGAAAATCCGCAGGATTATAATAGGTATTCGTATGCTCATAATAATCCGCTGATATATACGGACCCGA
>JBLNBN010000044.1:0-49100 GCA_050260015.1 Chloroflexota bacterium | reverse complement strand
AAGTTAAGTCCTGCCGAGCCGATGGTACTGATAGGGCGACCTTTTGGGAGAGTAGGTCGATGCCAAGCTAATTTTTAAATCATTCAGCCGATCCATATATCATGGATCGGCTGTTTGCGTTTATAGGGATTACTATTCTTGATATTATTGCCTTTTACGTATTTTTGAACTATTCTTTTACCGATATATATTCTCTTGGATAGTAAAATGACTAGTAAAATAGATGAATCGATAAATTTTAGATATTCTCCCATCGCTATACTATTCTCAGACGAAAAGCCTTCGGACGCTCTACAATTCAAGGAAGGCGGGTGGGGCTGCGCTATAGCTATGTTTATGGCTGCGGCTAAAGGTAAAACTGCGGCCTTCGATAGAAATACTTACGGCTGCATAGGCGGCGGCTCGGGCTTGGGCTTTGGAAATACCTATACGAAGTTCCCGGGCGGTATAGAATATTTCCTCTCAACAGGCAACAATGAATATTGCGCTTCCGACGTAGGAAAAGGATTGGTTAGAAATATGCCCGCGCTCTCCCAAGGAGAAGCCTATAAAAAGACCCCCGAAATGGCTAAGACCTTTGCCGACGAACTACCCTATACGCAAATCCCTACGGAGTATATTGTCTTTAAGCCGCTTGAATTGGTAGAGGAATACGAAAGACCCGAAGTAGTAGTTTTCCTGGCTACGCCCGACCAAATATCAGCTCTGGTCGTTCTTGCGAATTATGGGCGCAACGGCGGAGAAAACGTTTTTACGCCGTGGGGAGCCGGCTGCCATACGATATTTCTTTTCCCTTACAACGAAAGGAATTCGGAGCATCCTCGCGCCGTGATCGGCCTATTTGATATTTCGGCAAGGGACAAGGTAGATAAGGATCTGCTTTCATTTGCCGTTCCTTATAAAATGTATGAAGAGATGGAAGGGAACGTTGAAGAATCTTTCTTAATGAGAGACGTGTGGATGAAAGTTAGAAATAGGAACATTTAGAAGCAAACTTAAATAAAAAATATTACAGACTATGTATTTTAACATCGGATTTATAGCTCTTGGTATAATAGCCGCGCTTACATTCATAGCTATAAATAGAAAGAACGATAGCTTCTACAAAAAGAAAATGAACGGCGTATGGTGGCTCCAAATGATGCTATTAATATTTGGAATGCAAGGCATAGCTAAAGCGCTTGTAGTGGTTTACAATTATTATGGACTGACTTCGGATTATTTGTACTTTATTACGCTATTCATTGTTATGTTGATACTTGCAGGATTAGGCGAAAAAGCGACCATGCATAGGAAAAAGGGGAAATAGAAATAAAAAAGCCGGCTTTGAAGGGCCGGCTCTTTATTAATATTCATCGTCAATTTTAGCGACGCGGATCGCTTTTACGGGCCATCCGTTCGGCGAGTCTACCTCGTAGACTTCGATCTTCCCGGCGTCCCTTAGGTCGTTCAGGAGGATATAGGAATGCTTTACGGAATACTTGAAGTCGGCTAAGTGGATTGTGACAAACCATTTTAGCCCAATATAAGCGTTATACTTGTTGTACTTTTCCACCTTTTCCAATTCAGAAATGAAATGCTCCTCAGTGATAATCTTCTCGCCCTTCGAATTACCATTACCATTACCATTGCCGTTGCTATTGGCGGCGTAGGAGAGATCGATCTTGTCCCCGGCATTTAGCGTTGTAACGTCTACGCCGTATTGACTATTTACCTCTTTAGTGGCATAGCGGAAGGCTTCCTTTTCTTCAGAAGTAAATTCCATTTGATCGATTTTCAGTTCAGCCTCGGCTATAATCTCCGAGAGGGATTGAGTAATCTCCAGCCCGCGATTCAGTTCGTTTACAAAAAATGTGCCCTGGTGGGCTACCTTATTGCGGATCTTAATTAATTCTTTCCACTTTTGCTCAAAATTCTTATGCTGGAAGTTATCCTTAAAATATTTGGTATAATTACCCTGAAGCTCCCGTTGAAGGCTGAACAGATCGTCGGAGGACTTAAGCGAAAAGAGCCGGTTTAAAACTCGTTCGGGATTATTAAAACCGGAGGTTTGCTTATAAATTAATTCGCCCAGGTCGTCGAAATCGATCAGCCTTAAATCGTCGTCGATATACTGGGAAATTTCATCGCGGCGATCCACCTTGCGAAGGCGCACTTTTTCAATCATAGCTTTGGTAGCTGTAGTCTCCCACCACTCGAAGCCTACCCTCTGGAGGAAGAACTTTGTAAGATATTTTCTAAGCTGAGTTTCTATTTTATTTATTTCAGGATATAATTGATGGGCTATATAAGTGGAAACTTCATCGGTCAATAAACGAATATGCTTAAACTGTAAAGTGTTTCTAAGGTGCTTTAATAACTTGACGCGAAAAGGCTCGATAGTTTCAAATTTACTGCCTGTAGCGTTTATCAAAAAAGCGGATTCTACAAGATCCGTAATTACATTACTGGTCTTAACAGGTTTTATAATCAAAGAAATTTCTAATGACTTTTCGAAAACAGTTACTATCCCGCCCTTAGTATCGATAATGGGAACGTTCCCTCCCCATAAGCTGTTACTATAGGAAAGGGCCTGCGCAAGCGCCACTTCTTTTCTTACGTCCGGGGGATCTATACAAAATAGCTCGAATGAAAAGCAATCGGGCTTCGGTTCGTTAATCATAGTATTGCCTCAAGCGATATTGTTGTTAATACTATCCTTTACCAGGAATTAATTTAGTTCATTATTGTCAAACTTGCAAAAGTAGTTGTAAGACTAATTAACTGAATAAACATTGCACGGTGCGGAAGAGGAACCCTGGAAGATAAGATAAACATTTAAGAATACGAAATCAATGCAATTATAAATTCATTTTTTTATAATAGATTCGCTATCGAGTTCTTTTCTTAAAAGATCTGCAGGTAAATTGAAAGAATTCGGTCTTAAATAAACCGGCGGGCGGTTAGTAGTTTGCGTGTTTTGATCGATATATTGTATATCTTTTGGAGTAATCGGCTTAGCGGACGCTTCTTTTTTAGTAGTCGCAATTTCACGCGGAGGAATAGAAGGTGCGCCGGGAAGAAATGTTTCTTCGCGAACGAGTCTTTCCCATTCATTATCGCCCGGGCTTGAGATAACCGCTACGTCGCGGCCCAGTTGCACTTTTAATAAGTTTGCGTCCTCCAGGGCTAACAGGGTCGCCGAGAGCGGCAGCAATATCTGGCCCGAGGCGTCAGCGGCGGAGGGCAAAGACATTTGCAGCGTTTCAGGGCGTTCCGCATTCCTTACGATAATAAAAAATGAACCGGGGAGAGCGGAGAGCTCCATAGGAAAGTTTCGTTTTGCGAGCGTTTCAGTAAAAGACGTAAGCTTGCAATAGTCCTCGCCGTTAACCTTAACGGAGCTAAGGTTAACGGTGACGCCGTCGTGGAAGCGCAGGGTCGCCTGGGCGAAACTGTTCGCCAGGGCCGCGCAGATAAGGAATGCTATGCTTATTACTATTCGCATTATAATTTTGATTCAATCCGTTTAATGCAAATATCGACAAAATAATTCAATTATTGAGAATTATTTTTATCCGTGGCGGATATTCAATATATCGCCGTCCGCGACTATATACTCTTTGCCTTCGAGGCGGAAGAGGCCCTTTTCCTTGCACTTAACAAGCGAGCCGGCATCGAAGAAATCCTTTAAGGAAACTACTTCGGCGCGTATGAACTTATTATAGAAGTCGGTATGAATAACGCCCGCCGCTTCCTGGGCTGTGGAGCCCTTACGGATAGTCCAGGCGCGCGTTTCGTCCTCGCCGACAGTAAAGAAGGACTGCAGGCCGAGCAATTGATAGATAGAGCGAAGCATGCGCGAGAGGGTAGACTCGGTTAAACCATATTCGCTCATGAACATCTCCTTATCCTCGCCCTCTTCCAGCTGGGAGAGCTCCATTTCTATCTTAGCGAAGAAGGGCTCGACAAGCAAATTCTTACCGGTCAACTTGGAACGCACCTCCTCGGCGAGCTTTTCTGCGTTGGCGGCGTCGCTCTCGTCCAGATTCAGGGCGATCAGCATGGGCTTGGCGGTTAGCGGCTGGTAATTCTTGATGTATTTCATTTCTTCGGGCGAAAACTCGAGATCGCGGAGCGGAAGATTCTCTTCGAGCTGCTCCTTCCAACGCGTAACAGCTTCTATTTCGCGCTTAGCGTCGTCCTTGCTCTTAGCTTTCATCATGTCCTTCTGCAGCTTTTCAATGCGATTTTCGCAGAAAGCGAGGTCGGCGAAAATATACTCGTCCTCGAGCGTGCGAATGTCGCGCATAATGTCGATAGAGCCGTCGGGATGCGGGACGGATTCGTCGCGGAAGCCGCGCACGACGTGAATCAGAACGTCGTTGATTTTAACCTTGGCGAGGAATTGCCCTGCGAAGGCCGAGGACGCGCCGCCGTCGCCCTTTTGCATGGAGACCATGTCGACTACCTCGACCGTGGCGTTTATTTTGCGTTTAGGATTGAATATAGCGGTCAGCTTATCCAGCCTTTCGTCAGGCACTTTTACAATCGCCTGGTTTGTTTCGCGCTTCTGAAGAGCGCCGGCGTCTAAGTGCGCCTCGGTTAAAGTTTGGAAAAGCGTTGTCTTACCTGAGTAGGGCAGCCCGACGATACCGGTTTGCATAGTTCAATCCTATTAATTGCAAATAAAGATTTGCAAAAATACGGAAAAGTCGGGCAATAACCATTTAATATTACTTGTCCGCTTCGCCCATGACGGGATCGATAGAGCCGATGCAGGCGACGACGTCCGAGAGCATCGAGCCCTTTACCATATAGGGAATGCCCTGTAAATTACAAGCGGAGGGAGAACGAATTTTTAATTTCCAAGGGTAGCCGCTGCCGTCGGAAACGATGAAGAAGCCGAGCTCGCCCTTGGGGGATTCTATCGGCGTATAGGTTTCGCCCTTTGGCGGCAACGCGCCGTAGTTTATAAACATAAAGTCGTTTATCAGCTCTTCCATCTTTGTGTAGACTTCGGCCTTGCGGGGGAGAACTTTCTTAGGCGTCGCGGCGATAGTCGGCCCCTTAGGCATTTGATCAAGTATTTGATGGATCATTCGAATACTCTCGAACATCTCGTCGTAGCGCACCATATACCGCGCCCAGCAATCGCCTTCATTATGCGTTATCACGTTGAAGTCCAATTTATCGTAGACGAGGTAGGGTTCGTCGCGTCGCAGGTCGCGCGGAACGCCGCTGCCGCGGAGGTTTGGACCGGTCAGGCCTAATTGTATGGCTTTCCTGGCGTCGACGACGCCGATGCCGGCCACGCGCTCCACGAAAATTCTATTCTTATGTACGAGCGCGCCGCTCTTTTCCAGTTCCTTGGGGAATTGGTTCGCCCAGTCGCGCACCATCTGCAGCACGTCGTCCGAGACGTCGTTGGCAAGCCCGCCTATTCGCGTGTAAGACGTGGTAAAGCGGGCGCCGCATATGCGTTCGAATAAATCATATAGCTTTTCGCGCTCGACGAACGTCCAGAGCAGCACAGTCATCGCGCCCACGTCCATGCAGGTCGATCCGACGGCCATTAGGTGCGAGGAAACGCGCGCCATTTCGCTAATAAGAGTTCGCAGCCATTTCGCCCTATCGGGTATGGATATCCCCAAGGCGTTTTCCATAGCCTGGGCGATCGCGACGTTGTTGGACATCGGGGAGAGGTAATCCAGGCGGTCCGTATGCGGAATGTATTCGTGGTACACCATGTTCTCCGCGAGCTTCTCGTAGCCGCGGTGCAGGTAGCCCAGCTCCGGAACGCAATTGATTATCGTCTCGCCGTCGAGCCGGAGCACGAGCCGCAGCACGCCGTGAGTAGCGGGGTGCTGCGGACCCATGTTTAGCACGAGGTCGTTGTCCAATGCGTCCTCGAACGTCATCGAGAGGTCCTGGCTGAGCAATTCTTTGTATATCTTACTGCTTCGTATCTTATTTATCTTATCGATTTTTTCCTGGCTGCGTATGTTCATCTCAAACCTTGCGGATTACAACGTTTATAAATATCTAATTAGAACGAAATAATATAGCGCAGATTTTTTTACTGCAAGTCATTCAATTCTTTATCGGGTTGGGCGCTCTTTTGCTTTAGGCTGCCTTTGTACAGGTTATACCTCATGAACTTGCACTCGAGTTTGCCGTTGAAGAGCTTTATGTTGCGCGAGGCGTGAAGCCCGATCTTTTTGGCCGCCTCGAGATTTGAAGTCAATATCCAGGCGGTCCACCCGCTGTAGCGCTTTTTGAGCGTATCGCCGATCGTCTTGTAGAACTCTTCGATTTGCTCTACTTTCAGGCGTTCGCCGAAGGGAGGATTCATAATCATAATGCCGGAGTCGTGCTCCGGGGCGGGGCCTTCGCCTTCGAACTGCATTTGTTCCAGATTTATCAGTCCCTCGAGCCGCGCCGATTGAATATTCTTACGGGCTATATCGACGCTTTCGCGAGCCGAGTCGTAAGCGTAAATGGGCGCTTTTAAGTCGATTATCTTCGATAGGGCTCGGGCCTTTACGGATTTCCACAACTTCGGATCGAAGTCGTGCCACGAGAAGAATCCGAAATTTTTTCGGAAAACCCCGGGGGGGATATTTGCGGAGAGGAGGGCGGCCTCTATCGCCAGCGTGCCGGAGCCGCACATGGGGTCGAAGAAAGGCTCCTCGCCCTTATACCCGGCTAATTGGATCATCCCCGCCGCCAATACTTCGGAGAGGCTAGCTTCGGTTTGCCCTACGCGCCATCCCCGCATGTGCAGGCTGCGCCCGCTCGAGTCCAGCGAGAGCGTTACGCGTTCGCCGCGCACGTGGGCGTTGATAAGGAGGTCGGGATTCTCCGCGTCTACGCTCGGGCGGGCTCCCGTGCGCGCCCTTAGTTGATCGACTATGGCGTCCTTCGTTTTTAGCGCCACGTAGTTCGCGTGGTTGAAGGGGGAGTCCTTAATAAAGCTCTCGACGGAAATCGTGCCGTCCGGGGAAACCAGCTTCGTCCAGTCGACGTTCCCAACGCGGCCGTAAAGGTCCCGTTCGTCGCGCACCGTAAATTCAGCAATAGGTTTCAGTATCTTTATCGCCGTGCGGGCTTCAAGGTTCGCGCGGTACATTATTTCCTGGTTGGCCGTAAAGCTAACCGCGCGCGTTATAGGCAGGGCGTCCTTCGCCCCGAGCGCCGTTAATTCCGCGGCGAGCGTTTCCTCCAGTCCTGCAAATGTTTTTGCTATCAGGGTAAATTCGTTTTCGTTCATTTATATTTGATTTTCATTAACAATACTGTCGAGGACAGCAAGAGCGTAAGCGTATTGGCGAATATAATAGGATATTGTTTGATCATTATTCCATACAGGAGCCAAAAGGAGATTCCAATAACGTAAATAATGTACATTGCGATCGATATTCCCTTTGCCTGCTTTGTTTTTAAAATCTTAATAACCTGCGGAATAAATGAGCCGGTTGTCAATCCTGCGGCTACGAATCCGAACCATTGGGAAAATTCCATCAATATCTCCACCATTCAAGTTGTAATTCTGGAAAGACGGCGTTGCGCTTTTCGCAATCTACGAGATTATTTTCCTCTTCCTGGGAAATATTCCCGGTTTTAGTATATTCCTCGAAGACGTTACAGAGTCGATTGAAGTCGCTGTGGTGGAAGCTAAATCTCTGCTCGGCGTAATCCTTCGCGCTCTTGGTATGGATCAGGAACTGCCAATCGGAGGCCTGCATTAGCATTAGTTCCCGCAAGGCCTGGGTAAGAATTCTCCGTGCCATTCCTTCCACCTTGGCGGGGGGGTATGAATTATAGATGCCCTTTAAGCGGTTTTCGTTGTTGTAGATAGCCTCCCAAGTCCATTTGTTCTCTTCGTTGCTCCAAACGTCATGGTTCTGATTTTCTCCCCACGAGCCCTCGCCCAACCTGATTACTTCCTTTGGAGAGGTAATGATGAGCTGCTCCGAGGCAGTCGCCATGTTGACGTAAGGAGAATTATGAAGGCCCTTAATTACATTATAAAGGAACTCCGGCCCCTCGAACCACCAATGCCCGAAGAGCTCGGTATCGAACGGATTGCAGAGCGTGCCGAATAGCCCGGTCATATTACGGAAATAATTGACCGTATTCTCTATGTGGTGAATGTAATGATTCGCCTGCAGATCTGTCTTGTGATGCACGCTGTCCGGGTAGTAGAGCGACTTATACATCATATCGGTTTTTGAATCCGTTACCCGCCAATAGCGTAGGAACGAGCCGTGCTGCTTCTTATGAAAATCCAGGTAGTCGGGTTCGCCGGGGTAGCCGATGATCCCCGCCCACACCTGCATAGAAAGCTTCATATGCCTGAAGAAAGCGGCTGCCGTGCCGTACTCGGTGCGTTCGCTGGAGCTGATCTCGTAAACTCGCAGCGGAGATTTGTCGAAATTCCACGGCTTATGCTCGAAAGCGGGCGAGGAAATGGGAATGAATTTTTCCTTGGAATCATCCAGGAAAGCGCCCAAGGGGTAGGAATTTTCCAGCAGCTTTTCGTCCGCGACAAAGTACTTCAAGCCATAGCGGGCTATGATTTGCTCCACCCCGGGTCGCAAATGCGGCTTATGGAAGGGCTCGATGGGGAGATAAGAATGCCAGTCGTACGACGGGCGGTAGGCGCATTCGGGCAGCCACGTTCCGCGCGGGGCGCGCCCGAAATGCTTTTTATAGTTATGATAAGCCGCTTCGAACTGCAGGTTTACGCTCTCGTCATAACCGAGCAGCGGGGAGTAGCCGTGCGTCGCGCCGCAAGTCATTATTTCAATCGCCCCCTCGTCCTGGAGCTTCCGGAGAGCGCCGATAATTGAGCGATCGTACCGGTTAATAAAATCGGATTTGCGATCCTCGTACCACTGGGCCCAATAGGTCGCTAGCCAGATTTGATGGGCCGAATACCCGCGCGAGCGGAATTCTTCCTCGTCCCTGCGGGCGCCGGCAATCTTAGCGTCGCAGTACTCTACGTATAGCTTCTTAAATTCTTCGTTTTCAATTTGCTCGCAATTTACCGGGGAGATATCCAAAGTTACTTTAGGGGAAATGCCCTCGGAGAGCAACCTGTTAAACATATTAATTAAGGGTATATAGCATTCGGCTACGGCTTCGCAAACCCAATCGCTACCGTGGGGCCAGGCGCCGTGATTTAATGCCCATGGTAAATGGGTGTGCAGTATAAGAACGTAATTACCGGAATGCATCTTTTGCCTCGTTTTGTTTATCAGATTTAAAAAGATGAACCAGAGGTGAATTTATTTTACAGTTTTGGCGAACCAATTAAAAGAGCGTTAAATCGACTTTATCGATTATAGTTTTGTCCAATGCAACTAATAAAGTTACGAAAATTACTCAATTGAAAAGATGCGAAAGTACCTCACGCTGCCGAATTATATTGCCTCCACGAACGCGCGAATCGCAGAGCCTGTAAAGCATATAATTTTGTTTCTCGTTACATTCCTTACGTGCACCATAGCCGGCGCGCAATGGGCCGCTAAAGATTTTACTGAAGTCTCGAACTGGATATATGGATTGGAATATGCAATCCTTATATTGACTTTCCTCTCGGCGCATGAGTTCGCCCATTACTTCGCCGCGAGGCGGCACGGGGTGGATTGTACCCTGCCTTATTACATACCCTTCCCAATTCCGTATACCTTGAACTTCGGCACGTTTGGAGCGGTAATAAGGACGCGCTCGGCAATCTCGTCGCGTAAAGCGCTTTTTGATATTGGCGCCTCGGGGCCGATCGCGGGATTCATAGTATGCGTTATCTTCCTCGCCGCGGGCTTCGCTACGCTTCCGCCGTCGGATTATCTTTTTTCGATTCATCCCGAGTACAGAGCGCTTTTGGGCGGGAGGATCCCTGAAACCGGGCTGACGTTCGGGCTGATGCCTCTGTTTGAAATAATGAAGGATTTGTTCGCTCCCAAGGGCGCTTTCATCCCGCCGCCGAACGAGATATTCCACTACCCGCTGCTAAACGTCGGCTGGTTCGGTCTCTTCGTTACGTCGCTGAACCTTCTCCCGATCGGGCAACTGGACGGAGGGCATATCGTTTACTCGATATTTAAGAAAACGCATCACCGGATTTCCGTCTGGTCGTGGCGGGCGCTCACGCTTATCGGCCTATTGTCCGTTTTAGCGTTTTTATACGAATTTATTTCGTTCGACACTAATTATCGTTACGTCTTTTACGTGCAGAGCTTGCTGAATAAGCCTTTAATATGGCTTAAGATGCATTTGCCCTGGACGATGACGTCCTGGGCCGGTTGGCTCGTTTGGGCTGCAATGCTTAAGTTTGTAACCAAACTGAGGCATCCTACCGTCTATGACTTAGAGGATATAGGCGCTTTCAGAAAAGCGCTAGGCCTGTTATGTTTAATTATTCTTGCGCTGAGCTTCTCCTGGCAGGGACTTTACTTCGCGCAATAAATATAAGCTGAATAAAATGTCTAATATAATAAATAAGATATTGGTCGCATTGACCGCATTCGCGCTAAGCGCGGGCGCCGCCTATTCGCAAAAGATACTAATCCCGATGGACCTGGCGCAGACCGATCACTTAAAGGCCTACGGCATAACGTACTGGCATCTCTCCGAGGGCGGCACGGCCGAGTGGCTGCTCAATTACCGCGGCGGCTCCTTCATGATGGACTACAGCGAGCGGCTCGCGGCGGAATGCACTATCCGCGGCGTCTCGTTCGATAATATTACCGGCGCTGAAGCCTCGGCTATCTATGCCGAGGTTGGCGACGAGAATAAGAATATGGACGTCGTGAAGCTCGAGAAAGCCCCTAAGATAGCCGTCTACGCTCCGCCCGGAGCGCAGCCCTGGGACGACGCGGTCCGGCTGGTGCTGGATTACGCCGAGATAAAGCACGACATCATCTGGGACGAGGAAGTTATGAACGGTAAGCTGAAAGATTACGATTGGCTACACCTGCACCACGAGGACTTCACCGGCCAGCACGGAAAGTTCTGGTCGCGCTACCAGTACGAACCCTGGTACGTTCAGCAGGTAGCGCTAAACGACGCTATGGCTAAAAAGTTGGGGTTCGCAAAGGTGCCTGAGCTAAAGAAAGCGGTCGCCTTAAAGATGCGTCAATTCGTAGCCGACGGCGGGTTCCTGTTCGCCATGTGCTCCGCGACGGATACGTACGATATTGCTATCTCGGCGCTAAACGTAGATATTGCGCCGCCCATGTTCGACGGCGACGACGCGGACCCCGATGCGAATAATAAATTGGATTACAGTAATACGCTGGCCTTCAAGGATTTTAAGGTCGTCCTGGACCCGTATACCGTAGAATTTTCCGATATAGACGTAGCGCCGACTAATATAGACAATCCGGACGGCGATTATTTCACGCTATTCGACTTTTCAGCCAAATACGATCCCGTGCCTACTATGCTGACGCAATGCCACGTAAACGTAATTAAGGGCTTCCTGGGCCAGACTACCGCCTTCCACAAGCGGTTTATAAAGAACGCTGTTACGATACTTGCGCAAAAGGACGGCACGGACGAAGTTCGCTACATCCAGGGCAATCTCGGCCGCGGCAGCTTCGCCTGGTACGGCGGGCACGATCCGGAGGATTACCAGCACGCGGTTGGAGATCCGCCGACGGACGTCAGCTTGCACAAAAATTCGCCCGGGTACAGGTTGATCCTGAACAACGTGCTGTTCCCGGCCGCTAAGAAGAAAAAGCAAAAGACGTAAAATATATTAAGCGGCATTTCTTTTACTTTGTTATTTTTGTTAAAAGTTATTTTTTGCAAAATAAGTACGGATAATACTTGACGAACCGAAATACAATACCGGCTCTATTACTGCTCATTACGTTACTGGCTGCGGTTACCGCGCCTGCGCGTTCGGCGAGCGAGGTGAAATTTACCGACACAACGCTCGAGCGCACCGGGGGCTCGTATTTCCTGCCCGCTATAGGGACGTTGGACGCCGCGGGCGATTCAATTGAGGCGACGATTGAATTCAACGCGTTGCAACTTGAGCTTCGCAGCGTAAGGGGCGGGCTCGTCGCATCGCCGCAATTTACCGTAGACTTCGGCAATCCGCAGCGCGCCCGCGCTATTATTAAATCAAACAGCTTTTCCGCAGGCTCCGGCGCGCTTTTCGAGCTCGAGCTCGAACCGCTCGCATTCCAGGATTCCATATCTTACTTAACTCCTTTGGAGCTTAAATTAAGCGGCGCGATCGTCGACGCGAATCTTCAGCCCGGTAGGATCAAGATTAAGAACCCAATTGCAATCGAGTTCTTCGAAGGCCTCGGGTTAAACGTGCCGAACCCTTTCTCGTGGTCCACCGAGTTTAGATTCTCGATCGAAGCGGCAACCAAAGTTAAGTTTAAAGTGTTTTCCTCGGCAGGATTTTCCCCGGGTGCAAGCAAGCTTGCCGACAAATACTTCGACTATAGCATAAAGGATAGCGAAGGCAAAACGATCGACCTACCCGAGGATTATTCCTTCGGAAGGGGCTTCTACTTCCTGACGCTGACGCCGAAGAGATGGGAATTATCCTCCGGGGCGTATATCCTGGTAATGGAAACGAGCAGGGGAAGCTATTACAAAAATTTTATTTACGTAAAGTAACGGGGCGATATGCGAAAAATAACGGCGTTTATTATTGCCTTGTTTCCGATCTTATTCCCGGCCCTTCACGGCCAGGATCCGGACACTACCAGGATTAAATCCCCGCTGATGAGGGAGACGATAAAGAATCCCGAAGGGACCGAGTTTTGGCTCGTATTCATGCAAAATTACTCCGAAGGTCGACAGAAAACGACGGCTAACGAGCTCCACCTGGAACTGTTCATCACGAGCGACCAGGACGCGCAGGTTGAAATTGAATGTCCGCGAATCGATTACCGCGAATCGGTATTTGTGCCCGGCGGCACGGTCAAGATAGTCAAGGTCAGCTCCGACGCGGAAATACTTGCCATCGAAGCGGTCGAATCCGGTATGAGCGTGCACGTCACCTCCGACAATCCCGTTTCAATTTATGCCCTCAATCGCCGCCACCAGACTACGGACACGTACCTTGGACTTCCCACGAGAGTATTGGGAACGGAGTACAGGGCTATGTGCTATTACATAGCCGAGCCGCTGCTGCCTGAGTTCGCGGTAGCGGCTACCGAAGACAATACGCTTGTTACGATAATTCCGACGGCGGACACATACACGGGCAACCCCGCGGGCGTTCCTTACAACGTCACCTTAAATAAAGGCGACGTCTACCAGGTGGCGGCCGGTTTCGGGGGGCGCCGCACGAGGCAGCGAGCCGACCTAACAGGCAGCTATATAAAGGCTAATAAGAAGATCGCCGTCTTTTCCGGGCACCAGTGCGCTTACGTCCCGGTTTCAAATCCGCCGATAATCGCGTGCAACCACTTAGCCGAGCAGATGCCGCCGATTCCCTCCTGGGGAAAGCATTTCTTTATCGGGGAATTTAAGAAAAGATCGTTCTTTACCTATAGAGTGCTTGCGCACCAGAACGAGACAAAAGTCTTTGAGAATTCGCAGCTAATTAAATCGCTCTCCGCGGGAGAATTCCTGGAGCGTACTGCCGACAAGAGCGTTCAGTTGACGGCGGACAAGCCGGTGCTCGTCTCGCAGTACTCCCAGGGCTTCAGCAACGGCGACTCCATAGGCGACCCGATGATGATTCTCATCAGCCCGACCCAGCAATTCCTAAAGAAGTACCGCTTCGCCACCCCGGTTAGCGGCGATTGGAATCACTATATTAATATAGTAGCCCCGACTGTTTCTCTCGGCACGTTACGCCTGGATGGCGAACCGGTCGATAAAAGCCTTTTCTCGACATTGGGGCTCAGCCGTTACTCCATTGCCGCGCTTCAGATCCCGTTCGGCACCCATATAGTGGAGGCGGCCATGCCGTTCGGCATGTACTCCTACGGCTTCGGATTCCGGGCGGCGGCCTTCGACGCTTACGGGGCGATGGGAGGGCAATCCTTCGTCGACTACGAGCCGGCGCAGGACACGCTTGCGCCTATGATGGAGCGCTCCGAAGCTAACGAAACTTTGAGCATTATATTCCGCGACGACAGGGTGGACGACATGGGAATCCGCGCTATATACCTGGACTCCGCCGTGGGTATAGCCGCGAACGTCCCCAAAATAGTCGAGGGAATACCCCAGGCGCAGCTGACATTTAAACCCCTCGTTTCGAATAAAGTGGGCCGAATCGTACTTCGGGCGGAGGACGTGGCATTGAACACGGCGGTTTATACGATCTGCTATACTCTCAACCCGACGAGCGGTCGATTTGACTTTGCCGTAACGTCGGGCTCCGACGCGAATTGCCAACCCGAGCGCCGCCCGTCGATAGGGGCGTTCGCCAGAGTAAATTATAATATTCATTCGACGGACTTTTCGAGCGCTAAAGGCGTTGCAGCGCAATCCGGGTTCAGCGGGGCTTCCGCGACCGGCGGATACTTTGGATTTATCGTCGACTACCCCTGGAAAAATTCAATGAACCTGACGGCGCGCGCAGCTTTCGAGAACTATTCCGGCAAGTTAGTCTCGGGCGATACCTTGATCTCCCGTTGGCGCAACCCGGAAACCGGCGAGCTTTTGCCGTTGCAGGAGGGGTATTCGATAGAGCTTAAGGGCTGGCAAATGGCTCTCGACGTAGGCGCTGAATGGAGATTCCATAGGTTGCTTTACGGCGTCGGCGGCTTGTCGCTGGCTGTCCCGCTCTCCCGCTCCGCGGACGTTCGTCGCGAAATACTTACGCCCGAGTTCCTCAATTACACCCGCGAGCAGGGCGAAATTAATTCCCGCTCGCTGCCGAAGGAGCTTACTACGCTCTCCTCGATGCGGTTTGGGCTCTTCGCCGGCGTTGGCGCGACAGTGGAGCTTAACTACAAATTATCGTTGTTCTCGGAACTAACCTATAAGTACTTTTTTAACAGCCTATTGACCGACGCGGACTGGCGCTTGCAGCAGCTCTCGGTCAATTTGGGCGCGCGTTATCGCATTTAATTTTGATACTGATTTGAAAAAAGCTTTAAGCCAAATTTTAGGCGTGCTCGGCAAGGAGCTGCGCAGCGAGTTTAAGACGCGTTACGCCGTCTCGGCGGTCGCCCTATTCGTGCTGACGACCGTCGCAATTACCCTTTTCGGGACGGGCGGGGAAGCGTTCTCGCGCTCGCTCGCCTCGGCCCTGCTGTGGATTATAATGTTTTTTGCGGCGATGACGGGGCTGGCGAAATCATTCGTTAGCGAGGAGGAACGCGGCACGGCCCTGTTCCTGAAGGTCGTCTCGCCGCCGTTTGCGGTGTATTTCGGCAAGCTTATTTTCAACGTAATACTGGCGGTCGCCCTTAACGCGCTGGCTTCTTTCCTGTTCTTCCTGCTGTTCAATTTCATTACTATAGGGAATTTCCCCGGATTTGTAATGCTTTTGGTCCTAGCCTCTGTCGGGCTGGCTTCCTCCTCGACGATAATTTCGGTATTGATCTCGAAGGCTGGCGGTAAGAACGCGCTATTCCCGGCGCTCTCCTTCCCAATTTTGCTTCCATTGATATTGATGGGCGCCGAAGCCTCGACTATGTGTTTCGCCGGCGCTCCATTAATAGAAATGGCCGCAAACTTTCGAGCGCTTGCGGCCTATTCAGGTATATTAATTACTCTTTCTTATTTCCTGTTCGATTTCGTTTGGCAGGCGGATTGATCCGCCCTCGCTTTTGGTACGTCTATTTCCCTACTTTTGCGGCGACTGGGCCGCGGGTTCCGCTGTAGCCTGTTAACTCGGCGGATACGTAACCGATTAAAATCTTAGTGGCAACCTTGACGGGGATCTTGCGATCGTCGTCCGTCAGCCATATAAATATATTGCCTTCGTTCTTGAATAGCCCGCCCTTTACGACAAGCGGCTCGATGACTATGCAGTTGAAAGTGCCCGCGGCGACCGAGACCTTTTCGCGCTTCAGAACTTTTACGCCAAGATTATTCGTCTCGTCGTCGAAGAAATTCTTAAGATAAAACGTGGAGCCGTTCTTCATAGAGCCCAGGTCCATCGTGCGCACGTAGAAGAACGCAGAAACGATGTCGTGAACGTATTCCGGCACGTTATAGCTCTTCTTGCCTACGTAGGCTTTATTATTGTACTGGTCGAACTTAGCGGTGTAATCCTTTTTGTAATTGCCTTCGCGGATCCTTTGGTTAAATTCCCAGGGGAAAATGCCTGCGACGTCGAGCACTGTGCGGTAGTCGTCGACTACTTTATATATCCACTCGAGGCTCTTCAGGGAGCGCACCTGGAAACGCACATCGTAGCTTTCGCGTCCGTTAACTAATACCGGGTTGGGTTGGATTTGGAAATAACCGGTACCGGCGGTAACGAATTTGTACCCGACCCTGTACTCCAGCTTTTCCCCATAGCCGAAGGCGTCGTTCTTGACGTAGCGCAACGTCTTGCCGGAGCTTTCCGCGGCCTCCAGCTGGCCGTCCAGGCGGGGAAAAGCGATTGATAAGGCGGCTGCGAGGGCGACCGCGCCCGCAAAAGCGATGATCTTACCTTTTAATTTCATTTTATTTTATCGGTTTTCGTGTAAAACTCAAGTTTTTTAGACGGGCAATAAATTTTATAAGTGTTCCGCGGCATTGTTTAACATCCCTCTGAGCAATTAGACGCAATTTACCGCAGGAAAGTTTCATCGTTTTACAGGAAATAACGCGCAAACGTTATGACCGCCATTCCGGCCTCCGCGCTGAATCCACATCGTCTGAACGGGGATTAACCTGATTTAAATGATTATCAGGATTTACGGGATTGTACTTATTAGAATGACGCGCTAAGAGCTTGATATTGAAGGATCTGTCATTCCGATGAACGAAGTGAAGAGGAATCTAAAGGAATTGTGCGACAAAAGTTACGCTGGAAATAACGCATATAAACTATACCTCTACGCTCTCCCAACGAATCCGAAGGATTCGCATATTTTTAGCGGAAAAATTTCCTCAACCACCTCTTCCTGCGGCTTCGCCGCGAAGGAGGGTAGGGGCGGGGACGGCGTTGGCTACTGACGTTGAACCGCTGTGCGGTTCGTAAGATTCACGCTCTTTTATAAATTATTTGCGTCGAAAATCTATTGAATAATCCGATGACAGTTACGCCGTAGGCGTTATACATCTGTAACCGGCGCTTTGCGGCGAATAAGTTACGCCGTAGGCGTTGGACAAGAAAAGCTATTAACGTCTTCCGCCCTTTGAGTAAAAGGCGATGCTTTTTATGGAATCTCTGAGTGACTAACCTTTCAATATACTGATGCTTACGCTTCATTCCTGATATTTAGCATACAATGATAGTCCCGCCGGGAGAAGGTTAGGATGAGGGTCATTATTTAATATCCTTAAATTGCCGCGCAGCGGCATAATTATCAATAACCGTATGCAAGCGAAGCGCAGCTTACGGAAACGAACGCCTCCATCCCAATTCTTACTGCGGCGCAGCCGCAAAAAGTCCGGCAAAGAAATGAACGCGGAGCGTTCTTACTGCATTCCCACGCGGAGCGAGGAAACGATGAGAATATTAAGACCGTGAACCCTTGCCCATTCAGACTTTATTTAAACGAGTTAACTATAAATTAAAAGGCGATTACTTTTCCGCGCGCGTGTCCTTTTATGTTATTTGGAAAAACTTATTATTTAGAAAATAATGCTTGCTTTTCTGTTTTATTTTTTTTTACTTTGGACGCCGACAATTCTCCCATATTATTATTTTCTGATTAATAGGAGAAACTATGTTCGGCAGGGTGGGTTAGCCAAGGGCGAATCGCCGGCGTTTACCCTTGGCTTTAAATCGCGAGTTACCGGCGGCAGGCTTATGCTATAAGCCGGATTTGAAAATTTGATTTTGCGATGCGGCTTATGGCTGACTGATTAAATTACAAATTATTTAATAATCGGAAAATTCAAAATGAAGAAAATATTAAGCGCTTTGCTTTTCATGATTGGCTTCGCAACGATAGCCTACGCGCAACCCTCGCTTCCGTCCTGCCCGAACTCCGTAGAGTGCACCCCAGTGGATGTACCGTGGGGCCTGCCAAAATCTGCTACGGTAATATTACCACCAGGTAATTGTCCAGGCTGTACCATTGAGATTCAATGGTGGAGTAGAGAATGCGGCAACGGAATCCAAATTAAGATGGGCTCGGTTTCAGTAGAAGATGGCGATTGTTCGGCTTGTATGTCATGGATCCCAAGTTTCGCAGCAAGGTATGCCCTCAAAAACGATCCGATAATTCTAAGCAATTTTATTGGTTGGACTGAAGGACAAACAATCTGCGTTCGAAGCATAAAGCTATCAAGGTTTTCATGCTTCCGCTGGGTTCCGGGAAAAGCGGGCGAAAGCGGCCCCTATCCTGGTTGGAGCCACATGGAACAATGCGCGCCGGATTTAACGGGATGCTGCGAATACACAGTCGAAGTTTGCAAGACCTGGGAGGGTACGATAAACGACGCAATCTATATCGATTCGGAACCGATTGGGTGCGAGGAAGGCTGCCAAAACAACTGCACGTTCAACGACGGGGAAGTGTGGCTGAAGCAAGGGGTAGCATCTCCCGATACTAAAGAATTCAATCTTGGTGAAAGCTTTGAAATAACGCCCAACCCCAACGACGGAAATGCGCATCTTAAGATGGCGGTTAAGGAAAAGGGCGCTTATACTCTCACCATTACAGACCTTCGTGGAAATCCTGTTTTTGAAACGATTTTAAAGCTCGGCAGGAATACATACGAAAGCGATTTAAAGTTAAATAGCCTCGCTGCCGGTCCCTATCTTTACAAAGTTACAATAGGGAATAAGACGTGCTTTAACGGCAAAATAAACATCATAAAATAACAAAACTTGGGGACGGCTTAAACGCCGTCCCCGCTTTTATTATAATCAAAAGGCTCTCTATGGCAAAGCTATGTTCTATTATAGTTTTATTTATAGGCGCTGTATTTACGGATTTAACATATAGTTCGCCTTGGACCAATCCTATTGGAAACAATTGGATAACAATTGATTCAACGGTATATTACGAGCGCAAAGGGTTTGCCGGTATAGGAAGATACGTAGATATTGAATGTTATGATTCGCTAAACTGCGTTGCAATGGCAAACGACGGGCATCATGGTTTCGCCTGGAACGTAACGAAAAAGACAACAGACGGCGGCTCTACATGGTCTGTAATTTTATTAGACACAGCCTGGTTGCACTTCTCTCCTCGAATCAGGATATTTTACCCGAAAAAAGACATAATAGTAATAGGCTGCGATTCGGGTTATGTAGTGCGCTCTACTGACGGCGGGGCTACCTGGAACACCAAAAGACCGTTTAATATCCCGCCACAGAAAGCATGGCTATGGCAGATGTTTATGAAGGGAAACGTCGCTATAATGCAATACGAAGCCATGCCCGAGGATTATATAAGCTTTGATTATGGAGAGACCTGGAAAAAAATTGAAAATTTTGGCGTACAGTTTGTTTACGGTTTCGCGGGTTATTATTCAGTAATAGATTCGACGACGATATTTGCATCCGCATTGGTAGAGGAAAAGAAAAGCCCGACGGACAAGACAATGTGGACATATTATTTCCTGACGACGGATAAGGGAAACAGCTGGAAGGAGATAACAAAAATACCGCGCGAAGAGACAAAGTATTGGAAACATATATTCCTTAATCGCGATATTGGCTTTAGCCGTAATGTGATAACGCGGGAAGGAAGCCAGCCCGGCGATTGGGATACGACTACGACGACGATCTACAAAGCATATACCGGCGGGAAATCCTGGCATAAGGTGTTTGAAGAAACAAGGCTTGGAGAAGGATATTTTGACCTCCAGGTTTTGGATGAGAATACTATTATGGCCGCTTCGTTTGGCGATTGCATTTACTCATCCGACGGCGGCAACAATTGGGAAAAGATAAAGAAGCCGGAATTTGAAGATATAAATGAGACAAAATATATTCTTGGCTTCGCAATTTTAACGCCTCGTAGCTGGATAGTAGGCCGAGGCCCAAAGCTACTAAAATACGTCGGCAAGGAAAAATCTATTCCAGAAGGTCGCATCGAGGGCGACGCGATTACGATTTCCCCCAACCCCTCTACCGACTTCATTTCCATTCCTTCTTTGCCCGGCGAGAGAGTCGAAATCTATTCTCAGCTCGGCGTTAAGGTATTGGAGGCTACCACCGGCGAAGAAAATATCGACGTTTCGTCGCTGCCGGCGGGCGTGTATTTTATAAGAATTGGCGGGAGAGTAGGGAAATTCGTGAAGATATAAATTAAGATATAAGATTATAAAAAAAGCCTTGAATTCTCATTCAAGGCTTTTTCCTTTGCTGCCCCGTCAGGGCTCGAACCTGAACTCTTCTGATCCAGAGTCAGACGTGTTGCCAGTTACACCACAGGGCAGTATTTCATTTTTTCTTTTTACAAGTTTTGGACGTTGCGTCCTCAATTGTGATTCAAAAATACGGAAAATTCAGATACGACGCAAACCATTATCATACTTTTTTCTGTTCTCAAAAATAATTTTTGCGTAGGAAAGCGCGTCCAGGGCCGATTCCGGGCCGGCCGCTCCCTTGCCCGCAATCGCGAAGGCCGTTCCGTGGTCGGGGGAAGTTCTTACGATCGGCAGGTTTGCAGTGAAGTTGACCCCCGCTCCGCCGGCCAAAAGTTTTAGCGGGATCAACCCCTGGTCGTGGTACATCGCCAGGACGCCGTCATAATTTTTCCAATCGCCGAACGCAAAAAATCCGTCGGAGGGGATAGGCCCTCGCGCGTCAATTCCCCGCTGCTTTAATTTTTCGATAGCCGGGGCAATCGTCTCGCGCTCCTCGCCCCCTATTGCGCCGCCTTCGCCCGCGTGAGGATTGAGGGAGAGAACCGCAATTTTCGGCAGTTCCGCGCCGAAATCTCGCTTTAACGATAACGCGAAGGCTTCCGCCTTATCGATTACGGCGCGCTTCGTCACTTCGAAAGGCACGCAGCGAAGAGGGGTATGCGCCGTGACGAGAGCCACGCGCAAACTCCCGGCGAATAAGATCATTAACGGATTATCGACCTTGCAACGGGCGGCGAGCATTTCCGTATGGCCTGGGAACTTCCATCCGGCGGCATAGACGGCTTCCTTGGAAATAGGCATAGTCGCGATGGCCTGCGCTTTCCCCGCGAGCGTTTCTGCAACGGCTATTTCCACGGCTTCCGCCGCTACGGCGCCGGAGTCGCGGCCTATCGAACCGAAATTTACTTCGCATTCCGAGGCGGTCGGAATCAATTCAATCGTTTTACCGGATACCTGCGCCCAATCCTTACCGATCTCGACGGGCGCCTTCATTTGCATGGCATAGCTTTCAAGGGCTTTCCGAGAGACCACGAGCGCTAATTCCTCGCCATCTTCGTAGCGTTCGAGCGCTTTAAAGAAAACTTCAAGCCCGATCCCGTTGGGGTCGCCGCAACTTACGATTATTCTCAACTTGCTGTCCTCGATAAATTATACCAGACGTTTTCGCAGGTAATTCCTGTAGCCGTTAAGCAAAAGCCCGATCATAGTTAAGTTCACCACCATAGACGTGCCGCCGTAGCTCATTAGCGGCAGCGGGATGCCCATAACGGGCATGATCCCGATAGCCATCCCGATGTTAATCAGCGCGTGGTAAAGAAAAATAGAGCCTACGCCGATGGAGACCAGGCTTGAGAACCTGCTTTCGACGAGCGAGGCTATCTTGACCGAGCGCATAATCAAGCCGAAAACCAATAATATGACGATAACGCCGCCAAGGAAGCCAAATTCTTCCGTCGGCACGGAGAAGATAAAGTCGGTCCATTGCATTGGTATGTATCGGAGCTGCGTTTGCGTGCCCTGCAGGTAGCCCTTGCCGGAAAACCCGCCCGAGCCCACGGCCATCAGCGACTGAATAACGTTGTAGCCCGCGCCGCGCGGATTCGCGCCGGGATTGATAAACGTCTCGATGCGCGCGCGCTGGTGCTCCATCATATTTAAATTTTCGTAGATCATCTGGCTGCCGAAGCCTATCGCAAAAAGGATAGCAATGACGCCGACCGTCCAGGTAATTCTCTTCTTCATAAGAACGACGACGAAGGATATGGCCGCCCATCCAATTAAAAACGCCCAAAACCCTTTAAGCGAAAGGATTACCACTATAGGCAAGGCGATAATAAAGAGAAGGATAAGCGATTCGAACCCGGCCCAAAATATAACGCCAAGCGTCATCGCGCCCAGCACGGACGCCGAGCCATGGTCGGGTTGACTAATAATGAGAAGCGCCGGGACGCCGACAATCGCCGCGCAAACGGCAAGGTCCCGAAGCGTGCGCACGTCCACTCCCTTCCTGGAGAGGTACTGCGCTAACAGCATTAAAACGCCTACCTTAGAGACTTCGGCGGGCTGAAGGGTAAATCCTCCGAAGTTAATCCACCCCTGCGTTCCGTATACCTTTTCCCCGATTATCAGCACGAGCACCAAAAGTATAATGCTTGCCGCGTAAACGAAGAAGGAACCCCAACGCAATACCCGCTCGGGCAGAAACGTGACGGCGAGCATGCCGCCGAACCCGAGCGCGGTAGCGACTATTTGCTTATAGAAAAAAGAGCTCATGTTCGATTCGTAGGTCGCGCTATAAATCGAAACGAGTCCCGCCGCGCTGAGCACGACGGTTAGAATAAACGTGTTCCAATCGAAAAACTCTTTCTCCACCCCGCCGAGCGAGAAGAGGCTTTCCGAGAAATTTATTTTTGACATATCTTAGAGTATGCTTCTTTATATTTATCTAAAGTGAGATCGATAACGCTTTGGGGGAGGGGCGGCGGCGGCGGAAGCTTGGACCAGCCGACCGATTCCAAATAATCCCTTAAAGCCTGCTTATCGAAATTTTCCTGCGGGCGTCCCGGAGCGTATGTTTCGGCTAACCAGAAGCGCGAGCTGTCCGGCGTTAACGCCTCGTCGATCAGTATGATTTCCCCGTCGGGCAGCCTACCAAATTCAAATTTGGTGTCGGCGAGTATTATTCCGCGTTCAGCGAGGTAGGTCGCTCCGAATTTATATAGTTCGACAGCTACGTCCCGCAAACGCGAGGCGATGTCCTTTCCTAAAGTTTTTTCGTATTCTTCGTAGCCGATGTTCATGTCGTGCCCCTCTTCCGCTTTCGTCGATGGCGTAAAGATAGGTTCGGGCAATTTCCCGTATTGTTGGAGTCCTTCGGGAAGAGGTATCCCGCAGATGGTTCCCGCGCGTTGATATTCCTTCCAGCCGGAGCCGGCGACGAAGCCTCGCACGACGAATTCGATCGGGAGAGTTTCCGCGCGGCGGACGAGCATTGAACGACCTTCGAGATCCTCCGCGTACTGCCGGCATTCCGCGGGGTAGGCGGCTACGTCGGAAGTAATGAAGTGATTGTTGATTATAGAACGGGTCTTTTCAAACCAGAACCGCGAGATTTGCGAAAGAATAATCCCTTTGCCGGGCACGGGTTCGTCCATAATAACGTCGAATGCGGAGATTCTATCGGAGGCTACGATAAGTATCGCGTCGCCGCTCGTAGCGTATACGTCGCGAACCTTCCCGCGGCGTAATAGCTTAAGCTTGTCGAAATTTGTCGTATGCAATGCTTTCATCTTGATTTTTAATAATTTAATAAAGACAAAAATAAGCAATTTCGAATAAGCTAGAAAATGTTTTGGCGCTTCAAAATAAAAAGGCGTGTTAATCGCAGTTTACCTGATGAAAAGTTTAACGGCAGAACAGGAAAGGAAAGTCCGCCCAATAGCGAGCAACCGCCGCGCGCGGCACGACTATGAAATAGTTTCGACGCTGGAGGCGGGCATCGCCCTGCAGGGAACGGAAGTAAAATCGCTCCGCGCAGGCAAGTGCTCCATGCAGGACAGCTACGCCTCCTTCGTAGGGAAGAACGATCGCAGGCTCTTCGTCCACAACCTTCATATAGAAGAATATGACCACGGCAACCGCGAGAACCACAAGCCGAAGCGCGAACGCGCCCTGCTGATTAACGCCACGGAAGCGCGCAAGCTCTATAATCAAGTTACTGAAAAGGGCGTTACGCTTATCCCTCTCTCGCTCTACTTCTCCGGCCACCTCGTAAAGGTCGAGCTCGGGCTCGCCCGCGCCAAACGCAAGTACGATAAGCGCGAATCGATAAAGGAGCGGGACGTCGAGCGGGACGTTCGCCGAAAGTTCCGCGTATAAGCTTAAAATAAGCCCTCTACGGATAAATATCTTTCGCCCGTATCGTAGCAGAACGTTAGTACGCGGGCGTTTTTCTCTATCTCGGGCA
This sequence comes from Chloroflexota bacterium, assembly GCA_050260015.1. Lineage (GTDB taxonomy): Bacteria > Bacteroidota > Ignavibacteria > Kapaibacteriales > UBA2268 > JBLNBN01. The sequence goes on along the minus strand of JBLNBN010000044.1, from coordinate 24,733 downwards.
GTTTTTTCGCGACCGCCGCCAACGCCGAACCGCTGGAAATCCCGACGAATATCCCCTCCTCGCGGGCGGCCCTTTGGGCGTACTCGTAGGATTCCTCCTTGCCGACGGTAATAACGCCGTCGATCGCGCTCATATCCATTATCGATGGGATAAATCCGGCGCCGAGCCCCTGCAACGGGTGAGGACCGGGCGCGCCGCCGCTTAGCACGGGGGAGAGCTCGGGTTCGACCGCAAAAACTTTAAGATTGGGGAACTCCGCCTTGAGGACCTGCGCGCAGGCCGTTATGTGCCCGCCCGTCCCGACGCCTGTAATTATGTAATCCAATCCCTGGCGGAAGTCCTCAAGTATCTCTTTAGCCGTAGTTTCGCGGTGTATGGCCACGTTCGCGGGATTGTCGAATTGCATCGGCATCCAGCCGCCGGGAGTCGTTTCCACTAATTCGCGCGCGCGTTCTATAGCGCCCTTCATGCCCTTCTCCCGCGGGGTGAGCTCGAAAGTAGCTCCATACGCAGCCATGATTTTTCTTCGCTCCAGCGACATCGATTCCGGCATTACAAGTATTAGCTTATAGCCCTTCACGGCGCAAACAAGCCCAAGACCAATGCCCGTATTGCCGCTCGTGGGTTCTATAATAACGCTGTCCTTGTTTATCAATCCGTCGCGTTCGGCCGTTTCGATCATCGAAAGCGCGATGCGGTCCTTCACGCTCGCGCCGGGGTTGGCGCGCTCGAGCTTTATCCAGACCTCGCGCTCGGCGCCGAAGAGGCGGTTTATTCTTACGTGCGGCGTGTTGCCGATCGTACCCAGCATATTTTCGTATTTCATTGTTTCCTCTTTATACTATTTAGCTAATAAATTAAATGACAAAATCAATTTCCCGCGTCGCGTCGCGCCGTCTTATCCGTATTTCGCTCTTGTTGTAGACAATCGAACCGGGGGCGACGCTCTCCGTCAGCCACACGTTGCCGCCGATCACGCTGTCCTTGCCAATCACGGTGTCGCCGCCGAGTATGGTCGCGCCGGAGTATATTATAACGTTATCCTCTATGGTAGGATGCCGCTTTTTTTTGTAGAGCTTCTTCTCGACGCTTAACGCTCCGAGCGTAACTCCCTGGTATATCTTTACGTTGTCGCCTATTTCGCACGTTTCGCCGACGACTACGCCCGTGCCGTGGTCGATGAAGAAACGCGAGCCGATTTCCGCGCCGGGATGGATGTCAATACCTGTCGTTCTGTGCGCAAATTCGCTTAGCAATCGTGGGAATAATGGGATTTTATTTAAATAAAATTCATGCGCCATGCGGTAGACGGCAATCGCGTAAAATCCCGGGTAGGCAAGCACAACTTCGTCGACGCTCTCGCTGGCGGGGTCGCCCTCGTCGATGGCTTCCGCGTCGAGCTTAATGGACCTATATAGCCCAGGCAGCTTCCCGATAAACGCGCCGGCGACGTCGCGGGCAAGCGTTTCGCCGGCGGAGCAAACGGGCTCGAGCGCGCGTTCGAGCTCCGCCCCGAGCAAGGCGAGCTCGGCGCGGATCTCCTCGCGGCTGATGTAAATCTTTGATGAAAAGTGCGGGAAGAGGATTGCGAGCGCGCGCTGCACGAACGTCTCCGCGTCGCGCTTTGTAGGTAAAAATTCGCCGGGCCGGCGCCTCTCCTCGAAAAGCTCCAAAGCAAAGTCATCCGTTAAGTTACCGCCCATCGCGCTGCGCCGCTTAAAAATAATTCATAATAAAGATATAACGGAAATTACTGGGCGGAATTGTTATTAGAGATTTTACTCGCTTCTCATCGCTTCAATAACCTGCGTCTTCGCCGCTTTTCTTGACGGGTAAATTGTCGCGAGGAAAGAGAGCGCGAGCGACACCGCGCAAACTATCATAACGTCCTGCGCCGAGAGCGAGACAGGTATCGCGTCGATTATGTAGCGCGAGGTATCTATCTTGAACCACTTGTAATGGATTTGCCCGAGGCTGGCGCCGACCCCGAGCAGCGCGCCGAAGAGAGTTCCCGCCGAGCCTATTATCAATCCCTCGCTTAAGAAAGTCCTCGAGATCAGGCGCGGATCCGCCCCGAGCGCGCGAAGAAGCCCGATGTCGCGCCGCTTTTCCGTCACCGTCATGGCGAGCGAAGCCAGCAGGTTAAACACGGCGATAATAATTATAAGGCTTAGGATTGAGAAGGCGGCCATGCGCTCGAACTGCATCACGCGGTAGAGGTCCGCGTTGAGGTCCTTCCAGCTCTTTACCTGCATATTGGCAGGGAGAATGGAGGCGATGCGCGACTGCACGCTTTCGAGATCGTTTATGTCCTTTATCCTGATATTGATAGCAGTTATTTCGCCCTGGGGAATCCTCAAAGCGGAGCGCGCGAATTCAATTGGGCTGAAAGCTTCGCCCTCGTCGAACTCCCGCACATTGGTTTGGAAGATGCCGGAAACGCGCGCGCTCGAGGCTGGAAGAGGCGCAAGCTGCACGAGCGCCGCCTCGATTGATTTCGGCGAGAGGAAGAGCAGAGTGTCGTTCGGCAGCGCAAGGAGCTTATCGGCGAGCAGCGCGCCGATTAGAATTTCATTGTCCTTAGTAAAGCTCTTCGCGCCGGTGACTACTTGCGGGTAAATTGCCTCGAGGTATGCCGGCGCAGCTTCGCGGGGAAGCCCCGTCAGCTCGAGCGCGCGGAAGCTGTTCCTGCGAGTCGAAACGATCCGCCCCGACACGACCGGCGCGGCGATTTCCACTTCCGGATCGGCGGCGGCTTTCTTCAAAATCGATTCATAATCGCTCAAGCGCACTCCCCGCGCCGGCAGTATCTGCAGGTGCGGATCGAAACCGATCAATTGATTGCGCGTTATTTCCTGGAATCCCTTAAAAATCGACATAACGGCGATTAACGCCGCTACCCCGACCGTTATCCCGACGATGGAAAGAGCCGTTATAAAAGAAATAAAATTAAACGTGCGCTTAGCGAAAATATAGCGAAACGCGATTCTAAGGTGCAGCTTCATAGGACTTTGGCAAGGTTAAACATTGACAATAAATTAATTTAGAGAATGTTAGCAAAAAACGTAATTCTTTCATAAATTAGCATGTTTTCAATAATGTAAACGCATATTACTGCGAGTAGAACTCAGGAAAACGCACATTTGCAAATATAAAGTAGAAGGTTGAAATGAAAGAACGAGAATTTACGACCATTGACGGTAACGAAGCAGCGGCTTACGTAATGTATCGCGTCAATGAAGTATGCGCAATTTATCCTATAACTCCCTCGTCGAACATGGGCGAGTGGGCGGACGAATGGGCGTCGAAAGGCATTAAGAATTTGTGGGGCCAGATCCCTACGGTCTGCGAAATGCAGAGCGAAGGCGGCGCGGCCGGCGCGGTCCATGGTTCGCTCCAGGCGGGCGCATTGACTACGACGTTCACCGCTTCGCAGGGTTTATTGCTCAAAATTCCTAATATGTTTAAAATCGCCGGCGAGCTTACTTCGACGGTATTTAACATCACGGCGCGCGCTATCGCTACGCATGCGCTCTCCATTTTCGGCGATCACTCCGATATTATGGCCGCCCGCCAGACTGGTTTCGCTTTCCTTGGCGCGGCTTCAGTCCAGGAGACGATGGACTTCGCGTTGATCTCGCAAGCCTCCACGCTTCGCGCCCGCGTTCCTTTCGTGCATTTCTTCGACGGATTCCGCACTTCGCATGAAGTCGCAAAAATTGAAGTTATTCCCGACGACGTTATGCGCGCAATGATCACCGACGAGCTTATCGAAGAGCATCGCCGCCGCGCGCTCAATCCAGATCGCCCGTTTATCCGCGGCACGGCTCAAAATCCCGACGTGTTCTTCCAGAACCGCGAAGCCGCGAATAAATACTACGATGACTGCCCGGCTATCGTCCAGGAACAAATGGACGAATTCGCGAAGCTCACCGGCAGGCAGTATAAAGTTTACGAATACTACGGCGCTCCCGACGCGGACCGCGTAGTTATCCTTATGGCTTCCGGCTGCGAAACGGCTCACGAGACCGTTAAGCGCCTGAACGAGCAGGGCGAGAAGGTCGGCGTTCTTAAAGTACGCTTGTTCCGCCCGTTCGATATGAAGCTCTTCATCAACGCGCTTCCCGGCACGGTTAAGAAGATCGCCGTTCTCGATCGCACGAAAGAATCCGGCGCCACCGGCGAACCGCTCTATAACGACGTCATTACGGCGCTCCATGAAATGATCGCTAAGGGCGAAGGCGCGATAAAAGAAATGCCAATGATAGTGGGCGGTCGCTACGGCCTCTCCTCTAAAGAATTTACTCCCGCAATGGTTAAAGCCGTGCTGGACAATTTAAACGCGCCGGAACCGAAGAACCACTTCGTTGTCGGTATCAACGACGACGTTCATTTCACCAGCCTCGACTACGACGTGAATTTCAGCGTCGAAGGCTCCGACGTATTCCGCGGCCTATTCTACGGACTCGGCAGCGACGGCACGGTCGGCGCCAACAAGAACTCGATCAAGATCATCGGCGAAAACACGCCCAACTACGCCCAGGGCTACTTCGTTTACGATTCGAAGAAAGCCGGCACGCTTACGACTTCGCACATGAGATTCGGCCCCGAGCCCATTCGCTCGCCGTACCTAATCCACAAAGCGGACTTCGCAGCTTGCCATCAAACGGTATTCCTCGAGAAGTACGACATGGCCGCAAACCTCGTCGACGGCGGCGTGTTCCTTATCAACTCTCCCTTCCCGAAGGAAGAAGTATGGAACTCGCTTCCCCGCACGACCCAGCAGCGCATTATCGAAAAGAAGCTCAAGCTCTACGCGATCGACGCGCAAAGCGTAGCCGAAAAGAGCGGGATGGGACGCCGCATTAACACGGTGATGCAGGTTTGCTTCTTCGCCATCTCCGGCGTATTGCCCCGCGAGCAAGCTATCGACGAGATCAAGAAATCGATCCGCAAGACTTACGGCAAGAAGGGCGACGAAGTCGTCAATATGAACCTGAAAGCGGTCGACAACACGCTCGAGCATCTCCACGAGATAGAAATTCCCGCTACTCCTACGGCTACCTGGGACATCGCTCCCCCCGTCGCGGACAGCGCTCCCGACTTCGTTAAAAACGTGCTCGGCGAAATTATCGCGGGCCGCGGCGACGATCTACCCGTTAGCGCATTCCCGGTAGACGGCACGTACCCGAGCGGCACGACCCAATGGGAAAAACGCAATATCGCGCTCCAAATCCCCGTTTGGGACGAAGAGCTCTGTATCCAATGCGGCAAGTGCCCGATGGTCTGCCCGCACGCCACTATTAGAATTAAAGTTTACGATCCGGAACTCCTCGAAGGCGCTCCCGAAACGTTCAAATCGATCGATTCGCGCGACTTCAAAGGCAAGAAATACTCTATCCAGATAGCTCCCGAAGATTGCACCGGTTGCGGCGTATGCTTCGAAGTTTGCCCGGTTAAGAATAAATCGAACACTGCTTTGAAGGCTCTCAATATGCATCCGCAAATGCCGCTCCGCGAGCAGGAAGCAAAGAATTGGGAATTCTTCCTCCAGTTGCCCGAGTTGGACCGCGCGCTTATCAACCCGACGCTCGTACGCCAGCAGCAGATCCAAATGCCGCTCTTCGAGTTCTCCGGCGCTTGCGCGGGCTGCGGCGAAACGCCCTACGTTAAGCTGGTCAGCCAGCTCTTCGGCGATCGCGCCGTTATCGCGAACGCTACGGGTTGCTCCTCGATCTACGGCGGAAACCTGCCCACGACGCCCTGGACGCACAATAAAGATGGACGCGGCCCCGCGTGGTCGAACTCGCTCTTCGAGGACAACGCTGAATTCGGTCTCGGCTTCCGCCTTGCAATCGACAAGCAGAACGAGATCGCTAAGGCGCTCGTCTTCGGGATGGCTTCCGAGATCGGCGAAGGGCTCGCTACCGAGATATTAAATAACGTTCAATCCAACGAAGCCGAAATAGCCCGCCAACGCGAGCTCGTCGCGGCTCTGAAGGATAAGCTCGCAGGAATGAAGGGCGAAGCTATTGCAAGGTTGCTGTCGGTCGCCGACTACCTCGTTAAGAAATCCGTATGGATACTCGGCGGCGACGGTTGGGCATACGACATCGGCTACGGAGGCCTGGACCACGTACTCTCGACCGGTAAGAACGTAAACGTGCTCGTTCTCGACACCGAAGTTTACTCGAACACCGGCGGCCAGATGTCTAAGGCGACACCTCTCTCCGCAGTAGCAAAATTCGCAGCCGCAGGCAAGCCGCAGCGCAAGAAAGACATGGGCCTAATGGCTATGTCCTACGGCACTGTCTACGTCGCTTCGGTAGCTATGGGCGCAAAGGACGACCACACGCTCCGCGCGTTCGCGGAAGCGGAAGCGTACGACGGCCCGTCGCTTATAATGGCGTACTCGCACTGCATCGCTCACGGCATCGACATGGAGGCTCCGTTGCGCCATCAGAAAGCCGCGGTCGACTCCGGCCAGTGGTTGCTCTATCGCTACAATCCCGAGCGCGAGCTTCGAGGCGAGAATCCGTTCATCCTCGATTCGAAAGCTCCGAAAATCCCGGTTTCCGAGTACTTGAACATGGAAAACAGGTTCAAGATGCTCTCGAAAGGCAAGCCGGAAATCGCACGCGAATTGCATCGCCGCGCTCAGATCGACGTCGACGCTAGATTCAAGTACTATCAGTACCTTGCCGAGCGTCATGTCAACCCGGCTTCGGTCGAGGTTGGAGTAAACGATAAATAATTTATAATTTTTCTAAAGAAAATTATAATAAATTTTTCTCTCGTACGATTTATTTCATAAACAAAGGAGAGAAAAATGAATTTAAACACAGAATATCTAGGCTTTAAGCTTGCCAGCCCGCTGGTAGTCTCTGCGTGCTCGCTCTCGCAGGATTTAGATAACGTAAAAATGATGGAGGACAACGGCGCTTCGGCTGTTGTCCTCTATTCATTATTCGAGGAACAGATCCGCGCCGAAGCGGTCGACCTGATCCAGACCACCGAAATGACGAAGGAGAGCTTCGCCGAGGCCCTTTCGTATTTCCCCGAGCCGTTCGAGTACCGCGCTGGCCCGGAGGAATACCTGGAGCACATCCAACGCGTTAAAAGCTCCGTTTCCATCCCCGTCATAGCGTCGCTAAACGGGGCGACCGCCGGGAATTGGACCGCCTACGCCGCCAAAATGCAGCAGGCGGGAGCAGACGCCATAGAGCTCAATATCTACAGCATTCCGACTTCAACCGAAGTCTCCTCCGAGCAAACCGAGGATAAATACCTCGATATACTTAAATCCGTTAAGGGAGTCGTAAGCGTTCCCGTGGCGCTAAAGCTCAGCCCCTATTTCACTAATATGGCCTACGCCGCGAAGCGATTCGACGACGCGGGCGCGGACGCGCTCGTGCTCTTCAACCGCTTCTACCAACCCGATATCGACCTGGACAAGCTGGAGGTCGAGCCGAAGGTTAGCCTGTCGACTAACGCCTCGATGAGAACCCCTATGCGTTGGATAGCCATACTAAAGGGCAAGATCAACGCCAACCTTGCCGCCACGAGCGGCATACACTCCGGCGAGGACGCAATAAAGCAACTGATGGTCGGCGCCGACGCGACTATGCTCTGCTCGACGCTTTACAAGAACGGCATCAAGCACATAAAAAATATCGAGAATGAAATTAAACAGTGGATGCTCGAGCGCGAATATGATTCCGTCGAGCAGATGAAGGGCTCGATGAGCCAGGCGAAGGTAATCGACCCGACCGCCTTCGAGCGCGCGCAGTACATGAAAGCCCTGACAAGATTTAAAATGCCTATACTTTAACCTCCGTGTTGGAACAATGAAAAGGCGGTTTTCCTCGGGAAGCCGCCTTTTTCATTTAACATTTATCATTGATTAATCGCGTCGCGGGCTGCATCTCTTGATAATAACGTACAAACGCCTGGAATGAAACGACCTGTCATTTCGAAGCGAAGCGAGAAATCCATATTGTCTGAACCTTTGATTAAACTGATTAATACATGATTGACTAACTGAAAATAACGCGCTTGCGCATGAGAACAGAAGGCTTGGTTCTCCCTCTCGAGAGGGAGTTAGAGGGTGTGTCAGAATAATTGTTATTGGTAAATTAATATATTACCGGCAAAGCGTTTCTTAACCCCGGAGAGATTACAGCTTTGGAAGGCGATGGGCCGGGCACTGCCTCCGCCTCCTTTCCACGGCGGAGCGGGCGGAAAGGGGGGCATGATTAAATTTAATTATATAATTCGAAATATTATCCTATAAATTCGCATTTATTCGCTATATTTGCTTATAAATGGAATAATATTTTTATACATTTAATACTATTCAAATGAGTTGCGCACGATCAACTGAGACAAAGGACAATCGCAAGCCATGTCCTTCTCAAACATCGACTTATTTAGAATCACGCCTGAAATCTCAAGCGTATAAAATACTTCCCACGTATCATGACGATAAGTCCGCATGTGATGCAATAGATAAAAGGTTAACGAACTATAAAGGTGTTCCTCCAACAAAAGAAATAGCAGAGCTACGCCAGCTCGAAAAAGACGAAACCTACTGGACGGCATCGACTTTTATCAGTCTATTTGAATCGGATCATTGCGTCGATATTCTCAAAAAACTACTAATTAAGAATTTCGGCGAATTGCCGCCCTTTAAAAGCGACACGACCTGGGACGAATTATTAGGCAAACGAGAAGATCTTCAGCTTATCCTTGAGGCCGTCGTGCCTGCCCCGAAACAATACAGGGACTTCCTGATTACGGCTTCGAGGAATAGAATACTAATTCCTTATATGATGCAGCAACTCAAGCCTGGTTGCTTGCATACTCGAACAAGCGCTTTTGAAGGCTCGACGCAGGTCGACGCTTTAATCATTAATACAAAATTGGATAAGCCCTTTTGTATCTTTATCGAGGCAAAGGTTTTGTCGGATATTTCGCCTTCAATTACATATGATGTTATGAGAAACCAAATCGCCAGGAATCTAGACGTCATGCTTACGGATAGTCCAGGTTCGGAGGATCACACCGTTAAAAAATCTACGAAACCCGAAGAAAGAAAATCTTTATCAAAGAAGATTGATAAAGATAATTCTCTCTTCTTGCTGCTAACTCCCCGCGTATTTAAAGAGAATCCCGGGAGCAGGCTATATGGCTACAAAATGAGGGAGTATAAGTATAATCCGTTAAACATCAATGCAGACTTAATCCACAGAAAGGATATTACTGATTGGAATGCAGTAGCCGACCGGATTGGTTGGACTACCTGGGAAGATATCTGGGAAATTGGGGATAGATATAACGCGATGGGAAAGGACAAGATATTTATGAGGAATTTCCCTGATATTATTGAAACATGCCACGAATGCGTACGCGAGAGCGTGAAGGAGGCCTCCTCTTTGCTCAAAGAAAGTCTTAACCCGGGGTCCGCTTAGGCTGATAACGTTTAACCGTTGCGCGGCAGGGGAGTGGATTCCGGGTCTGGCGCCCGGAATGACTTTAAGAAGCGCTTGCCGCGTCATTTCGAAATATATGCCTGCTTATCGATGATTAATAATAAATGAAGAAGGGCGGACACCTTGTTCCGCCCCTACGTTTGCAAAGCGCCTGTTAATTGATCATTGTTATTTGTTAATTGTCCCGACCACCTCTCTAACTCTCCCCAAAGGGGCGAGGACCAAGCCTTCCGTTTCCAAGCGCTTACCGCGACATTTCAGGAACGACGCCTGCATCGTGTCTGATAAATGGTCAATGATAAATGTTAAATGCCCCTGTGCACCATCGTCGTGGAGGCCTGGCACGTTGGCGTTACGAGCACGTCCTGGATCATTACGTGCGGCGGGGCTGCGCAAACGAACGAGGCGATCTCGGCTATGTCCCTGCCCTCGAGCGCTTTAATTCCTTTGTATGTGCCGCCGGCGCGGTCCTCGTCGCCATGGAAGCGGACGAGCGAGAATTCAGTCTCGACGAGCCCGGGATCGATGCAGCACGTACGGATATTCGTGCCGTTCAGGTCTATGTTCATGGATTTGGAGATGGCGCGGGCGGCGGACTTCGACGCGCAATAGACGTTGCCGTTCGGGTAGACTTCCCAGCCGGCGATGGAGGCGATGTTTACCACCGTGCCCTCGTTGCGGGCGACCATCTTCGGCAGCGCCACGCGCGAAACGTGCAGCAGGCCCTTCACGTTCGTGTCCAGCATTTCGTTCCAGTCGTCCAGGTCTCCCTCGTGTATTTTGGAGAGGCCGCGGGCGAGCCCGGCGTTGTTTATTAAGAAGTCGATAGGCGTTCCGTCTTCGGTCGCCGCTTCTATCGCGTTTTTTACTTCGTCGAAGTTGCGCACGTCGCACTTTTGTGTCTTAACTTTAATCCCATATTTGTCGCTTAGAGTTTTCGATAGATCGTTCAAGCGTTCCTCGCGGCGGGCCAGGAGAATTAAGTTCGCGCCCTCGGAGGCGAATTTATCGGCGCAAGCTTCGCCGATGCCGGCTGTGGCGCCAGTTATCAAAGCGGTCTTTCCTTTAAAAAGCATCTTTTACTATCCTTTGAAATTTAATTATAACTTCCTGTAAAATCGTATTGTCTTGTTAATCAAAATTAAAAAAAAAAGCCGCTCGTAAAGCGGCTTTCCTTTAAAAATCAGTGAGAATCTATGCGATTTCCCAGAAATCTTCGCCCTTCATCAGCTCGAAAACGTCGTTCTTTTCATACTTAGAACTTTCGAATTCGATCTGCGCTTCGACTTTTTCGTCGTACGTCTTGTTCGTTATGGCTTGCATAACGCCCATGGGACGGGGCACTTCGGGATTATAGGTCATGTTCGCGATGATGAACGCGAGCGTGGAATCCGTCTCGTCGTGAACGAGGAGGTCGTCGGCGCTCCATTTGCCGTCGGCGAGCGAAACGACTACGGGTTTGAACCCGTCGAGCTTAATGCCCTTATCGTTGTTTTCGCCGAAGATGAGGGGCTTGCCATTCTCGAGCTTAACGGTTTTTTCCTTGCGGTTTTCTTTCGAGCCGAACGCGTCGAACGCGGCGTCGTTGAATATAACGCAATTCGTATAAATTTCAACGAAGGACAGGCCTTTATGCGCCGCCGCACGTTCGAAGAGATACTGAAGCTCCTTGGTGTCGTTGTCCATTCCGCGGGCTACGAACGTGGCTCCGCTGCCGAGCGCGAGCGCGGCGGGATTGAACGGATCGTCGAGCGCGCCGAGCGGCGAGCTCTTCGTCTTCTGTCCCTGCTTCGAGGTCGGCGAGTATTGGCCTTTCGTCAAGCTGTAGATCTCGTTGTTGAACATAAGCACGTTCAGATCGACGTTGCGCCTGCAAGCGTGAATAAAGTGATTTCCGCCGATGCTCATGCAGTCGCCGTCGCCCGTGACGACCCAAAGCGAGAGGTCGGGGCGCGCGATCTTAAGCCCTGAAGCGATAGCGAGCGCGCGGCCGTGTATCGAGTGGAAGCCGTATATGTTCATATAATACGGGAAACGGCTCGAGCAGCCGATACCGGAGACGAAGGTTATTTTCTCTTTAGGAATGCCTAGGCCGGGCATAATGCGTTGAACCTGCGCGAGTATCGAGTAGCCGCCGCAGCCGGCGCACCAGCGCACGTCAATGGGGGCTTTGAAGTCCTTCGGCGTATACTCTACGGAACCGTTGGATTTTTTATTTATGATTTCTTTGATGATGCTGTTCATTATTTGCTCTCCTCGGAAAGTAATTCTCGGATCTTAGCTTCGATTTCCGCGGCTTTAAAGGGCGAACCCTGCACTTTATTTAATTGAATAGGATTGATAAGGAACGTCGATCTCAGTAGGGTAGCTAACTGACCCATATTGAGCTCGGGCACGAGCACGCGCTTGAATTTGGAGATAATCTCGCCAATATTGCGGGGCAGGGGATTGATATAGTTCAAGTGCGTATAGCCGAATTTCTTGCCTTCCGCTTTTAATACGTCGAAAGCGGTTTTGATCGCGCCGTAGCTGGAGCCCCAGCCGATAACGAGTAAATCGCCTTCCTGTTCGCCTTCGATTTCAGCAAGCGGGATATCGTTAGCAATGCCGGCTATCTTGGCCGCGCGTAATTCGACCATCTTTTGGTGATTCGCGGGGTCCATGCTTACTGCGCCGGAACCGTCTTCTTTCTCGAGGCCGCCAATGCGGTGCTCAAGCTCGGGCGTGCCGGGTATAGCCCACATCCTTGCGAGCGTTTCGGGATCGCGCTTGTAGGACTTAAACGTGGCAGGATCGGTCGCGAAATTAACTTTCATTTCCGGCAATTCCTCGAGCGTCGGTATTTTCCAGGGTTCGGAGCCCTGCGCGAGGTAGCCGTCGGTTAAAAGAATAACCGGGGTCATATACTTCAGCGCGATGCGTGCGGCTTCGATAGTCATATCGAAGCAATGGCTTGCGCTGCGGGCGCAGATGACGGGCATAGGCGCTTCGCCGTGGCGGCCGTAAACCGCGATAAAGAGGTCCGATTGCTCGGGCTTCGTCGGCAGACCGGTCGAGGGGCCGGCGCGTTGTACGTCGACGATAATCAAAGGCAATTCCAGAATAACGGCTAATCCCATCGCTTCAACTTTAAGCGAGAGGCCGGGGCCGCTCGTAGTCGTAACGGAGAGGTAACCGCCGTAGCTCGCGCCGATAGCGGAGCAAACGCCCGCAATCTCGTCCTCAGCCTGCAGGTGCTTAACGCCGTAGCGCTTGTAGCCCGAGAGGTGATGAAGAATTTCCGTAGCCGGCGTGATAGGGTACGAACCTAAGAAGAGCGGCAGGCCGCATTTTTGCGAAGCGGCTACCAGGCCGAGCGCCACCGCGTTGTTGCCCGTTATGTTGCGATAAAAACCTTTTTCCAGCTTGGCGGGGCGGACGACGTACTGAACGTTGAGCTCTTCGCGGCTGGCCGCGAAGTCGTAACCGGCCTTTAGCGCGCGCTGATTTGCGGCGAGTATTTCAGGCTTTTTGCCGAATTTATCGACGAGCCAATTCATAGTAGGTTCGATCGGGCGGCTGTAAATCCAATACGCTACGCCGAGCGCGAAGAAATTCTTCGTGCGATGCACAGCTTTTGGCGAGAGCTTTAAGTCGGCAAGCTCGTCGCTAATGACTTTCGTTATGTCTAGTTTGATTACTCTGTATTTGCTGAGAGAGTCGTCTTCTAATGGGTTTGATTCGTATTTAGCGAGCGCGAGGTTCTTCGCGCCGAAACCGGCCGTATTTGCGATTATGATACCACCCTCGCGAACGTTCGGCAAACTAACTTTCAGCGAGGAAGCGTTCATTGCAACGAGACAGTCGATCTTATCGCCCATCGTAGTGATCTGCTTCGAACCAAAATGAATTTGATAAGCGCTAACGCCGTAAAGAGTGCCTTCGGGGGCGCGGATTTCCGAGGGATAATCCGGGAACGTATTAACGTCGTTGCCTATCGAGCCCGAAGTGTTCGAAAATTGGGTTCCGGTTATCTGCATACCGTCGCCGGAGTCGCCGGCGAAGCGTATGGTAACCTCGTCCAAATAAACTATGTTTTGTGCCATTACCTAAGAAACTCTGTTTATTTATTTGTGATTAAATGCTAAAGCCAAATTTATGAAAAATTTGTGTAAATATGCAACCTTCGTCAAAGTATTTTCAAAATAAAAAAGGGCTTACTCGAAAAGCCCCTTTAAAGTAAAAAATTAAGCGCGGCTCCAATTGGGAAAAATTACCTCAAATCAATTAATTCAGTTCCTTTAGGCGGAATAAATTTAAATTCTGATTCGGGGAAATTCTCATCCAGCTTATAATCGGATATGAACCATGTCTCCCATGCGTCGTTTCTTTCTATCGCGAGCTGCTTTATCTTTAAGCTCTTTTCGTCGAGCTTAATTACGAGCGCGTCGACGGATTTTATCTCTTCGCCGCCTGGCTCAAGCTTTAAAGCGTACATTACGCCGAACCGCGTGGTAACTTCCTTCTTTAAGCTAACAGGCTGGTAGCGCTTTAATAGTGAAAAGAACACGTCCTCGAAGCCTCCCTCGCGGGCGCCCTCGACGGTGGAAACCGTGGCCTGCTTCTTGCTCGGCACGTAGTTCCAGATAGTTTTGCCGTCGCTTATTATAGTTCTTCCGGGAAGCTTTAAGTTAAAGGAGCCGCCCTTCCGAGCGCGGAGCTGGCCCCGCAGCGAAGGATTCGACAGCGAATTGAAATCCAGCGATATGGTTTTCAGGTCGGAGAATTTCTCCATTAATTGCGTGTAGACATCCATCTTATCCGGTTCGGCATTTGCCTTGCCGAATATGATAGCGGTCAGGGCTACTGCTAACGCTAACGCTATATTGATATTGCGCTTCATCTCAATAATTCCGTAATGTGTTTTAGAATAACTTGCGCGCACATTGGCTTCGGCATTGGGGGGTAGCTGTTCTCAAACCCGTTCGAGGCGATAATCGTAATGGTATTGTCGTCGCCGGCAAAGCCGGAGCGCTCCCCGATGGCGGAGTTTATCACGATCATATCGCATTTTTTCTGGGCGAGCTTGGCGCGGCCGTACTCCAATTCGTTTGTAGCTTCCAGGGCGAAACCGATTACCTTTTGCTTTTCCGTCTTAAGAGACGAAACCTTCGCTAAAATATCTTTCGTCGCCGTCATTTCCAGCGTAAGTCCGGAGCCGGCTTCGCTTTTCTTTATCTTGCCTTCTACCGGGCTCTTAGGAGTAAAATCGGCTACCGCCGCGGCGAGTATCGCGATGTCGGTTTCGGGGAATCGCGCGACCGATTCGCGGTACATCTCTTCGGCCGTAACTACGTCGACCCGCTCGACTCCTTCGGGGGTCTGCAGCGCAACGGGCCCCGCGACGAGCGTCACCTTCGCGCCCTCGAGCGCGGCCTCCTCGGCCAGCGCGAAGCCCATTTTCCCCGAGCTGTGGTTGGCGATGTAGCGTACGCTGTCGATCGGCTCGTACGTAGGGCCGGCGGTTATCAATATTTTTTTACCCGAAAGAGAATATCCCGGGCTGCGGCTTTCTTTAATATTTCTTTTCAGCTGAGCGAGTTCCAGCTCCGCTTTAAATTTATCCTCGGAGACCGCCTCCGCGAGCGGCTTGCTTGAAACTTCGAAGGCGGAGGGCTTCGGCGCGTCCGCTATGGGCAAGCCTGCCAGGACGTTCCCGAGAGCGTCGGCAATCTCGACAGGTTCAGGCATCCTACCCGGCCCGATAAGTCCGCTGGCGAGTTCGCCCTCTGCTGGCGGAATGATCGTTGCCCCGAATTCCCGGAGCTTCTGGACATTGCTTTGCGTGGCGGGGTGCAGCCACATATCCGTATCCATCGCCGGGGCGACGACGAAAGGCTTCACCCTCGGAAGCGCGGTAGCTATGGAAACGAGAGCGTTGTCGCAGATGCCGGAAACGATCTTTCCCATAGTGGAGGCCGAGCACGGCGCTATCATCATAGCGTCGCACCAGTGAGCGAGCTCTATATGCCAGGCGCCTCCGCGCTGGACGTCTAAGTCGAACATGTCGGAGACTACGGCGTTCCTGCTGACGCTGGCCAGAGCGACCGGAGCGACGAAGTACTTCGAGTGCGGCGTCATAATTACTTTTACTTCCGCGCCGCGTTTGACTAGCTCGCGCACGACGAGCGGCGCTTTGTAGGCCGCGATGGAGCCGGTTACCCCTAAGACTATCTTCTTATTTTTCAATATGTCGTTCAATTGTAATTCCTTTATGCGTCGCTAATTTACAATAAAAGCGCGCTAAAAACTAAATATATCATATATTTGAATTTAAATTACGAAGAAAAGTTGAAAAACTTGTAAAAAACGGATAGAATAAATGGATTTAGTGGCAATAGTAGGCAGGCCTAACGTCGGGAAATCGACCCTTTTTAACAGATTGACCGAAACGCGTCAGGCAATTGTCGAAGACACCCCCGGCGTAACGCGCGACAGAATATACGGCGAGGCCGAATGGAACGGGAAACGTTTCATGTTAATAGACACCGGCGGGTTTATACCGGGCACGGAGGACAAAATGGAACGCGCCATCCGCGAGCAGGCGGAAATCGCCATACGCGAAGCGGACGTTATTATGTTCATAACGGACGGGCGCGACGGCGTGACCCCATTCGACGAGGACATTGCGACTGCGCTCAGGCGTTCAAAGAAGCCGATCGTGCTCGTCGTAAATAAATGCGACAACGTCAAGCAGCAGGACTGGAGGAATGAATTCTTTGCGCTTGGGCTGGGCGATCCCTACGCCATATCCGCTATGAGCGGTCATAATTCCGGCGATATGCTCGACGCGGTGGCGGAATTAGTTAAATCGACCGCGGACGAGGAGGAGGATGAGCGTCTGAAAATAGCTTTCCTCGGCAGGCCTAATTCAGGCAAGTCCAGCCTGACGAACTCGCTGCTGGGCTACGAGCGCTCGATAGTGACGGACATACCCGGCACGACCCGCGACGCAGTCGACAGCGTCGTCAAGTACTATGGCGAGGAAATCGTCCTGATTGACACCGCCGGCCTGCGACGCCGCAGCCAGGTAAAGGAAAATATCGAGATGTTCAGCATACTCCGCACGCAACGCGCCATCGCCCGCTGCGACGTCGGGGTTCTGCTCGTCGACGCGACGCGCGGCCTGGAGGACCAGGATAAGAAGATCATCAATCAGATCGAGGCCGCCCGCAAGGGAATGATAATCGCCGTAAATAAATGGGACCTGGTTGAAAAGGAAACTATGACCTCCGAGAATTTCAAGAAGAAGATACTGGAGGACTTAAAAACTCTCGACTACGTACCGATAGTATTTATCTCCGCGCTCACTAAGCAGAGAATTACAAAAGTATTGGAAATGAGCAAGCAAATCCTTGAGTCCCGCAGGACCAAGATAAAGACAAGCGAGCTGAACGAGGCGCTTATCGAGGCTCTCGAGCGCACCCCGCCGCCGTCGGTGCGCGGACGCGACCTGCGTATTAATTACATTACGCAGATCGGCACGGAGCCGCCCGTCTTCGCTTTCTTTTGCAACTACCCGGAGCTTCTCCCCGATTCGTATAAGAGATTTATCGAAAGGCAGTTCAGAAAGATCTGGAACTTTACGGGCACGCCCGTTTCGTTCGTCTTCCGCCGCAAAAACGTACGCTGGGAGGATAAGGAACGTTAATGGAAACGAAGGAAGATCTCCTTGCACGACTTTACGCGCTCCACCGCTTTGGCATAAAGCCCGGGCTGGAGCGCATAAACGCGCTTCTTGAAAAGGTAGGTTCGCCGCATAGATCCCTGGAATGCGTTCACGTAGCAGGCACTAACGGCAAGGGCTCCGTCTCTTCGCTGATCGCGGCCGCTACGGCCGCCGCCGGCATTAAAACCGGGCTCTACACTTCGCCTCATATCCAGAGGTTCAACGAGAGAATTAAAGTAAACGGCAAAGAAATAGCGGACGAAGATATGCTCCGTCTTATTAGCTCGCTGTTGGACGCCTCCAAAGGAACCGAGACGACTTTCTTCGAGATCACGACCGCGCTGGCCCTGCTTTACTTTGTCGAGCAAGGAGTAGAGCTTGCAGTAATCGAATCCGGCATGGGCGGGATCAACGACGCTACCAACGTAATTACTCCAACCGTTGCGGTTATTACCAACGTGGAGCTTGAGCATACCGATTACCTCGGCTCGACGGTCGAGGAAATAGCTCTCGATAAGGCCGGGATAATTAAGCCTGGCATTAAGGCTATAATCGGCGAGAAAAAGCGCGCCGCAAGCGAAGTCATCCGCAAGTACGCCGAGGAAGCCGGCGCGCAGGCCTTATTTGCGGAATCTATCGTAAAGATCGAGGATAAAAAATATTTCCCGGATTTAACTATAAAAGGGAGCTTCTCGTTCGAAAACGGATGCGACCTAACCGAATTTATCCTGCCCGATCTTAAGGTGGGGCTGGCGGGCACGATACAATTCGACAACGCTTCCTGCGCCCTGGCCGCCCTCGGGGAGCTTGCTAAAACCTACCCTGTAACGTTGGAAAGCATAATGCAGGGTTTCGCCGACGTCAAAAGCATGACTGGCTTGCGCGGTAGGATGGACCTTTTGCGCGCCGAGCCGCCCCTTATCGCGGACTGCGCCCATAATCCCGCCGCCGCCGCCGCCGTAGTCAGGACGCTCATCGAGCACGGGCTGGGGGATGTTAAATACGATATTCTCTTTTCGGCGATGTCCGATAAGGACATCAACGGAACTCTGAAAACTCTCGCCCCGATCTGCGGGAACCTGATAGCGGCGCGGCCTCGAACGCCTCGCGCCGAGCTTCCCGGCAATATCGTTAGCATGGCCCGCTCGCTTGGGTATATTCATGCCGAGTCCGCCCCGAGCATGGTGGAGGGCGTAGCTAAATTGATAGAATGGAACAGGCCTGCGCTGGTCGTAGGTTCATTTTATCTTTTGGAAGACGCGCTACCTTTGTTAATTTCGCAATTGTAAAATTTAATATAACCGAAAATAATATTTAAAGAATGAAAACACCGGACAATTACAAAATTAAGACCGCGATAATCTCCGTTTCCAATAAGGCGGGGTTGCCGGAATTCGCCCAGAAATTAACCGATATGGGCGTAAAGATCTATTCGACCGGCGGCACGAAGAAATTGCTCGCCGAAAGCGGCATCCATGCCAATAGCATTTCCGACCTTACGGGCTTCCCGGAGATACTCGGCGGGCGCGTTAAAACGCTCCACCCTAACGTTCACGCCGGCTTGCTGGCCGACCTCGGCAACCCGGACCACGAAGCCCAACTCGCCGAGCACGGCATCGGATCGGTCGACCTGGTGGTCGTAAATCTTTATCCCTTCGAGCAAACGCTTGCCAAGAACGGCGCGTCGCACGCGGAGCTCATTGAAAATATTGATATCGGCGGTCCGGCTATGATACGCGCCTCGGCGAAGAATTACCGTTGGACGGCGGTAGTAGTGGAGCCGGACGACTACGCGCGGGTCGCCGAGGCCCTCGAATCGACAGGCGGATGCGTGCCTGAAAAGCTCCGCGCCGAGCTCGCAGGAGCCGCTTACGCTCATACCGCTTATTATGATTCTGTAATTGCCGATTATTTCCGCAAGTATAACGAAAAGCCTTTGCTCGAAGAGGGCGCGAAGGAAGTTAAGATCGCGCTCCCAATGCGTTCGGCTCAAACGTTGCGTTACGGCGAGAACCCGCATCAGAAAGCGATGCTCTTCGGCAAGTTCAACGAAACGTTCGTTAAATTGCACGGCAAGGAGCTCTCATACAATAACATTATAGATATGGACGCAGCGGCGCGATTGATACTCGAATTCGAGGATGAACCCGCCGTCGCCATAATTAAGCATACGAACCCGTGCGGCGCCGCCATAGGCGAGGATATTCCCGCCGCTTTCGCCAAAGCGCTTGCCACCGACACCGTGTCGGCCTTCGGAGGCATCATTTGCACCAGCCGCCCGATCGATCTTGCTACGGCGGAAGTCATGCATGGGATGTTCACCGAACTAATTATCGCCCCGGACTTCAGCGAAGAAGCTCTCGCCCTCCTTACGAAAAAACGCGACCGGAGATTGCTTAAAGTCGATTTCCCCCGCCTGCGCGCATCTTTCGGTTACGAATTAAAATCCGTCGCCGGAGGGTTCTTGATGCAGGAGAGCGATATGGATTTGGCCGCCGGCGAGCTAAAGGTCGTAACCAAACGCGCCCCGACGCCGGAGGAGATCCGCTCGTTGCTTTTCGGATGGAAAATCTGCAAGCATGTAAAGTCTAACGCAATCGTATACACGGACGCGGAACGCACGCTTGGGATCGGCGCAGGGCAGATGTCGCGCGTGGATTCCTCGCGTATCGCGGTAGAAAAGTCTAAAATGATGAACCTATCGCTCGAGGGCTCGACCATGGCGTCGGACGCATACTTCCCGTTCGCCGACGGCCTGCTCGAAGCGCATAAAGCCGGCGCTACAGCGGTTATTCAGCCCGGCGGAAGCGTTCGCGACGAAGAAGTTATCGCGGCTGCGGACGAGGTCGGGATCGCCATGGTATTTACCGGGATGAGACATTTTCGGCATTGATTTTGCATATAATTGAATTGTATATAAAAGATATCTTCTAATATTTGTATGGATTAAGCAAGCCCGCCGCTTAGGCGGCGCTTGCTTGGTCGGCTAATAACGGCGACGCCGGGAAAGAAATGAAACTCTATCAGAATTTTTCGTTAAAGGACTACAACACCTTTGGAGTTCGGGCTTCAGCCCGTGCTTTTCTTTTCATCGAGAACGAAAGGGAACTAACCTCCGCAGTTTATGAAACTCTGCTTTACGACGAGTTCTTTGTGCTTGGCGGAGGCTCGAACGTGCTTTTTGCCGGCGACTACGACGGCGTAATACTTAAGTATACGCCGGATAGGATAAAGATAATCGAAGAAAATGCCGAAAATGCTATTATCGAGGCTGAAGCGGGCGCGAAGTGGGACGACTTTGCGCGATTTGCCTCCGAGCGCGGCCTCTCCGGGGCGGAAAACTTAGCGGCCATACCGGGGAGCGTCGGGGCGGCTCCCGTGCAGAATATAGGCGCATACGGCGCCGAACAGAAAGATATTTTCCAATCGCTCGATTTCTTTGACTTTCGAAATGAAAAGATTACGGCGATGGCGGCCGAGGACTGCAGGTTCAGTTACCGGCAGTCAGCGTTTAAGAAGGAACTGGCCGGGAAGGGGATCGTAACGAAAGTGCGCTATAGGCTCTCGAAGAGCTTTTCGCCCAACGTTTCCTATCCTGATTTAGCGAGACGATTCTACGGCGCCCCGCCGCAGACGCCATTTGATGTGTATAGGGCAGTATCGGAGATAAGGGCGGCCAAGCTGCCGGACCCCTCCCAAGAGGGCAATGCCGGGAGTTTTTTCAAAAATCCGGTGGTGAGCGCGGAACTTTTCGAAAAGCTGCGCGTATTAATACCGGAATTGCGTTCTTTCCCAACCGCGGAGGCCGGAAAAGTAAAAGCCCCGGCGGCGGCCCTTATCGAGCGCGCGGGCTTCAAGGGCGCAAAGCGCGGCGCGGCGGGAGTTTCCGAGCGTCATGCGCTTGTCCTTATAAACCGCGGCGGCGCGAGCGGCACGGAAATTGCTTCTTTAGCGCAGGGCATAATGAGGAAAGTAAAATCAAAATTCGGAGTATCCCTGGAACCCGAGGTCTTGATTGTTAAGTAAAAATTCGTCAAATGTAGTAGTAAAAACCACAGTATAAATCGAAGAAAAATATTCACGCAATTTACATAGAATTGCTGCGGAAAAATGTGTAAATCGTAAGTAAGCATATTTCGCAAATCTTCATAAAGCGTTCAGCTAAGCCGCAATAGGCGTATTTAGTCGCAGCTAAAACGCAAAGTTTTAACTTCCTAAAAGGTGTAAGGTTACCCGCCTCACTTATTAATTAATTATTAATTCTTGTTAACAGGCGCTTTTTTGCTTGTCCCCTCCGGATAATTTTTGTTATTTGCAGATGTTCAACTGTGTAATTTTCTTTACAATAATATTTGAAAAGGATAACAGAGCACAAAGGAAAAAGCGGGTAGAGCGCCTACTGAACAGGCAATGACAATAGCTCTGCTCTTCATCCAATTAAATTTTGTTTTACAATTTAATCAAGGAGAAGGCATGGTTCTATCAGAAAGAAACAGTTCTTTTACAAGAAGTTCTTTGAGAAAGCTAATACTTCTAATATTGATACCGATATTGTTTATTTCAACGTTAGACGAAGCGCAGGCGCGCAAGCGCAAACGCTCGGCATCGCATAGATCGCATCCCGTCAGAGTCTACAACCCAGGCGCGACCAGAGCAAAAGCGATATCGATCATTCGCTCCACGAGCGAAAACATTTCCGAGCTGGCGGGCCTTGAGCCCATGGTTGCGGGCGGTGAAACGGCTTTCGACGAGAACGCCGGAGTCAGCGAGATCGGCGAACTTGGCGAAGATCTTGAAGAACTCGATCGCGAAAGCGATGTCACCATAGACATAGAAAATTTCCGAATGATTTGGCTTTCCTATGTCGATGATGATAATACGCAAACGATCGGCGGCTTAAAGAAAAGCGCTATCATGGCTGAAATCATGGACTGGCTCGGCACTCCTTACCTCTTCGGGGGGATGGGACGCCGCGGCATAGATTGCTCGGCGTTTGTTCAAAAAGTTTTTGCGCGCTCCAGCGGCATACTTCTGCCGAGAGTAGCTCGCGAGCAGTATTTCGTTGGTCAGAGGATTCAACGCAATAATTTAGAATTTGGCGATATGGTGTTCTTCCATACTTACTCGATGTCCTTCGCTTCGCACGTCGGCATCTACCTTGGGGATAACCTTTTCGCTCATGCTGGCTCGCGCGGCGGCGTTACGGTAGCTTCGCTCGACGACGCCTTCTACGCTAAGAGATTTATCGGCGGCGCAAGGCTGAACGAAAGAGACGTCCAAAGACTTACGATCAACCCCGTCGACGACGATGAGGAAGTGGATAATTAATACTGAATATAGTTACTAAATTGAAAAGAATTAACAAAGGCAAGCTCTAAGCTTGCCTTTGTCGTTTTTAAGCCCGCCCCCCTTTAACTGTCTTTGCTAAAAACTAAAAAAAAGTTTATATTTGCATCATTACGGCGCATAGGCATAGAATATCGGAGCGATAATGGAAAAGGCTAATCAAAGATCGGTAAAGAAAGTTACGTTTTCATTCCTATTGATCGCGGGACTTTGGGTCGCTTATTCCGATTGGATACTTCTTAAGTTTGTGCCTCAAGCCGAAGAATACGCATATTTACAGACAATTAAAGGCGTGTTGTTTTTAATAGTCAGCTCCGCGTTGCTTTACTGGCTATTGAGCAGGGAGATGACCCGTTCGGAAGCCCTTTCCAAAAAAGCCCGATCCGCCGAAAGCGCTGCGCTTGAAATCGCCCATAAAGCTGCCGAAGAAAGAAAGGAGCTCTACGAGGAAGCTCTCCGTCAAAAGAACATTTTCGAACAGATATTCACGCATAGCGCCGTCGCAATGAAAATCATCGACGAGAACGGCTACTGCGAGCGGGTGAATCCCAAATTTTGCGAACTCTATAGCGTCGCCCCGCAGGACGTCGAGGGACGCCTGAATGTTTACGAAGAACCGGAATCTGTTTTCCGCGGGCTAGACTTGCTTATAAAGCAAGTCTTCCGCGACGGCGCGGCCGTCGAGATTGAAACCGAGTATGACCTGGGACGCGGGCACAGGCACATCGGGATCGAGAACAGTAAGCGCGGGTTGATGTGGATATCGCTGCAAATCTACCCAATACTAAACTTCGAAGGAAAACCGAAGAGAGTTATCGTCCTAAGCCAGGACATAACCGAACGCAAGCAGTACTTCGAGGCGATGAATAAAAGCATTTCCCTGTATACGGCAATCGCGAAGAATATTCCAAACGGCTCGATTATGCTCTTCGATAAGGACTACCGCTATACCTTCGCCTCGGGCGCAGGCTTCGACCTAATAAACAAGGCGCCGGACTATTACGTTGGAAAGACTTTGTGGGACGTCGCCCCCAAGGAGAGCGCGCAGACGCTCGCGTCTATGTACGGCAGGGCGTTCCTGGGGGAAACCAGCTACGGCGAGATAGAATACTTCTCCAGGACGTTCGCCGTGACCATAACCCCGGTAAAATCCTCGGACGGCGAAATTGAAATGGGCCTGCTGCTAACGCAGGATATAACGGATAAGAAACGTTACCGCGACCAATTGGCGCAGATGAACGCCGATCTCGAACGGCGCGTCACCGAAAGAACGCTTCAGCTCGAGAACACCGCGATAGAATTGGAGCACGAGATAGAGGAGCATAAGAAAACCGAGGCGCAATTGCTCGTCGCGCAGAGGGAGTTGGCCGATAAGTTAGCGAGAGAAAAGGAGCTTCATACGTTAAAGTCGCGATTCGTTTCCATGGTCTCCCACGAGTATCGCGCTCCGCTTACTATTATTCAAACGAGCGCGTACCTCTTGCGCGAGTACTTAAAGCGCGACAAGCCGGAATCCGTAGAAACGCAAATTATGCGCATAGAGTCCGCCTCTGTTTCGATGCTGAAATTGCTCGAGGACGTTCTCATGATAGGCCGCACCGAGGACAGTAAAACGCTCGTCCGCTCGCCTATAGATTTAGTGCGATTTGCGCGCGACGTCGCGACGGATTTGAAAGAATCGCACCATGCGGATATACGACTGGAGTTTAAATCCAATAAGCCTGAAATTATCTTCCTTGCGCACGAGCTAAGCCTGCGCCAAGTATTGATAAACCTTGTTTCGAACGCCATAAAATATTCGCCGGCCGCCTCGGTCGTAACTATCGAGGTCAATGACAACGCGGACCATGTCGAGATACGGGTGAATGACTGCGGCATCGGCATACCCGAACGCGATCGCGAAAAGCTTTTCGAGCCCTTCCACCGCGCGCAGAACGTAGGCGCAAGGCCTGGCACAGGACTCGGTTTGGCGATTGTCCAAAAATGCGTTAAATTGCTTAGAGGCTCGATCGAATTTGCAAGTCGGGAGGGCGAAGGCAGTAGTTTTATTGTTTTATTACCAAAGGAAACGGATTTATAGCTCTTTTCTCCTAAATAAATAATACTTGGAAAAAACCGATTAAATGACGAAATTTGCCTAATTGCAATAAGCATTTTCGAGCAATTGGTTTTTATTATTATCAATTGA
>JBLNBN010000043.1:0-17271 GCA_050260015.1 Chloroflexota bacterium | reverse complement strand
GAATACTCTCGTGGGTTGGAAGCGCTCGAACCGTCTTCATTTAAGTAGGATTTCCGGTAGGTCCACGTATTGCCGTTCTTCAGAGAAATTACCGGGTAGTAGGCCCCCTGGTCGTCCGGCGTATCCTGGGGATTTCCATTTGTTTCGCCGTCGTCGCATGCGGCGAAGACCAACGCCGAAATAGCGAAAGCGAGGATAAAGTACCAGCTCTTCATATCACGATCCCTTTATTAGTTAAAAATGCTTTCTAAGAGTAAGTGCGATAGAAAGTCTATTTGTTACAAAAAAGCCCGCGAGGGGCGGGCTTGTTTGTATCTTTAAGAAGATAATTTAGAAGTTCTTGTTTATCAGCTCGATTTTGCTCGATAAATAAAAAGGAGAACCTTCTTCTTCGGAATCCATCCTTTCTCCTTTAATTAACCCGATATTTTTGGAGAAGTATTCAATCTGCCATGAGCCGCTCTCATCATTGGTCATCTTAATTTTGACACATTTAAATGTTCCTGCTGGAACGGTTACGTCGACGTTTGTTTCCTCGACTGAAACGGTGTAAGTTGATCCTTGGGGATGCGTAGGATCCATATTAATATGGTATAATTCGCCCTTTACGACAGGATACTTTACCATTCGGTTAAGAGTTTGATTCCAATTGTCCTCGCTGCTCCAGAAATATAAGCCGTCTTCTTTATTGGCATAACCGATATAATCGCCGTCGTCGGCGTCTATTAAATACGTTTTCACGCCGCCAATTACTGTGTCTCTCATAACCTCCCATTGATCGGAATATGGATTATCAATCACCGAACTGTCGGGATTGTAATCCGTTATTCGATAATCCCATGTATTCCCGACTTTCAGGGACATTAATGGATGGAAGATCGTGGAATCGTTAGGTTTGTTGTCAACAGGATCGCCGTTAGTGGAACCGTCGTCGCAAGCGGATAGGGTTAATAGAATTAGAAGTGAAAAGAAAAGTCCGTTGAGGTAACGCATAGAGTCTCCGTATTGTTTATAAGGGTGAATTTGCTTTCGATTGTGTGTTCATTAAGTAAGTGTATTCAGAATTGATTTTGTTACAAGTATAAAATAAAAAAAAGCCCGCTCAAGGCGGGCTTTTATATAGGAAAAGTATTCTTAGAAATTCTTGCTGATCAATTCTTCCGAGGAGGATTTCATATAAACGTTTTGCCAGTTCATTCCCCAGTCCTCGGTCTTAACCATACCTACTCCCTTTACGAAATAGTTGACCTCATAAAATTTATTGTCCTGGTAGAGAACCTTAAAGACGACGCACTCAAAAGTCCCTGCGGGCACGGTAACGCTCCTT
Organism: Chloroflexota bacterium; assembly: GCA_050260015.1. GTDB lineage: Bacteria > Bacteroidota > Ignavibacteria > Kapaibacteriales > UBA2268 > JBLNBN01. The sequence continues at coordinate 15,944 of JBLNBN010000043.1, read as the reverse complement.
TTTAAGTCCTCCACTATAACCGTTTCGCCGGAAGCGCGCAGGTAGGAATCCCCTTTGACTACCGGGTACTTGTAGAATAGCTCGATGTCGTCGATCAAGCCGTCGTCGTATGCGTAGAATCCGTCCGATTTATTCGCTATGAATGTGTCGTCCTTCCATGCCCTGGCAATTACGCCGGCAATATTATTGACCGTGGTGTCGCGAAGTATTTGCATTGAGTATGTAACGGGATCGCCCTGTTGCGCTCCCTTGTCGTCGTATAGCGTTCTTTTATAGACCCAGTTGTTCCCGATGCCGAGAGGAATTAGTGGATGGTAGGTCGGCGTATTATCGTTTGGATTATCTACCGGGTCGCCGTTTACCGAGCCGTCGTCGCAGCCGGCTAAGAAAAATAGCGCGAGAAGCGCCAGGGCAGAATAAGCGAATTTATACATTATCTCTTTCTCCAAATCTTTTTACATCAATAATTAGTTAAAAACCGGATTAAAACTTCGCGAATGTTTTGTAACGTTTTCTAGTAGTAAGTGCATTTGAGAGATAAAATTGTTACAGCGACCAACCAAAATTTACGTTGAACACGTAGGTCGGCTTGAAGATACTCCTGATGTAGCCCTGGTAAACGCCCGCGCCGTCGCGGACCCCCTCGAATTTGTTGTGGTACTTCATGCCGTACCCCGCCTGCGCGTTAAGCGTGTAGCCGGGCGAGAGAATTACTTTATATCCGATAAACGGCGTTAGGTTTAGGCCGCGCCCCTCTTCGTAGGGCCCAGCCGAACGCGCGACGTTGTAGCTCGTGGCGTAGTATGTAGCGTCGAGCCCCGCCTGCACGCCGTGTTCGAAGTCGCCCAATAGGTAGTAAGCGACCTTGGAACCTATAATAATTAAGTCGTAGGGACTCTTTTGCTCGATGCCAGTATTGGTCTTGAAGATCTTATCCGAACCAAGCAACGAACCATATCCGCCTTTTATAGTAAAGCTCCAACGCTCGAGCGGGGCGTACTCCCACTGTACTTCGTAGATATTGTCCTTCATCAGCCAGAAGTTAATCGAAATTGAATGCCGGAAGTCTACCTTTAACGGATTTTGGGAAATGATCTCCTTAATAAACAGGGTGTCCACGCGCCGCGGTTCGCTCGGTCGGCGCATAGCCAGCAGCGAATCGATCCGAGAGAGCCGGGCCGCGAGCAGGCTGTCCATCATATTGCGCTGCTCGGCGCGGAAACTGTCCGCATCGAAATTATTTGCGCGCGGTTGCGATTCGGTTGGCGACGGGGTACTTTCATTAAAAGTAATATTTTTAGCGGGTCCTTCGTTATCGCTCCGTACGTTTTGGCCGGTTTTTTTTCTGCCGGCAGGCCGATCTTTATCGATAGCGGCGTATTCCGCTTTGGTCGTTTTATTACGTTCGGATTTGCGCGCGAGGGATCCGCTTTGCATTTCCATTTTATTTTTCATAGTCCCGGGGGAGGTATTTTCGCTATTCGATTCTCCCGGCGCGTTTCTCCAGGGTTCGCTTATTTTAACGGGATTCTCCTGGATGATATGGAGCGTCTCGTTCGACCGATGAGTTGAGGAGAGCACGGCAATGAGTACCATAATAGCCGAAAAAGTAGGAAGAATGAACTTTTGCCAGCCTTTCCGTAGTGAAGATCCAGCTTGGTCGTACTGCGCCGCTTCTCTGGAGTCGAGCATCGCGGAGAGTTCCTCGGTCGTAATCAGGGGGCGAGCGTTCCCGAGCGATTTCGCTTTTTCGATATATTCATCTACGTTTTTCATAACACGTGCGCTATTGAATTATTCTTATTAATGCTCTTCGCCTTTTTTGGCGCAGACTTTGTGCGGGCCATTTCTCCGTCCTGGAGCAGCTCTTCTAATTTAGCCTTACCGCGGTGTAGACGAACTTTAATATTGTCTACCGTAGTCGTTTGGATTTCTGCGATTTCCTTGTACGAGAACCCTTCGAGCTCGAATAGCACGATAGCCTCCTTCATCTTCTCGGGCAGCTTATCGAGCGCCTCGTGCAGCGCTTTCGCGTCGGCGAGTTCGTCCGGCCCGGGGGCGATGGAGTATAGCTCGTCGAGATCCTGCTCTTCGTATATTCTCTTCCCGGCGCGATTTATCTGCGCATAGTATACGCGCGAAGCGATAGTGAAAAGGAACGACAGGAAAGCTTGCTCCCCGCGCAGGGAGTCAAAGCTGTCGTAGGCCTTCAGCACGGTCTCGCTCGTTACGTCCTTGGCCCAATCGCGGTTCCGCGTCATATTGAGCGTAAACCGTTCGAGGTTCGGGTAGAGCGGCAGCAGCAAGTTGAAGAATCTGTCCTTTTTACTTTGCATCTTATCTATTTAATAATTACCCTGCGCCTTTAATGTAAGTGCAATTTAGTTATTAAAATGTTACAAAGAAAGTGAAAGATAATGTTTAATTATAAATTGTTAATGGTTAATGGGCGGTTTTATAGGCTAAAAGCGGACGAGGCCTGCGCGGTCGCCGAGCCTGTCGAAGCGCCCGCGCGACCACCCCTTGGTCCCCTCCTAAATTTAGGAGGGGAAGTAAATTTGTTATAAGAGCCGTACCCTTCGACGGGGCTCAGGGTACTGCCTCAATAGTCATGCCCGCGCAGGCGGGCATCCAAAGGATTTTTATATTCTGGGCCCGACGCCTGGAACGCCGCGCTAAGGGTTTGATAGTAGATAAGATGGATCATTCCGAAGCGAGGAATCCATAGAATTTATTAAAATCATTTACAGTCCGATCAACGAGTAGAAGCCTGCTTTGCGCCGCTAATGACGAATCCGTAGGATTCGCATATTTTTAGCGTAAGACTACCCCAATACCCGCTTTCCGCGGCGGAGCCGCGAGGGGGAATGGTATTACGATAGGAGGCGTCGCGGAGTGACAGGCTGTTTATTTTCCAGCGCTTGTGCGTCTTTCACTAATCATTAATTATTAATAATTAAACATAGTCCTGGTTCGGACAAAATGGACTCCTCGCTGCGCTTCGGAGTGACAGGTCCTTCAATTGTATGCGTTTGAGCGCTATTTCCAGGCATCCAATCATGTTAATCATTTAAATCAGCTTAATCCTGGTTCTGACAATTGTACCCTTCGACGGGGCCCATGCAACGAGCCCCGTCATTTATAAAAGGTCTTTATTCTATCACGAAGCTGCGGGCGTCCGCACCGCTCGGGGTCAAGTACCTGGCGTAGTACAGGCCGGGGCCGCATTTTGATAAATCGATGCGTAGCTCTTTCTTGCCGGTAGATTGACTATCTATCTTGACCCTTGCGACTACTTCGCCGAGGATATTGTAAACGTTTAGGCTCGTTTCGCCCGCCTCCACCTGGTTAAACGTAACCGTAATTTCCCCGGAGGCCGGATTCGGAGATAATCCCATTATGCCGGCCTTCCCAGTCGGATTGAACAGTCGCTCCCCGCCCTCGCGGCATACGCCTAAGAGCTTAAAGGATCCGCTCTCCGTTTCAGTTTCGAAAGCGACATTGTGGCCGTTCGCGTCAATCCATTTAAAATTCGTTATATCGATTGTAGTCGCGTCCACCCGGCCGAGCCCCGCTATGAATTCAATGCCGGACAGCGCTTTTTCCGAAGTTATTGGACCGGATACCACGATAAAAGCGGAGTCGCCGACTATGTCAATGGGAATTGATTTATCGACCGCAGCCAGCAGCGACGCCTCGCAACGTAATGTGGCGCTAAAGCCCGAGGCGATCTTTCTAAGCGCGGCGTGATCTATCCCGTCGGTTATTAATTTAAGCGTTACCTTTTCCCCGGGATAAGCGGAATCGCTCGTGCAGAAGATCTTCCCGGAGCGGCTCAGCAGCGTAAACGATCCGCTCTGCATACCGGTTGAACAGACTATTTCCTGGCCGTCGGAATTGAGCCAGCGAAAATCGATTATATCAAGATTGGTAAACGAAACCCCGCCTGGCAGCGCTTTGAACTCAAACGCGCTTAGAGTCGCGCCGCCCTCGATATTCCCTTGTAGCTGGATCGTGGCGGAGTCGGCCGTTTCCCCGATTAAAAGCGATTTGTCCAATATTTCAAGCGGCGCTTTCAGGTACCTGATTTTTGCGTCGAACTTCGCGGCTACGCTTTGCAGGGAACCGGGCACAGGACCGCTATTAATTAATTTAAACGTCACATTCTCCCCGGGGTAAGCGGATTCCTTCGTGCAATAGACATCGGCCGCATGCTTCAATAGCTTAAACGATCCGCTAAAGGACTCCGGCTCGTACTCCACCTCGGAGCCGTCTTCGTCGAGGAATTTAAAGTCTATAATTTCAATCGGCGTATAGCCTATCTCGCTTTTCAGCGCGACAAATTCCATTGGGGACAGGACGCTATCGGCGCCAATTGTACCGGCAACTTTGATTGTAATTGAATCCGCCGTCTCCCCGATGATCAGCGAGTTGTCGACTATCGAAAGCGGCCCTTTTAGGTATCTTATCTTTGACGTAAACGATTTGGCGACGCTTTTCAAGGAACTAATCGACGCTCCGGTAAAGATCATATTTATAGTGACTTTTTCGCCGGCGTACGCTGAATCGTCCTCGCAGTACAGATTACCGCCTACGCCCTGCCCATAGAGCTTCGCGCGCTCGGGGGAACCAGTCCCGTTAAAATAAAACCCAATGTCGCAGCTCGTCCGGCCAATGCTAACGGGCTTAAAGCGCAGCTTCATCTCGCGGGAGCCATTACCCGTTAATTGGAAAGAGCCGCCGCCCTCGATTATTTCAAATTGAGCGTTATCGGGACCAAGCATCTTTACTTCCGTTATAATTAACGGGGCCGGATCCAGATTCTTTACTACGAAAACGGCAGTATCCTTTTTGGTAGTCACCTCCACTGTTCCGAAATCTATTAGTTTGGACAAAACCTGGAGGCGGGGGTTAATGCCTTCGCCCTTAATATTTTGAGTTAAGATCGAGTCCTGCGATTCTATCTCGATTTGCGCTTCCCTATTACCAAGCGCGGAGGGAGCAAAGTGGAATTCAATTGCTTTTTTCTCGCCCGGGGCTAACGTAAACGATTTATTTGATATCACATAGAAATCGGAGGCGTTCGCGCCTTTAATCCTCAAGTCCTTTATCGGGCAGTCATAAAGGCTCAGGTTCTCAATAAAGGATGTAATAAGCGTATCTTTGTAAGAGCCAAGCAGAGCTTTGCCCAGGTCTATATCGCGGCTGGCAATGGTGGGCGAAACAATGGAAAAGAGGGAATCGGAAACGTCGGACTGGAAATACATATCCGAGGACAGCTTAACGGCGAAATAGTCGTATCCTTTATAATTTACAAAGCCGGCGCAGATCAATCCGCCGTCGGACGTAGTTTGAATTGAATTTCCTCCGCCTGTTACAAGATCATAAAAATGCCTATGCCAGGTGATCCTGCCCCAAATGTCTAATTTAATGATCCAAAACCGGCTGAGACGATCGTCAATTTTGCCAACGTCCACGTTTCCATCGTTCGAATTGACGGACGCCGCGATAGCGTAACCGTAATCCTCCGTTTCCACTACTGAATATGCGACGTCGTTTTTTGAGCCTCCAATCGTTCTCTGCCATTCGATATCGCCGTTCGGCTTAAGCTTGACGATCCAAATATCTTTCATTCCATAATACTTAGAAACGTTGTTGTCGTATGATTCAGTAGTCGCGATGAACAGGTACCCGCCGTCCGCCGTCTGGATGATCGAATGCGCTTCGTCGTTGCCGGAGCCGCCGTATGTCCTTTGCCATTCTATATCGCCGTCAAAGTTAATTTTTACTATCCAGCAATCTTTCAGCCCGTATCGCGATGTGACGTTCCCGCCCGTTGAGTCTATCGAGCCGGCGATGATATACCCGCCGTCGCTCGTGTTCGCTACAGCCCTCGCTTCGTCCTGCCCTTTACTGCCGTAATTCTTTTTCCAGATGTAATTGCCTAATGGATCCAGCTTAAACGCCCAAAAGTCTTTTCCCCCGAAATTTCCGGTTAGGTCGCCGTCGGAAGAACTTGACGAGCCCACGCAAATTACGTCGCCATCCGCCGTTTTCTCCATAGCGTTTACTGCGTCTTCGCCCGCTCCTCCCAAAATTTTATTCCAGTCTACGCCCCCGCCCGCATCTACCTTTACTACCCAGGCGTCGAATCCTCTCGGGTTTTCGCCGGCCTTGCCGATGCCCAGGCTATTGCTGTAACCGCCGACCAGGATGCCCTCGTCGTCCATCTCTACCAAGCTTGTTCCGTTATCGATTTTATCTCCGCCTATTGTCGATTCCCATACCACATCGCCGATGGGATTCAATTGCAACAGCCAGATATCTTTCTTTTCGTATTTTGGATTACCATTGGTAGTGCCAATATCGCCAACAACCAAAAAATTCCCGTTCCTGCTTTGCCGGACCGAGCGAGCGACGTCTTCGTACATTTTTCCATTGTAGGACTTTACCCATTGTACGGGAGGCGCGCCGTAAGCGGTGGCTTTGACGAGGCATTCCGAGCTCGCCGGTTTTGGAACATTTTTCCATAGATACTCGCCGCCGACGGCGCCGGGCGAGATCATTTTCCAGGTTATGCCGCTATCATAGCTATAGTCCAACGCTACCGTATCGGTAGGCAATACTCCTGTCCATTTGATAAGCGTGTCGCTGCCGACGAAAAATTTTTCGCCCCCGTTGGGAGCGATAACCCTGAGAGTATTTAGCTTTGGATTGACCGCGTTAATCCCACCGAGCGCGTAAAATATATTAGAGCAATAATTAGTTATAACGTTAATTTCCGCGTAGTTGGAAGCGCTGTCCGGCGGCAGGTAGCTCAGCGTGACGCTTTTAGTTTCGCCTTTGCCAAGGCTTAAAGTAGGCGGGGAAATTGAAAAATTAGGGTTGGAGATGTCAAACTTTAAAATCTCAACGGCCTCGTTAAGCGCCGTTATTTGAATTGTCGTATCTGATTTGCTCCCGATCTTAACTCGCTTAAACAAAACTGAAGAAGGAGCGATACCAAGCTTGCCCATTGTCGATACCGGGGGCTTGTAATCAAAGCGTTCCGATAACTCGCCGTATTGGGCGTTAACGCTGTAAGTAACATGTTCGCATGGATATTCGCTCTTCCACCGCAGCTCGCAGAATTCCCCGCTGTAAATTGCGCGACTTAAGAGTAGTTGCGTAATTCTCTTCGCTGTTTCTTCGTCCTTTATTCTTTCAAACCACATCCCGTTTGTCTTCTCGGCAAACATCTTCATGCTGTAGTGGGCAGCAAGGCCTATCGTAAGGCAGTAGATTGTTATGCCGTTGTCCTGGGCTTCTTTTATAATTTTATCTACGGCTGGGTCCTCATTTGGCATGCCGTCGGTAATGAAAATAATTACTTTCTTATACTTTGCGGTCTTAGCGACTAATATACCGCCTGCGACAGGCTCTATCATTGCCATATTGTAGTCGGTGCCGCCGTATGCGCCGAGGGCGTCTACGGCGCCCAGCAGCTTATTTCTGTTAGTCGTAAAGTCCTGGTTGAAATAGTTATTATGATCGAACGAGACCACCGCGCAATCGGATTGACCTAACGGTAGAGCGTTTATCCAGGTTTTTGCTACCATTTTCGCTATGTCGAGCGGCGCGCCGAACATAGATCCCGAGACGTCGATAACCACCGTGGAGGAAATTCTTTCCGCCGGCTTCTCGGGGGGGCAGGAAATAAAAGTGACGTCGCGCGGAGCCCCGCTTTCAGTTATTTGTACGTCGGCGGCGTTGATATTCTTAATTTGTTTACCGGTTGCGTCGATAACGTAGAACTTGGCTTTCATCGTGGGGAAGGCGGTCTTGTCCACGTCAAAAATCGAGAAGGTCTGGGCGGCGGCGTTGATTGCGGAGAAAAATAAAAAGAAGTAAATAACCCTATTCATAAACGACTCCATAAGAAAAATTAACAAGCGTTATAAAAAAGGCAGCAAATGATTCTATATAAACAAATGAACGGGGAAAATGTTACACTTTTTGAAAATTTTTTGAAGATATTTTTTTGGAGAGCCTTCCGAAGAGTGAATGCGGGTTAACAAACCTGGGGTGATAGAACGCCGCGCTCGCCTACGCGGCGTTGTAGATCATATATATGCCGCCAAGGATCACGAGCGCGCCGCAGACGCGCTTAAAGCGCTTTGCCGCGTTCGAATTCGACGTCCAATTTAAGTACAGCTGCACCTTCGCCGCAAGAGTCCCCGCAAGTACGATAACCGCGACGTGTCCCAATGAAAAAGCGGAAAGCAAGCTAACTGCCAGAGTAATATCCGTGGACGAAACCTGGAAGACGACGCCTAATATAGGGGCCATAAAAGCGAAAGCGCAAGGACCAAGCCCAATGCCGAAAAGCAGCCCGAGAATGAGAGCGGCGGGCATGCCCCGAAGCTTGGAGCTGCCGATGCGCGCGCCGTCCCACGGCAATTTCAATATGTCGAGCAGATAAAGCCCGACTGCGAAAAAAACAATGGCGACGAAGTAGTTGCCGAAGGAGCCGAGATCGCCCATTAGCCTACCAAGCGCGAGCGTTATCCCGCCTATAATGGCGATCGTAATTAATATGCCAAGCGCAAAAATTAACGATAGGCTGAAATTACGGCGTAAGCTCGGCTCTCCCTGCGAACTTAAAAAGCCGACTATAAGCGGGATCGACGATAAATGGCACGGGCTTAGGACAATGCTCAATATCCCCCAGCCTAAGGCGGAGAGAGTCGCGAAGTAAAAATTTGCGTAGAGGGCTTCGCTCAATGCGTTGAATATGGAGTCGATCATGCTCTTTCTTTCGTTTTAACATGTAACTTCTTACTTCTTGCTTTTTGCCTTTAGCCCCTTCGATTGAAGGAATTTGTCTATCTCGGACTCGGGGTAAAATCCCTCGTGGCGATGGATTTCCTTGCCGCGCTCGTCGAGGAATACTTGGGTAGGAATCAATCTTACATTGTATTCTTTAGATTTATGCTTGTATTCTTTTTTCCAAACGTCGTAGAAAACCACCTTGAGCTGCGCGCCGTACTTCTTCTCGACGGACTTCATTACGGGCTGCATCTTTTTGCAGGGTACGCAACTATTTGAGCCCAATTCTATAAAGGTGATCTTCGCCTTCTTCGATTGCGCGTAGTTAACTGGGATTAACATAGTTAATCCGATTATTACAATCAGGAGCGCCGCAAGCTTTTTCATGTTATTTCGCCTCCCTGATCCACTCCAGTATCTGGCTCTCCTTCGGGATAGAGCCGTAGCTGACTACTTTTTCGTTGATTACAAGCCCGGGAGTCATCATTACCCCGTACTTCATTATCTCCTGCAATTCGAAGACCTTTTCAACTTCGGCATCGATATTGTTATTCTTCACGAGTTCTTTAACTCTATTTTCTAAATTAACGCATTTCGCGCAGCCTGTGCCCAACACCTTGATCTTCATTTCTTTGCTTCCTTTTTATCTTTTTTTAATAACTTATCCGCTTCTTTATGTATGTAAGATTGGAATTTTTCGAAGTCGGAGGAGTAATCCCAAATCTTATCTAAGTTCTTCCATTTTACTTCCTTGCCGTTGACTTTCTTACTTAGTATAAGCGTTTGCGTGTCGAATTTATACTTGTCCATCAAGGGCTCGTTCTCTTCTTCCTGGAAATCGATCGACTTGAACGTAATGGAGCTATCTTTCAGTTCTTTAGAGTATAATAAGTTCAGGCTATTCGTTATGTTGGATTCTATCGCCAGGCAGCCTTCGCAGCGCGTAGTGGCGTGGAAGTAAAGAACTTCAAGCCGTTCCGCTTTATCGACTGCGGCAAGGCATGCCGTTTGAATTAAGGCGAAGCCTGTTAAAACGAAAATTAAAAGTAATCTTTTCATTAGTTATTTCCTTGTGATAAATATTCTTTCAATTCAGCCACGGTTGGAACCTTCCCGTAAAAGAGCAAACGCTCCTCGACGACGAGGGCGGGCGTCTTCAAAACGCCGTAGCGGGCTATCGTTTCGTAGTCCGTCACTTTCGTAATTATCGCGTCAAGGCCCATTTCCTTCACGGCTTGCTCCGCGCGCTTTGCAAGAGTAGCGCAATTCATGCAACCCGGACCCAGAACTTTAATATGCATTATCTTTGCCTTAATATATTAAATTAAAAAGAAATCCCACTAACATTATTCCGGTAGCGACTATGCCGACAAAAGTAAATATAAGAGGATATTTCAAAACTTTCTTAAGAATTATCGTTTCGGGCAGAGAAAGTCCAATTACGGCCATCATAAACGCCAGGGATGTTCCAAGCGAGGCGCCCTTTTCAAGCAGCACCTGCACTATAGGTATTATCCCGGCGGCGTTCGAGTAGAGCGGAACGCCGATAAGCGTTGCCAGCGGCACAGAATACCAGGCGTCTTTGCCCATTAGCGAAGCCATAAAGTCCTCCGGCACGTACCCGTGGGCGCCCGCTCCGACCGCGATTCCAATTACGATGTAGATCCACACCTTCGCGACTATTTCCCTAACTGCCACGAATCCTGCAGATATTCTATCGTTAAAAGTCATTCTTTCTTCAACTAATCCGGCGTTTCCCGCTTTTATCTGGTATACCCATTCCTCCACCCATTTTTCGAGCTTCAATTTCCCGATTATCCAGCCGGAGAATATAGCGATAAAGAGTCCGGCGCCTAAATAGATGAGCGCCGTTTTCCAGCCGAAAAGCCCCAACAGCATTACGAGAGCCACTTCGTTAATCATTGGCGCCGCTATCAGGAAAGATAGCGTCACGCCCAGCGGTATCCCCGATTCGACGAACCCGAGAAACAGCGGTATAGCGGAGCACGTGCAAAAGGGCGTTACTATGCCCAGCGAGCTCGCCATGACGTTGCCGACGAAGAGCGGCTTGCCCTCCAAAGCTCTACGGGTTTTCTCCGGAGAAAAGTAGCTGCGCACTATGCCCACCGCGAACACGATTAATACCAGCAGCATTAGGACTTTCGGAACCTCAAAGATAAAGAACCTGATGGATTCGGTCAAATGGGCGCCGGGAGCCATGCCAAACGCGCCGTAAACAATCCAATCCGCCATCGGCTGCAAATTGTCGTAGAGCAGGTACCAGAGCGGAAGAGCCGCTGCGACCCACAGCGCCCGGTTGCTCCATAAAACTTTTGGTTTATCTATTGTTTGAATTTCCATTTAAATGCCTTTTTACATAATCCTTTTAAGTCCGCGTTTCGCTAAAAATACGTGGATGCTATCCTCGTGATAAAATCCCACATGCCTGTGGATTTCCTGCTGGTTCGTATCCAGGAAGACCTGCGTAGGCATCGCCTCAATTTTATAACGGGCGGCTTCCCTGGCGTTCTTTATTACGTCAATGAATTTAACTAATATTTGCGAACCGTACTTCTTACGGATCGAATCGAGCACCGGCTCCATATCTTCGCAAGGCTTGCACCCCTCCGAGCCTAATTCAAGAAAAGTAATCTTTACCGTAGTATCGATTGGCGCGATCGGAGAATCGTTCTTACTATCGGAGCACCCGGTAATAAACGCGCTTATAAAGCTAAACAGAGCAATTGCGAAGATCGTTTTCATATTTTTTCTTCTTTTAGGGACTTTTTAATCCGCCAAATTCGCTTGCCACGTCAGGCTGGCCCCGACGTTATAGGAATTAGTCAGCTGCGCGCCGTTATAGTACTTGTATACCGGTAGATCGCATAGAACGGATACGTTAAAATCATTAAAGGAATAATTAAGTTGCGGAGATAGAATTACGTTATTCCAACCCGAGTCGTTGTACGTCTTGCCGTAATACGAGTCCTTTAGCTTAATATCGCTCCGGACCTCCAGCAAAGCTGTTAGCCGTTCGAGAATTGATTTCGTAACGAAGATTGAATTGATAAATCCGGGGCCGAGCCGATATTTCATACTATTTTCAGCGTTGTATTCAGCTCGATTGATTATAATAAAATGAATTCCTTGTTGCCTGTATCCTTTATGGAGATACGAGACCGCCGCGAAGCCGTAGGCTTTCGACGAAGGCTGGACGTGCTGCGGCAAGTTCAAATCGTTTACGTCGAGCGGGATTCTTACGCCTGCGCCGATCGTCCATTCGAACTCTTTAGCTCTCATACTAATCGCATTGTATTTACCATAAACAGTCGTATGGGAAAAGCCGCTACCCGAGAGAGAATATGTACTGAATTTTTGAGTTTTATTAAAGTAATAACCCAATTCAACGTCGAGCGTAAAGTCGCTCGTAAGGCCGTAGCCAACCAATAAAGAAGAATACGAGGAATTAAATCTCTTTACTGTGCGGTTCTCTATTTGGTCGTCTCCTCTGAATGTCTTGTCGCCATAGGAATAAGAAAGAAAGGATACCGCGCGTAGGTTGCCCTCTTTTAGGATGCCGATATTAGCGGCGCCGCCGACCGGGGTTAAGCCGCCGACAGCCGCCCCGCCTATGCAGCCGCACTGCGCATAAATATTACCGCCGGCGGTAAAGAGGGAGATTATTATTATATACCGTATAATACTTCTTCTCATAAAATTCCTATTGACAGAAAATGTAACGAGAGTCCAATGCTACACGCGTTTCATCTAATCGTACATCGCAAATATACGATTAATTTTGGAATAAAAGAATATTATTTTGAAGTATCCGGGAGAAAAAGGAACCAAGCCTGCGGTGGCGGGCGGCGGCGCGTAATTACTTGCCTTCCGTCGTTCCAGCGGAAGCTGGAACCCAAAGAGCCTTTGGATTCCGGGGTCTGGCGCCCGGAATGACGTAAAATCAAAAGGGCGGACACATGGGTCCGCCCCTACGTTATTTTATCACTATCATCTTCCTCGTAAACGTCCGGTCGCCGGCGCGGAGGCGATAGTAGTATATGCCCGGGGGAAGCGTTTTGTTGACGTAGTCGGTCTCGTGGTAGCCCTCGCTTTGGAAGTCTTCCAAAATGGTTTCGAGTTCCTTTCCGCGCATGTCGTATATCTTCAGGGAGACGTGGCGCGGCTCGCCGAGATAGTACGCTATCTTGGTCCTATCCGAGAAGGGGTTGGGGTAGTTGCCGAGGAAGCGAACAATGCCTGGCGGGGGCGAAGGAAAGAACGATTTCACTGAATCGTCCGGGCTGCCCGACGTGTCGTGAGGGATGCTCCAATCGCGGGTGAATTTGTAGACGTATTCCTGATTTATAATAGTATACCCGGAAGAAAAAGACGTTAATTGTGGACTTAATACATTAAAAGGAGCGCCCCATGGATTATCATCTATGTGTATCTCCTCCCAGGTCCTTCCCCCGTTATGGGTTAAAAATGCATAACCATATACCGTCGTCGTTATGCCGAATCGATCGTCATAAAAATCAATTGCATATATCGGATTACCTCCGTGCCAGAATGTGTCCCTTTGCGTAATCCATGACTTTCCGCCGTCGTTCGTATAGTAAATCACTTGGTTATACTCAAAGCCCGTCTGCTGCGGTTTGCTCGGTTTACCTGCCCCCGCCGTCCATCCTCGCCTGTCGCTTATAAAGCTTAAATTATGCCCGTAATTCTCATGAGGATCGGTGTACGCTACTACGCTATCCCAATTGCCGTAGACATTTATAAACTTGTACATCCCCGAATCATTCCCGCCGTATTTCTCTAACTTTGCAACAAAATATCCCTTCTCAATTAAATCCATGCTAAAATACCACGAGCTGTCGGAAAAATCTTTCGGAGTATTCATTAAATGCCAATCTACGCCGCCGTCCGTCGTTTCAAAGAACGCGGCCCCGCTTTTATAGCCGTCGAAAGATCGAATAATGCCATACTTGTCGTCCGCCATACAAATTGACACATGGTAATAACGACCCATTGATCTCTTGTCCCAGGTCTTGCCCTGATCTGTCGAGCGGATAATTAGTCCTGAATCGCCGACGGCTATTATTAAATCCTTTGAAGGGCAGGCATGGTCCTTTAGCCAAATCGAAGTCGTTTTCGCAAAAGGTCCTTCCCCATCCCGAGTCGAGTCGATATAAATATCCCGCCACGTTTCCCCTCCGTCCGTCGTGCTCCGAAGAATAGGATCTTTATAAATCGTATAGGCTAGGACTACGCAATTCATAGAATCGGCGCAACGTATAGAATGATACCACCTATTTGTATTAGAATCCGCATACCTCCTATCGACTTTCTTCCACTCAAGATTTGATTCAGCTTTAATATACCCCTGCGATAAGGAAATCGCAAAAGTAATAATGAATAAAAATGTTTTCATTGTATTACCTTAGAATCATAATCTTTTTAACACAAATAATACGATCGCCAAATCTAACGATGCAGATGTACGCGCCAGTTTTCAACTGAGGTTCGATAACCTCGTTAAAGTTGAATGAATTCTTGTTAAATGCGTAATTCGAAGCCAGTTCTCCCAGTATATTGTAGAATTCAATCGTAATTTGCCCCTCTTCTTTTGTAGCGTAACGTACTTCAAATTCCTGGTCTAATCCTGTTTGACTAATTACGCATTCGTCCGTAGCGAAAAACTCTTTCCTAAATTCATCTAAGCCGCGTTTTATCAAAGTACCGACGCCGTGGTTGTCATGATAATCTATATCATCCTCGTGATCAAACTCCTCCGGACCCCATTCGTAACAGTTGTTCGGTTGGCAGACCTCCTCAAGAAACGTTGGGCATTGAACGGGGATGTAGGAATGGTTTGTTATCATATTACCTCCCGACCACTATCATCTTCCTCGTAAACGTCCGGTCGCCGGCGCGGAGGCGATAGTAGTATATGCCCGGGGGGAGCGTTTTGTTGACGTAGTCGGTCTCGTGGTAGCCCTCGCCCTGGTAGTCTTCTAAAATGGTTTCGAGTTCCTTGCCGCGCATGTCGTATATCTTCAGGGAGACTTGGCGCGGCTCGCCAAGGTAGTATGCTATCTTCGTTCGCTCCGAGAAGGGATTGGGGTAGTTGCCGAGGAAGCGGACAATGCCCGGCGGGGGCGAAGGAATGAACGATTTCACTGAATCGTCCGGGCTGCCCGACGTGTCGTGGGGGATGCTCCAATCGCGGGTGAATTTGTATATATACTGAAGATCAACGATAACGTAACCGGAGGAGTAGGAAGTGAGCTGCGGGCTATATAATGTAAAAGCCGCGCCAGGAGGGTTATCATCAATATGAATTTCTTCCCACGTCCTTCCACCATTATAAGTTAGAAAAGCGTAACCATAAAATGTAGTTGCAATGCCAAATCTATCATTAAAAAAATCTGTATCTAATATGGGATCACCATAGTAAAACAAAGTGTCGCGCTGAGTTGTCCAACTCTTACCGCCGTTATTTGTATAACAAATTACTTGATTTTGATCCCAAGCGGTAGGGTTCTCTTTATCCGGCTTCCCGCCCCCGAGAACCCACCCTCGGTTCTCGTCGGCAAAATAGACAAATCTCTTCCTGTAACCATCGATGTGCGGCTGCGGATATACGATTAGACTATCCCAGTCGCCGTGTACGTGTATTATGCGAGGATCCTTTCCGCCATATGAGGATAATACAACCACAAAGTAACCGGGGCGCAAGATATGGAATTCCCCGTACAATATACTGTCTGTAAGCTCTTTGGGCATATTCATCTTTCGCCAATTCTCGCCGCCGTCGGAGGTTTCATAGAATAATATTTCATGTAAGATGCGGTCAGAGCCAAATATTATTCCATAATTCTCATCATACATTTTTATTGTCTTCAAATACTTTTCTTTTCCAAGGCATTGCAACTTCCACTCCACGCCATTATTCGTACTGCGTACAATTTTGCCCGAATCCCCCACGGCTATTATTAAATCCTTCGATGGATGAGCAATATCTAATAATACTGTGGCTGAATAATATTGATATCCATTTGCCCACCATGAAGAATCCAAATAAATATCCCGCCAGGTCTCGCCCCCGTCCGTCGTCGAACGAACCACCTGGT
>JBLNBN010000042.1:0-57405 GCA_050260015.1 Chloroflexota bacterium | reverse complement strand
AGAAAAGATAAAACTTATCGATATGCTCCCGGCTGAATTTAAGCTGCAATATGGCGAAGAAGGGCTCGACGAAGGCGAATCCCACGCGCATGAAGGCGAGGAGGGCGACCATATAAGCGGGATTGATCCGCACTTTTGGATGGATCCGCTCGCCGTAAAATCAATTTTGCCAGCGTTGGCAAAAAAACTTTCAGCGCTTGCCCCGGAGCGCGCCGCCGAAATAAAACGCCGCGCCGCGGAGTTTGCCGCGAAGCTCGATTCCTTAAATTCCGAGATGGCGGCTATACTATCCCCAGCGAAGGGCGGAAGCGTTTTCACCTATCATCCCTCGATGAGGTATCTCCTGAAGAGATACGGGCTGCGCTACGCCGGCTCGATCGAGCTTTCCCCAGGTAAGGAAGCCTCGCCGTCCTATATAGCGGGACTGACCAATAAAATTAAATCCTCCGGCGCCCGATCAATCTTTACCGAGCCGCAGTTCCCCAAAAAGCCGGCGGAAATGCTCGCAGACGCCGCTGGCGTGAAGCTTTTGGAGCTGGATCCGATAGGCGCCAAAGCTAAAAGCTACCGCGAACTGCTGCTGCAAAACGCGCGAATCCTGGCTAAAGGTCTTGCAAAATAAGCCGGCTGCGGAATATTCATCACATCGTAACAACGTGGATCAATTTGCCGATAAAAAAACTACATATTAAAAATCTTTACGTGAGCTTCGGCGAGGCGCCGGTTGTAGAGGACGTTAGCTTTTCCGCGCAGGAAGGCGAATGCGTGTCCGTACTCGGACCGAACGGAAGCGGCAAGACTACGCTGCTTAAAACGCTTTTGGGCATATACGAACCAAGCTCCGGGTCGGTAGAATTCGAGGGGTTCGACCGCTCGGAGATCGGCTACGTCCCGCAGATCAAGACGCTCGACAGGACGTTCCCGGCGCGCGCGCTGGACATAATCGCCGGCGGGATCCGGCGCTCCTGGCCCGCCAGGATAGGAAAAAACGAGCGATCGGAAATTATAAAGCTGTTGGATACGTTCGGCTCGGCGGACCTTGCCGAGCGCCAGCTCCCGGAGCTGTCCGGCGGCGAGCTCCAGCGCATTTATCTCGCCCGGGGGCTTGCCCGCAAACCAAAATTGCTGATACTGGACGAACCTGCGACGGGAGTCGACCTTGTGTGCGAAACGGCGATCGACGCCGCGCTTCGCAGCTTCGCCGAGCGGCGCGGGGGCATAATTATCATGGTGACCCACGACATAACGTCGGCTTGGGAGCATTCCCAGAAGATACTGCTCGTCAACCGCCGCTCAATATTCTTCGGCGATAAGGATAAAGCCTTTACGGACGAAAACCTGCGAGCCACCTACTCGAACTTAACGCATAGCCACAAAGTGCATATAGGACTGCGCGGCGATGCTTGAAATGTTCTCATATCCGTTTATGATCCGCGCCTTCGTCGCGGGCTCTCTCCTGGGGGCTCTCGGCGGCTACTTCGGCGCGTTCGTCGTGCAGAAGCGAATGGGCTTCCTCGGCAACGGTCTGGCGCATTCCGCGTTCGGCGGGGTAGCGTTGGGTATTTTGCTGGGGTTGGATCCCGTCGCTATCGCTATTCCATTTACCTGCGCGGTGGCCCTCTCGATAGGCGCGTTGCGCCGGCGAACGGTCCTAAGCTCCGATACCCTTACCGGCATACTGTTTTCGGTCTCGACTGCCCTTGGGATACTCTTCCTCTCGCTAACGAATCAATATAGCCGGGACGCCTTCGCGTACCTCTTCGGCTCGATATTATCGGTAAGCGCGACCGACGTCTCGATCGCGATAATACTTGCCGCGACGGCTCTCGCGACGCTCTATAAGCTATGGGGCAGGTGGGCCTACGCCGCGTTCGACGAAGAGCTTGCAAAGAGCGACGGAATAAACGTCGCGCGGGACAATCGCACTCTTTTGCTTTTGCTCGCGCTCGTTATCTCGGTTTCACTAAAGATAATAGGCATCGTACTCGTCGGGGCTTTCCTCGTCATCCCGGCGTCGACGGCGAGACTGGTAGCCCGTAGCTTCGCCGTGGTAACCTGGCTTGCAGCCGCGTTGGGAGCGGCTACGTGCGTCGTCGGCCTGGCTCTCTCATGGAAGCTCGACGTGCCGGCGGGAGCGGCCATAGTTTTGCTGCAATTCCTTGTCTTCTTAATAGCCTACGCCAGCCGTCGCCGCGCTGCGGGCCAGTCCGCCGGAACCGCCCGCAAGTTTGGTAATTCATAATTATTTTGGTAAATTTGAAAATAAGATTGTAATGTTATTTTAATACGGCATTAAGAATTCACGATCAAAAGGGCATGCTGTCAAAAAATATTCACACTGCCTATTTAGCCCCGATTAATGCATCTATATTTAAAATAAAAACGCCGTATACGGCAATAAATATTAATCAAATATTAATTGTACTTTTAACCGTATAGGCTTATTTTAACATTCTGATTAAGTAACAATATTATAGGGAAAAATATGAAGATAAGCAAAGCTATACGCTTTATGACGCTTCTCGCTACGGCTTTCAGCTTGCTAGCGCTCTTACCCGACTCGGCGCAAGCCCAGATGAAGAGAAGAGCTCCCGCAAGGCAAGCCCAGCGCGCTCAAAGATTCCCTGATGAATACTCCGAGCTAGACGATAAACGTTCCCAGAAGCCTAAACTCGACGAAAACGTCGCGCAGGCCCTCGAGAGCTCCCGCCAAAAATACCTCATGGCTCTGATATTCATCAATAAAGGCGACACCACGAAGGCCGCTCAATACTTTGAAGAAGCCATCGACAAACTCAACACCATAATGAGCTACCCCGAGATAGAAAAGAATGACGAATTCACGGACCTGGCTCAATCTATCATCGAGGACTACGAAAGTTTCGTCAAATCGGTCGACGAACTCGACGAAAACTCCTCCTTTATAATCGTTCGGGAAAAGCTTCTGCAGGAGATAGAGACAATCGCTCCGGCAAAGGCGGCCGCCCCCATCGTAACGGGCGGATCTACGAATAAGCGGGACAGCGCTATGCTCGCGACGTTCTTCTCCCCGCCGGATAGCATTCGAATTCCTTTGACGGATAACCCGTTCGTTCAGAAGAATCTGGCCTTCCTCACGACTAAAGGCGGCAAGATGTTCAAAAAGTGGCTCGAACGGGGAACCCGTTACTTCCCGATGATGCTCAGGATCGCGGAGGCTCTCGAGATGCCCCGCGAAATAATGTACCTCGCCATATGGGAAAGCGCGATGGATCCAAACGCCGTATCGCGCGCGGGCGCGGTTGGGCTTTGGCAGTTTATGCGCGAAACGGGCCAGCTTTACGACCTGAATAAGACGACGTCCTATTGGACGGACGAGCGACGCGACCCCGAAAAAGCTACCCGGGCAGCTATGCGCCACCTGAAGGATCTTTACAACGAGTTCGGCGATTGGCACCTGGCGCTAGCCGCTTATAATTGCGGCGCTCGCGCAGTCGACCGGGCGATTAAGAAAAGCAAAAAGGAAAAGCCCGACTTCTGGGATATCCGCGAATTTCTACCGAACGAAACAAAGCATTACGTTCCTATATATATCGCCGTGGCTAAGATCGCGATGAATCCCGCAGCCTACGGCATTAAGCCCGAAGAGATCCAGATCCTTCCCGAGTACCAGTACGACGTGTATATGTTGAACGAATGCGTCAACGTTAAGGCGTTGGCAAAAGCCGCCGGCATATCGGTCGATTCGCTTAGGTATCTCAATCCTGAATTACTGAAAGTCGCGACCCCGCCCGACCGCAAGTCGTACTATCTGAAGATTCCTTACGGCTCGTATTCCAACTTCGCCAGGAACTTCGCTTTGCTGAGCGAAACTGAAAAAGAGCCGTTTATCGTTCACCCCGTGCAAAAGGGCGAAACTCTAGCGTCGCTAGCCAAAAAGTTCGAAGCGCCTGAAAGCGTTATCGTGGGCATGAACGGGCTGAACGGCGAGGATTCCAGGCTGAAGATCGGCTCCGAGATCAGGCTTCCAGTCGATGCGGACGAATACGACGCTAAGAATCTCGCCTGGGCGAAAAAGAATAAAAAAGCCGCTCCTAGCTTAGCGGACAACGGCGGCTCCGACGCTCCGAAAATGCCCGCTCAAAAGGGAAAGCAAGCGGAGGTCACGCATAAGGTAAAAAGGGGCGAAACGCTTTCCTCGATAGCTCGCGATTACGGCGCTCGCATAACCGACCTTCGCAACTACAACAACTTGAGCTACGGCTCGGAAAGGCTTAAAGCCGGCCAAACCATAGTAATTGCCCCGGGCGGTCAGCAAGGCGCAACGGACGTCGCAGTAAACGAAACGCGCCCGGTTGTATCCGGCAAGAAAGCGCCGGTTAAATTAGCTCCTAAAGTAATTACGCACAAGGTTAAGCGCGGCGAATCTATCGCCGAGATCGCGGACAAATACGACGTATCGGTCAAGTCCATCAAAGCGGAAAATCGTTTGAGGAATTCCAAGCTCAAAGCCGGGAAATCCCTACGCATACGCGTTATGGCTCCCGAAGAAAACTTAGCCCAGGCGAAGCCCTCCAAAGCGGCCTTAAAGCAGGAAAAAGCGCTCCCCGCCAAGCAGGCTAAGAACGTCGAACCCACGCTCGCCGCAACCTCGCGCCCGAAAGCTCCCGCAATGATCTATCATCGCGTCGAGCAGGGCGAAACTCTGAAGCAAATCGCGATTAAGTACAGCGCGAGCGAAGACGATATCCGTCGGAACAACGGAATAAAGAAGAACCGCCTAAAGGTTGGCGAACTGCTAAAGGTCCCGGTGGCGGATTCCCACAATAATTTCGCTAAAGCCGACGCCGACGAGAACGCAAGCAACGAATCGCGCATAGAAGGCGAACGCTACGCCGTCCACACTGTACAGCGCGGCGAAAGCCTTTACTCGATCGCGCAGAAGTACGGGGTAACGGACGATCAAATCGCCGAATGGAATCCGGATAACGTACGCGGAGGCGCTTCCGTTAAAGCGGGCGCAAAGCTTAAAATATATGGCGTACAGTTGGCGGAGAACTTCAACCCCCGCAAGGTGCAGGAAAAAGCGCGCCCGAAAGATGACGAGCCGAAGTACTACAGCATTCGCTCCGGCGACACCCTTTCCTCGATCGCTCGTAGATTCCGAACTACCGTATCCGACTTGAAGAAAAAGAATCGGAACATAGAGGACGAAGGATTGCAGATTGGCCAGAAGATCAGGGTCGATTAAAGAAGGACATAATAGAAAAGAAAAAGCCGGAAGCGATTCCGGCTTTTTTTATAGTCTCAATATTTTGAAAAGCGTTACTTATTGTCCAAAAGCCCCTTTCCCGTTTTGCGGATGCGACCTTCCTCGGTCAGCTTAATAAGTATCGCGTCGAGCACTCCGTTAATAAACATACTGCTCTTCTCGGTCGAGTACTTTTTAGAAATATCGATAGCTTCGTCCAGGCTAACCTTAGTCGGTATTTCCGGGAAGTAAAGCAATTCAGTAATCGCGATCATGAGCAAATACTTATCGATAGTGGCTATGCGATCGACTTCCCAATTTTTAGTAAACTCGGCAATAAGAACTTCGAACTCGTTCTTGTTGCTTACGATTTGATTAATCAGATTTCGTCCGAAATCGATTTCGCTATCCTTCCAGTCAATCGGCGTATCCGCCTCGAGCTCAATGATCTCCGCAGGTCTCAGTAATTTCCCTTCCGGCGGTATCGCATCCTCGAATTGGAATTCGCGGAAAAAGATATGCTCGTAGAGAAAATCCAATTCGGTCGCAGAAATGTCGAACGCTACTAGGATCTGCAGCGCCTTTTCGCGAACAAGACGGCGGCTGCCCTTGGCTTTCTTTGTTTTGCTCAGTGGAAAGGAGTCTAATTTAAAATCTTTTTCCATCTATAAAGAACTTTTTTCCCGTTAAATAAAAATAGACTTGCAAACTAAGAAGAAATTTTAAAATATGAAAGCGAATTACGCCGGGATTTATTAAATTGCAGGTTATATTTTAACTATCCAGAATAATAACTGAGAAAAATAAATGGAAAGATTAGAAGTATTTGAGAACCCCGCAAAGGGTAGGCGATACGAAATAGTCCACGAAAACCCCGAATTTACTTCGGTTTGCCCGATTACCGGCCTGCCGGACTTCGGCAAGATAACGGTGCGCTATGTGCCTGACGAGCTCTGCCTGGAGCTGAAAGCGCTGAAATATTATTTTTTGGAATTCCGCAACAAGGGAATATTCTACGAAGCCGTAACTAATCATATATTAGACGAGCTCGTCGCGGCCTGCTCGCCGCTCGAGATGGAAATCATTTCCGAGTGGAAGCCTCGCGGCGGCATCAACTCGACTATCCGCGCTAAGTACGTCAAATAATAAACCGATTAAATCGATATAGAATTACTTCCTGTATGTGTAATCTATATGCGAGCAGAATATGCTTAGAATATCCAAGACGTTCCGCTGGGAAATGAGCCACAGGCTGCCTTTTCACAAAGGTCTATGCGTCAACCTGCACGGGCATTCCTATAGGATGCGCGTTATGCTGGAGGGCGAGCCGAACGAGAACGGCATGATAATTGATTTCTACGACCTCGACACGATATTCGGTTCGATAGTCGAAAAGCTCGACCACAGTTTTCTTGCCGATTCCACCGACGCGGAGCTCGCGCAATATATGAAAAGCCGCGGGTACAAAGTAGTGGAGACGGAAAAATACTCCACGCTTGAAAATATCGTATTCCTGATAGGCGGAATGGCTAAGGACGGGCTTTCCGGGCATAAAAACGTAAAACGAATGGAGATAAGAATTTATGAAAGCGAGGACGCTTTCTGCGAAACGGAGATTGAATTATAATTTTAAATATTCGCAAGAAACATTAAAATTATTTGCACATGTCCGAAAAAACTCTTAATTTTGTTTCCTTTTCAAATTGACGTTACGTTGTTTTGACAATAAAAAAGAATTTGCTTGCAAACTGAGAATTGCTTATTTTTGTAAGCTGAAAACGGGGGCAGATACCGAAGTGGTTAAACGGGACAGACTGTAAATCTGTTAGGCAACGCCTTACGGAGGTTCGAATCCTTCTCTGCCCACTTTCTTACGCAAGTAACACGCAAGCGGGAGTAGCTCAGTCGGTAGAGCATCAGCCTTCCAAGCTGAGGGTCGCGGGTTCGAGTCTCGTCTCCCGCTCTGGACATTTTCGCAAGCTCTGAAGGCAAAAGCTAGACGGGGCTTGCTTGTTTTGCGAAGTAGACGTAGCGAGTACCAAAGAATTGCGGGAATAGCTCAGTTGGTAGAGCATCAGCTTCCCAAGCTGAGGGCCGCGGGTTCGAGTCCCGTTTCCCGCTCGTATCTAATTGAAGACGTAAAATTTATTTTGGCTTGCGTGCGCAGATTGCATGTAAAGCGCTCAAGCGAAAAAAAGAATTTGCTGATGTAGCTCAGTTGGAAGAGCGCTTCCTTGATAACGGAGAGCGCGCAAGAAAAAAGTTTGTAAAAGAATTTGCTGATGTAGCTCAGCTGGTAGAGCACTTCCTTGGTAAGGAAGAGGTCACGGGTCCGAGTCCCGTCATCAGCTCGAAAGAGCAAAGAAGCGCTGATGTAGCTCAGTTGGAAGAGCGCTTCCTGAAGAGGTCGCGGGCCGAAAGTCCCGTCATCAGCTCGAAAGAGCAAAGAAAGAAAAAAACGCGGGTGTAGCTCAATTGGTAGAGTGGCGGTCTCCAAAACCGTAGGCTGAGGGTTCGAGTCCTTCCGCCCGCGCGAAAAATAGAAAAAGCTGAGAACGCGTTAATTTAAAAGGCTTGCATCGCATAGCCTGTTTTTTAAGTTTTTTGGCAAAAAGCGGCAATGATAGAAAAAACCAAACAATTTTATGAAGACGTCGTAGCCGAGATGAAAAAAGTCTCCTGGCCTACGAAAGAACAACTCAGAGAATCGACAATGGTCGTAATAGTTGTAAGCGCAATTATTACGGCTTTCGTATTTGGAGTCGACCAAATAATGAACTTCGCAATCGAGTTAATATTTTAATTATGGATGAACTAACCGGCAAAGCGCCGCGCGCTTTAGAATATAAATGGTACGCCATAAGGACTTTCACCGGTCACGAGCAGAAAGTCAAGGCTAGCATAGAAGCCGAAGTCAAGCGCCTCGGGTTGGACGACCGCGTTCGCGAAGTCGTTATCCCGCAGGAGACGGTCTTCGAAGTGCGCAACGGCAAGCGCAAGACGCGCGTAAAGAATTTCCTGCCGGGTTATATAATATTGAGCGCCGTGCTCGATAAAAAACTTAAAGACGTAATCTCGAACCTCCCGAGCGTCGTCAGTTTCGTAGGCCGCAAAAATGACGCGGTGCCGCTTCAGACTCATGAAATAGAGCGCATCATCGGCAGGGTCGAGGAGCGCAAGGACATCGCGACGATCGAAACGGCATTCCAGATAGGCGATCCCGTCAAAGTAATAGACGGGCCGTTTACTACGTTCAGCGGAACTGTAAAGGAAGTAAACAACGAAAAGCAGAAATTGAAAGTCGAGGTCGGCATATTGGGTCGTAAGACGCCCGTCGAACTGGACTTCAGCCAAGTTGAATTAGAAAATCACTAATAAAGTTAAATTCACTAATTATAAATCGGTACAATGGCAAAGAAAGTACTTGGAAGTTTTAAACTTCAATTGAAGGCGGGCGAAGCGACGATGGCGCCTCCGGTAGGACCTGCTTTCGGTCAGCGCGGCTTGAACGGTATGGAATTCGTCAAGCAATTCAACGCTAAAACCGGCAAGCAACAAGGGACAATCCTGCCCGTTGTCGTTACGTTTTTCTCCGATAAAACCTTCACGTTTATTATCAAATCGCCGCCCGCGCCCGTGCTTTTAATAAAAGCCGCAGGCATACCGAAAGGCAGCGCCGAGTCGAATAAGACAAAAGTGGGTAAAGTAACCCGCGCTCAACTCGAGGAAATCGTAAAGATAAAGCAAGAAGATTTGAACGCCGATGAGATGGACGCCGCGGTCAGCATGATAGCCGGCACGGCTCGCAGCATGGGCATCACTGTTGAAGGTTAATCATTTAACCTTCTTTTTATTTATAACAAAAGTTTTTTAGGGATAAGAAATGCAAGATCGCGGTAAAAGATATCGTGCCATATCGAAAAGTATTAATGCGGGAGAGCTCTACTCCGTTTCCGAAGCAATCGAGCTCGTCAAGAAAAACGCCACCGCTAAGTTCGATGAATCTTTCGACATCTCCATGCGCTTAGGCGTCGACCCCCGTAAAGCCGACCAAATGGTCCGCGGAACGGTGTCGCTGCCTCACGGAACGGGTAAGTCCGTTCGCGTGCTCGTGCTCGCCAAGACGCCCAAGGACAAAGAAGCTTTGGACGCCGGCGCGGACTACGCAGGCCTGGAGGAATATATCGAAAAGATCAAAGGCGGCTGGGCGGACGTTGACGTCGTTATCGCTACCCCCGACGTAATGGGGGAAGTTGGTAAGCTCGGTAGAATCTTGGGCCCCCGCGGTTTAATGCCTAACCCAAAGGTCGGCACAGTTACTTTCGACATAGCTAAAGCTGTGCAGGAAGTTAAAGCGGGTAAAATTGAATTTCGCGTCGATAAGACCGGCAACATGGCGGCTTCTATCGGAAAATGCTCCTTTACGACGCAGCAGATTTCCGACAACGTAACGACGTTCTTCAACAACATCCTTCGCGCTAAGCCCCAAACTGCAAAGGGCAAATACGTTAAGAGCGTATTCTTCAGCTCGACGATGGGACCGTCCGTGCAAGTGAACGATCAATCATTCGGACAGGATTAATCCGAATCGGTTAGGAAAGCGACTGATACAATTAAAATTAGCCTATTACGCAACTCGCGCGGCTGTTGAGCTTCTCGGTTCGCAAGAACTGCATCGCCTCGCGGACATAATATAAATAACGGTAAACGCATGATTACAAAAAAACAAAAAACCGAAATCGTAGCCGATTTAGTCGCGCGGCTCGAGCGTAGCTCCGCAATTTATTTGCTGGACTTTAGCTCGATGAACGTAGAGGACACGATCGCTATGCGCCGCGCCTTCAAGAAGGAAGGCATCGACTACAAGGTGGCAAAGAACACTTTGATCGATTTAGCGATGAAGCAGGTCGGCGGGTACACTATACCCGAGGACAAGCTCTTCGGCGCAACCGGCATCGCGTTCGGGGCCGACGACCCCGTTACCCCGGCTAGAATTATCAAGAAGATTTCGGAAAAGACTGAAAGGCCGAAGCTTAAAGCCGCCTCGCTCGAAGGCCAATACTTCGACGGTAGCCAGCTTAAGACTATCGCGGCTCTTCCCTCGCGCGCGGACCTCGTCGCCGGTATCCTGGGCAGCTTAAACGCGCCTATCTCCGGCATCGTCGGAGCGATCAACGCAGTTATGCGCGACGTCGCCTCGCTCGTTGAAGAAGTGGCTAAAAAGCAAAATGCCGCTTAAATAAGTGATATAAAAATATAATAATTAAATAATAAAAAAAGAAACAGGAGACAATTTAAATGTCAGAGAAAGTAGAAAAACTCGTTGAAGAGATTTCCTCGCTAACGCTTATCGAAGCGGCAGACCTCAAAAAAGCATTAGAAGATAAATTCGGCGTAACTGCGGCAGCCCCCATGATGATGGCCGGCGCAATGCCCGCAGCGGCTGAAGCAGCTCCGGCAGCCGAAGAAAAAACCGACTTCGACGTTGAATTAACTGAAGCCGGCGACAAGAAGCTTAACGTTATCAAAGCCGTTCGCGAACTTACAGGCTTAGGACTTAAGGAAGCAAAAGACCTCGTCGAAGGCGCTCCGAAAGTAGTTAAAGAAGCTGTCGGCAAAGACGAAGCTAATGAAATCAAGAAAAAACTCGAAGAAGCTGGCGCTAAAGTCACCCTCAAGTAGTTTTGGCTATGAAATTCGCATAAGGGAAAGCGGCTTCGGCGGCTTTCCCGTTATGCTTTTAAAATGTAACAATCAATTAAGTAAAAAGCTCTATCATTGAAACGGAAATTGTCTTTAAGACCAAGCAACTTATCGTAGGATTTTTTGATTATTTTCTTAAGGGAAAATTATCAAAAAGTCCTATTTTTTTCAAATCCAAAAGAATATTGGAGGTTTTCTGTGGAAACCAATTTGACTGAAACTCCGGTGGACAGCCACGCAGCGGATTCCTACCTTTCTCATAAGGTGATTAAGCGAAACGACGAAGGCGACGTTAAGCTTATGGAAAGCGCTGCCGAGATCATCCGGCTACGCAAGAGGATCAACTTCTCGCGCTCGCCAATGACCCCGATCTACCCGGATTTGCTCAATATTCAACTCGATTCGTACGATGATTTTTTACAAGAAAACACGCCTCCGAATCGCCGTAAAATGATCGGC
Organism: Chloroflexota bacterium; assembly: GCA_050260015.1. Classification (GTDB taxonomy): domain Bacteria; phylum Bacteroidota; class Ignavibacteria; order Kapaibacteriales; family UBA2268; genus JBLNBN01. Next base: position 46,013 of record JBLNBN010000042.1, on the reverse strand, counting down.
CTGCAGCAGGCTTTCTTGAATAATTTTCCGATCGAGGACGCTTCCTCGATCTTTCAACTTGAATTTATCGAATATTTTGTAGAAAAGCCTAAATACTCAGAAGAAGAATGCCGCGAACGCGAGCTTACATATGCTAAGCCTTTAAAGGCTATTTTGAGATTGACGAGTAAAGCCGAACAAGACAGCGAAGATTATATAGACGCAGTCGAGCAGGAAGTTTATCTTGGCAATATTCCTTCGATGACGGCGCGCGGCACGTTTATAATTAACGGCGCCGAACGCGTTATCGTCAGCCAGATACATCGCTCGCCGGGCGTATTCTTCGACGACACTATGCACCCGAACGGCACGCGAATCTATACGGCGCGTATTATCCCGTTCCGCGGTTCATGGGTCGAATTTACGACCGATATCCATGAAGTAATGTACGCGTACATCGACCGCAAGAAGAAGTTCCCCGTAACTACTCTCTTGCGCGCGCTCGGGTACTCCTCCGACGAAGACATCCTGGCTCTCTTCGAGCTTTCTCAGGACGTCGCCGCCGAGGACCTTAACGAAGAAATGATCGGCCGCCGTTTAGCGGGCGACGTTATCGACATGACAACGGGCGAGATCATCGCCACGCGCGACATGACTATTACCCAGGAACTCTTCGAGACTATGAAAGCCACGGAAATTAACAATTTCCGAGTTTTCAGCTACACGGATCCCTCCGACGAGCCCATTATCGCGCGCACAATAGCCAAAGACACCTCCCGCAACCGCGAGGACGCCCTTGAGCACATTTACCGCCAGCTTCGCTCCAGCGAGCCGCCGGACATTGAAACCGCCGAAAGCCTGCTCGAGAAGCTATTCTTCAACTCGAAGCGTTACGACTTAGGGGCAGTTGGCCGTTTCAGGATAAACGACAAACTAAAATTAGATATACCGCAGGAACTAACCGTGCTTACCCGCGAGGATATAGTCGCCATAATTAAGCGACTTATCAAGCTCCATTTGGATAAGCACTCCGGCGACGACATAGATCACTTGGGCAACCGCCGCGTTCGCTCTGTCGGCGAGCAACTCTCCGCGCAATTCAACGTTGGACTGGCCCGCATGGCGCGCACGATTCGCGAGCGCCTTTCGATACACGACGGCGAGAACTTAACTCCGACCGAGCTCGTTAACGCTCGCACGATTACTTCCGTAGTAAATCAATTCTTCGGGACGAATCAGCTCTCGCAGTTCATGGACCAAACGAATCCTTTAGCCGAGCTGACGCACAAGCGCAGAACTTCGGCTCTCGGCCCGGGCGGCTTAACTCGCGAGCGCGCAGGATTCGAAGTGCGCGACGTTCACTATACGCACTACGGCCGCCTCTGCCCGATCGAAACGCCTGAAGGCCCGAACATCGGTCTTATTTCCTCGCTCGCCATCCATGCGCGCATCAACGAATTAGGCTTTATTGAAACGCCTTACAGAAAAGTTATAGACGGCCGCGTTTACGACGAGATCGTTTACCTTACGGCGGAGATGGAAGACAATTTCTTTATCGTGCCCTGCTCGACCCCGGTCGATAACGACGGCTTGATAATCGGCGACAAGGTTCGCGCTCGTAACCAGGGCGACTTTATCATGCTTGGCCCGAAGGAAATTAACTTTATCGACGTATCGACGGACCAGATCACCTCGCCGGCGTCGAGCCTTATTCCGTTCCTCGAGCACGACGACGCAAACCGCGCGCTGATGGGCTCGAACATGCAACGCCAGGCTGTGCCTCTTTTAAGACCGCACGCGCCTGTTGTCGGCACGGGTATGGAAGCCCGCGTCGCCCGCGACAGCCGCACGCTGCTGCTCGCGGAGGCCGACGGCGTAATCGATTACGTATGCGCGGACTACATTAAGGTTCGCTACGACGATATGCGCTCCGACCGCGAGAGACTAACGGTGTTCGACCACAAGAACGTCGTGCGCTACAACTTAATGAAGTTCTTCCGAACGAACCAGGACACCTGCATCAACCAAAAGCCGATCGTTAAAGCCGGCCAGCGCGTCGTAAAGGGCGAACCCATCGCCGACGGCGCCTCGACGGATAAGGGCGAATTGGCTCTCGGGCAAAACGTTTTGGTCGCGTTCATGCCCTGGCGCGGTTACAACTTCGAGGACGCTATTATACTTTCCCAGCGACTTGTCGCCGAGGACGTATTCACCTCGATACACGTCGAGGAATTCACGCTGCAAGTTCGCGACACCAAGCGCGGCGAAGAAGAGTTCACCCGCGAGATCCCGAACGTCAGCGAAGAAGCGACGAAGGATCTGGACGAGCACGGAATTATCCGCATCGGCGCAAAGGTCGCCGAGGGCGATATATTAATCGGAAAGATAACGCCTAAGGGCGAAACCGACCCGACTCCCGAGGAAAAACTGCTCCGCGCTATCTTCGGAGACAAAGCGGGCGACGTAAAGGACGTATCGCTGAAGGCCACTCCCGGTCTGAAGGGCGTAGTAATAAATACGAAACTCTTCACCCGCAGGCTCCTTACGACGGATAAAGACATCCGCGCTATAGAAAAGAAACGCCAGGACATGGTCGCAAAGCGCGAACGCGAAACGATCCAGGCGATCGACGACGACTTAATCGCAAGACTATCGACGCTGCTCGACGGCGAAACCGCTCTCGGCTTGAACCTGGTTAACGGCGTCACGGTATTCCGCAGCGGTAGCAAGATCAGCGCGAAAGACGTTCGCGACAAATATAAAGAAGGCTTGTTGAAGCCGGAAATGCTCAATATGGAAGAACCCGTATTGACAGACGACGGGAAAGAAGAATTGCTTCGCGAAATGTACGACAACTACATTTTGAAGCGCAACGACGAACGCGCCAACTACCGCGCGGAGAAGAACAAATTAGCCGCCGGCGACGAATTGCAGCCCGGTATCCTTCAGATGGCGAAAGTATATATCGCCAAGAAGCGCAAGCTAATGGTCGGCGATAAGATGGCCGGACGCCATGGTAATAAGGGCATCGTTTCGAAAATAGTGCCCCCCGAGGACATGCCTTTCCTTCCGGACGGAACTCCGGTGGACATCGTGCTGAATCCTCTAGGCGTGCCTTCGCGTATGAACCTGGGCCAGCTCTACGAGACGGCTCTGGGTTGGGCGGGACATAAATTGGGCGTTAATTTCGCCACCCCGATCTTCGACGGCGCTACCTGGGAAGAAGTTGGCGATTACCTCGAGAAAGCCGGCTTGCCGCGCAAGGGTAAAATAAACCTCCGCAACGGCCTAACGGGCGATTACTTCGACGACGAGGTAACGGTTGGCATTATCTATATGCTCAAGCTGTCCCACTTGGTCGAGGACAAGCTCCACGCGCGTTCGATAGGTCCTTACTCGCTTATCACTCAACAGCCTCTTGGCGGTAAAGCCCAATTCGGCGGCCAGAGACTTGGCGAGATGGAGGTGTGGGCGCTCGAGGCTTACGGCGCGGCGCACACGCTGCAGGAGATGATAACGATGAAGAGCGACGACGTGCAGGGAAGAGCCAAGATGTACGAAGCGATCGTAAAAGGCGAGAACATGCCGAACCCGAATATTCCGGAATCGTTCAACGTGTTGGTTCGCGAGCTTCAGGGATTGTGCCTCGATATCCATATCGAATAGTTAAATCTATTCGATTGGATTTCGAATTGGCCGGTAAATTATAAAAATAAAAAATAAACTATAAATCGTAAAAGGAGCAATACCCATGCAATCACTGTCGATTCCAAGAAGAGGATTCAGGAAGATTACATTAAGAATCGCCTCCCCCGATGATATTTTGAATCGTTCGCATGGTGAAGTTACAAAGCCCGAAACTATTAACTATAGATCGTTCAGGCCTGAAAAGGACGGACTTTTTTGCGAAAAGATCTTCGGACCTATTCGCGATTGGGAATGCGCCTGCGGCAAGTACAAAAGGATTCGCTATAAAGGCATCGTTTGCGACCGCTGCGGCGTCGAAGTAACTCAAAAATCCGTTCGTCGCGAGAGAATGGGACACATTATGCTCGCAGTTCCCGTTGTGCATATCTGGTTCCTGAGAACGCTTCCGAGCAAGATCAGCGCTATACTGGGCATGCCTACGAAGGATATCGAACGAATCGTCTACTACGAGTCCTACGTCGTCGTTAACCCGGGCAAACCCGGGCGCGCCGGAGCCGGCTTGCAGAAGAACGATTTGCTCACCGAGGAGCAATACATAGATATATTAACGCAGATGACGCCCGAAGAGCACGAGCTCGACGACGACGACGAAAATAAGTTCATGGCGCTCATCGGCGGCGAAGCAATTAAAGCGCTGCTCAAAAAAGTAAAGCCCGACGAGCTCTATCACATTTTGAAGGAGCAGCTTCGCAACGAAACTTCCCAGCAAAAGAAAGCGGAGCTGCTCAAGCGTCTCCGAATTCTCGACGCCTTCCGCGCCAGCCAGCACAGCGATCTCGGCAACGAGCCCAGCTGGATGGTGCTCGACGTTATACCGGTCACGCCGCCGGACTTGCGCCCGCTCGTTCCGCTCGAGGGCGGTCGATTCGCAACGTCCGACCTGAACGACCTTTATCGTCGGGTTATAATTCGCAACAACAGGTTAAAACGCCTAATAGATATAAAAGCTCCTGAAGTTATTCTCCGCAACGAGAAGCGCATGCTCCAGGAGTCAGTCGACGCACTGTTCGACAATAGCCGTCGCGCGGTTCGCTCCGAATCGCAACGCGCGCTGAAGTCGCTCGCCGACACATTAAAAGGCAAGACCGGTCGATTCCGTCAGAACCTTTTAGGCAAGCGCGTCGACTACTCCGGCCGTTCGGTTATCGTCGTCGGCCCCGAGCTGAAGATCCATGAGTGCGGCCTGCCGAAAGATATGGCCGTCGAGCTCTTTAAGCCGTTTATTATCCGCCGGCTAATCGAACGCGGGCACGTAAAGACGGTTAAAAGCGCTAAGAAGATGGTCGAGCGCAAGACGACGGAAGTATGGGACATACTCGAAAAAGCTATCGAAGGGCATCCCGTAATGCTAAACCGCGCGCCCACGCTGCATAGGCTTGGCATCCAGGCGTTCCAGCCGAAGCTTATCGAAGGAAAAGCTATCCAGCTCCACCCGCTCGTTTGTACGGCGTTCAACGCCGACTTCGACGGCGACCAGATGGCCGTCCACCTCCCGATCAGCTACGAAGCTCAGCTCGAGGCTCTTCTGCTTATGCTTGCGCCGCATAACATTATGCACACGCAAAATGGCGATCCTATCGCCGTGCCTTCGCAGGACATGGTTCTCGGCGTCTACTACCTTACGAAGCATCGCCCCGGCGCTAAAGGCGAGGGTAAGCTTCTTTCCGGTTACGACGAAGTCGTTATCGCCTACAACAGCGGCGTTCTCGATCTCCATGCGAGAATAAAATGCCGTATCGGCGGAAAGCTTATCGAAACTACGACGGGAAGAGTGATTCTCAATAAGATAGTTCCCGAGGAAATGGGCTACATCAACGAATTGCTGACGAAAAAACGTTTACGCCAGATCATCGGCTCGTGCTTCCGCGCAGCCGGGCTTGCTAAAACTGTCGAATTCCTCGACGACCTGAAGGAAACGGGCTTCGGCTTCGCCACCAAGGGCGGTCTCTCCGTTAGCATTCACGACGTGGTCGTGCCCGAGGCAAAGAAGAATATAATTAACAGCGCCCAGACGAAGATCGACGGCATCGAAAACGCTTACCACAACGGCGTTATCTCCAGCGGCGAACGCTACAATAAGATAATCGATACCTGGTCGACCGCGACTAACCGCGTGGCCGATAAGCTTTACTCCGAGCTTCAGCAGGACAAGCAGGGATTCAACACGTTCTGGATGATGCTCGACTCGCAAGCGCGCGGTTCTAAAGAGCAGATTCGCCAGCTCGCAGGTATGCGCGGTCTTATGGCAAAGCCAAAGAAATCGCTCTCCGGCTCTACGGGCGAACTAATCGAGAACCCGATTATCGCGAACTTCAAGGAAGGCCTCTCGATACTCGAGTACTTTATCTCCACCCACGGCGCGCGTAAAGGTTTGGCCGATACGGCGTTGAAGACTGCCGACGCGGGTTACTTAACTCGCCGCCTGCACGACGTAGCGCAGGACGTTATCATCAGCGAAGTCGACTGCGGCACGATCCGCGGCGTAGAGATGTCCGCTCTGAAAGAGGGCGAGGAAGTTAAGGAGCCGCTCCGCGAGCGCATCCTTGGCCGCGTCGCTCTGAACGACGTCGTCGATCCTTTGACCGATAACGTTATCATAAAGGCGGGAGAGATAATCAATGAATTTTTAGCTGAATCTGTCGAGCAAACTACCGTCGAGCAAGTTATGATCCGCAGCGTTCTTACGTGCGAATCCCGTCGCGGCGTTTGCGCTAAGTGCTACGGTCGAAATCTTGCCACCGGTAAGATTGTCGATTCCGGCGAGGCGGTCGGCACGATCGCATCGCAGTCCATCGGCGAGCCTGGCACGCAGCTGACGCTCCGTACGTTCCACACCGGCGGTACGGCCGCGCTCATAGCTTCCCAGTCTTCGGTGGTCGCTAAGGTCGACGGCCTTATTCAATACGAAAACATTCGCTCCGTTAGCTACGAAGGCGACGAGGACTTAATTACTCTCGCTGTTTCGCGCTCCGGCAGCATTAATATAATCGATCCGGACAGCAATCGCGTCCTAACTAAGTACGACGTTACCTACGGCGCTACGCTCAAGGTTCGCGACGGCGATCTGGTTAAGAAAGGCGCGATGATCTACGAATGGGATCCGTACAACTCGACTATCATCACGGAAGTCACCGGTAGGATCCGCTACCACGATCTCTTGCCGAACGTTACTTATCGCGAGATAAACGACGAGCAGACGGGCCACATAACGAAGGTAGTTATTGACTCCCGCGACAGGACGAAGTCTCCTTCGATCGATTTGGTCGACGAGGAAGGCAAAATACTTAAGACTTATAACATCCCGTCGCGCGCCCTACTGCGCGTCGACGACAATGATATGGTCGGCATAGGCACTCCTCTCGTTAAGATACCGCGCGACCTCGGAAGAACCAGGGACATCACGGGCGGTCTGCCCCGAGTTACGGAGCTCTTCGAAGCGCGCGCGCCGCAGAATCCTGCGATCGTCACCGATATCGACGGCTACGTTTCCTTCGAGAAGCAGAAACGCGGCCAGAGAGTGATTACTATTACGAGCGAGGACGAGATTACGAAGATCGACTATCCCGTTCAAGCAGGTAAGTATATTCTCGTTCAGCCAGGCGAATTCGTTCGCTCCGGCGATCGATTGACCGAAGGTCCTATCAACCCGCACGACATCCTGCGCATAAAAGGCGCAAACGCCGTCCAGGAATACCTCGTTAACGAGATCCAGGAAGTTTACCGTATGCAGGGCGTTAAGATAAACGATAAGCATATCGAAGTTATCGTCCGCCAAATGCTGCAAAAGGTTCGCGTAACCGACAGCGGCGACTCCGGATTCCTCGAGAACGACAACGTGGACAGGATGCGCTTCGTCGACGAGAACCAGATGCTGAAGACTTACGTCGTCGTTACCGACAAGGGCGATTCGAAATTCCACGAGGGCCAGCTCGTCACCCGCAAAAAGGTGCGCGACGCCAATACGGAATTGAAGAAGAAGGGCTTAATAATAGCCGCCTTCCGCCCCGCGGAACCCGCAATTGCCGAGCCTATACTGCTCGGAATTACCCAGGCGTCGCTTACGACCGAGAGCTGGCTTTCCGCCGCATCGTTCCAAGAGACTACCAGGGTGCTTTCCGACGCATCGGTAGCGGCAAAGGTCGACAACTTAGTCGGTTTGAAGGAAAACATCATCCTTGGCCAGCTCATCCCGGCAGGCACGGGCTTGAGGCACTACCAGGAAATGATCGTTAAGAGCGAAGTGGGCGATATATTCGGCAGGCCCGAAGACGCCCCGGAACCCGAACCGGAGCCTACGGTTCCGGCGAGACGCACACGTGCGGTCAAAGCCTGATAAACCGCTAATCGGTTGAAATTAAATAAAAAAGCCGCGTTTTCCGCGGCTTTTTTATTTCTAATCTTTAGCCAAGTCGAATATTATTTTTCGCCTATTAACAATTTTTTAACCGCTATTAAAAATTTTTTTCGTAAATTTGTAGTCTTTTTTGTTGCATATATAATATTATAAACGGTTACTTTTATGTCCGACATCTCTAAGCTCCGAAACATCGGCATCGCCGCTCACATTGACTCCGGCAAAACTACTTTAAGCGAACGCATTTTATTTTATACTGGTAAAATACACCAGATCATCGAGGTTCGCTCCAAAACCGGCGCAGGCCCTACCATGGATTCGATGGATTTGGAACGCGAGAAGGGTATTACTATCCAATCCGCGGCTACCTACGCCCAATGGAAGGACTATAAAATAAATCTTATAGATACGCCCGGCCATATCGACTTCACGGTCGAGGTGGAACGCGCTCTTCGCGTGCTCGACGGCGCAGTGCTCGTGCTCTGCGGCGTGGCCGGCGTGCAATCGCAATCTATTACGGTGGATCGGCAAATGCGCCGCTACCAGGTGCCCCGCATCGCCTTTATTAACAAGGTAGACCGCGCGGGCGCAAACCCCGACCGGGTTATCTCCCAGCTCGAAGAAAAATTACACCTCAAGCCCGCTATGGTAACGATGCCTATCGGCCTTGAAGACGCCTTTAAGGGCGTTATCGACCTCGTCAAGATGAAAGCGATTTACTACGACGGGGCAAACGGCGAAGATATCCGCGAGGAAGCTATCCCCGCAGCCCTGCTCGAAGAGGCTAAGATGCGCCGCAATAAATTGATCGAAGCCGTTTCCGACTTCGACGACGTCGTCGCTGAAAAGTTCCTCTCGGACGAAGAAATAACGGCCGAGGAACTGATCCCCGCAATTCGCAAAGCGACTATTTCCCTGGGGCTCACGCCAGTTTTCGTAGGCACGGCAAAGCAGAACAAAGGCGTTCAAACGCTGCTCGACGGCGTTGGCTCCTACCTGCCCAGCCCGACGGACGTTCCGAACTACGCTTTGGACCGCGATCGTAACGAAGAAAAAATTGAATTGAAAACGGACGACAATAAGCCCCTCGTTATGCTTGCCTTCAAGCTCGAGGACGGACGCTACGGCCAGTTGACCTACATGCGCGTCTACCAGGGCAAGGTCAAAAAGGGCGACAACATAATCAACATCGCGAACGGCAAGAAAATTAAAGTGCCCCGCCTCGTTCGTATGCACGCCAACGAAATGCACGACATCGAAGAGGCGTCGGCGGGCGACATCATCGCTATGTTCGGCGTCGACTGCTCCTCCGGCGACACGTTTACCGACGGCGCCTCGAACGTTTCAATGACGACTATGTTCGTGCCCAATCCCGTTATCGAGCTCGCTATCGCCCCGAAGGAAAAATCCGGCCAGGTTAACTTCTCGAAAGCTATGAACCGCTTCCAGAAGGAAGACCCCACGTTCCGCGTCTACCGCGACGAGGACTCCGGCGAAACCATCATGAAGGGCATGGGCGAACTTCACCTTGAAATTTACGTCGAACGCATTAAGCGCGAATACAATACGGAAGTAACTGTCGGCAAGCCTAAGGTGGCCTACCGCGAGGCTATCTCGAAGCGCGCCGCATTCGACTACACCCACAAGAAGCAGACGGGCGGCTCCGGCCAGTTCGCTCGCGTTGCGGGCTTTATCGAGCCTATCCCGGCCGAGGGCGCGGAAGCTTACGAGTTCGTAAACGCGATTGTCGGCGGCGTTATCGCCAAGGAATACATTACGCCTTGCGACAAGGGATTCCACGAGCAATTGCAGCAGGGCTTCCTTATCGAGCAACCCATCGTCGGCGTGAAGGTAACGCTGAACGACGGCTCGATGCACGCGGTGGACTCCTCGGAAATGGCGTTCAAGACGGCGGCCAAGGCGGCTATGCGCGAAGCTCTGTCCAAAACGGCTCCGATAATCCTCGAGCCTATTATGAAATTGGAAACTTCCGCCCCGGAAGAATTCCAGGGAATCATAATCGGGCAGATAAACCAGCGCCGCGGCATGATCATAAACACGAGCCAGGACGCCGGCTACGTAACTGTCGAGGCGGAAGTGCCGCTGAAGGAAATGTTCGGCTACTCCTCGGATCTGCGCTCCGTAACGCAGGGCAAGGGCGAATTCACCATGGAATTCCAGAAGTACGTCCCCGTGCCGAAGTCTATCCAGGAAGAGCTCATCAAAGAGTACCAGGAATCGAAGAAGAACTAATTTCATTCGTTTCTACAGATATAAAAGCCGCCCGGTTCAATGGATCGAGCGGCTTTTTCATTTAACTATTATCATTGATCATTTATCGGGCCGAATTACTGGCTTTTACGCTTGCGAATAGCGCGCAAGAGTATGAAAATAGATAAGATAGGTCATTCCGAAGCGAAGCGAGGAATCCATAATCAATTATCAATGATCAATTAAGAAGCGAGCCGCAGCCGGAATCTTCGGGAAATGACGTGCAAGCGCTAACAATTGAAGGTTCGGTTATTCACTATTTAAACATGAGGAAACCACACTTCAAAAATCTATTTCGAGCGTTAATAATGAAAAATATTTATTTACGAGAAATACTACGCGAAAGCATGCCAACGGCGAATGTTTATTTTATTATATTAAGGAGAAAATTCGCAATATGAAAAAACATGAAAAAATTACTTGCTTTTCACGAAAACATTAAATATGTTTGTTGTAAGTGATTATAGATGTTCTTTTGCGGCTTTTACTTTAGAAGATAATTTTATCCTAATATATAAAGGCAAGTGTGATGAAAAATTTATTCAACTTCGTAAGAACAAGCGTTATCTCAATGCTTATCGTGTTTTGCTTAATAATCGCCGCAAAGAGCTCTTTACCCGCCCAAACGCTTCCAGTGATAACTAACGAAAGAGGGGACACGATTCATTATACTTGGCCTATTGATCTATCCTCCCTATGTATTAAAGACGAAATCATTATTCAATTCAAGCCGGAGGGGCTTAACTTGAATAGACTCTGCTGGAATTGGCAATCACCTAATTTCATCTTAGAGGGCGAAGGGTTAGATGATTTTTATGCGCAGTAAAAACACAATATTATGGCGCAGCAATTTGCAGTTGACGATATTATTGCCGATACGACCTTGGGTAATGCGATAAAATCTTTTGGCGGCATATATCTAAAAAGAATTACTCTTGCCAGTCCTTGCCGCGACACTCTTTCAATAACAAGATATAACGATACTATCAGGGTTGCGCCCTATTTGCTCATGAAATTAAAGCTGAACAACGACACTTCTATAATTAACGCTTGCTACTTTTTAACTTTACTTCAGCAGCATGGTATATGGTTCGCGGAGCCGAATCGCTGTAAGTCAATGGATGCTCATATTGACCCAATTGATGAGTGCTATCAAGGCGTGTATTATGGTGTAGAGTTATGGGAGCAAAAAAGTTTAAAATCTTTTTATACTGACGCACGTAAAGCATGGGATTTTCAAACCGGCTCGAATCAAATAAAAGTAGCTGTGATAGATGCAGGTATTGATCATTATAATCCTGATTTAGGTGGAGCTAAATTTAAGTTCAACGAAAAAGTTGTTGATGGATGGAATTTTGTATCAAATAATAATAATATTGTTGATTATTCAAATCATGGTACCGCAGTTGCTGGAATTATAGGAGCGTATACCAATAATCGATACTCTCGTGTTGCTGGTATTGCTGGCGGTTGGTATTACAATAACAATAATCACAATACTGGATGCAAACTGGTAGGATTAAAAGTAAATGATGATGGTAAAAATTTTCCAATGGATCGTGCGTATAATGCATTTTATGCGGCAGCAATGGATTATTATTATTATTATACGGACAATTCAAAAAGAATTGGATATGGCGCGCATATTATTAATTTTTCTTCGAGCGATGATAATTATTCACCTATTGAATTAGGTGTTATCAGAGATGTATTCGAACAAGGGGTTTCTATAGTAGCTTCTCGCGCAAATAAGGGAAACGATATAGAACAGTATCCGGCTTGCTACAATTCAAGTTGGGTAACTAGCGTAGGGGGCCACGACGCTGGTGATGAAGAACACAATGTGTTACCTCAAAGATATACAAATCCAAAAGGAAATCCATCTTCTTATGGGAAAGGAATGGATTTACTTGCTCCCGGCGATAATACTATTATTGCTACTTCAAAATATGTGGCAATCCCAAAACAATATAAGTCTGATGTACAGAATTTTGGTGAAACATCGGCCGCCGCTCCTCACGTTTCAGGCGCAATTGCATTATTGAGAGCTGAAGCTCTCACGAATGTGAACCTCATTAATGAATATCATGGACAAACTGAGCCTCCAGAGCCGGAAGACTACGAAAATATGTTAAAAGCTGCTGCGCTGGATCTGAATTATAATCCACCGATTACAAAACCTGGTTATGACGATGAAACTGGTTGGGGACAGCTCAAAATTGGAAAAATATTTGAAATGTTGAGCGATGGATATGTTCTCAGGCATTACGTAATTGAAAATCCCAACCCTCCAATGCCATACAATCAATTGCCGGTTTATGATATTCATGTATATTCCACACCTTACTCTCGAAGAAAAGATGATGAATGCTTGCCTGGCGTATATTCCGCATATAGAAGGGAAAGAACAGGAACCTACTTCATTGGAAATAATTGGATAGTCGACGCTAACCATCATCTCTATGCATGGGGTCGAAACGGTAGGACATCAAAGGGCGGTTTAAACGCAAAAACACCTGATATTTATCTCACCGGTTACACTACGGTAATCTCTGGAACCGGTAACAATGGTGATCCATATATAGAAGGCATTATTCACGACAACAGTCGTACTGTAACAGCATTGACATATCAATACGACTTACTTGATTATTATACTAAGGCTCATATTAAGGAACTTCCAATGGAAGACAGAATAGTCCTATACTTTTCCGTTTTTGGAAAACCCGGACCAGGTTCTGCGAAGGAAACCGTCAATAATAATTCAATACTAATTTATCCTAATCCAGCTTTCGAGGAAATTAATATTGAATGCGAGCTTAAAAAAATCGGCTTATACCAATTAACTATTACAGATGTTTTAGGACAGACTGTATACAATTGCGTTCTTACAAATGATACTGACTCTTCAATCTTTAGGAAGAGCGTGAATACTTCGAGCATTAATCCGGGATTATACCAAGTTACCATATGTAAAGAAAGCGAAAAACTTATGAGAAGTACTTTCATAATTAATAATTGAGTTGCTAAATGAAATATATCATAGGAATAATTTTTCTTCTCGTCAGCCAACAAGCTTTTGCCCACTGGGAAAAGACCGGTTGGCAGAGCGATCCTCCTTTTGATATTGTCGCGCGCGACGGCGATAGGATGATGATAACCGGTTCCGGAGCGTATTCTCCAAAGTCCATTATAAAAGTAAGCTCCGATAGAGGGGAATCATGGCAAAACACGACGTATAATTACATAAACGAAGGGGTCGTTAGAGCGGATATTCTCGGCAATACTATTATCCTTAAAGTCAACGTATATATCCCCTCGGTATATTACATCTCAACTGATTTTGGCAATACCTGGCTTGAAAACTTTCCGGGAATGCCCGAAATTTCTGAACTATCGGAGTACGCGAAAGTAGGAAATAAGATAATTGCAGCGCTTAAAGGAGTCGACGACAGGCTGTACATTTCGAACGATTCAGGTTTTACATGGAACAAAATTGATAATGGATTGCCAAAAGGAGAAATAAAGGGCATATTGCCAATTGGAGAAAAAGCCCTGGTGGAAATCGATACTTCTTTTTTTCTTACATCTGATTATGGATTGACTTGGAAAAAAAAAGGTGGTTATATTCCACGAGAACCGATACAAAACAGAGTGATATTTAAAAATGATTTAATATACAAGTTTCAATATGGCAACCCTTTTCTTTCTACAGATTACGGCGAATCGTGGAAAAATATTCGCGAAAATCTCACAAGTTTTGCTGCTGAAAAAATGGTTATGGTATCTAATCAGATAGTATTAGCTTCCAAGAACTATTGGGGCGACAACCACGACGACGATCGAATTTTTTCAACCTCCGACAACGGCGAGACTTGGATAGAGAGAAATAACGAACCGATTAAGGGGCATAATTATAAAGAACTATATGCCAACGGCGATAAGCTGATCGTCGTAAAAGCGGATAGTTTTTATGTTTCGTACGATATTGGCGTTACTTGGAAAGCCTATAAAATGACAGCGGATTCTGAGCCCATCGGCAGCGAAAAGATTAATTATTACGGCGCGGAAGCGTATAACGTATATAACAACCACATTTATAAATCCATCGACAGCGGCTTCACGTGGAAATTGGTCCATAGCGGCCCTTACTATGGCGAGGTTTCCGATATTGCGACTATGGACGGGGATCTGTACGTAGCTACTCACGGGGATACTCTTCTCGGCGAATACGGTCGCAGCGTCTATAGGTCTACGGATTACGGCGTAACATGGAAGCCGCTAAACATAAAGACAAATTATATATACAGACTGTTTGCCGGCGACAACAAGTTATTGTTTACAGTTTATTGGGATGCTTTCTATTCTTCGGATTTAGGCGAGAGCTGGAAAACAGTCAAAGAGGTATGGCATGACAATTATTTTTTAGATTGGGCTTACTTCGGCCCTAACGGTAAAATCTTTACAATGTCGGCCGCAATCGGTTTTTCCAAGTCTTTATGGAACGGAACTGAATGGGCTGGAGGAAATAACGGCTTACCATATCCCTGGTATTGGATCAGAGATTTCCAAGTATCGTCCGGCTTTGGAGATCGGGATATTCTTTATGCGCAAATGGATAGCATGCTATACCGCACCTTAAACGAGGGCATGAATTGGCACAGGATTGGAGAGGATTTAAAAATAAATCGAAACGGCAAGAAATGCATGGAGGTTTATTTAAATGAGATTTTCCTCTATTCGGACGACGTAATATACTACTCCAGCGATTACGGGGATACGTGGACTGAAAGAACGGGCGATTTAAAGCTTGGAGAAGAAAACTGGGTTATCGCTATAAAAATGGTGGACGATCTCGTATTCCTATCAACTCTTAAGGACGGCGTATTTGTTAGCGAAGACAGAGGAATTACCTGGAAGAAGAAAAACGAAGGCATAACGAATAGATTACTATACATATCTAAATTCGCCGCTTCGGGAGATTATATCTTCTGCGGTTCGGCTTCCGGTTTATACGGTCCCGACGGCGACGCCATCTACCGCGCGAAGATAAGCGATTTCCTCTCCGCTCCCGATGAAAAGAAAGCCCGGCAAACGCTTACGATAGCGCCAAACCCGGCCAGCGACTTCATCTCCCTTACCGGCTTCGCTCCCGGCGATAGAATTGAGATATATTCCCAGCTCGGCGTGAAGGTATTGGAAGCTACGACCGACGAGGAAAGAATCGACGTTTCCCGGCTGCCCGCGGGCGTGTATTTTATCAGGGGTGGCGGTAGAATAGGGAAGTTTATAAAGATATAGCCCCTTTACGCCCCCTTCTTCAACCCGTAGACGTAGGCGAGGATCTTCGCGACGGCGCGGAAGTGCTCCTCGGGGATCTCGCGGTCGATGTCGCAGCCGGCGTAGAGCGCCCGCGCAAGCGGCGGCTCCTCCACTATCGGTATGCCGTGCGCGGCCGCTATCTCCCTAATTTTTAACGCGAGGAAATCCGCCCCCTTGGCCACTACCTTTGGGGCGGACATCTCGCCCGCCTTGTAGGCTATAGCCACGGCGAAGTGCGTCGGGTTCGTTACTATTACGTCCGCCTTGGGCACGTTCTTCGCGAGTATCGCTTTGAAGCGCGCGCGCATTAATCCTCTTATTCTCGATTTGACCTGCGGATCGCCCTCGCTCTGCTTCGATTCGTCCTTTACCTCGCGCTTCGTCATCTTCATGTCCTGCTTGTACTTCCACTTCTGGTAGAAAAGATCGCCCGCGGCTATGGCTATATACGAGACGCCCACCTTCCAGAAGAGCTCGAAGGCAATGTCCTTCATGAACGCGGCGAACTCCAGGAAGGGCTTCCCGGCGAGGTCGAGCAGCTTTTCCTCCTTGCCCGAGAGCGCGTTCCAGACGACGAGCCCTATCAGCGACAGCTTTAGAATGCTCTTAAGCAATTCGACGTAGGAGTTGGCCGAGAAGAAGACGCGCTTTATGCCCGGCATCGGGTTGAAGATCTGCCCCCAGCGCATGCCTTCAGTGAATTTCTTCGTTGCGAAGTGGAAACCCACCTGCGAGATCTCCGCGGCGAGTATGATGGCCGTAATTATGCCCAACAGGGGCAGCAGTAGCTTTGCCAGCAGCAGGGTTAATTCGCCGAAGTAATATGGGACGTTTTGCTCCGTGAGAGTTATCGCGTAGGAGTTGTGGAGCATGTCGCTCATAAAGCCTTTGTAATCGGAGATTATCCCGCCGCCGAGCGTAAAGAGCGTCATCCCTCCGAAGAGAATTACGGCGGCGCTCGTAACGTCCACGCTTTTTGATATTTGTCCCCGGTCCCTCGCGTCGGTTAATTTCTTGCCTGACGCATTTTCGGTTTTTTCCTGGCCGTCCTGGTTTTCCGCCATTATCGATTCCTCATTTGATCACGTTAGCGGGATTGAGCGTTAGAAGTATGCCGAGCGTCTGCTGCTGCACGGACTGCAGCGCGTACCTCAGGACCAGAACCAGCACGCCGGTCGAAAGCATTAAAACGGTTAGGCCGACGGCGGTCTTTAGCTGGAAGCTGAGCATAAAGATATTCGTCTGCGGGGCCACGCGCGCAAGCAGCGTCAGCGCGAGGTTCGTCAGGAAAAGCGCGATGAGCGCGGGCGAGGCTATCTTTATCCCCAATATCATAAAGGACGTCAACAGCTTAACCAATTGCGCGAGCGTCGCTTCCGATAGAACGAACGTATTGAGCGGAAGCGCCCGAACGCTTATAAAGATCGATTCGACCAGTTGCAGGTGCCCGTCCAGCGCGAGGAACACCATAAGCGCGATTAGCTCGAAGAGCTCGCCGACGAGCGTGGGGTTCGCGCTGTCGCGGTCGAAGAGCGCCCCGGTCTGGAATCCCATGTCCGTGTCTATCAAAGCTCCTCCGAAGCGCGCCGCGAAGAAAACAATGCTCGTCGCGTAGCCGAGCAGCAGCCCGGCGAGCGCTTCCTTGAGCGTAAGGAAGACGAGGTTCCAGAGGTGGAAATCAATATGCGGCTGCTCCTGCCACATTGCGGAGGTAATATAGCCTGCCAGTATAAACCCAAGAAATATCTTTACCTGGGTAGTGATGGCCGGGCTTTTAAATAACGGCGCGGAGACGAAGAACCCGGTGATCCTCGTGAAAACGAGCAGTCCCACGAGGAACTTATCCATAAGCGCAGCCATTGTCGCGGAGTCGGTCATGGCGCGCTACTTCAGGGTTGGAATGATGTTAATGATCTCCACTAGGAACGTTTTCATAGTAGTTATCATAAACGGCAGAAGGATAACCATGGCGACGAAAACGGCGATGAGCTTCGGCACGAACGTAAGGGTTTGCTCGGAAATCGAGGTCGCCGCCTGGAACACGGAAATAATTAAGCCGACTACGAGCGAGACCAGGAGCAGCGGCCCCACGATAAGGAACACGTGGTAAAAGGCCTCGCGAACTATATGCACTACGAATTGTTCTGTCATTATGTCCTCAGTATGCTTTGCATTAGGGAATCAATTACTAAATACCACCCGTCTACAAGGATAAATAAAAGCACCTTGATCGGGAGCGAAATAAGTTGCGGCGGCAGAAGGAACATGCCGAGCGACATAAGCGCGCTCGCTATAACCATATCGAGCACGAGAAAAGGTATAAACAGCAGGAAGCCAATTTGGAACGCTATGCGCAGCTCGCTGAGCGAATACGCCGGGATAATTGTCCAAATAGAGACTTCGTTTATATTATTCGGCTTCTTGCCCGTGCTTAGCTTAATGAATAGTCCCAGGTCCTGCTCGCGGGTGTGCTTGAGCATAAATGCGCGGAATGGTTGAACAATATTGTCCACAGCCTGGCCTTGCGTTATCTTCTTTTCCATGTAGGGCGTAATGCCTTTCTGGTTCGCCTCGTTGAAGACGGGCTGCATAACGAAGAAAGTTAGGAAGAGCGCCAGCCCCGTCAACAGCTGGTTCGGCGGTTGCGTCATCGTCCCGAGCGCCTGCCTTAGGAAGTGGAATACTATTATTATCCGCGTAAAGCAAGTCATCATAATTAATATAGACGGCGCAAGCGTAAGCACGGTCATAACCGCCAGCACTTGAAGGGACAAGACTAAGTCCCCGCCCCCCGCCGCGTCGGCTACGCCCTTGGAATCGATGTTCACGGAAATCGAGGGCAGCCCGGAGCCGCCGAGCGAATTCTGAGCTTGCGCCGAGCCGCCGTCGCCGAGCGCGACCCCGAGAATGAGAAGCGCGTATGTAAGAATTCTTCTAATCATATAGAGCAGACTACACAAGACTTGTGCCAAAGCCCACCGGGAGCCGTTCTGGAGCTCTTTTATCCTGAAAATGGCGATTATAGAGCTTTTTGTTAAATACTGTGGAACTCGCCGTGTTCCTATCGGTTAATATTAACCAACGGCTGAAATAAAGCATATTTTTAGTAGTATTACTGAATAATTACAAAATGATTGATTTTATTTAAAAATAAATTTAATTCATACGCGTTTTTGTATTAGTAAAAAGTTTAAAATGAGTAAATGTTAAGAGAACGCCTTAACTCGAAAATAACAAGAAGGTAGCGTTTAAAAGTTAATAATAAAATAAGGAGGAACCATGAAGAGAATCCTATTATCGCTGATTGCGGCGATAACTCTTTTTGCAGGCTTAAACGAATCGTATGCACAAAGCGGCGGCAATCGGCTCGCTTTTGGTATTAATTACGGTTTAGTTAAATACTGGGGCGAATTTACGGATAACCAATTCTATTGGGGCGGGGACGTATACCTGCGGTATAACATCATACCTAACCTCTCATGGCACGTCTCCGCAGGTCTGGCCCAGATTAGATATAAAACCGACGCCGAGGCCAGAAAAAAATATCCTACGTACTTCGGCTCGGGAAGTACCTATCCAGGCACTACTACTCCGATTACGGATTTAAACTCGGTTCGTGTAAATACATTCGAAACGTTTCTTTCCGTAAATCTCTTTGCCAGCCAGCGTGTCGTACCGTTCGCATTCGGCGGCGTCGGCATGATGAATTTCGAACCGAAAGCCGGCAGAACTGGCGGCGACGGCCCGCTCCCCAATAACGCTAAGGGCGTTTACAAGAAGGATCAGTTGATCATTCCTTTTGGTATTGGAGCCGAGCTTTACTTAACGGACGATTTAACTATTAACGTTCGTGGTACGTTCCGCTATACCGGCATCGATTACCTCGACGATCTCTCGCCGAAGGAGGACCCCCAAGCCGACGCAGCGAAAGATATTTTCGCAACTATCGGATTAGGATTCTCCTACTATATATTCGGCGAAAACGATAACGACCGCGACGGGCTGAGCAACAGTCGCGAGCGCGAATTGGGAACCGACCCCAACAACCCGGACTCGGACGGCGACGGGCTTAAGGACGGCGAGGAAGTGCTCCAATACTTTACTAATCCTCTCAAAGCGGACACTGACGCCGACAATTTAACCGATTATGATGAAATATTTACCCACAGAACTTCCCCGGTTAAGGCTGATACCGATTCCGACGGGCTCTCGGACGGCGAGGAAATCGCGCGTAAGACCGATCCTCGCACGGCCGACACTGACGGCGACAGCTTAATAGACGGCGACGAAGTCGCTAAATACTTAACCGACCCGTTAGTTGTTGATACTGACGGCGACGGGCTCTCGGATGGAGAAGAGGTTTCGAAGCTAAACACTAATCCAAAAGCTAAGGACAGCGACGGCGACGGTCTCAACGACGGCGACGAAGTCAATACGTACTTAACTAACCCGGCGATTGCGGATAGCGACGGGGACGCCCTTGTGGACGGACTTGAAGTGAACACGTATCGTACGAATCCTATGAAGCCGGATACTGACGGCGATGGATTAAACGACGGCGAGGAAGTCAACAAGTACAAGACCGATCCTACTAAATCCGATACGGACAACGACAGGCTCACAGACGGCCAGGAAATTACGAGAACGAGAACCGATCCTACCAACCCGGATACTGACGGCGATAAAATTATCGACGGGCTGGACGACTGCCCGCTGGTTGCAGGAGTAGCTTCCAATGAAAAAGGCAGGAACGGTTGCCCGGCCCCGCCTAAGATTGGAACCAGAATGGACTTCCCGGATATACTCTTTGTCGTTAATACTGATCAGTTCAACTTCGACGTTCCTACGACGGCGCAGAATTTAACGAAAATGCTCAGCTACATCAACCAATGCGAGGGCTTGCAAGTGCTCATCGAAGGGCACGCATCCGAAGAAGGCAGCAAGAAGCGCAACCAGGAACTCAGCGAAATGCGAGCCGCCAGGATACGCGCATGGTTGATAGAAAACGGGGTCAATGCCGATAAAATCCAAGGCGCGGTCGGCTTCGGCAGCTCTAAGCCGAAGATCAAGGAACCGACCGGTAAAGCTTTGAAGACCATAAGCAAAGAGGAACTGGAGAAAATTCGCACGCAGAATCGTCGAATTACCGTAGTGGTTACGAAGACCTGCGGTTAACTAATAAACCGATTGAGTTTAATAAGAAGGACGCCTTCCCAGGCGTCCTTTTTCTTTTGAATTTTACTAATAATTAAAGCTTTCTCGCCTCAATTCATAATTTAAATAATAAAAAAATTACGTAATTTGATGTACAATATAATGTCAAATTTTTTATTAGATTAGAATTGACTAAGCGCACATTTTTAGTTAGAGGGAAGAAAGATGTTAAGTGTTTTTTACCGAAGAATTGGCTCGCTAATCGCATTCGCATTTTGCGCATTTGCTGCGGCCTATGCCGTTGAACCGAACGGAGACGCAATAAAGGGGAGCTACGATAAGACTAAAAGTTTTATTGACGAACTTAAGAAAACTACGCCCGAAGGAAAGAATAAGAAATTAAAGTTTGTCGATCGATGGCTGTTTATGAATCGCAACGAAGCGGAATCCGTATCGGATATTCAAAGGGCAGGGAAAAAGAGCGACCGCCTCGACAAAGTTCTTTCGGCCACGGCTTGGCTTCCGATTGGCCCGGAGAATCTGCCGCCCTCCTACGAGAGTCGTTCAGGGCACGGGCTCGGTAGGATCAATTGCATCGCCTTCCATCCCACGGATAAAAATGTTTTCTGGATCGGTACTCCCGGCGGAGGTATTTGGAGGACCGTTAATGGCGGCAAGAATTGGATGCCCATGATGGATAAGTTCGCTTCGCTCGAGATTAGCCATATAGCGGTCGACCCCAAAAATCCGGACGTGCTCTACGCCGCGACAGGCGATTACGACGGTAAAGGAGCATACAGCGCGAAGGCTTGCGGAGTAATAAAATCCACTGACGGCGGCATTTCCTGGGAAATCAATTCCGATATGCTCCAAACGCTCCACGGAGCTACAATTAAACGGGTATTAGTAAATTCGGAAAACACCTCATTGCTGTTGGCGGGCGGTATCAAGGGAATTATGAGGTCGACGGATGCGGGGCTGACCTGGACCGCGGATTGCGACTCGCTTATATCCGACCTGGAGGCCGATCCCTCGAATCCGAACGTCGTTTATGCCGCCACCTGCACTTATTATAACTATCTCGGGAGCGCTGGCATAATGAAATCGACCGATTTCGGCCTCACTTGGTCTATCTTACCCACCGGCATCCCGCCGAAGGGAAAGGTCTCCCGAATCGAGCTGGCCGTTTCGCCCGTCGACCCGAACTATATATACGCTTTAACTGTGTCCGCGGATTTATCCAATTACTCCCATTATAACGGTATGGACGCCGTTTACCTTTCAACTGACGGCGGGGCTTCATGGTCGCAGCAAGTGAACCTGGCAAATTCGCCGAACATACTCGGCAGCTACAGCGGCGACGCCCAGGACGGCCAGGGGCAGGGTTTCTACGATTTAGTTCTCCTTGCCGACGCCCGGGATAAGAACAAAGTCTACGCGGGCGGAGTAAATATCTGGGCTTCCTCCGAGGCCGGAAAGAATTGGGATCTTGCCAGCCTATGGATGAATTGCTTCGGCAAGAGCATTCACGCCGACCATCACGCAGCAGCTTTTAATCCGCTCGATAGCGCCTACTATTGGTGCAACGACGGGGGCATATTCAAAACCAAGGAAATTATCCCCGGCTCTAAAGACTGGGTGACCGATTGGATAGACCGGGAGGCCGAAGACATTAAGCCCGGCGCGCCCGACTATAAGTTCCCAACCGTTTGGGTCGACCTCTCCGACGGCCTTATGATAACGGAATTCTACAAGCTGGCCACCTGCAAGAACGTCGCTGATATCGTCGCCGGCGGCTCGCAGGATAATTCCTGTTTCTATAACAATAACTCCGAATGGATAAACTACGTGGCGAATTACGACGGGATGGAAACCGCGATCGATCACGACAATCCCGAAATAATTTACGGCGTATGGCAGTTCGGCGGACTCTGCAAATCCACGGACGGCGGAAAGACCGTAAAGACCGGCCTGGCAGACACAATCAAGGTAGTACATCAGGAGTGGGGCGATTGGGTAACGCCGCTCGCCATGGATCCGATCAATTCCAATATATTATATATGGGATTTAGGAACGTTTGGCGTTCAAACAACGGCGGCGAGAAATGGGAAAAATTCCTTGATTTTGATAAAAACTCGACCGATAGCACCAATTTTTCTTCCATATCCCTTATTAAGCCAAGCTATACCGACGGTAATCGCATAGCAGTATATAAAAGATCGTATTGGGCGGAGATCAATGGCAATTACGCGCAAATCCCCCACGAGCTTTGGATTACCAGAGACGGCGGCGGCGCCTGGAAGGTTGTTAATGTCTCGCCCTCGAGAGAAATTACGGCGATTGAATTCGATAGGCATAATCCCGATAGAATGTGGGTAACCTCGACTCCGCCGCAATCTTTTGCAAACTGCGGCGTAGCCGGCTCCACCGACGGGGGTGTCACCTGGGAATGGATTCTAAAGGAAAATATGCCCTCCGGCATTAAAACGATCGCGCACCAGGGCGATGAAAAAAATACGCTCTATATTGGAACCGAATGGGGCGTTTATTTTACGAACGACGAATTGGATTGCTGGGAGCCGCTCGACGAAAACCTGCCCAACGCTATAGTTGCCGACCTGGAAATCGACTTTAATTCAAAACGACTTTACGCGGCTACTTACGGTCGAGGAATATGGTGCAAAACGCTTAACGCTGCGAGCGCGGCCGACGCTAAAACGTTCTCCGTAGCGGTTTACCCTAATCCTTCACGTGGCGAATTCAATTTAGATTTTAGCGAGGTCTCAAGCGCTGCCCCAATTTTAGTAAAGATACTGAACATTCGGGGCGAGAGAGTTTACTCCGGCTCGTTCCCGGCGGGAAGCCCCGCCCATATCGCGACCGCGCTCCCAACCGGCGTATACTTCGTCGTTGCTGCGATCGGGGAAAAGACCCTAAGCGCAAAGATTGAAATCGCGAAGTAACGCGATAAATTAAAATCTCTCCAAGTAAGCCATATACGACAGCGAAATTCTTCAAAAAAAAGATTTTGCTTAGATATATGGCTTTTTTTTGTTACATTAGAGTATTAATTTCTGTATATTCTTAATGTGGAGTAGATTATGAAGAAATTAACTTCTTTTATTTTTACGGCGCTCTGCGTATTAGAGCTGGGGGCGAGCCCGCATCTTATATCGGCGGCGCTAAGCGATTCCGCCTTTCGGAATGATTTCGAAAGGACGGAAGGATTTTACAAAAGACTAAGAAAATCCGCCCACGGAGGGCGCGAGGCCAGGAACAAGCAACTGGATCGATGGCTCTATTTGAATCGCCTGGAGAGCGATTCTCCGAACAAGATACCGCGAATTAAGGAATCGAAGGACGGATTGCTATCCGAACAGGGGTGGCTGCCATTGGGGCCGGAAACGGTGCCTCCTTCCTACGAGGAAAAATCCGCCCACGGGATAGGAAGAGTAAATTGCATTGCGTTTCATCCCACGGATAAAAACATTTTCTGGATAGGAACTCCCGGCGGAGGCATTTGGAAAACTGTAAACGGCGGTAAGAGCTGGATCCCGCAGTGCGATAATGCGGCTACGCCTGAAATTAGCGATATAGTCGCGGACAAGAACAACCCGGATATTCTTTACGCCGCAACCGGCGACTTCGACGGAAGAGGGCTTTTCAGCGCAAGAGCTTTGGGCGTTATGAAATCGACGGACGGCGGCTCCACTTGGAGCGTGAACGAAAAGTTGATAAATGCGATTGAATACCATAACTTGAAAAGGGTGATAATTAACGGAACGAATTCGAATTGCCTGTTAACTTGCGGCCCCGGAGGCGCCTGGAAATCGACGGACGGCGGCGAGACATGGCGCGGGGTATCCAATTTATACCTAACGGATCTTGAAGTAGATCCGCGCAGTCCCGACGTAGTATACGCTGCCTCGAGCGCTCATTATTACTACCCGATTGGCAGGCCCGGGGTTTATAAATCCACGAATTTTGGAGATTCATGGTTTGCGCTCCCCGCAAGCGTCGATACGCTCGCCACGCGCGTAGAAATCGCGATCTCCCCCGTCGACCCGGATTATATTTACGCCATAGCCGTTAGCGGGTTTTACCCGGACCCAGCCCGAAGCGAGGGCTTAAAAGCAATTTATTTATCGACAAACGCGGGCGAGAGCTGGAAAGAGCAGGCGAATTGCTTTAATTCCGATAATGTGCTTGGCGGTTACAACGGCGACGAAAGCGACGGCGGCGGCCAGGGACGCTACGACCTGGTACTGCTTACCGATCCGCAGGACAAGCATAAAATCTATGTGGGAGGAGTTAATATCTGGTGTTCCACGGATGGGGGCAGATCATTCGATCTTGCCAGCTTTTGGATTAAATGCTTCGGGGCCAGCGTGCACGCCGATCAGCATGCGGCCGCTTTTAACCCCCTGGATAATAAGTTTTATTGGTGCAACGACGGGGGCGTGTTTAGAACTGAAGAGCTGCTCTGCGGCTCTAAATATTGGATAAAGGATTGGCTGGATAGATCGACTAACGAATTAAAACCCGGTCATCCTGATTTAAAGTTCCCTACAGTTTGGGAAAACCTCTCCGACGGGCTAATGATAACGGAATTCTATAAGCTGTCGCTTTGCAAAAACTACAAAGATATAGTCTCCGGCGGAGCGCAGGACAATTCCTGCTACTACCGCAGAGGTGACGAAGGGTGGTTGAACTACGTCCCAAATCGCGACGGAATGGAAACGGCCATAGATTATAACGATCCCGGCATAGTATATGGCGTTTCACAATACGGCGGGCTTTGCAAGTCTACTGACGGCTGTAAGACAGTACGAACAGGATTGACGAATTATATCTGGCGCGACGCCCAGGAATGGGGCGATTGGGTGACGCCTCTCGCCATGGATCCTGTAAACTCAAATAATCTGTATATGGGATTTAGGAACCTGTGGAATTCGACGGACGGGGGCGAAACATGGAAACAGTTAACCTACTACGGCGCTTATGGAATCGATAACTTTTCAAGTATTACCGCCCTGAAGATAGCTCACTCGAACCCGGCTTATATATCGTACTATAAGAAATCATCTCAATACTACGACGGTTATGACGAACAGGTCAAGGAAATTCCCGCCGAGCTTAGGATCTCAACAAACGGGGGAGCGCAATGGACGCTTTCGAATTTATTAAAATGCGAGCTGGTGACCTCGATAGAATACGATCGGGCCAATCCGAAAAAAATGTGGTTTACCGCAAAGCCTGATTCTGGCTCGCCCGACCTTAGCGTCGCTTACTCCGCGGACGCCGGAGTAAATTGGAATTGGCTGGTTCGGGAGAACGTCCCCGCGGGCATAAGCGCCATAGTCTGCCGCGGCGACTCAAAGAATACGCTCTATATAGGCGCCCGGAGCGGCGTTTACTATACGAACGACGAAATGACGGAGTGGAAAGCTTTGAATGATAATTTGCCTAATGCGACTGTAAGCGATCTGGAAATCGACTTTAATTCTAAACGGCTTTATGCCTCGACTTACGGGCGCGGGATATGGTATAAGTCGCTCGAGGGAACGGGCGTAACCGAAGAAAAGCCAATCCCGATCCCCGTTTATCCCAATCCTTCGCGAGGGGACTTCTATCTCGATCTTAGCATGCTCGGGAGTTCATTGCCAGTCGCCGTAAAGATATTGGACGTAACCGGTAGAAAGGTATACTCGGGCGCTTTCACGTCGGGAGTTCCGGCTTTAATCCCGAGCAACTTACCCGTTGGCGTTTATTTCATCGTAGCCGATATAGATGGAAAAATGTACAACGCGAAAATAGAAATAGAGAAATAAACGTTTTCTTTTCCAGCTATTAATAATAATATCGGAACAAGGATGAAACTTCCCTCGCTCGGTTCAATTGGTAGCGCGGCCGTAAAGACCGCCGCAAAATATCCTCTTCCTTTGGCTATGGCCGCGCTGACTGCCATAACGTCCGTTTACGCCCTGGAATCCTCCAACGGGGAGAATTTCGCGATAGTTCGTATAGCTTTGACGGCAGGGCTGGGCGCGGCGCTCTTTCTCGCCGCACAATCGCTGCCCATTGCGCGCAAATGGCAAGCCGCGCTGTTCGCGATAATTTCTTTATTCCTGGTCGCATACGCTTACGGCTTTGAGGAAATCCAGGCCGATCACTACGCGTTCGCGCTTCATTGCCTGGCAGCGGTCGTTGCGGTAATAATCGCGCCTTTCGCGTTCCGTAGGGGAACAAGCCCAGAGCTCTGGGAGCGGGGGAAGTCTCTCTTTTTGCGCGGCGCTCTCGCCGCCCTCTATACGCTCGTCCTCTATGGCGGTATAGCCCTCGCGCTCGCTTCGCTGGATCAGCTCTTCGGCGTGCATTGGAAAGAGTGGTTTCATATTGAAATTTACGTAGATCTTTGGTTCATACTTGCGTTCTTCGTCGGACCCTGGATTTTCCTTGCCGGCATTCCTGGAGCGGAAACGGAAACCGAACCGAGGCCCTTCCCGCGCAGCGTGCGCGCCTTCGCGCTTTACGTTCTGCTGCCGATCGCGGGCGTATATCTCTTAATCCTTTACGCTTATTCGATCAATATTCTTATCCAGTGGAGCTTGCCGAACGGTTGGGTCACTTCGCTAATTATGACTTATTCGGTCGTCGGGCTCGTTACGTTGCTACTGCTGTACCCATTGCTCCGGAGCGGGGAGCTCGGCGCTCGCTTCGCCAAGGCCCCAAGAATATTCTTTATAACGCTGCTGCCGCTGCTCGTCCTGCAGTACTTCGCCATAGCTCGCAGGCTCGCCGATTATGGGCTGACGGAGAACCGCTACTTCGTTATCGTCGCTATGATATGGCTTGCCGGCATATCCTTATACTATATAGCGGAGGGATTCTCAAAGATCAAGATCATCCCGCTATCCCTTTTCTTCGCGTTGGCGCTGGTTTCATTCGGGCCCTGGGGCGCGTTCGCCCTGGCCGAAGCAAGCCAGACGAACAGGCTAATGAATATTCTTCGGGAGTCCGGAGCGCTAAAGGACGGGAAGCTGCATAAAGGAGTAAAATTCTCCGATAGGCAGGCGCGGGAAATTAACGCGCTCTCGCGCCATCTTGACTTTACTTATAATAATAAAGCGCTTAAAGAGGAGCTTGCCGCGTACGGCGCAAAGCTCGATTCAGATATGAAAAATCATACTGAACTCTTAAAATTATTAGATTCAAAGTCGCTGAACGAATTTAGGAAGGATGTTTCCAATACTATCTTAATTGAAATGCCGTATGAAATTAATCTCGATGGCGCGGAGCGTCTTATTTCGTTCGACGCTTTCGAAACGAAATCGTTTGAGCGGGAAATATTGATCGGCGATATGAAATTAAAGGCCTCTATTGAACTGAAGGGGGATCGTCCGTCGCTGAAAGTAACTTCCGGGAATGGCGAAGCGCTCATAGAATTTCGTCCGATAATAGAAAAATTGGCGAAGAATACAAAATCGATTAACGACAGATGGAAGCCGGCAGGTCAACTCTCTTACATTGCCGCCGGAAAGGATTTCCAGGTTAAGCTGACGCTTACTGAAATTGAATTCGAAACAGAACCCGAATACAAAGTCAGGGCAGCTAAGGGAATGATCTTTATTAAACGCCTTTATTGATTGTACAATCGCGCAAAATCTATTTCGAAGTTTAAATGAACTCCGAGCCAGGTTTGTTTCTTTCTTACTTCCGGGGAGTTTCCAAAAATCGAAGAACCGCCGCTTATATGTCTCCCCGTAAAGACTACTCCGACTTCAGGTTGGGCAAGCAACCAGTTCTTAATTGGAACGGTTATGCCCGCCAGGACTGAAATATAATCGTCGGAACCGCCAAATATACTGAAAGTTGCTCCCTGAGTAAACAAGATATGAGGAGTATATATATTCTCTTCGCTCGTAAGCCTGAGTTTAGCGATATAGCCAAACATACCCTCGCCCGGGTCACGCGACCAGAAGTCTCCGATGCCGAAGGTCAGCCCAAGGGTGATGAATTTCTCGAACTTATAGCCTAATTCTCCTCGCGCTCCGTTCGGATAGCCGTACCCCGCGGAGATATAGAATGAGTTTTGCTCCGTTAAGGGCGTCTTGGAACTTGCCTGCGCCGTCGTTAGTAAACCGGCTAGCAGGGTAGCGAGAAGCAGCTTTTGCATGATTATGCCTTATTGATATATTAAACTGGGATTTAATTTCATTTTCGGCTCAGATCAAAAATAGGCCGCAAATATTTCTTGCGGCCTATCTGAATGCAATTTAACAACTTTTTGAATTACTGCAAATTAATTTTTAAAATATGTGAAGAATTCCTGCTCGGCTTTTTGTTTCGTCCAGACCTTATATCCCAGCGCCTTAGCTTTATCGATCAAAGGAGCGGGGAGGAACGGGGTAAGCAACTCGAATATCTCTTCGACCTGCAGCTTCTTAATGCTTTCGAAGACTAAATGAATAGGGTGCTCGCCGCTTTCGAGCATTACGCGGGCGTCGAGCCTATCGACTATGCGTTCCTCGGCGAACCACTCCGGCGGCTCCTCCGTGACGAGCGCGCCCGTTTCGGCGAAGAATTCCTCGCCCTGCCCTACCTCCGCGCGGAGCTTAGTCACCATGTCGTTAACCGATATTCCCGCTATTTGCGCGGCATGATTTAACGAAGTGGCGCGGGCTATCGTCTTCCTCAGCATAGGGTTCCGCAGCTTCCCGAACGCCGGGGACATCGCGACGAGCGTCTCCTCCAATTGCGGGTAGGCGTCGAGCAATGCCGCAACCTTTACCTTAGGGGTTATTATTAGCTTTTCCATAGTTTATTTCTCCTTCCCGTAGGATAGAATTCTCTGCTCGCCGGTTAACTCTCTTTTTGCGGTAAGGTCCTGCGAGACCTCGAGCGTGCCGAGGTATTTCCCGTCGGCGTCGCGCAGCGCGAAGTATTCTATATGAATGAACTTGCCGTGGAGCTGTATCCAGAACGGCGCGCTATCCTGCGCCCCGCTCTTGAAGTCGTCGAGTATCTTATCGATAACGTGGACGCTTCCCGGGGGATGGCAGAGCCGCACGTCGCGGTTCAGTATCGCGCGGTTGCGCGCGAAAATGCGCTCGGAGCCCTGCGTGAAGTACTTAACCTTATCGTTGGCGTCGACGAACGTCATGTCGAAGGGAACGGTATTTAGTATGGCCAATATTTCTTCCGGGGAGAGACTGCCGGAGGGGAGCTGAACCGCGTTGCCGCCCGTAACGCTTGCGGCGGCGGGCTTTTCCGCTTCGGTGATCTCTTTCGGACGCCATTCGACCTGCGGATCGTAGAGGCAGAAGCCGAACTCCAGCGTCTGCTTGTAAATTTCGTACCAATCCAATTCCACGAGCTTATCCAACGCCATGGGGAAGAGTATTTCCTCCTCCTTCGTAATCATATCCAGCGTCGTTTCTACGGCGGGCGCGAGCATTATCTCGATCGTCGGCAGGAAATCCTCTTTTGTTAGTTCGTTTAGCTTCAATACGTCGATCGCCCCGCGGAGCAGGTCGCGTATCTCGTCGTGCTTGCCCCACATTACCTTCGGCGGACCGGTTATTCCAAGCTTTTCAAGGAAAGGGAAGAGCAGGTACTCCTTGCGTTTATAGTGTTTGTCTACGTCCATAAGGGCGTTGAACATACCCGCGAGTTTTAGCCGGTACTTTTCAAATTCCCCGTCGGGTACCTTTTCCGCGTTCCTCAGCTCGGATTTAATTTGATTGCAGAGCTTGGCTATTTCCTTGTTCTCTTGCTTGAACGTATCGACGGGGTGGCCCGGCGGAACGATCTTAGCGAACGTGAGATCGACCTTGCCATGGAGGACCTTGGAGTGCAGGTCGCAGAATTGCATGATCTCCTCCGAGGAGATGCCTTCGGCTATAAGCTCCTGCTCGGCCTCGACAACCTCGCCGTAAGGGATGGAGGCGAGAGCTTCCTCGAGCTGCGCGCGCACCTTATCGGCGGCCTGCCCGGCATGCAGCTGCCTGATAAGCTCCTTAAGAGTATTTTTACGAACAATTGAATTGTTGATTAATTCGCTCATGAAGTCTTCCCTAAATATTAAATTAATATTAATCCGTATGGTTTAAGAAGAATAATTTATCGGATTAGTGTAATAGCAATGGTTAATGGTAAATGGTTAATGGTTAGTTTTTAGGGAATGCCGCGCAAACGCTTGAAAAACCAGCGATCGTCGTCCCCACGAAGGCGGGGAAAAAACAATTAGCAAATAACAATGATCAATTAACAGGTGGATTGCAGGCGTTTTGCCGTGTAATGACGCTCAAGCTTTTGAAAACAGAAGGCTTGGTTCCTTCTCCTCGGAGAAGGTTAGGATGAGGGTCATGATTAAATATCCTTTTTTCAATATTATGCTTGGTTTAACGGCTCTGCCGTTATTCGCTTATTTCAATATCCCGTGGGCTACTGTCGTTTCACGGCTACGCCGTTTAAGATAGAATGTGAGGCATGATCTTCCGTAAGCTGCGCTACGCTCGCATACGGTTACGAATAATGTAGTCCCTTCGGGACTTTATGGAATTATTAATCTTAACCCCGGAGGCATTGTCCGTTCAGACTTAATCTGCACGAGTTAACTAAAAATTAAAATTCGATTACTTTTTCGCGCAAGTATACCATTATATTATTTGAAAAAACTTATAATTTAGAAAATATTGCTTGCTTATCTGTTTTTTTTTTTTTTACTTTGGACGCCGTCAATTCTCCCAAATTATTTTTCTATGAATCGGCAGGAGAAAATATGAACGGCATTGTGGGGTAGCCAAGGGCGGATAGCCGGCGTTTACCCTTGGCTTTAAAATGCGAGTTACCGGCGGCAGGCTTATGCTATAAGCCGGATTAGAAGTTTTTGATTAGCGGCTTATGGCTGAATAAGTAAATAAAATTTTTAATCAAAAAACTGAAAAATAACAATGAAGAAAATTTTAAGCATATTGCTTTTCATGATTGGCTTCGCTACGATAGCCTACGCGCAACCCCAACCCGCAGGGCTCTGCGTCGAACCATGCGGAAGCGGCGAATTATGGCAATACAAATGCATTCATAATGCATTTGCTCCTTCGTTATGTCCCACCTGTTCTGTAACAGTCGGCTGGTGGGAGCGCAAATGTGGAGACGAAATCCATGTTTTCGTTGCGGGATTTGAGACGACTGGCGACTGTTCAGACTGTGCCCAGTTTCTTTCAGGAATGGTTTCAGACTGGGTTTTAAAACATAATACGCTAATCGCATCTGAATTACAAAGAATGCATGCCGAGCAGCCTAGCATTGTGCATTGCTTGAGCCAAATAAAATTCGCCGCGCTTTCTTGCTACAGATGGGTACAGGGGGCCGGCCCGATCTTAAATAATCCTGCCGGCTGGCATTCCGAACAATGCGAATCCATGGGATGTTGCAAATATGATGTAACGATATGCATTCATCCTGACGGTACTATCGATTCCCCAACTTATACTCAATCGAGCCAGGCGCAATGCACTCCTGATTGCTATAATGGATGTTCGTTTGATGACGGCTGGGAACAGATAGGAAAAATTGGTGTGGATTCGAAAGAAGAAAACGGCGCCTCACTCTCCACCTTTACCCTTACTCCCAATCCCAGTTCGGGTAAAATGCGCATGACGATGCTCGTTCCCGAAAAGGGCGATTACAGCTTATCCATAAGCGACATGCAGGGCGTCACGGTTTATGAAGAGACCATTAATGCCAAATCCGCTTCCGTTGAAAAGGATTTGACGTTGGATAAACTCGTAAGCGGCGTCTACCTGTACAAAGTTAACTTCGAAAATAAAACTTGCTTCACAGGCAAGATAACTATTATTAAATAGCAAGAAAGGAAGGGGTCATTAGTGAATGATCCCTTCCATTTTATTATTACGGAGAGAAAATAAAAATGAAGAAGATCGGATTAATTATATCATTATTTGCTTTTGCCCTAATCAGCAATGCCTTGACTTACAGCTCCCCATACGCAAACCCTTTAGGAGGCCAATGGTTGACGCTCGATTCCATGCCATGGTATGGAGCGCCGGATATTGGTATAACGAGATTTGTAAAAGTAAAATGCTACGATTCGCTGCATTGCGTGGCATTAGCCAACGAAGGGTTATATGGACGGTATTGGTGCTCAATCCGGCAAACGACCGATGGAGGAACGACGTGGCGCGACAGCTACATATATAATAGGAATTCAGGCGGAGAACAACCAATTATGCGGTTTATATATTACCCTACGAAAGATATTATAGTTGTAGGTTGCGATTCCGGGTATGTTCGCCGCTCTGTCGACGGAGGGGCGACGTGGGATTTTCGAAAAGTAGTCGAAGTAGAAAAAAAGCCGCAATATTCGGAACTTCGCGATATGTACATGAAGGGGCCAATAGCGATAATGGATTATGTAGGTTTCGAGAACAATTACATATCCACCGATTGGGGAGAAACGTGGGAAAAATTAGACTGCATAACAGATCCTATTTTGACAATAGGACCGAATAGATTTTCGATCGTGGATACTAATCTTATTATCATGAGCGCTCATACGGAGATAAGAATCAACGATGATTCAACAGAATATGTAGCTTGCTTTTTTAAGAGTCCTGATAAGGGTAAATCCTGGAGTCTAATCAAACAATATCGGAAGGAGGATTTTATATATCCTTATTTTGACTTTTATAACGAAAACATAGGTTATAGCACATATTATACTGTAAGGCATAAGGAAAATATGAATGAGCATGACACTTCATATACGACTATTTATAAAACATATACGCAAGGGAAATCGTGGCATAAACTATATTCAATTACTCAACCTGGACTTGGATATTCAAATATTTGCATATTTGATTCATTACACATTATGGTCTCGTCCTTTACCGGTTTGATACTGAGTTCGGATGGCGGCTATAGTTGGGAAAATATCGATAATCCCAAATTTGCCGATATAAACGATGGATGGTTAATATACGACGCCGCTTATATGACTGCGAAAAATCCAATTATTACCAACGGCGCAAAATTAATAAAATACGTCGGAAAAGAAGTCTCCATTCCCGAATTGCGCCTCGAAGGCGAAGCGATCTCTATATATCCAAATCCGGCGAGAGACTTCATCTCTCTTTCTGCCCTTTCAATCGCGCACGGCGACAGGATCGAAATCTATTCCCAGCTCGGAGTTAAGATTTTGGAGGTTACGACGGGCGAGGAAAATATCGACGTTTCCCGGCTTCCCGCGGGCGTGTATTTTATAAGAATTGGCGCCAGAGCAGGGAAGTTCGTGAAAATTAATTATTAATGGTTAATGGTTAATGGTTAATATCGTTGATTAATTTAATGGTAAGCGCGTGAAACGACAGCGTTTAGCTGTAGCTACGTATGGAGCTCGGTAACAAGGATGGGAAGCGCCGTACCCTGAGCCCCGTCGAAGGGAACGGCAAAGGAAAACCGTCGGGCGCTTCGACAGGCTCAGCGTCCGGCGCGTAGGCGCTCAGCGCGCGGGGATCGAGAAGGTGAATGTCGAACCTTTATTATATTCGCTTTCTACGCGGATACTGCCCCCGGTTTTCTCTAAATACTCCTTGCAAAGGATAAGCCCCAGGCCGGCGCCCTTTTCTTTAGACGTGCCCAGCGTTGTATAATGAACGTCGAGCCTAAAAAGCTTATCCTTATTCTCGGGCCGGATGCCGACGCCTATATCCATCACGCTAACGTCGATGAAACCGTTATTCCTTTGGGATGTGATCTTAATAAATCCACCCGGGTTAGAAAATTTAATTGCATTATTAAGTAAATTCCGCATTATTGTCTCAAGCATCACTTTATCGGCAAATACGTGTTCGCCGGACGCCGCCGCCACCTCCACCGTAATTTGCTTTTCCTGTAATCTAGCCTTAACAAGATCCACGTTGTCGTTGATTAGCGAGCTAAGGCATAATTCTTCGGGCGCAAATATTATCCTGTCCGTATGGATTTTGGCCCAGAGCAGAAGTTTTTCCAGCAGTAAGTTTGATTCCTTAGCCGAAACTCCCAATAATTCGACGGTCCCCCGAAGCTCTGCTTTGCTCATCTTATCTAACTTATCAATAAGTAAATTCGCGACGTTGCTAAGCCAACGGATCGGGTTTAATAGCTCATGGGAGAGTATAAGGAAGAACTTGTCCTTCGAGGCGTTGACTTCCACAAGCTCTTTATTTAGATCCTCGAGCTCGGCGTTCTGCTCGGTAATTCGCTCGTTCATAGTCTTGAGCTCGGCGTTCGCTTCCTCTATTTGCGCGTTCTTCCGCGATATTAGGTTTAGCGATTTCTTTCGCGAAATATAACGGTTGAGGAGTAGGGCCAATAACAGGAGCGCCAACGCCAGGATAATAATGAAATACCTCAATTGAATTAGGTTCCGGTCCTTCAGGTCGGCGTTTTCCTTCTCTTTTTTTTCAGTTTCATACTTTATTTGAAGCGTTTGCAGCTTCTTCTTGCTTTCCTCGTTGAAAAGCGAATCGCTGGCCTGTATATAATTAGTCAGGTATTGATAGGCTTGCTTGTAATCGCCCAGCGCAAACAGCGTTTCGGAAAGGCTGAGATAGCTTTTTGAGATAAATCTTAGATATTTGATTTCCCGGGCAAGGGCGAGGCTCCTGGTAAAGTAAGTCCTGGCGTTGGCGAAGTCCCCGGTCTTATAATAGATTTCGCCTATACTGTAAAGATCGTTTATCTGGCCGGATTTGTTCCCTATACGCTCAAGCAGCTTCAAGTATTTAAGCTTTAGATCAAGGGAGTTTAACGTTTGTCCAATCCTATCGTAGTAAACGCTGAGGTAGTAGTAGCAACGGCCTATCTCCACGCTATCGTTCATAGACGTCGCAATCTTTAATGCGCGATTCCCATAGTAAATCGCTTCATTCATCATGCCCTTTTCGGAATAGACTTCGGAGAGGGAAGACATAACTGTTTCCTTTACGCTTTCGTTTTTTATCTCTTCGGCGATCTTCAGGGCCCTGCCAAGGTACGCCAACGCCTGGTCGTAATCCTTCCAGTTGAGATATATATTTGAAAGATTATTTAGCAGGTATGCAGTTCTCCTTCTGTCGCCCTGGGTTTCTGCAGCGCTTAATGACTTTAGCGAGTAATCGATCGCCATGGAATAATCGCCCAGCATCACGTAGCTATAGGATATCCCGTTATAGATATCAATCAGCTTATCGTATTCGTTATACCTGGCGAGCGCGAGCGCTTTATTAAGGTAGGGAAGAGCCTTGGAATAATCGCTCAGGCAATTATAGCATCCCCCTATGCTTATGCAGCACTTGCAGATAAATTCCCTGTCGTTCAACTCCTCGAAAATGCCTAATGCTTTAACGTAATTTAAAATGCTTTTAGCATAGTCGTAAGCGTTCTCGTCGCTGGCCGCGAGGTAAAACAGGGCGCGCGCTTCGCCCGCCCGGTCGCCGATTCGCTTCGCAATGGTCAGAGCCTCGTCGGCGAAGTACTCGCCTTTTTGGGGGGATTTCCCCGCGTAGAATTTTGAGGAATCCAGGTATAGCTTGAGCTTCTCCTGGCCAGACGTAGCGGATCTATAAATCTCTTTTCCTGCGCCGGCAGTCCCGGCGCTAAGCGCGCCGCAGCCGGCAAATATTACCAACAGGATGGAAGTAAGTAGTCTCATGATAAAAATCCATATATCAATTCGAGAGTATAGTCTCTATAAAGAATTCTTATTAAAATGACTTCCTTGTCGGGAACAAACTACCAATTCTACGGCTTAATAATATTAAATATTTAATCTTTCGTATCAGCGTAAGCAAAAATAGTAATTATTACTATGCAAATATAGTGAATTGTTGTAGAAACCGAAGTTAACCTAATGCGTAATTTGTATAGAAAGAAGAAACAAAAATTTAATAAAAGGTTCATGTATGAAAAAGTATTTACAGTTGTGGATCTGCGCATTGGCGTTCGTGCAGGCTTGGGCTAACGTATTTGCGCAACAAACGGGAGTATTTGAAAGGACGATCGCCTTCAGGGGCGGCGCTAGGAACGTCGCTTTCTATGTGCCGGAAAATTACGACCCCAAAAGCAAGTACCCGGTAATAATCGGGATGCACGGGGGCGGCTCGACGGGCGAGGAAATGCGCGAGACGATGCTCCCGATGGCGACTTACCTGCAGTCCATCCTGGTCTGCCCCGACGATCCAAATAACGACGGGAAGATAATCCCGGAAGTCATCGACAGCTTAAAGGCGGAATACTCTCTCGACGCTAAGAAAATTATTCTTACAGGCTACTCGTTTGGCGGCGGTACGGCTCTTAACTATGGATTAAAAAACGGGGACAAGTTCGCCGGGATAGTCGCGTTCGCGCCCGCGGTAAGCTCCTACGCCTCTCTTAACTACAGCGCTACGAAAGAATTGCCCGTGTGCATCATAGTCGGCTCCAAGGATGATTTTATAGATATTACAAGGGAGATAAAGCAGCGGATACTTAACGCCGGGGGAAAGCTTAAGTACATAGAGAAGGAGGGAGTGGAGCACATGGACCATTACTACGAGTCGTTCACCTTCGAGAACGACTGGCAGGAATGCTATAATTACATATTAAGGAATCAACCAAAGGAAAAATTTGAGATCCCGGCGGGTAAGCCAATCCTTATCGACGGCGGGTTCTCCGCGGCCGAATGGTCCGACGCCGCGAGTATCATTATTAAGCTCAAATCCGGGACGAACATTACGGTCTACTGCAAGCACGACAACGAGAATTTCAATTTTGCATTCTGCCCGGACAAGAAAGACGCCCCCGCGATGAATTTCCCGGAAATATTATTGGACATGAAGAACGATAAATCCAGCGCCTGGATGACCGACGATTGGTGGTTCCACGTTTCGGCCACCGACTGCTATTCGAAAGGCAAGTATGGCGATTACACGACTTGTCTCGCCGAGCAAAAGGATTGGAAAGCGAATAATTTTACCGATAATGATTTCAGGGATACCGTCGAAATAACTATCCCTTTTACGACTATCGGGTTGGAGAAGAAAGACTCCATAGCGTTCGGTATCTGCCTGGAGGTAACCAATACGCAGGACAGGTGGGAATACTGGCCTGCCGCCTCGGATAAATCTAAACCTTCGGGGTGGGCGCAGGCCATAGTCCGCCTTAGCGACGCCGGCGCGGACGAGCGCGAAACGCTTAGTAATTTCATACTCTTTCCAAATCCCGCCGCCGATTACGTCGCTCTAAATTGGCGGAAGGATGAACCAACAACGGTCACTATTTATAACGCCAACGGCGTTCCCGTTCTTGTAACGCAAAACCCAGGACGAATAGAACTACGCTCGCTACCCGAAGGAGTTTACTTCTTAAAAGCTGAAAGCTCGAACGAAATAATAACAAGAGGATTTGTAATATCCAGGTAAGTCATAAAGTTAATTTCTCTTTTAAAAATAAATAAACGGATAATTCAATGAAAAAACTAATTACATATTTCTACGCGGTGTTCGCCCTCGCTATCCTTTGCGGAACCAAATCATTTGCCGCGGACGCCTGGGAAAGAATCAACTCTCCTGAAGGCAGCGTAGCCTATTCGCTTTACTCAACCGATGACGGGATACTGCTCATGGGGACGGGGCAGGGCATTAATTGGTCCTCGGACGGGGGCGAGAATTGGATACCGGCCGAGAGCGAAAGCGCCCTGGCGCATCTCGTAATGTATTTCGCGGAGGACAGCAAGGGCGCGCTCTACGCCGGCGGGGCCGAGGGACTGTTCCGCTCGACGGATAAGGGGCAGTACTGGGATTTGATTAAAGAGACCCGTATGGCCGAGATTATTGAAATTGACGAAGAGGATAACCTATACCTGGCAACTTTTATTAAAGACGCGCACCCTAAATTACTTTTCAGCTCAAATAGCGGAGTAAATTGGATTAATAGAACGCCGCCATTTGATTCGTCGTGGTCGTTCATGGTAAAAGCAGTTAGCGACGATTTATTGATCGCTTCTGCCGATCGGGGGCTTATGTTCTCGACGGATAAGGGGATGACATGGGAAAAGGCTAACGGCATAGAGGATACGTTGCACATCTCTTGCGTAGTAGAAGGGGACTCGGTAATAATCGCAAATACCTTTTACAACGATCAAAATACTGGAGTCTTCCGCTCGCCCAACGGATCCGACTGGCAAAGGCTCGCTACCTACCCCGCATACCTGGATATAACGCAAATAACATACGATCCTTTCCAGAAATCTCTCTATGCGATCGGATGGAGCGCCGGCATACTCAAAAGCGTAGATAATGGAATAACATGGACGGATTTTAACCAGGGAATACCTGAAAATGAATATATCTCCGAAATAATTTTCTCTAACGACGGATACATGTACGCTTCCGGCTCGAATAATCTATACCGGAGACGCGGCAGCTCCAGCGCCGGCGACCGTGGCGGCTATCCGTCGGGCGAGATAGCGATAGCCCCCAATCCGGCTTACGGGGATATCCGGGTGGAGCTCCCTGTTGGCTCCGCTCGGCCAATTAGCATAGAATTATATGACATACATGGCTCTAAAATAAGCGCCCTAGCATACAGGCAAATTTCAGAATTTACAATTGAAGCGGGGATATCAACTGTTTCTCCGGGGTTTTATTTGCTGAAAGTTCAAACCCAGGAAAGAGCATACGTAAAGCCTGTGATTATCCCGGGCAAGTAGTTGATAGACCGATCTATAATAAATTAAAGGAGACATACGATGCAAAACGCGATAAGAAATAATCCGAACAAAAGGAATATCATCAACTTAATATTCCTGGTTTCAGCGCTTTCCCTGGTATTTATGGGTTGCCGCCGGGACGACAATCCCATCGATCCGGACAATAAGGATAAAGATAAGGACAAGGACACCTACGAATTATATGCTAAGTACAGCTATATAAGGAGCTATCCCGAGGGCGGAGGTATCTTTATCGTCTATATCACTACGGGTTCCGGTTTTTCAGGAAGCGTTAAATTGCGTATAGAAGCCGACCCGGCGCTGAACGCTTCTTTGTCGAAAACTACGCTGGACAATGCGTCCCGCGTCGCGGATATAATTATCCGGCCAAATGCGAACGCGGCGATAAAGAAATATACCGTCGCCGTACGAGCCGAGCACGCGGGCAAGGTCCGAACCCTGCCGCTTGAAGTCGAACTCTATAATTGGGAGAATAGCCCGGTTGAAACGCCTTTGCTTAAAAGGAACGAGTTTAAAAACTGGTTAATCTCGCGGAATAATAAATATCAATCAATCTTCGGCGTACCGGATAAACTTTTTCACACGTATCCCGAGATACTGATTGTCGAGCACTATACGTACATAACGGAAGAATACGAAGTTCGGTTCTGCTATCATGTTATGATCCCGCCGCACGATTGGTCTATGATCCTGATAAGGAGAAGGGGAGCGATCGACGCCGAGCTGGCCGCGCGAAGAGAGTCCGACGGAACTATTAATCAAATACAGGTTTCCGATTACCCGATACTGCTTGGTTACTAATTCTATGCTGATTTGGCTTGGGGCTCCGATACAGCTTCGGGGCCCCGGGCGCCTAAAGTATTCCTAATTTTAGTATTTTAGCGAATCCAGATATAATATTAACGCTAAGAAAAAAAGTATATCGATGGAGGGATCATGTACCGGATCATTGTTGCCGACGACCATGCAATCGTCCGCAAAGGCTTAAAGATGATAATCGAGGACGAGCCGGATCTCGTCGTCGCCGAGGAAGCGGAAGACGGGGACGACTTCCTCGAAAAGATCGTCAAGGGGACATTCGATCTGATTATTCTTGATATAGGAATGCCCGGAAGAGACGTTTTTGATATCCTATCTCAATTAAAGAATATGCGAAGCGTCCCCCCAATATTAATAATTACGATGAACCCCGAGGAACTTTACGCCAAGCGGCTATTCAATCTGGGCATATCGGGTTACTTGAATAAAGAGGCCAGGCCGGAGGAAATAATCAGGGCTATCCGCGCAATTCTCCAGGGCCGGCTGTATATCACTCCGTCGCTTGCGGAAAATCTCGCTCAAAGTATGTT
This sequence comes from Chloroflexota bacterium, assembly GCA_050260015.1. GTDB lineage: Bacteria > Bacteroidota > Ignavibacteria > Kapaibacteriales > UBA2268 > JBLNBN01. Next base: position 5,118 of record JBLNBN010000042.1, on the reverse strand, counting down.
CTCGAGGCAGAGGAAGTTTGAAGGGGACAAGCTAACTCCAAGAGAATTTCAAGTGCTATGCCACATAGCCAACGGCGATTCGCTAACCGATATATCTTCAAAGCTCTTCCTGAGCAAGGCCACGGTAAGCAACCATAGAACTAATCTCCTGAAAAAGCTGCAACTTAGGAATAATGCTGATTTAACTCAATACGCCATAAAAAACAAGATACTGTGATAATTTGCCGGGCGCGCTGTTTGGGAATTATGCGTAAGCGATCGGGAATTTATGGCTCGGTCATTCCCGACCCCGATCGGGAAGCCAATTGTCTGAACCTGGATTAAGCTGATTTATATGATTAAACTGATTAGCAGAAACAAAAAAATAAAAATAAACGCGTTAAACGCATGAAATTGAAGAGTCTGTCATTCCGATGAACGAAGTGAAGAGGAATCTAAAGGACTTGTGCGAAAAAGTTCCGCTGGCGCTAACGCATTTAAATCCGTATCTCTCCGCCCTAAACGAATCCGAAGGATTCGAATGTCTATAGAAGCGCTCCTACTGCCCCCTCTCCCCCTCGCGGCGCCGCCGTACCCTGAGCCCCGTCGAAGGGTACGGCAAATTAACACGCCGGCCGCTTCGACAGGCTCAGCGACCGGCTAAAGGGCTCAGCGTCCGGCTACATTTAGTCTTCCCTTTTGCTCATCCCAAAGAAATTTCCCATATTGCATTTCGTTACTTCTTCTTTCATGGTTAAGTTGTGCAATCCAGGTATTATTATGGCTATAAATTCCGCTTATAAAATCGCCGTTCTGTTCCTCTCATTTTCTATCGCTTCGAGCTTCGCCGCCAGCTCCGCGCAACCGGATAAGTTCATTTATTACAAGGAGAAATACGGCAAGACCTGCGCCGACGAGAAGATAACCGACAACCACGGGAACGGCTTCGATTCGCTCTACGGCACGCGGAATTTGCGCACCGTCCTCTTCGGCGTTGCCTACCGCGGCGGCGCGAACAACTTTTTCCATAAGACCGACAAGCGAAATAACCACAACCCGCTGCCCGAGGATGGGCTGGAAAACCTCGCAAAGCAGGGCTTTTCCGAGGCTGTCTATCTTTACTCCACAAACTTCAATACGGCGAAAAAGGAAATTATCGGGGGCGGGGACACGCTTCGCTACTCGCAGCTCTCCGGCAGCGACCGCGCGAGCATGCGCAAGATAATGCAGAAAGTCGCGGAAACTATTAACAACCCCGCCAAGGGGCCGCTCTACCTCCACTGCTGGAACGGCTGGCACCAGTCCGGCTACGTCTCGGCCGCTATCCTGATGCAATTCTGCAGGATAACTAACGCGCAGGCCTACGATTACTGGATCGAAAACACCGACGGGGTCAATAAAGGCTACGAGAACGTGAAGAAACTCGTGAAAACGTTTAAGCCTTTCGAGGATATAAATATATCCGACGAGACGCGGAAAGAGATATGCCCCTGCATGAGCTCCAAATCTAAATAACTAAATCCTGAGCGAGTCGAGCGCAGCCTTGATTTGCCCAGCCCAAAGCTCGTATCCCTTTGCGGTCAGGTGGACTCCGTCCGTAGTGCATTCGTCGCGAAGCAAGCCGCCAGTCCCTGTCAATTTCATGTTCGGATCGATAATGTCGACGCCCTCCTCGTCAGCGTATCGGCGGAGCGCGGCGTTTAGCTCGTCGACGAGTTTATTTATCCGGACGTAATCCCGTCGGAAGGGGAAGTAATGCTCGGCCTTCGGCGAGACGCGCAAAACAAGGCTTAGAATTGGCCTGGCGCCGAGCCTACGCGCGAATTCCACAATTTGCTTATAATAATCGAATATTTCCGCCGGCTTTCGCGCAGGCAGATCGTTTATTCCTCCTTCAATTATCCACGCTTTCGCTTTTATGTTCATTAAGTAAACGGCGCGTGCGGCCAGGCAGCGCATAACGTCCCCGCCTATTCCTCGGTTTATCACGTCCCCGCGCCCCAGCAGCTTCGGCCAGTCCCCGCGCCGTATCAGCGAGTTCCCGAACATGACGATATTAGGATTATCCGTTTCCTTTTTAAAGTGGAAATCGAACGCCTTTAGCGCGTAGCGGCAATCGGGCTCGACAGGCTTTGCCTGGGCGGGGGGCTTTTTCCCGCCCGCGAGCGCGGCGTAGAGATCGCGCGCGGCATGGTAGCGCGCCGCAAGGAAGACCACCGCGACGAGGAGAAGTAGGTTCGAAACAAGAAGAAATTTATTCATGTTCATGCAAGACTAATCAATGATTAATTTAGACGGCTTTTCCTTGCCGGAATTGCCCAGAGAGTATATTGGAAAATAATGGAGGCGCGCTTGAAAAGTAAAAAAATTACTTGAATTTAAATTATTTTTTGGGAATTTAATTTTATTTTTGTTAAGTTATATATGAAATCAAGCCTAACGTAAATAGAGACAGGAGTTAATGTATCTATGGAACGGTTTATCTTTTTTCTTGCTTATCTATTCCTTGCCATGCCTCTCCTCGCCGCCGAAGGCGACACGACTAAGTCCGACCCCTGGGAGGATTCTTCTTCTTCATCAAGCCCGGAAGTGAAAGATTACGGAATAATAGTGAGCGGCGGCTTAGGTTCCAGCTTTATAATAGGGCGGCCTTCGGATGCCTGGGATAAGTACTTTAACTCCGGATCGGTATATACCTTGGGAATAGAGATCCCAATAACGCGAAATAATTATTTTTCACTGCAGGTCCAAGGTTTTAGGTGGTACTCCAAAAGCAAGGTCGCGGACGACTGCCTTGACAAAATAAAAAATAGCGCTCCAAACTCCTTTAAGAAATCCGGCGACAGTTATTATTCCTATGGAGAGTCAGTAGTTTTTAAGACCTACCTAATGAAGTACAATTCCAATTTCCGCGTCGCTTTCCATTTTGGTATAATAACAACTTCCGAAGCGGGCATTACCGACATGGGAGTAAGCATGTATTATCGGCTCGACGAGAATTTTGATATCTCTCTTGAACGTAGAGTATTTACCACCGCTCCTATAGCCGAGCCGCTCGAGTGCTATTATCCCGATATGCTGACGCTTGGTGCGAATTATAGAATAAGAATATAAATTATAAACTACGAGTAAATATGAAAAAGACTTATATAATAATTACTCTCCTCAGTTTCGCTATTCCGTTATATGCCGCCGCCGAAGGGGATACGACATCGCCCGACCGATGGGAACATCCCTGGGGAGAACAAGCCGGCAAAAAGTACATGAGGGACTTGGTCCAAAAGAAAAGTCAAGAACGCATCCGCTGCACTATTGAAAAGGATGACAGCTTAAACCTCTACGTAAACGTCAAAAAAATCGGGGGCGGCGATAATTCATTTTCGATCCCGAAGGCCGACGTATATTTCTATGAATATGACTATTTTCAGGTTGACACATCCGTCGCATCCTTAACGCTTAACGCGGAGGAAAAAGCGCCCAACGCTATCATGACTATAGGCTTTTTACAGGCCGGCGGTTTATTCGGCGCTGATATGGAGATTGCGCTTGCCGATCATTTAGGACTTCAAGTCGGTTTAGGCTTGGTGGGAGCGGACGTCTCTCTTAATTATCATTTTGGTAAATCCCTCAATAGCTCCAGCATAGGTCTCGAGGCCAGGGGACAATTCCTTTTCTTAATTAACTCAGTCGGCGCGGGTCCCGTTTTCACATATCGGCTTGATGGGTCTACATGTCAAATAGGGTACAACCTTTATTGCGAGGGCGGGACCATGTCGTTGGCCGGACCTGGTTCAAGCAAGCCTAACGCATTTCAAAGAATAATAATTTCCTTTGGAGGATATTTTACGCTTTGGTAGCGCTACCAGATTATTCTTTTTCGATCGCTAAGCAAATCAATATTGTTTTTGTTTAGGGAGCATTTTACAAATAAATTATCTTAACTTAGGATTCCTGAATGAAATATCTAAAAGTTATTATCTCCTTTTTCTTCCTTTACGCGCCTCTTTACTCGGCTGCGGAAACAGGCGACACCGCTAAAGCGGACGCTTGGAACGACCCATGGGGCGATGCGAAAAAGAAGAAATTAATGCATACTTTAAAGCTTGAAAGCGACCTTATTAAAAAGAAAAATAAGGAAATAATTGTCGGTAAAATCTTAAATGAGTACGATAGCAACCTTAAGGTATTAGTAAGTAAAAAAGACGTCCTTACAGATACAGTAAGCATTGCCAAGAACGATATTGAATACTTCGTATATAATTATGATTACGAATCCCAGGATAAAAGAATAAGGAATATTATTGACTCTCAAATTTTCGGAGAACCTACCACGATTGGAACCCTGGGCTTTTTACAGGCGGGAGGTTTTGTAGGATTTGACGTGGAACAAAAGTTATTCGATCACGTCGGCGCGCAAATTGGTTTAGGACTATTTGGAGCGGACGCCGCATTGAACATTCACCTGGAAAAGTCGATTAACAGCCCATACATAAGTATCCAGGCCAGGGATCAATTAGTATTTACTTATGGCTGGGGGGTAGCCTACGGCCATCGGTTTGACAACGGGTTCGCTTTTCAGGCCGGCGTTATGCTTCATGCCGAGGGTAGAAATATAGACGGAGTATATATCAAGCCTAAAACCGTTCAAATGCTTATAATATCGATCGGCAAGTGGTTCCGATTGTAAAGGAAACAATTATGAAAATTATACCTTATATATTGTTATTCATATTTAGCGCATCTCTTGCTAACGCGCGCGATATTGTTCAGAAAAAAAGCGGCGAACGCATTTATGGCAAGATCGACGGCGTCGACAGCGCTTCGGTTAACGTAATAGTGTTGAGAGAAGGCGGCAATCCGACGCGAAGCGCCATAAACAAGAGCGATATCGAATTTTTTGAATATGACTATAATGAATCCGAACTTCTTGAAGCTCCAAAGATAGAAAATAAGCGGGTAGACGATCCGGATTATATTTTTTCCATAGGACTTTTTCAGGGGTCAAACACTATAGGCGGGTGCGACCTGGAATATAAAATATGCGACTATATAGGCATGCATGCAGGCTACGGCCATAATAGCTCCGACGCGGCGGTAAATATTCATTTCTCTCCTTCTATCCGCAGTTCCTGTCTTAGC